>JBDVJN010000049.1:0-23478 GCA_039961455.1 Cyclobacteriaceae bacterium | reverse complement strand
AGGAGAGACAAACCGCATTTCATTGGAACTATTCGTCCGGCCTGTCTGCCGACAAAGGCAGGCTATCCGCTGTATCTTTTTTCTGTGCCATCACAAAGTTCCCTACAAACAGAAAAAAGGATGCCGCTCCTATCCGGTCTGGATTGCCTGGCTGGTGCTTCAGGCTTCTGACTCTTCAAGAATCAGGAGGATGAGTTTTGCTCATATTACGCCCAAATGAGACATAGCAGAACTTGCAAAACTTAGTGTCAGAAAAAAACCAAACATGTCGGTCACAGTTGTAAGTATCGGTCCCGAGGCTAATGCGGGATCTAATTTCATTTTCTTAAGCAATAAAGGCACGGTGCCACCAATCGAAACGGCAAGAATTGTATTAAGGCCCAAAGCAGCTCCGACCACCAATCCAAGATAAAAATTTCCCTGCCATAACCATGCAACGAGCCCGAGTAAACCACCTAAAGCCAACCCGTTAATTATTCCCACTGAAATTTCCTGAAACCATACTCTGCGTAATTCAAAGGGTTTTACCACACCTAGTGCCAACTCTCTTAAACTTACGGCCACAGCTTGATTGCCAGAGCAGCCACTCATATCTGAAATAATTGGAAGGAAGACTGCTAAGGCAATCACTGCACTTAGCGTATCCTGATAAAGAGCTATGATGCTTGCCGCTCCAATATTTAGTAAGATATTCACGCTGAGCCAGGATAACCTGCGCTTTGACCTGAGCAGGATTGGCATGGTTCGAAGTTCCTCGCCACCAACAATACCCTGCGTTTCCAGAAGTTCTTTATTCGCCAGTTCTGTTTCCTCTTTTCGAATATCTTTTCGCATGACAATGCCCTCCAGTTTCTTGTCTTTACCAAGAACCGGGACTCCGTAAAAATCATATGTATCAAAGAAGTGAATCAATTGTTCAAGTGAATCTCCCACATTGACTGTTTGTGCATTCTTAATGGCAATAGTTGATAGCAGTTCGTTGGGCTTGTTCAGAAGCAAATCCCGTATTTGTATTACACCTACAAATTTGTTCAGGGCCGTTACATAAATGTATTGGACATTATAATGCTTGTACTCTTCGGACTTTTCACGGAGGTGTCTGACTACGTCTCTTACTGTCATTCTTTCATCAAAAGCCAGAAATTCTGTGACCATAAGACCTCCAGCTGTTTCAGAATCGTATTGTATGAGTTTTTTTACCTTCTCAACCTCTTCCGGTTGCATTTCTGCCATGATAGCCGTTGCATCCTCTTCTTCAAATTCACTAATTAGGTCAACTTGCTCGTTGCTTTTTAATTGATCGATGACCGCTGCGGCACCTGAAGTCTCCATCCGCCCCAAAATATCTTTGGCCTGAAATTCGGGGATCTCAGAAATTAGATGAGCAGCGTTAGCACTAGACAAAAAAGAAACTAGCTTAACCTGATCTTGCTTGCTAAGGTGGCTCACCAGTAGCACAATTTCGTCACTTGTTAAATTGTCAAAATATTTCTTTACCTGCCTTCTGTCCGCTTTCTTTATAAGGGCCTCTAGTATTTCCCAGGACTTTTGCTCCTCGACTTCTTTCATCAATTTCTTGCTTTAGGAATTAGATTCTTTTTAAAGATAGCCCAAGTGGTATCCAATGATGAGAACATAGGGATCGTAGAATTAGTATCCTCCTTCGTTTCATCAATCTGACTGTGATGTGAGATTTGAGTTATTTCATACCGTTCATATAAAAAGCACCCATCTACCAACCGCTCAAATAAAATCATACAAGGTCAGGAGATGAACCTTTTACTATTGTGAGTATCACAAAACCTCACGATCATGCTTAAAAGCTACTTTCTATCTGCCATCCGAGGCCTAATTAAAAACAAAGTTTTCCTTGTTATTAATGTGGTTGGGTTTAGCCTTGGCATCTGCTGTGCCATCTTAATCTTCGCGTATGTTACTGATGAAGTAGGGTTCGATTCCTACCATCCAGATGGAGATCGCGTCTACCGAGTAGCCTTAAACAGACATTTCCCCGATCGTGAAAATTCCTATTCCACCACACCTCCACCACTGGGACCAACGCTAAAAGCCGAATTCCCGGAAGTAGAGAACTACACTAGAATATTCAAGCCAACTGGGCAGACCAGAGTCAAACTTGGCGATAAGGTGTACTACGAAGATCGATTTGCAAGCGCCGATTCCACCTTCTTTGATTTGTTCGGAGTAAAGATGCTGGAAGGAAATGCCGATGAGTCGTTAAAAGCCCCGAACAGTGTGGTCATTACGGCCTCAACCAATGCGAAATACTTTGGCGCTGAAAGTGGCCTCAATCAAACCATCGAAATAGGAGATACAACAAAATTTGTGGTGACAGGAATTTGTGAGGACGTTCCGAAGAGAAGCCACTTCAAATTCGACCTACTCATTTCCATTCGCTCCCTTCCGATTTCGCAAAGCACCTTCTGGGGCGCGTATTCTTTGCACAACTACGTCAAACTGAGAAACGCAGAAGACAGCGAAGTCTTGACAGCGAAAATTCCCGACTTGCTCGAAAGCAGAATGGGACCACAGATCGAATCCATCTTAGGTAAAACCTATCAGGAATATGTTGCAGCAGGCAATGTTCACAATTTCTTCCTCCAGCCCATCAACTCCATTCATTTGAATAGCCGACTGGAAAACGAGTTTGAACCAAACGGAGATACCAGATACGTGGTACTGTTTTCCATCATCGCAATTCTCATTCTCGGAATTGCCTGTTTCAACTTCACCAATTTGTCCACGGCTAATTCAGTCAAGCGAAGCAAGGAGATCGGAGTGAGAAAAGTGATGGGTTCCAGCAAGAAGCAGTTGATCGGACAATTCATTACCGAATCGATCCTGATTACCTTCTTGGCTGTGGTTCTATCTGTGGTGGCGGCAATTCTCCTATTGCCAACATTCAATCAGATCGCTGGCAAAAACATTGAACTAACAGATTTCAATCCTGTCAGTGCTGTTATTTTCCTGATTGCCGTTGTGCTCGGAGTCGGGTCATTATCTGGTCTGTATCCTGCCTTTTTCATGTCATCGTTCGAAGCTGTCAAAATCTTCAAGGGAGGAGTGAAGCTTTCGCACAAAAGGTGGGGCCTGAGAAATATCCTCGTTGTGGTTCAGTTTGCCGCTTCCATCTTCATGGTGCTTGCGACACTCTTTATTGTGCTCCAGATGAACTTCATGATGAATCAAAAACTTGGTTTTGCTAAAGATCAGGTGATGCTGGTGGAGGTCTCCAATAATCTACGAACACGCTATCAATCTTTTGTCAAAGACATTTCAAACCAACCCTTTGTGAGTTCGGTTGCGTCCAGCTTCCATGTTCCAGGAAGGCAGAGCTCCGGAGGAACATTCCAGGCCATCGGCGTGCCTGCAACAGAACGATTTCTTTTCAATCTGTTTGTTACGGATTACGATTTTCATGAGACGTACGACATGCAGCTTGTTTCAGGCCGCTACTTCGACAACAACCTCTCCAGCGATACTGCTTCTGTGATCATCAATGAAACGTGCGCTCGAATGGTAGGTTGGGATCCTGACAAAGCTCCCGGAGAGCAAGTCCTAATAACGAGTCAACCAGCACCCCACAAGATCATCGGCGTCCTTAAGGATTTCCACTTCACCTCTCTGCATGAACCAATCAAACCGATGGTATTCCTTGGTATTCCGGAGGAAAACCTCAACACGGTTCAACCACAGATCATTTCGATCAAGCTCTCAGACAATATCGATGTGAATCAGGCAGTAACGAATCTGGAGAACAAATGGCGCGAATATGCACCAGAAGAAGTTTTCCGATACTCCTTCATGGACTCTGAGTTTGACAGACTTTACAAAAGTGAGCAGGAATTCTCAACGCTGTTCAAGAGTTTTTCTTTGCTTGCAATCATCATCTCCATTGTAGGTGTGATCGGGCTTTCACTCTACATCGCAACGGAGCGAACAAAAGAGATAGGCATTCGCAAGGTATTGGGAGCCTCTGTAAATCAAATCATGGTTTTGCTATCCAAAGATTTCATGGTACTCGTTGGTGTTTCCAATTTGATTGTCTGGCCGATCGCTTACCTGTTTATTAGACAATGGATGAGCGGATATGCTTACTCGACTGGTCTCAATTTTGGACTCTTCATTTTACCTGGCATTGGTTTCGCGGCCTTAATTCTTGTTGTGATCAGCTTCATCACCTTCCGAGCAGCCAACAACAATCCTGTTGATTCGATTAGCACAGAGTAGAAATCTCTAAGCTCACGAACTGTCAGAGAAAACCGGATATTATCGCACTGAAAACTATCCTAAAGCAATATCCTTTTTACCCATCTAGGAGGGCGGGTGAGAAGATTTGGCGCGGTGGTGATGGTGTGTATGAAGGCTTTAAAATATTTCCGAGCCGCGCAGGCAGGGCGTTTTTGGCGGGTCGCCGCTCCGATATTTTCAGCCAAGAAAAAGTAAGTGTAAAAAAGTGCATGAAGTTTCCCTAAGCTTTCTATTGCCGAGGGGATAGTGAAAAAATGAAACTATGAGATTCGAAATGTTAGTTGGACTGAATGTAATTGACGATGAAAAATATCAGGAATATCGAAAGGCCATGCACCCAATATTGTCAGGGTTTGATGGAGACTTTGGCTATGACTTCAAAATAGCAGAGGTACTTCTCTCACAAACAATAGACACAATCAACCGTGTGTTCACCATCAATTTCCCAGACAAGGAAACCTTAGAAGCATTTTTCTCAAACCCTGAATACCTGAAAGTAAAAGAACAATACTTCGAGAAATCAGTAGAAAGCACGACGCTGATCTCAGGCTACGATAAAGACGGATGATCCAGAATTGGATCTGCTAGTCCACCAATTCAAAGCTGATTTTCCCATGTTCTTTTCCGTTGACAATTATTGATACCTGGTGCAAGCCCGGATGATACTTCCGGGTGGTAATAACTCTGAAGGTCTGCTTTCGGTTTACGACCGTCGTTGAGTTTTCTGGATAGACCTTCTCACTTATTTTGAACACCTTTTTGGATAAAGCGCCATTCGCTTTTTGAAAGTACAACCCATATTCAAGCCTGATTTTAGCGGAGGTTTTACGTGAGTTTATCAGCTGAAATGCAAATGCCAGAGATTCTCCGATTTTGACTTTCGGGGTAGTTACCTTAAACTTTTTGATTTTAAACTCATCGGACGAACCGGAACCAAACAATTCCATCATCTCCTGATTGCCTTGTTTTAGCAGCGTTCGACAAGCATGTTTGACTAGCGCATCTGTTTCTTTCGTTTTTCCAAACCAGGTTTTGGCTATATCTACTACAAGAGAAGAATTGTCTTTGGAAATATCGTTCAAATTGTTTGCTACGCTTCTCCTCACAAATTCAGATGGGTCGTTTTTCAAGTTCTTCAAAATTGGTAGAATCGGTTTGGGATTCTCCTTCAAGGCCGGCAACGCCATGGCCCATGGAAGCCTAGGTCTACAACCCTCGGATGCCAGACGTCTAACATTCTGGTTTTGATGGGTTGACCATGTATACATTTGCTCCATCATTTGTTGCGGATACTTTATGATGAATGGACGAACTGCAAACTCGCAGCTGGTAAATTGAGTGATGTCCTCTAGTGCACTAACAGAAGTTTCATACTCGTCCAGACCATTCTTCTCGATGAGATCAGGAAGAAACATGTACTCGAAGGACATCTGGTCTTGGCCGGATTTAAGAAATTCAACCAACTGTCTAATAACCTTAACAGCATTTGAAAAGTCTGAATTCAAATGTTTGTAGAGCACCGATGAGATGCGATACATTCGATCTTTGAGCTCTTTGCCTTCCCAGTCTTCTGCGTATATATCATTTAGGAATGCGACTTTGTTAAAGTCAGGATACACACGCTTGATAGCTGAAATAAATCCTTCAAAGAAGTTCTCATTGTACATGTTTTTCAAAGGTTCTGCCATTCGGTTCTTTTTTTGATCAAAAATAAAAGAGGCAGTGACAGCCCTATGTCACCAGATTTCAGTTCGACTAAACATATAAAGACTAATGTTATTTTCTAATTGCAGGTAAAATGAAACCAATTTCGACTATGTTCGTATTAAACCTGCAATTAGAAAATAATGAATACACGAAATAACATTGGCGAGTTTGAGGAGGTGGTAATGCTCACTGTGGGCATTTTAAGTGAGAATGCTTACGGTCTTGCTATTAAAAAAGAGATCGAAGAACGACTCAAGCGAAAAGTCAGTATGGGAGCACTTCATACCGGCCTCTATAGATTGGAAGACAAAGGCTTTCTCACTTCCAGGCTTGGAGAAGCGACAAAGACGCGTGGCGGAAAACCCAAGCGTTATTTTGCTGTGACGGCCTCAGGTCAGAAGTCGCTCAAAGAAGTAATGGACACAAGAAAAATTCTCTGGGACAATATACCCGATGGTGTATTTCAATTATTTCCAGGTAAGTGATGGGTCAGTCAAATCGTTTTCTCCAAGGCTTACTTAGGTTGTGCTGTCCACCCAGCAGACTAGACGATGTGGAGGGTGATTTCGAGGAGCTATTCGAGGAAAGGGTGAAGGAGCTAGGTAAAACTAGGGCAACACTCTATTTCATTTTCGACGCGCTGAGTCTTATTCCATTAAAGCTATTAACCCGACAAAATAATTCACATAGAACAAACAACCTGATGATTAGAAATTATGTAAAAGTTGCTCGTAGAAATTTGGCCAAAGACAAGGCCTACGCATTTATCAATATTTTCGGATTGGCGGTTGGAATGGCTTGTGCCTTCGTCATTCTTGTATTTGTCCGACTTGAGCTAAGCTATGACATCTTTCACGAAAAGGGAGATCAAATCCATCGGGTTCAGCATGTGTACAGTGTTATTAGTGCCCCAATTGGGCCGAAGATGGTGGAGGAATACCCGGGTGTTGTCGGTGTTACCAGGCTGAATCCATTTAGCACCGATATAAAAGTAAAGGTCGATCAGGACAAAGTTTTTTATGAAGATTTCTTAATTGCAGACAACAATTTTTTCGAGACATTTACCTTCCAATTCATCCAAGGTTCTCCATCAGAAGCTTTGAAATCGCCAGAGTCGGTGGTAATAACCGAATCAGTGGCACTAAGATACTTTGGAAAAACAGACGTGCTAGGTGAGGTGATTGAGACAGAAACCCTGATGAAACAGCCTTCGCTACCACTAAAAATTTCAGGAGTAATCGAAGATGTCCCTCATAATTCTCATCTGCAGTTTGATCATGTCGTTTCTTTTGAGTTGATGACCAGATATAGAGATCCAGGGTTATTGGATAGCTGGGTGGTCGACTGGATAGTTACCTATCTGGTCCTTCAGCCCGGAGCAGATCCGGTGGAAATTGAAAATGATTACAAGCGATTTTATCTAGCTCATTCAGGAAGAGAGTTTACAGATCTAACTTTTCGATTAATGCCAATGAAGGATGTCCGGCACCACTCTTCCTACCTTCGTTCTGATTTTATTGAACAAGGGAATATTAACCATATAAAGATATTTTCTGCAGTAGCAATTCTGGTTTTGATCATTGCCTGCATCAACTACATGAACTTAGCTACAGCTAAATCTGCACAAAGAGCCAAAGAAGTTGGGCTACGTAAAGTGATGGGTGCAGTCCCAAAACAGTTGATAGGCCAATTCATGGTTGAATCGATTCTGATCTCATTTCTAGCACTCATATTGGCTGGAGGGTTCGTGATGCTTTCACTGCCACTTTTACAATCTATCTCAGGTATTGACTTGCGGCATGGACTGACAGATATCGGAGGCATAATTGCAATGGGTGTCGGGATCTCAGTATTGACAGGAATTTTAGCTGGAAGCTACCCAGCAGTTTATCTCTCCTCTTTTGCTGCTGCTGACATCCTAAAAGATGCGAGAAACAACGGAAAGTCAAGTGGCATTATTCGAAAGTCGTTGGTAGTTCTGCAATTGTCTGTGTCCGTTTCCTTGATTGTTGGTGCACTGATCGTGTTAGATCAAATGCAATTTGTTCAGAATCGTGATCTTGGCTTTAAAACGGATCAAACCATGGTTTTAGACTACGGTTTCACACCAACACTCAACCCAAAATGGGATTTGATCAAAACTCAGATAATGGGTATTCCAGGTGTGAAGGAAGTGGCAGCTACAAATTCTGTTCCTGGTGACAATGCGCCATTCTGGGGATATCAATTTGAAGGCGATGAGGAGAATGAGGGTGGAGATGGGTGGCCCGGTTACTACGTTGGTCCAAATGCAATTGATCTGCTGGAAATGGAAATGGTGATGGGAAGGTCTTTCTCTGAAGAGATAGAATCCGATAAGAGTGCTTTTCTTCTCAATGAAACCGGATGGACAGAAGCGATTGCAAAGTATGGTGATCATTGGAAGGAGCCGCTGGGAAAAACCATAGCCTACTATGTGGAGGTTAATGGACAGCTAACCATGCAGAAAAAGGGTCCTGTTATTGGGGTCGTTAAGGATTTCCATTTTAGATCGTTACAGAATGAAATTGAATCGTTGGTTATTCATCAGTCACCACGAAATTGGAGGGTGATGGCAAAAGTGGATGCTGCAAATGTGACAGAGATTACTGCAGCGATTGAAGAAGTATGGCCACAATGGGGAAGTAGCAAACCATTTAGCTATGAATTTCTGAATCAGAAATATGCAGAGTACTACGCTTCTGAAAAGAGATTCAGTAATATCCTTTATGTTTTTTGTGGCTTAGCCATTTCCATTGCTTGCCTTGGGCTTTTCGGACTTGCTTCCTTTATGGCCCAGCAACGGATCAAGGAAATAGGTATCCGAAAAGTGCTCGGAGCATCAGTAGTAGGAATATTTGGAATGATCACTTCAGACTTTGCCAAACTGATAATTGTAGCCCTGATTCTTGCGTTCCCACTTTCCTGGTATCTGGGAAATAGTTGGCTGGATAATTTTGCCTACAGAATTGATATCTCCTGGCTTAGCTTTTTGATTGCCGCTCTTCTGATTGCATTCTTGACTTTGTTCACTGTATCATGGCAGGCGTTAAAAGCGTCGAAAGCAAATCCGGTAGATAGCTTGAGATCGGAGTAAACCTGTCTTTGCTACTCCACATCGGCAGCATAATGTGCTTAATTGGAAGCGTGGCTCGATCGGAGTGACGTTCCTCCAAATGACCAGCCCTTGATTTTTATCAAATAAAAAAGCCCGACAATAAATTGTCAGGCTTTATGCTCTCCCTCTTGGACTCGAACCAAGGACCCTCTGATTAACAGTCAGATGCTCTAACCAGCTGAGCTAAGGGAGAATTTTCCTTTAAAAAGGAACGCAAAGTTAAGCATGTGTTCCGCAATTCTCAAATCAAAAATCCTAAAAAAATTCTTACCAAAAACTTGGACACTCATTTGATATAATACGCCATTATGGCATATTTATTTGTGTCAATCTTAGCAAAATACGCCATTATGGCATGATTAGATTGAATTATGTGGTTGGTACGGAATTCGATCTAGGAGAGGAAAGAATTTGAAAATCTAAATACTATAAAAATGGGACTTATTAAGTACAACACAAACGATTACAGACCAACAAGTTTTAAAAGCTTTGTGGACAATTTTTTCACGGATGATTTCAAAGGTGGGTCAGCTCCTTCATTTACTCCGAGGGTTGACATAGCTGAAACAGACAAAGAATTTGAAGTTCAACTACACCTCCCAGGAGTTAAGAAGGATGAGATCAACATTGATTTGAATGAAAAAGAGCTAACAATTAGTGGTGAGCGAAAATTTGAAAATGAGAAGAGTGAAAAGAATTTTCACAGCGTTGAGAGTTATTTCGGCTCATTCCGCAGATCCTTTCATTTGCCCGATTCGATAAACAGGGATAAGATTGATGCTGAGTATCAAGATGGTATCCTGGTGGTAAAGCTTCCGAAGGATGCTAAGAAGAGCACTAAGAAACAAATTTCGATTAAGTAGTTTTTTTTGGGGTTAGGTTAGGTGGGTCAGTTCACGTTCAGTGGGCTGACCTTTTTTTGTTAAGCTTCGTTAAAATGGTAGCAATTCCTCTTTGGATTCCAAAACAAAGAACTTTGCATTACGATTAATAGGTAAAAATCTGTGACTATGAATAAGAGAAGTTTAGTAATGGCAATGATATTTTCTTCTGTTTTTGGTGGGATCATATCCTTGGTTGGATATTCTGTCCTTGCGCCGAAGCAAACGATCATTCAGCAGGCTGCCGATCGAAGTCCGCTAGCATTGACAAATTATGTTTTCGATTCATCTGACTTTATTGTCCCAGAGGGACTGAACTTTGTTTTTGCTGCAAAGAATGCTACGCAATCTGTAGTACACATACGAACTCGCTACTCCAGTTCAAGTGGCGCTAGAAGTCCATTTAACGATCTTTTTAGAGAGTACTTTGGAGATAGAAACAATGGAGGGGAAAGTTACTCAAGAGGTGCGGGCTCAGGGGTGGTGGTATCTTCCGATGGCTATATCGTGACCAACAACCACGTGATAGATAATGCCTCAGAAATAGAGGTGGTCTTAAATGACAACAGAAGCTACAAGGGCAAAGTGATCGGTGTTGATGCATCCACAGATCTTGCCGTGATTCAAATTGATGAGGACGATTTGGTGCCAGTGAACTACGGAAGTTCGGAGGGTATTCAAATTGGTGAATGGGTCTTGGCGATCGGTAATCCATTTGAATTTCGATCTACAGTCACCGCAGGAATCGTCAGCGCCAAGAGCAGAAACATTCAGATCCTGGAATCTCGGGATCGCATTGAATCTTTCATTCAAACAGACGCTGCGGTGAACCCGGGGAACAGTGGTGGGGCATTAGTCAATTTAAAAGGTGAGTTGATTGGAATCAATACTGCAATAGCTTCGCCTTCAGGAGCTTTTGCTGGTTATTCTTTTGCAGTCCCTTCTTCTTTGGTGCAGAAAGTTGTAGATGACTTGGTGGAGTTCGGGACAGTGCAACGTGCGCTTCTTGGCATTCAAATTCGAGATGTAAGTGCTCAATTGGCAGAAGCAGAGAATCTGGACGTGGTAAAGGGTGTGTACATCGCAGATGTAGGATCAAAAAGCGCAGCTAGCATCGCTGGCCTCGAGAGAGGAGACGTAATAATCGCGATAGATAATGTTGATGTGACAAACGTTGCAGAGTTGCAGGAACAGGTTGCCGTAAACAGGCCAGGAGATCAAGTGCTGGTAAGGTACATAAGAGATGGAGAACGCCTGGAGACAAATGCTACGCTGAGAAACTCTGCTGGTAATACCGACATCATCCAAATTGCAAGCGAGATTAAGAATGAAGGCGCGACTTTCGTAGAAGTTCCAGATGAGCTTTTGGAGCGACTGAGACTTGAGGGGGGCGTTCAGGTGTCTGATGTGACAAGTGGAAAATGGAGAGACGCTGATCTTAAAGAAGGTTTCATTATCACGAAAATCGAAGAACAAGAAATAAGAGGCCTGGAGGATTTGCAATTGTTCTTACGAAACCCTGGGTCAGATGGAGTACTAATCGAAGGTATGTACCCGAATGGAGACAAGAAATTTTATGGACTGGGTTTATAGTTCACTTATGACTAAAGAAATTGAGTCCGTCAGAAATGACGGACTTTTTTTATGAATAATTTCGTAGAATGTATGATGTTGCCGTCGTTGGTGGAGGACTAGCTGGATTGGTAAATGCTATCCTATTCAGGAAGAAAGATTTTTCAGTAATTCTTTTTGAGGAAAAGTCATATCCATTTCACCGCGTATGTGGTGAGTATATCTCCAACGAAGTAATTCCATTTCTGAAGCAACATGATCTTTTTCCAAAAGAATTAAGCCCAACGAATATTTCCAAATTTCGACTTACTTCTACCTCGGGAAAGCTTCTTGAAATGGATCTAGATCTTGGTGGTTTCGGAATTAGTAGATATGCCTTAGATCATTGGCTGGCTCGGAAGGCGCACGAGCTGGGTGTAGAAATCCATGAGAAAGAACGTGTTAACTCGATCTGCTACACCAATGATTCACATGTGCTCAAAACCTCTAATGGCACGTACGAATCTAGATTGACTGTCGGTTCATTTGGTAAAAAAACCAGACTGGACAATGATTTGGATCGCAAATTTACCAGGAAGAAATCCCCATACATAGCAGTCAAATACCACATCAAAACAAACGCTTTGGATCCTGATGTGATTGAGTTGCATAACTTTTCAGGGGGTTATTGTGGAGCTAGCAAAATTGAAAACGACACCTACAATCTCTGCTATCTCTCTCGTCGAGATAACCTCAAGAAATTTGGAGAGATTGCAACAATGGAGAAATCGATCTTGCATAAAAATCCATTTTTGAAGAGAATTTTTACTGAGTCAGAATTCCTGTTTGAAAAACCAATTGTGATCAATGAGATCTCTTTTGCTAAGAAGGAACCTGTCTTTGAGCACATTTTAATGTCTGGGGATTCTGCGGGGATGATCGCTCCCCTTTGTGGAAACGGGATGGCGATGGCGATTCATTCTTCAAAAATTCTGAGTGATCTTGGATGCAGATTTCTTGCAAATCAGATTGATCGCGGTAAGATGGAGACAGAATACGTTGCCGGCTGGAACACAAACTTCTCTGCTCGACATTGGGCTGGTAGAAAAATTCAAGGCCTATTTGGATCTGCTTCGTCATCGGAATTTGCGGTAAGTCTGGGAAGAACTTTTCGACCAGTAGCAAAATTTCTCATGAGCAAGACGCATGGCAAGCCGTTCTAAAAAAGCCACCAGGCTAGAAAGAACATGTTCAGGCAAAATGCCGAAATGAAGTTCAACCGCATGGTCGATTTGAAATTCGCTTCGTTTGGGTCTTTTAGTACCCGCATGTACCAAAAAAGAAAATATGCAAGTACAGGTGCCATAAAAATGAAAAATGTGATTGCAGTATTCAGACTGTATGCATAGAAAAAGTAACCAAAACCACCCATTGCGATGGAAAACATCAACGCGGTGAACTGGAACGTACCCTTGATTCCAAGGAGTCTGCTCAAGGTCAAATCCCCTCGTTTGCCATCTTCCTCGTGCTGGTACACTTGCGTCATAGGATACGAACCAAGGAGCAATGCTGAACTCAAAATTCCGGGAAACTGATTTTCCCAATCCAATGCCTGAAAGATAGAAATGTCCTTCAGCGCGATAACACAGAGTAAATAAGTGAAATAACCTTGAAAAACCCCTGCAGCGAGCCAACCTATGATTGGAAGTTTTTTTAGTCGTACTACAGGATGACTGTAAGCTTTTGACACCAGCCCATAGATGAAGACCATGATTGTGAAATCAAGAGATATTAGCAACCCTAGCACAAGCCCAAAGAGGTCGAAAGCCAACGAAATCCAATACAGTTCCTTTGAAACTGGTGGTGGGTTTTCCAGGCCGCCAATACTTTTTTCGTCTTTGTCAAAGTAAGAATTGTAACCATTGCTGGCAGGATAGATCAAAAGGTGAAGAATGATGAAGACAAGGCTAAAGTTGATCCAGTTGACCTCATTAACGACCGCACTGGCGAATAGGAAAACAGGTAGAAGAAAAAATGAGAAAGGGATTCGTAAATGAAGAAAAGTTGATTTTTTCATTTTGGTTTTTGACCATCTAAAGCGAAAAGTTGGTTAATATTAAGTAAGTCCATTCATATGTCCACATATATTAATTCCATAGGCACGGCACTACCTGGCTTCTCCACGGAGCAAGGGAGAATTGCGGACTTTATGGTAAAACACTTGAAACTGAATCCGCAGGAGGAACGTGATTTGAGAGTGCTGTACCGAGCCAGCGGAATTCAAAACCGATACTCTGTTTTGGAAGATTTTGGCAAAAACCTCAACGGACAAAGTTTTTTCAAAGAAGACGTGAAATTCCCGACCGCAAAGCCAAGGATGGATCTTTACCAACTTCATGCACTGAAACTTGCAAAAGAAGCCTCACAGAATGCGATGAAAAATTCTGGTGTTAGCCTGGAATCCATAACTCATTTGATCACCGTGAGCTGCACGGGAATGTACGCTCCCGGTTTGGACATCGAGCTAATTGAGGAACTTGGACTAAAGACAAACACCAAGCGAACATCAATCAACTTTATGGGCTGCTACGCCTCTTTCAATGGAATGAAAATGGCGGATCAGATTCTACGGTCAGACCCCGATTCCACTGTTTTGATGGTGTGTGTGGAATTGTGCAGTATTCATTTGCAGGAAAAAAAGGATGAACAAAATCTATTGGCAAATGCAATTTTCGGAGATGGTGCTGCTGCACTGATTCTTGGCTCAGTTTCTGGAAAAAAATCATTGAAGATTGAAAACTTCTATAGTGACTTGGCTCTTTCCGGTAAAGATGAAATGGGCTGGTACATTGGAGATTACGGATTTGAGATGAGACTGTCTCCGAAAGTGCCAGATGTGATAAAAGATGGGATTGAGGAACTGACAAATAACCTACTCAATCACATAGATCTTGACTTATCCGACATCGATTTTTTTGCGATTCACCCGGGCGGTAAGAGAATCCTGGATGTTATCGAAGAAAAACTAAGCATCACCAAGGAGCAAAATGTATATGCCCGGCAAACATTAAGATCTTTTGGCAACATGTCTTCACCAACGGTACTCTTCGTGATCAAATCGATCATGGAAAAAGTTGATGCTGACGATCATGGTAAACACTTGCTAAGCTTTGCCTTCGGACCAGGGCTGACGTTAGAAAGTGCCGTACTTCAAGTACAGTGCGATGCTTGAGGAGCGCTCGGAAGAGGTCGAAATTATGGATGATCTTGAAATATCGGGTGAGGTAGTCTTTCAAACATTACGGGAACTGAACACCATCAATAAGTATCTTGGAGGTAATAGAATCAGTGTTTCAGCCTTTCAAAAAATTGCGCAAAACAAGGAAGCGATAGTCCTTGCGGACCTCGGTTGCGGAGGAGGTGACATCATGATGGAAATGGCAAAATGGTGTAAGAAGAAAGGAATCAATGGATCTTTTTTAGGTGTAGATGCCAATCCTCATATCGTACAATTTGCCAGGAAAAACACATCTGAATTTCCAGAGATTCGATTCAAAGCGGTTAACATTTTTGGAGATGAACTGAAGAAGGAGAAACCAGATCTTATTCACTGCTGCTTGTTTACCCATCATTTTTCTGGAGATGAACTTGTTCAACTTTTCCGCCAGTTCAAGGATCAAGCACGAATTGGTGTGATAATCAATGATTTGCAACGGCATCCGATCGCCTACTGGAGTATCAAGATTCTTACCCGTCTTTTTTCTAAGTCAACAATGGTGAGAAATGATGCAGCGGTCTCGGTAGCCAGGGGTTTCAAAAAAAATGAGCTAGTCCAGATCTTGCACCAAGCAAGAATCACAGAATATAAACTTTCCTGGCACTGGGCATTTCGCTGGAAACTGATTTTTTAGTTTCTTTAACTATATGGAAAAGTTGTCAGCGATTGTTATTCGAGAGGTCAAAAATTCGGAAATAGAAGAACTTCTTAATATTGGAAAAATCACATTCACCGAGTCCTTTGGAGCACAAAACACTAAGTCGAATTTTGATCAGTACATGTCGAAGAACTTCACTCTGAGTAAGATTTCTGAGGAAATTAGCAATCCAGAATCACAATTCTATTTTGCGATGCTTTCTGAAAAAATTGTAGGTTATTTAAAGGTGAATGTTGGGGAAGCGCAGACGGAAGATAAGCTTGAAAGTGCTTTGGAAATTGAACGGATTTATGTTTCTGCTGAACATCAGGGGAAGAGAATTGGGCAAGTACTTTTCGATAAAGCATTGGATCTGGCCAAGTCACAAAATCTGAAATGGATATGGTTGGGTGTTTGGGATCAGAACGTGGATGCCATCCGCTTCTATGAAAGAAATGGATTTGTAAAATTCGCTGATCACCCCTTCAAACTTGGAGATGAGCATCAAACAGATATTCTTATGAAAATGGAATTATAGCTATCTCCAGTCTCCGAAAATCAGATTACCAGGAGAATTAGTATCATTTGATTTGAAGAAATTTCTCAACCCGTTGATCATTTCATCAACCGAAATTTTGCCGTCTTTGTTTGAATCTAGTTCTTCAAAGCTTTGATCAGCGTGCTCCTGTGATATTTTGTAAATCGTGAGCATGTTCGCATATTCATCCTTTGAGATATGGCTGTCCCTGTTCATATCGAAAAGATCGAAAATATGTCTACTAGTCCTGTGAATATAATATTCCAGAACGCCATTATTACCACCTTCGAATAGCTGATCCCTAAAGAATTCAATCCAATCCCAAAGTGTTAAACTCAGTTCAGGGTTGCCAGCGTCTGTAAGTAGCTGAACAAACAAGCGATGTGATTTTATGAGTATTAGTTTGCCTGCTCGAGATTCTTCTCCGAGACCAACCTTTTCAATGATTCGCTTTCCAACATTTACAAAATCTTCCGGCTGTAAATGGCCATTCCTATCTATATCTAGGACGTTAAAAAAATGATGAATTTTTCGCTTCTGGATTTCCGAAAGCATATACAAAGGCAACTTATTAGTGGTAAACGAACCATGAACTTAATCCATTTTGAGAGGAATGGCTAAGAAAGACATTATAAAATTTTTCATGGTCATTCCATTTCTTAGCTTTGCCGACTCAGAAAAATCACAAATTACGATGACTCAAAAGATCTCAGATATTTTAGAAAAGCTCCAAGTTGAACCAGTCAACAAAGGTGCCGCTATTGGCGAGCAATGGATTGATACCTCAGGTGAAACTATTTCATCGTACTCTCCGGTGGACGGGAAGGAGATAGCCAAGGTCACGCTTGCTGACTCTGCTGCCTACGAAAAAGTTATTGCAGCTTCACAAGAGGCATTTAAGGAATGGAGATCTTTGCCTGCACCTCAGCGCGGGGAAATTGTTAGACAATTTGGTAACGAACTTAGAGAGTTTAAGCAGGAGCTTGGCACGTTGGTTTCTTATGAAATGGGAAAGTCACTTCAGGAGGGATTGGGCGAAGTGCAGGAGATGATCGATATCTGTGATTTCGCGGTTGGCCTATCTAGACAACTATACGGTTTGACCATGCACTCAGAAAGACCTTTGCATAGAATGTACGAACAGTGGCATCCGCTGGGAACCGTTGGAATTATTTCAGCCTTTAATTTCCCCGTAGCGGTTTGGGCATGGAACACAGCCCTTGCCTGGGTTTGTGGAGATGTGTGTGTATGGAAGCCGTCTGAAAAAGTGCCGATATCCGCAATTGCTTGTCAGAAAATTGCTCAGCGAATTTTTGCAAAGAATAATATTCATCCAGGCGTTTGTAATCTGGTAATTGGCGATGCTGAAATTGGAAAGAAAATGGCAGCTGATACAAGAGTACCACTCATCTCTGCGACTGGGTCCACGAGAATGGGAAAAGCGGTTGGCGCTGCAGTGGGAGCTAGGCTAGGGAAACAAATCCTGGAGCTTGGAGGAAACAATGCTATCATTATTTCAGAACATGCGGATCTGGATATTGTAGTCCCGGGAGCAGTTTTCGGAGCTGTTGGAACAGCTGGCCAACGATGTACCAGTACCCGTCGATTAATTATCCATGAAAGCCAATATGAAGAAGTAAAGCAACGTTTGGCAAAAGCTTACGCTCAGTTAAGAATTGGAGATCCGCTCGATGAAAATAATCACGTTGGGCCACTGATTGACAAAGATGCTGTTTCAATGTATGAAGCTGCTATGGTGAAAATTGCCGCTGAAGGTGGAAAAGCGGTAATAGAAGGAGAGGTTCTGACTGGTTCTGGTTACGAATCAGGATGTTACGTTAAACCTGCAATTTACGAGGTAAGCAATGAGTACGAGATCGTGTGCAATGAGACTTTCGCCCCAATTCTGTATTTGATCAAATACAGCACTATAGAGGAGGCAATTGCCATGCAGAATGCAGTACCGCAAGGGCTTTCATCTGCAATAATGACGACGAATATCAGAGAGTCAGAATTGTTCCTATCCCAAGCTGGATCTGATTGTGGAATTGCGAACGTGAACATAGGTACTTCAGGAGCAGAAATTGGCGGAGCATTCGGCGGTGAAAAGGAAACCGGAGGTGGAAGAGAATCAGGCTCTGATGCCTGGAAAGCCTACATGAGAAGACAAACAAACACCATTAACTACTCCAAAGAATTGCCGTTAGCGCAAGGAATCAAGTTTGAGTTGTAATTGTTTTTCTGGATGATGCTGATGTAGATTCAACGGGACTTATCGAGAGTGGCTTGTCGATTTCGAACATGGAAATCATCCTGAACTTGTTTCGGGGTGACTTTTACTTTTGACTCGCTTCAAATTCATAAACCAACCTTCCCAATTCCGCTAAAAAAGGAAGCCCAACTTCCTCGTATTCGTATTCACCGTCATTATAGATCTCGTTCTCATTTACATGAATCGTAGCTGCTAAGAAAAATTCGATGTTTTTCTGCCGATCCCGGATGTAGGCAATATCCGTCAAATACCCGTACGCCCAGCCGACCTTGTTTCTAATTTCAATATGCTCAGGGTAGTTTCCATCTTCCTGATCACCATACATGAAGAATTTCACATAGTTGTCGCTAAGCGTGTCAATGGGTGCTGGTAATTCTCTGGGGCGCAGGAGCATGATCTCCATCAAATCATCGTACGTTTCCTGCTGGTAGGAGTAGCGTTGTCTTGGGTCAAAGAGGTTCGGTTTCACTACACGTTCTAAGCTGCCAAGCAAATCGGACAGGGTGATGAAGTTCTTTTCGGAAAAATCAAACGGTTCCCTTACAATTCTTCCCGTGCTATCAATATAACCCCTGCCTTTTACCTGATTTTGTGGGTTCAGGAAAGAATCCCATTTTTGCGGTTCACCGACTGAATATATGGCACTACCAAGGTTGAGTAATTCAGAGTCCTGAACAGCAGAAGTTAACTCAACCGTACTAGAGTAGTGGTTTGATTCCTTAGAAAATGAGAATGCACTTTCACTTAATTTATGAATGATTCTTGTGTTTAATCCCAATGAATCATGAAGCATATTTATGTAATCTTTTCCTAACCATTCGTATAAAATGTTGTAGGCTTGGTTGTCACTGAAAACAAAAATCTTTTTGAGCAGATTCTCTATTGTAATTGGCCCATTGTAGAGCGAATCGTAAGAAAGTGTCCTTGGACGATATTTTTGAGAATCAATTTTTATCGAAGAATTAAGAGGCATTTCAAAATCACTCAACATTTGTGCTGCAGCAAAAGCCACTAGCATTTTCACTGTGCTGGCAGGATAGAAGAACTTATTGGGATCAACGTTAAAGTATTCGTGTATGATGGTATCTTCTTCTATTCGTCCGTATACTATCTGAATTTCGTGTTTAGGGTTTGCTAACCTTTGCTGGAATGGACCACTTCCACCTTTCAGTATTTGAGATAGATCGGATTCCGATGAATTGGAGCACGCAAAAAACAGCAGGGGAAGAAAAATAAGATAGAATCTCATGTGATCAAATATACCTTTCTATCTTAGAATTATGGAGGTATACTCAAAGTCGATTGAAGTAAAAGCGAATCATCTTGATGAAGTAAATCATGTAAACAATGTGGTTTTTTTACAGTGGGTTCAAGATATTTCCAAGGAGCATTGGTTATCAAAAACGGATGATCTAATCAATTCCAAAATGTTTTGGGTGGTCAGGAGTCATCATATCGACTACAAGAAGCAAGTTTTCCTAGGAGACCAATTAAAGGTCAAGACTTTCGTGAATAGTTGCAGGGGCCCATTCTCAGAGCGCGTTGTCGAATTTTGGCGTGCAAAAGATCAAGTGGCTCGCGCAAAATCAAACTGGTGCCTGCTCGGGACAGGCGATCAAAAACCCCTTAGGGTCCCTGATGAAATTCAATCACTATTCTTACTAGAGGATTAAAACCAAAAAGTGGAGCTAGCCGGTCTCGAACCGGCGACCTCTACACTGCCAGTGTAGCGCTCTAGCCAACTGAGCTATAGCCCCATTTTTAGGTTAGATTGGGCGACGAAATTAATAGAAATTTCACTACTTGATGACCCTTCGAAAGTTTTTCACATTCTTCCGGTAATAGTCGCTCATCAAATTTGATTCAACAACACCGCGACTGGAAGAAGCGTGTATGAAGTTGATCCGATCTTGCCCGACATGGGTGATCATTCCGGTGTGCCACCACTTATTTCCCTTCTGCTTGAATTTAAAGAAAACGATATCTCCTTGTCTGATTCCCTGCCAACCTCTTTTATTTCCAATTTTTGATTGCTCTTTTGCTGTCCTGGGCAACTGTACTCCGATTGTCTTGTACGAATTGCGAATAAGGCCCGAACAATCAATCCCGCTTTTCGTGTTGCCTCCCCACCTATAAGGAGTTCCGATATAAGATCGGGCCGTTGCGATGGCTGCTTCAATCTTCTTTCGTTTCTTCTTTCGCTGAGCTTCAGCAGGAGCGGTTGCTAATGCCGATATCAGAAGAATCAGAAGGAGCGATATGTAGGTTTTATGCCTCAATTACTTAGCCATGAATTAAACATCCAAAGTGTCTTCTGTTGCAAGTTCACTAATCCAATCATCATATCCTCAGTTTCGCTGTCCCTTAATTCAGACGACAACTCTTTCACTTTGTTTTCCTGGCCAATCAGTATTTCTAAATTTTTCACCAATGTCTCTACGCACTCTTTGTCCTTTGAGACATCCTTTGCTTGTTGAATCTGCGAAGTTGATAGGTAGTCTTCAAAACTGTGGAGTGGATTTCCGCCAATCGTAAGAATTCTTTCAGCTATTTCATCGATATTGGTCAAAGCTTCAGTATATAACTCCTCAAATTTTACGTGCAGTTCAAAAAAGCTTGTTCCCTTGATATTCCAGTGAAATCCTCTGGTATTCTGGTAGTAAAGATGAAAATCCGCGAGGAGTTGATTCAGTTCAGTAATAAGATTTTTATTCATTTTTTTACTTTGTTAGAATACAAAATAAATCCAGGTTTTGTTCATCCTTGTCTCTTACAAGATAGTCATCATGGTGAATTGAGTTAACTAATTTATTGTCGGAGTTTTTCAAACTGTTTCTGTTCCTTCTATTTATGAAATCATATGGAACACGGAGAAGTGAGGCAGGTAATCGATGTTGCAAGTTGAAAATGTCAAACCGCATAATCTTATTGACTGAAGCTTTATTTTGCTCATAATACTCCATGACCTTGTCATTGCCGGCAATTCCCTTCATATCTACTTCCGCGAAGTATTTCGAACATAATTCCTCCAACTGACCTGCAGTGTATTCGCGTTCGTGCCATGGGTTTCTCGAAAGAGTCATCTTGATGTTTGGAGTTGTTATCAACGCCTTCGCACCTTTTTTCAATACCCGGTAAATCTCTTTGATGAACTCTTCATCATGTTTCACATGCTCGATCACCTGAAAGGTGACGATAGTGTCGAACGAATTGTCTGGGTAGGGGAATGGTGGGAACACCCCGTCTGAAAAAGTGTAGTTTGGATACTTCTCAGAAAGGAGGTCAGTTATGCTCTTGATTTTGTCAATTCCTGTGTAGGATTCAGCAAGGGGAGCAAGCAGCTCTACGCCACGCCCTTCACCACAGCCTAGCTCTAATAGTTTACCCTTTATGTAAGGGTTTGCTACATGATAGGCCTTTAATAATCGCTGGTGGATTGGGTTGTCCGAAGGAATTTTATCAGAAGCGATTTCTGTTGTGTATACACTCATCTATTATCTCGTAATTCTAAACGCAAAGAAATCAATTATTTAACTAATTTGGGGGTTGATGTGGATTAACAAAATCATAGTCTATTGTTTATTTCTGATGGCGACCGCTTCGGCGGATGCAATCGATTTTTCCAGGGTGAATATTTCCTGGCAATATGATCCTTTGTCGGAGATTGAGTTGAGACACAGAGTCATCCAGGAAGGCGATTCATTGATGGTTTTTATTCGTTTCCGTTTTGATGCTTCTTCTGAATGGGAGATGGACTATTTAGTGCAAGCGGGATACGAGTCTGAATCACATAAGAATTTAACTGCTTATTCGCTAGATACGCTACTTTCAACTAGCGGAAGTGCCATCATAAAACTCACTTTTAAGAAGCCAGAGGATAATTTACTTGTTGCGAAGATCTTTAAGGAGGATGCTTTTTACTACTACGATATCCCTCTTAGAAATGGGTCACTGGCATTTTCTACCATACTGCTTGTAGATGAAGACGGCTTGCCGATTTTTGAAAATTATCTAAATACATCAAACTTCACATGGACTGGCTCGGATGAATTTTATGCGATGCAGTATGGCGACAAATTTGGACCAGCTGACCCACCAATGGGCGAAATGAAGCCGTTAGCTCCTTCGATATTTCCAGACTCAACCTTCCGGTTTTCAAATTCGGTGTCATTTCTGGATGATAATTTTTATGTGGTTCGAGAAGATTCAAACGCAGTATCAGGGGTGACAATCTTCAAGGCTTCTCCGTACTATCCAGAGTTTAAATTGCTCGGAGAACTGTCCAACTCAATGCACTACATTTTGAACGAACCGGAGCAAAAGGCTATTCGCAATTCAAAAAACCTCAAAGAATCGTTTGACTCCTTTTGGGTAAAAACATATACCACAAAATTCAGAGCGCGCAATGCGATACGCAATTATTTCAATTGGGTGGAACAAGCAAACAAACGTTTTACCGATTTCAAACAGGGGTGGAAAACGGATCGCGGAATGATCTACATTGTTTACGGAGTGCCAGATGAAGTCTATAGAGGTGAGGGAGAGGAAGAGTGGTACTATGATGAAGGACCATCATTTGAGTACAGCGTCATTTCTACTTTCTTTTCTCCAAGGACCTACGCACTTCGAAGACGTCTTGAACATGAGAAATCCTGGTTTGAATTCATAGCAGCAATGCGCAGAGGAACAGAATGATTAAAAAACAAGATCTTATTTACGGGATACGGGTTGTTATTGAGGCTCTGAAATCAGGGCAGCACCTTGAGCGCATTTTCGTCCAAAAAAGCCTGAAGGGAGACCTGATCAAGGAGTTGATGTTTGAGGTTCATAAATCCAAAACACCCCTCTCCAAGGTGCCTGTTGAAAGGATTAATAAATTCACAGGAAAAAATCACCAGGGAGTTGTTGCCTTGGTTTCCCCTATCCAGTATTCGAATCTTGAACATTTAGTGCCAGAATTGTATGAGCAGGGTAAAAACCCACTTTTAGTAATTCTGGATGAAATTACGGACGTAAGAAATTTTGGAGCGATTGCCAGAACTGCGGAATGTATGGGTGTCCATGGGATTGTAATTCCTACCTGGGGAGGTGCGCAAGTAAATGAAGATGCCATCAAAACTTCGGCTGGTGCACTCAGCTACTTGCCAATTTGTAGGGAGAAAAACTTGCTTGAGGCGGTCAAGTTCTTACAAGAGTCAGGAGTAAACGTT
>JBDVJN010000048.1:0-166943 GCA_039961455.1 Cyclobacteriaceae bacterium | reverse complement strand
TCACGGTCGACATGTCCATGCCATCATTATCAGTCTTCCCCATCTCCCCAAATCTCAAATCGGTAACCAGCCCATCGATGATCACTCCATCCAATGTTACGTTGGTGAGGGATGCGGGTGTGCCGTTGTAAGACCCGGCATCAGTCCGTGCCTTGATAGCGATCGCAGAGGTGTGTCTGTTATCAGGTGCTGTTGCTATATCATTTGATCCAATTGCTCCACTATTAATTACCCTGGAATTACGAATTGTAATACCACTGTATGCTTGCCATTTGAGGTTAATATCTATCCCATTGTTAAAATCGTACGTAGCATCCGTTCCACTATTATCTACTGTAATGTTCTCGAAAATAGCATTTTCAAGTTTTTCTGCATAGATACCCTTTCGAAGATTATTGTTAAATGTGCAGTTGCGCACAAGCACTGCAGCCAATCGAATACCTGCAGAAGCACTATTTCCAAGCTGACTGTAAAATCCGATAGTGTTATTGTCCATCGAAGTATTCAGCACGGTCAAATTTGTCAAGTCCGTTTGCTCCGTGAGCCATAATCCGTAATCACCCCCATCCAGCACGCAATTTGAAATGGTGATGTTTTGAATGGCAGTGGCAGCGTCGATATTCACATTTCTCCCAGAGTGGTTGGAGCTGTTAACGTTGAACAGTTCCACATAGGAAGTGCCAATGGTAATTCCATGAGTACTGGATGAAGTAACGGTAAGGTTTTCAATACTGACAGGGTCTGTTCCGCTTACAGCGGCGTTCACAGTGATTCCTTGTACAACGGTCCCGGTCCCTCTTCCACTTAGCACTACTCGAGTACTGAGTGTTGTGGCGGTAAATGTTCCCTCTGTTAGATTCAGGACATCATTTGCGGCAGCCTGAGTTATCGCATAATCGATCGACTGACAGGGAGATCCAGGTTCAGAACAAGTACCAGAGTCGGTACCGGAAGGATTAACATATCTGTGTGTTTGAGACAAAGAGGTAAGCGAAAAGCTTAGAAGCAAAAGCACATAGCAATACTTTTGCACTGGTGAGTTATGCATGATGGGTGAGTTTAAAATATAAATATAGTCAGTTTATTTTAGACTTTATTTATACATACATCAAGAGATTATTATGTCCAAAGAAACTGGGTTGGACTACACGATAAGATTTTGCTTTACTATATGAAACTACCCGCTCAAGTAAGATTCATAATAACGCTTGATGACAGCGGAATCCACATCTTTTCGATACATGCGCATTGCCCAAAACAACATTTGTGTGAACGAAATTAGGATGTCCCCCTTTGCAATTTTACCTACCTCATTTAGTGTTGATATTGCAACGCGAATCAAAACGGTACGCATAGATCTACCGTCACGGAAATCCACATATTGGAGTTATAAATCTGTTGCAGCCTACATTGCCTGACGATCCTGATCGCCCATTTTCACGGAGCCTTTTGCCTTTTCCATTGGCTTCTTGGCTTTCATGATCATGAAGTTGGCAGCTTTACTGAGCAGCTCATGGTGTCCGTTGTAGGCATACCCTAACTCTTTCAACTCATCAATGATTTTGGCATACTCTTCCGCCTTTGATAAAGAAAAACTCTCACTGTTTTGCAAGTAAACAGCTTCGATGACACCTAGTGAGTGCTTGAGCATTCTAAACAGCTTTTGATTTCTTGTTTCTTTCTCCTCCTTGAAGTGTTTTGCATATACGTCAGGAAGAAGCTCTTTTAGCTTTTCAAAATGCTCACTTAGAACAGGGTTTTTCTCTCTTGTCATCTGGCTATTGAGTTTAAAGTTTTTATCAATTCGTTGGCAATCTGATGTTCTGTACTAGGGGCTAGTTCAACGTATTTATTGATACATTGGATAGCATCCTCATATTTTTTTAGTGAAATAAGCACCAATCCAAGGTTATAGAAACCATTGGGATACTCCGGCTCAATCTCAGTTGATAGTTCGTAATGTACTTTGGCAAGTTCAAGGTTTCCGAGGTCTGAATAAACGTTTCCCAGGTTGTAATGTGCCTCAAAGTGTCTTGGATTCATTTTAAGACACTTGGTCAGGTAATCGATTGCCTTGGTTAGATCACCTTGACTCGACTTCATAATACCGAGATTGCAGTATGCGTCCTCACCTGATTCGTTGTTCTCAATAGCAAGCAAATAGAATTTTTCAGCATTCTGATCTCCCTGCTCGTCCAGCAACAACGCCTCTTCGAAAAATGAATCTGAGGTAGGTAAGGCAACTATCTTGGTTGTATCGTCTGATTGACTAAATAGATTCAACTGCCCAAAATCTTCCAGGTTCGGTCGCCTACGCTTGCGGACCCTTCGGTGCCCAAGCTTGGCAGGTGGATTTACGGGAAACTGAACAACCTTGGTCATTCTAACTTGCTTTTCGTTTTAGTGTCTCTTCCTTAGCTACTTTCTTCTTCGTGGCCTTTTTCATAGGTTTCTTCTCATCCTTAGCCTGATCAATACTGGCTTTTAGAGCAGTCATAATATCAACTACTTCTGGCTCTTCCTCCACAAAACTAACGATCTCATTTCCTTCAATCTTGCTATTGATCATCTCTTTGAGGGCATCATTGTATTTGTCTTCCAGCGATATATCGGTGAATTTCTTGGACATTGTATTGATTAGCATATTTGCCAACTTCAACTGTTCAGCATCAGCCTCCTCCTCTTCGTTCAAATTTGGCACGTCCCCAACACTGCGTACTTCGTTTTGATAGCGTAGTTTGTAGAGTAAAATTCCTTTTTCATGTGGAGTTAACAGCACTACACTTTCACGATCTCTAAGCACAACCTTGCCGACTCCAACCTTTCCAGAATCTCGTAGGGCCTGACTTAGCAAAGCATATGTTTTTCCAGCAACGTCCCCGTCCGGTCCGGCAAAATACGGAGCATCAAACAACGAATGATGGACATCTTTGGCATCGACAAATCCATCTATTTCGATAACCTTAGTACTCTTCAATTTTACCTTTTCAAAGTCTTCCGGCTCTACGATCACGAACTGTCCTGGCTCATATTGGTACCCTTTGACAATGTCTTCTTGCCGTAGCAGATCTCCTGTTACCTTGTCTCGTTTCTCGTACTTGACAGGATTGTTTGTTTCCTTGGAAAGCAAATTGAATTGTACCTTTTGGGCAGTATCAATGGCATTGTAAATTCTGATGGGAATTGTTACCATTGAAAATCGAATGTGTCCTTTCCAGATCGCTCTCATGTTATAAAGTTATCGAATTGAGCTGAAAATTATAAATCTTTAATTTTTAATACAAGTAAAAGCATTTAATCAATTGATTATTAATCATTTATGCTACTAATAAATGGGCCGCCAAATTATATTTGGCAAGAACCATAAATGGCATTAATACATTGATAATCAGAAGGTTAAAACCTCATAGGCACGCTTATAGGAAAAACATGCCAGTAGAGTGAAAACAGACACTTCTGTTTTCAAAGGCCCTATCCTATCGACAATTCATAATAAAATTACTCGGGACTTTGAGTCTTCTTTGCTAGCCACAATTGGTAACCTCGGGTATCACTGCCCCAACCTCCAATGACTCTAAACTGATCGACTTCCAACTGTCGATTTCGAAGGCATTCCCACTGATAGTGATGCTTTTTCCTACGTAGCTTAGGAGGTCTTCTTTCAACATCTTTCCCTCCATATCAGTAAGGAAGTAGAACTCTTCGAAATCTTCACCTTTCCTAATAGCGAGTACCGGTGGTATTCGCCCGGAGATACAGCGAATCGCACACGATCGATGCACCTTACCATAACCAGGTTTCATTACTCCAAAGAAGCATTTGGGATCCATTATTTCCCCTGTGATTTTCATGGAGCCAATCAGTGTTGGTGCATGATCCATTTCACCGCTGTTCCTCGATGACAGCACAGAAGACTTCCCATCTGTCAGTTCAAGGAATCGTTTCCCCTTGTGAGATATTAGGGTGCCTCGAACCTTGATGTGATGATTGCCTCCAAGGAGATTTTCTAGTGCGGCATGAGGCCCCATCTTCCCATATCCAACCAGTGGCAATATTTCAAATTGGTCTCCTTTTTCGATTCGCAACGCAATCACAGGGTTTTCAATCAGATAACCTTCCAGTTCAATTTGCTCACCATACGCAAACATGGAATCTGAAAACGGTCGTTCTAACCAGGTAAAAAGCACCACTAAAAGGAACATAAGTCCGAGAAAGGAGTAGTAGAATTTTGAAGAGGACTTTCGGCTAGTATCTGAGGAGCCGCTCCAACCAATATAAAAATCACTCATAATCTCTGAGGTTTAATGGTTCCACATACTCACCTTCGGGTTTGGCTTCCATATTCACCCACACGTATCCATCTTGAATCTTTAGTTCGTACGTTGCTACCTTCTCATTGAAAGGTGGCGGTGACTGACCATTCCCCGGTAAATATTGATATCCATGCCAAGGGCAGGTGATGCATCCATCTACAATTTTTCCTTCGCCCAATGGTCCACCTTGGTGTTTACATACATTGTGCACTGCAGATAACTGACCATCATACTTAAAAACAGCAATGCGCTCCCCACAGGTGATCATCTTGGCCCTGTTCTCTTCAAAATCTTCAGGCTTGCATACCCTTGCGTAGCCATGATCAACGATTGGCTTTTCATCGTCAACCTTCTTTTCCTTTTTTCCTGCTATGAGGTGGGTCAAGGTGATGGATACAAAACCCAAGAGTACGATCAAAAAGAATGTGAGTGACTTTTCATTCTGGATTGCGCCCAGCACGACATGGAGGATTATTAGTGCATAAGCAACATAGACCATCATATGCAGCGTTTTCCAAACCTTGAGTCCCAGGTTTTTAAGCCAGAAGTCGTGGCTGGACACTGCCATTAGTCCAAAAATAACAAGTGCAAAAAAACCAAGGACCTGAAAAGGGAATTCCGTCAACGATACATATTCTGTGTTTGACAGAAAGATCGAGCGTATCGGATTCATATCTCCCAGAGAGTGAAACTGAAGAATGCTGAAAGCGCCATGAATCAGGGCAATAAGAAACATAGAAACTCCAAGATGTCTCCTATTGTATAGCAAAGGCAGAAAGGTAGGAGTCAGCCTACACAAAGGGCCTATCACCAGTATGACGTGCAAGAGGAAGAAAGCTAGAATGCCAAATGCCCTAATCAATAATGTCTCAAAAGTAGCATCTGGATGAAGTAGTGCATGTAGTCCATAGAATGATGTGAGGTAAACAACCACGAAAATCAAAATACCTCGATCATATCTTTTCTTTTCTGAATTCCACAGTATGGACGTGTAGCCTGCGGACATGCTACGCTGGAATGTTTAAGAATGCCAAAATGATCAATGGGAGTATGATTAACCCCACAAACAACCATGTCTTAACGTGTCGAGTACGCAAACTTCTATTCATTTTCTGATGAGTTTAAGTAACAAGACAGACCACAACAGAACAGTTCCTGGCCAAATGATCAGCTTAAAGTGCCACGGGGAACCCTTTGTTTCTTCATCAAGCTTTGAAGCTCCTTTTGTTAGAAAGTACATAGAAAATAGCAGCCCTGCCACTAGATAAATGACCATCAATAGCAATAGTATGTCTACAATAATCTCGATCATACAGTCATAGCTTCTCGTTTCGATCCCTTTTTTACCGTTGGGAACAGGTCCTCATACGTTCTCACTTCCGTCATGCTCACTCTCCTATTAATGTGTTCACGTTTAATTTCAGACGGCGATCGCATACCTGCCGCTCCAAGCATTTCATAAAATGCCTTCACCGTTTCTTCTTGAAAATTAGCTACTCGCACGGACTTATCCGCTGCATTCAATCCACCCATTAACAGCTTATCCTGTGTTGCAACACCAGTCGGACAGGTATTTGAATTGCACTGAAGAGCCTGGATACAACCGAGTGCCAGCATCATTCCCCGTGCAGAATTGACAATATCCGCGCCGAGTGCGATGGCTCTTACAATGTGAAAAGAAGAGAATATACGACCAGAGGCGATCAATTTTATTTCACCCCTAAGATCATAGCCTCGCAATGTGTCATGTACAAAAGCCAGTGCATCTCTCAGCGGCATGCCTAACGAATTTGAAAATTCAAGTGGTGCAGCACCTGTTCCCCCTTCGCCTCCATCGACTGTAATGAAATCAGGTGTAATACCCGTTTCTAACATGGCTTCACACAAATCTGTAAATTCCGACTTCAACCCTACACAAAGTTTAAATCCAACCGGTTTTCCCTCCGACAGGTCACGTAACTGTTTCACAAAATTCAGAAGTCCTATTGCATCTTCGAATGCTGAGTGCACCGGCGGTGAAAACACCATCGTATTTGGTTTTACCCCTCTTATTGCCGCAATTTCAGGTGTATTCTTTGATGCAGGTAAAATTCCACCATGCCCAGGTTTAGCTCCCTGAGACAACTTGATCTCGATCATTTTTACATTGGGCAGTGCAGCTCGTTCCGCGAAATTCTCTGGGCTAAAGCGTCCATACGCATCCCTACATCCAAAATATCCAGTTCCAATCTGCCAAACCAGATCACCACCATTTTTCAAGTGGAATGGACTGATCCCACCCTCACCTGTATTATGATAAAAGCATCCTTCTCGCGCCCCTCGATTAAGGGCTAACACCGCGTTTTCACTTAATGAGCCATAGCTCATGGCTGATACATTCATTAGTGCAGCTTCATACGGTTGATTGCAGTCTTTGCTCCCTACTCTTATTCGTTGGTTATGGTCAAGATCTGTGTGATTGATCGCATTCATCGAATGACTCATCCATTCGTATCCTGCTTTGTATACGTTCTCCTGAGTGCCAAATGGAGTTGTGTCGTTTACCTTTTTCGCTCGACGATAAACCATGGATCGATAGATCCTGTTTATCGGTCGGCCTTCAGTATCTGTCTCCACGAAATACTGCATGATCTCAGGTCTGATCTTCTCAAAGATGTATCTGAGGTTACCCAAAATGGGGAAGTTTCGCCGTATCGCCTGCTTCTTATTGAGTATATCATTGAGTCCTATCAATGCGATCGGAAGAATCAGAAGTAGTGACCACAATCCTACCGGCCAGAAAAATCCAAACAACACTTCAATCAGTATGGTGATGAATAAGAGCTTGTAAAAAACGGTTCTCATTTGGAAGTGTTTAGGTTAACTGCGCCTTTAGAAAACTGACAACAGTATGCATAAAAGACTTGGTGGCATTGTATTGATCATTTGAGGCACTCAATTCTACAGATTCAATCACAGCACCTTGCCATCCTTCCGTCACAATCCATTTTCCTATGGCTAGTTCCGGAATCGCTTTGTAATCGAGTTCTGTATTTCCATCCCAACCATAGATATACAAGTAAGGATTATCACAAAGCGTGTCAGCAATCGCCCAACCAGCACCAATTGCTTTCTTTTCACCTAACTCGTAGTAAGTGCCTGTATCGAAATGGTGTGGCCAAATTCGTACATCAGAACTTATTCCAACTATCTCATTTAGATCAGAAAGAATCCCATTGGCATTTGCCCGCATTGTCAGCCAGCTATTCACCATGTCGATGTTGAGTTCCTGAAATGGATGCCCCATGTCTACCTCATGTTCTGCTACCTCGTAGTGATCAATGTACTTAAGCTTTCCCTCATCTAAGCCAGCAGTTGCGATTTCTCCCTTAAGCCATTCGAACAGCTCATCTTTCAATTTACCAGCTAATGAGCATGAGCTTTGCAAAGCTCCGGCATTCATAACTTCCAATCGCCAATCCGGAACATTGAGGTTCACCTGAAAATCACCTACCACCCTACTCTGTATCCTCGAGGATTCTGAATCAAAACTTAGATTCGCATTGCTATCATCCGGTTGATCTTCGAGATAGTTTTTCCCGACCATTGCAAGAAACTGAGATGCATGATGGATGTAAGCTTCTGTTGCGTTCAGAAGTGACTTATTGAATTCTGTTATTGGCGTATACATGGGTGATTTGGTTAAGGGCAATTCTACGTCGGATCATTCAATAAGATAAAGGTCCGATACCAATTTAGGGAATAAAGAAATAAGATTGTCAGGTTCACGATCTTTATTGGATCATACTTCTATTTTTGCAGCAAGACCAATCGAATGTAATGAAAGATTTTGTTGAAGAATTGAAATGGCGTGGAATGGTTCACGACATCATGCCGGGAACGCAAGATGAGCTAAATAAGGGAATGACTGCCGCATATATTGGTTTTGATCCAACGGCAGATTCATTGCATATCGGCAACATGGTTCAAATCATGACACTGGTCCATTTTCAGAGATGTGGGCATAAGCCGTTGGCTCTTGTAGGCGGAGCAACGGGAATGGTGGGCGACCCATCCGGGAAATCTCAGGAACGGAATCTACTGGATGAAGGGACACTAAACCACAACCTAAACTCAGTAAAAAAGCAGTTAGAGAAATTCCTGGACTTTTCCGGAGAGAACTCCGCAGAGATGGTCAACAATTTTGACTGGTTTAAGTCCTTTGGTTTCCTTGATTTCATCCGTGATGTTGGGAAACACATCACGGTCAATTACATGATGTCCAAGGATTCAGTAAAATCGAGATTAGAATCAGGTCTCTCTTTTACAGAGTTTTCGTACCAGCTTGTCCAGGGATATGATTTTTACTACCTGTGGAAGAACAAAAACGTCAAACTCCAGTTGGGCGGCTCTGATCAATGGGGGAATATCGTTACAGGTACTGAGCTGATTAGAAGAAAAGACTCAGGAGAAGCTTTTGCTATGACCACGCCTTTGATTACAAAAGCAGATGGCTCCAAATTCGGAAAGTCCGAAGGTGGGAACATCTGGTTGGACGCTGAAAGAACTTCTCCTTACAAATTCTACCAATATTGGCTGAATTCTTCTGATGAAGATGTTGAGAAGTTCATCAAGATTTTCAGTTTAAAGGGAAGAGAGGAGATTGACGCTTTGATTACTGAGCACAAAGAAGCTCCCCATCAGCGAATGCTTCAGCGGACCTTGGCGGAAGAGATCACAGAACGTGTTCACTCCAAAGCAGAGTTAGACACAGCAGTAAAGGCATCTTCCATCCTCTTCGGAAAATCAACTACAGATGATCTTGCTGCTATTGATGAGAAAACATTGTTGCAGGTATTTGAAGGAGTGCCACAGGCAGAAATCACAAAGGATCAGCTAGGTTCATGTGAGAATGTGACTGACTTGTTGAGCGACGCTACCGGAGGAATCATATTTCCATCTAAAGGAGAAGCACGTCGAATGATTAAAGGTGGTGGCGTAAGTATCAATAAAGTGAAATTGGAATCTTCGGAGCAAAGCCCTGCTTTTGACCTCCTTCAAAACAAGTATCTGCTAGCTCAAAAAGGGAAAAAGAACTACTACCTGATTAGAGTAGCTTAGGTTTAATCCAATGACTTTCTTTCCATCAATCTGACGAGCACCTTGGCATCTGACACATGCTCGATGATTACCTTGAAAAGGAAAGTCAGCGGAACTGCCAATAGCATCCCAGCGGTTCCCCACATCCAGGCCCAGAAGACAAATCCGAATAGGACCGAAACAGTATTGAGCGAAAAGGTATTTCCCATCAACCTGGGCTCAATCACATTTCCCATGATGAGTTGGGTACCTTCCAACATTGTGAACAAAAAAACAACGTGGGCAACACTATCGAACTCGATGATACCTAAGACAATCGGCGGAATGATCGCAATGATGGATCCAATGTACGGAATGTAGTTAAGGACGAATGCCAGAAAGCCCCAAAGCAACGCATACTCAATCCCAAAAAACCAGCAAATTAACCCTACACACATACCCGTAATCAGGCTAACTAAGGTTTTAACCTTGATATAAGAGCTCACAGAATCTTTGATTCTATTGAATGTCTTGAGGGTCTCTGCCTCTTCCTTCGCTGTTCCGGAAACGATGTAAGTGATCGTGTTGTCGTATTGTGTGATTGCTCCGAGGAGACCTGCAAAATATAGGATTGTCATCAGTAGGGATGCAGAAACACCACTTATCGCATTTACAAACGAGCCTGAAGCTGACCAGAAGGAGCCGGACTGTAAAACATCTGCCACTCCATTTCGCAATTCACCTTCTTGAAAGGTAACCCCAAAATAAGAGGTGTAGGAATTAATGAAAGGACGTAAGTCATTTGAAATACTATCAAGGATTGCATCACTATTCTGGATGAATGCCTGCACTACATTGTATATCCCGAAACCAATAAAGAAGAATACTACCATCGTTGACAAAGTCGTCAGCGCTATACTCAAATTGATGGATAAGAATCTTCTGAAAAGATTTACAAGCGGTTGAAACAACACCGCGAAGAACAGTGCGAAGAACAACGGAATCAGAAGGTCCGATAATTCGCGCATCAGGTACAAAACAGTAATACCCAAAAAAATGGACATGATTGCTTTGATGTGACTCAAGGAACGTTCCATCTCTGATTGCTGACTCATGTACGCAAAATAACTTATTTAGATAGAAACAGGTTATTTTTAAGTAAAATCAAAATGCTTGAATAATGAAGAACTTCACACTACTCTCACTCCTACTTACTTTTCTGCTGAGCTGCACCGGACAAGAGATTCCCAATAAAGAATTTCAACTCAAAACTGGTGTGCTAGCTGCGCCCGAGCATCAACGGGATTCAGCTGCGCTTCTTGGGTTTGACAAGAATGGTGAGATAGTAACGATAAGAGAAGGATTAAATGAATTTGTCTGCCTTGCAGATGATCCCAACAAGGATGGGTTTAGTGTTGCTGCTTATCACAAAGATCTTGAGCCATTTATGACACGCGGTAGAGAACTAAAGAAGCAGGGACTAAATCCCAAAGAGGTGTTTGATCAGCGTGAAAAGGATGTGCAGGGTGGAACGCTCGAAATGCCTGATAAAGCTATTTTGTATGTGGCTCGTGGTGATTTAAATGCGGAGACCAACGAAGTGGAAAACCTATATACCCGATATGTGATTTACATTCCGTACGCAACAGAAGAGACGACTGGAATGCCGCTAAGTCCTACGGCTCCTGGTAGTCCCTGGATTATGGACCCAGGAACGCATCGAGCGCATATCATGATTAGTCCGCCGAGGAACTAACCAATTAAGAATGGAGAATTAAGAATTAGTGGAATAGTTGATGGGTTAAATAGTTAACAGTTGAAGAGAATGGAATACCAACCAGCTTGAGATATCCCAATACTTGGTACTTACCACCTGATACTCTCCTCTAAAACACAATGGGCCAGAAGATAATATCTACTCTCCTATTGTTAAGTCTACCTTCCCATGTACTGTTATCAAAAACAGGATTGAATTGCCCGAAGTCCTTGATCTCGATTTGATTCATTGAGAATTCCGAGAGCAACAATTCTTGTATCACAGCTTCACTTCTCATTTGAGATAGCCATTCATTGTAGGCAGCTCCTCCGATGTTGTCCGTGTGGCTGTGAATAGTTACAGTGAAATCACGCATGTTTGGAATCGAATCGATGAGATGATTTAGTTCTGTGATTTGAACATCGTCGACGTAGTAGCTTCCTCCACCGAAGTAGATACTCTTGAGCACGTAGCCAGTCTCTTCGAAGGCTTCATTTTGAGCAAACGCAAACAAGCTGATGCTTAGAAAGAAGGTTATGGTCAGATAGCGCATCCTAAATAATTACGGCAAATTCACGTCACGGTTTTTTGCCATTCATCAATTTAATGATCAAGCCTCTCATTTATCCTTTCTAATTTACGCGACATATCAACTCAAACCTACAAGTATGAAGTACAAATTACTGACTCTTTTGCTGTCTGTTTCCACCCTGACATTTGCTCAGAAGCTGGACATGGATGCTTTAAAGAATATTAAACCTCGTGGAATAGGTCCAGCAGGAATGTCCGGTCGAGTTACAGCTATCGATGTTGTCACTAGTGATCCAGATGTTATGTATGTTGGTTCAGCTTCTGGTGGTGTCTGGAAATCTACAAGTGGTGGAATCAATTGGGAGCCGATCTTCACTGATCAAAGTACTGCTTCGATAGGTGCTGTTGAAATCCAGCAATCAAATCCATCTGTGGTTTGGGTTGGAACCGGAGAAGGCAATCCCCGGAACTCATTGAATGGTGGTGATGGTGTTTACAAGACCATGGATGGAGGGAAGACCTGGAAAAAAATGGGGCTTGAGAAAACACGTCACATTCACAGGATCATCGTTCATCCAACGGATCCAAATACAGTCTATGTAGGTGCTATTGGTTCTCCCTGGGGGGAACATCAGGAAAGAGGCGTTTACAAAACCATTGATGGTGGTAAGACATGGAAACAAATTCTTTTTAATAATATTAGAACAGGTGTCGCGGAAATGATCATGGATCCAAGTAATCCGAACAAACTGATTGTAGCGATGTGGGAACACAAAAGAGACCCATGGTTTTTTAAATCAGGCGGACCTGGTTCAGGAATCTACGTCACATTCGATGGTGGTGATACCTGGGAAGAGAGAACGGATGAGGACGGACTTCCAAAAGGAGACTTGGGTAGAATAGGACTCGCCATTGCACCTTCAAGACCAAACGTCGTATATGCATTAGTTGAGGCTAAGAAGAACGCGCTTTACAAATCAACAGACGGGGGCTTCAAGTGGGAAAAAGTGAGCGACAAACCGGGAATTGGAAATCGTCCTTTCTACTACTTTGAAATCTATGTTGATCCTACAAATGAGAATAGAATTTACAGTGTTTTCACCTACATAAATGTGAGTGAAGATGGAGGCAAGACCTTCCGTCAACTCATGGGCGCCTACGGAGTTGACAACGGTGTGCATCCGGATCACCATGCATGGTACATTCATCCGGATGATCCGAACTTCATGATGGATGGAAACGACGGAGGACTAAACATTACCAGGGATCGTGGTGAGAGCTGGAGATTTGTTGAGAATCTCCCTGTTGGACAGTTCTATCATATTGCAGTAGACAATGATCTACCGTACAATGTGTATGGGGGCATGCAAGACAATGGCTCCTGGGCTGGACCAGCTTATGTTTGGAAAGCACAAGGGATACGAAATCACTACTGGCAGGAGATCTCTTTTGGTGATGGCTTTGATGTACTTCCTGATCCAGACAATTCAAGATTTGGAATTTCGACTTCACAGCAAGGTTTTGCAAGCATCTATGATCGCGAAACAGGATATAACGAAACCGTGAGACCGACTTACCCTGATGGTGACGTCGAGCTTCGATTCAACTGGAACGCGGCAATGTCTAGAGATCCGTTTAATTCTAAGACTATCTACTTTGGATCTCAGTTTGTTCATAAGAGCACAGATGGAGGTCAAAATTGGAATATCATCTCCCCTGACCTGACCACCAATGACCCAGAAAAGCAGAAGCAGGGTGAAAGTGGTGGTTTGACTATGGATGCAACAGGTGCAGAGAATTACACTACGATAATCGTTATTGAGCCATCGAGCGTCACGGAAGGTTTACTCTGGGTAGGAACAGACGACGGTAATGTACAGATAAGTAGAAACGGTGGCGATAGCTGGACCGATGTAACTGGAAATATTACTGGCATGCCGCGAGGTACGTGGATCGCTCAAATCAAAGCTTCCAACAAGAATGCCGGTGAAGCATTATTAGTAGCAAATGATTATAGAAGATTTAACTACACACCTTATGCATATCGAACACGAGACTATGGACAGACGTGGGAACGAATCGTAGATGAAAACGACGTAATTGGTTATACACTTTCGATTGTCGAAGATCCAGAAGAAGCTCGTCTACTATTCCTTGGAACCGATGATGGGTTGTATGCCAGTATTGACGCAGGAGCAAATTGGACAAAATGGGGTAAGGAGTTCCCAACAACAAATGCATACGATTTGGTGATTCACCCAAGAGAGCATGACCTTGTTATTGGGACTTTCGGGCGAGCCATTTGGGTACTGGATGATATTCGTCCACTAAGGGAACTTGCTAAAAACGGAAGCTCCACTCTCAATAAGAAATTGAAAGTATACAATCCTCCTACTGCTTATGCAGCATCGACACAGCAGCCAAAAGGTTCTCGTTTCGGTGGGGACGCGTTGTACAATGCTGAGAACAGAGATCGTGGTGCCATGATCACCTACTCAATCAACAAGCCAGAAAAGAAGAAGGAAGAAAAGACTGCACCAGCGAAGGGCAAGAAGAAAAAGAAGGGATCAGCGCCTGAACCAGCAATGGATGAGGGAAAAGATGAGGAAAAGGTGAAGTACGATTCTGTAAAAATGGAAGTATTGAAAGGTGCGGATGTTATTCGTACCATCAAATGGAAGGCACCCAAGGAAAACGGTATGCACAGAACAAGTTGGTCATTAGGAGAGAAAGGTGTGAACAGAATGATTCGAGGAGAAAGAAGAGGAGACAATGAGCCTCGAGGTGCAACGGTTCTTCCGGGCAACTACAAACTACGTTTCACATTTGGAGATCAGCTGGACTCAACAAATGTCGAGGTGAAGTATGATCCAAGAATCTCTATGTCAAATGCGGATATTCAAGCGAAGTACAGCGCACTCAAGGCACTTGAATCCAAGGCCGACCTTGGGTATCAAGCAGTGGAACGACTGAAGGAGAGTATCAAGATTGCCAAGGACTTTAAAAAGAGTCTGGGCGACAAAGACAAAGAGGGTTTTGAAAATCAAATCACATTGAGCAAAGATGCAATCGACACGCTAAATAGCATGCTGGATATCTTTGTTGGAGAAGAAGATGATCGTCAGGGAATTACGCGTCGTATTAGTACAAGCATTAATAGTTACTATTTTGGTGCTTCTAGATATGTAAGCAATGCACTTCATGCACCAGGTGACACAGAGAAAAAACTAATCAAGAAGTTTGAAGATGAGCTTGCAAAAGCACTGGATACTGTCAATGGCTACTTCACCGAAGAATGGCCTAAGTACCGTGAGGCGGTAGAGAACTTAGACATCTCTCCTTTCAAGGACTATGAGGAAATAAAGGAGTAGCTTTTAGCTTTTAGCTTTTAGCTTTTAGGAAAACTTCAGGCCGAACATATTGTTCGGCTTTTTTACTGCCTTTCTAGTTAAAATTTTATCTTTCATTAATGAATCTAAACCAACAAGTTGCTGTACTCACCATTCGTCTGCTTTTGGGTTTGGTCTTTCTAATGCAGGGCATAGGCAAAGTCTTCAAGTTCGGCGTTGAAAACGTCTACCAGAATTTCTTCTATGGCACCTACAACGAACTATTTCCGACCTTTCTCCTAAAGTTTACCGCCTACTATACTTCGTATGTTGAATTCCTAGGTGGTATTCTGCTTATGCTAGGTCTTTTTCGCAACTATACGCTTTATGCATTTGCATCCGTTCTTGTCATTGTATCCTTTGGGCATGGACTTGTGGAACCGATTTGGGATTTATCTCACGTGATGTACCGAGCTATCCTTCTAATTGCTTTGCTCCTTCTCCCCGATCATTGGGACCGTTTCTCTGTAGATCAATTGATGCAAAAGAAAAGTAGTGGAATTGGGTTTAAATAGTTGGCAGTTGGCAGTTGGCAGTTGGCAGGCGAACGTTACCAAAATAACCGAGTTGCACTATCTAGCAAATTCCCAACTTAACCGATTCCTCCTTTGAAGAGGACTGGGGGATGTTGAGGACCTAGTTCTCTATGCATTAACCAAATCAAAGGCATTCAATAATTTCTTATCCAATGTCCAGAGAGCCAATTCATTCTCCTGGCACGCAGCCAAAAGATAGCAATCGATAAGCCCAACGCCTTTTGCATATAAGCCATGTTGATTTGAAAGATGTCCAGCTTTTAGGAATAGCTCGCTCTCATCCACCTTTGGGAGGCTTTGCCAAATTGCTTCAACAACCTTTAGTTCCCGCTTGCTTTTCACTCCTTGCAATAGTTCTCCAAAAACTGCTGATACTGTAAACACATCGTCCTTCCTTAAGTAGCTTTTTAGAATATATTGAGTGTCAATATTATCCTTTTTTAGAAAAGAAATCCACACGGAAGTGTCGACAAGAATCATCTATTTCGATTTACTTTCCTGATGCCATAAGCTGTGAAATCCTCCTTGAATTGCAGAGGCGTCTTTTCAATTTCCTCAATTACGTCATACAACCGCTTCGAATCGAGGTAGTACTTCATGGCAATTACAATACTCTCGGTAATGTTCTTCCCTCCAGAAACTCTCTTCACATCTTCAACCAGTTTATCATCTATCAAGGCCGTTACTTTCATTATCGTATGTTTTATACGACAATTATACGGTAGTATACACGATTCTTACAAATTACTTGCGTAAAAAATACTCAATGTATACTACATGTAACTCTCAATATCTACTTTGAAGACGTCATAGAACTTCAATGTTCATAAATCAATTTGGTATCCAAACCTAACCACCAGCGGTCGTGAGTTCAGATCGTTATTCTTGAAATTAAAATCGTAGAGTAACGAAAGTGAGCCGCTCAATTTGCTGGAAAATCGAAATTTCCTGCCTGTGCCAAGCAAGTAAGCGTACTCCCAATTTATCGGGTCATTTGATTCCTGAAAGAGTGACCGGTTCTTCACTGCCTGGTACTCTCCATACAGAAAATACGTCTCTGTCAGATCATAGCTGGTAAAAAGTGAGTAGCCATGTGCATCTCCTGTAAGCGAGGTAGTTCTGTCGCTGAATTGCTCACGAAGTATTAAACCGGCACCTGCAGAAAACTTCTTATTGAATTTGTAGCCAACACGTATATCAGAGTCGAGAATCAAGGGACTTGTTGCCTGTATCGTGATGTGACCGCCCAGAAAGAGGCGCTTTTTAAAAGGAGAGCCCTCAAGTGAATTTCGCTTTATTCCCTCTTCTTCTTTCTCCAGATCAGATAGCGAAGAGAATTTAGTCTTGGCTGCCTTCATTGAAAGCTGCGATTCGGCAAACTGTTCTGGAGACACATTCTTAAAAAAATCCTTTACACCCGATTTGTCAATTTTTTGTATTACTCCAAATTCATCGATGGTACCAGCTTTCATTTGGTTGGCTACATCTGCATCCGTTTCCTGAGCCAATTCTTCTGGAAGGTAAGATCTCACTTGCTGTTTCGCATCAAAGCGTCTTGCCAGTTCGAGGCTATCAAACTGAAGGGAATCCATTTTGAACTGATCCAGGTAAGCAGAATCGTATTGCGCGTATTCCCTATAAAAATCCTGTATCTGCTCAAATTCTCCCTGAATTGCCAGCTCCCTGAGCGCCCAATCCAGCGAATCCTTGGGCGGAGGTAAGGACAGTGAATCTAGTTTGAAGGACCGATTGGTGTAGGTATCCCAACGCCCATTTAAGATCTTCCCTTTGTTCGCTTTCGCCTCTTTCCAAACCCCTTCTCGTTTTAGGCTGTCCTTGTTTAATCTACGATAATCCTTCCAGGCTATTTTAGCTGCCTTCAAACTGTCTTTGGAGTAGAATTTCTTGTAGCTCTTAAGCTTCTCTCGGGGATCTTTCTGCTTTTCTACTTTACCAAGATTTCGATCCGAAACTTTTACGTTGAATTTGATTTGGCTTTGTACGAGTGACGGAACTAATGCTACAGTTAGCAGTAGAATCATTTTAAAATTGCACCATCCTCTTCGCACTCAATTAACTCTTTGAACTAGAGACCACAATCCAGTCCTGTAGAATCACTTATGCACTGTCCATTAACCATCGAACAGCCAGTTGGACAAGGATTAGACGTGAAATCTTGACTCACTGAAATCGAACGAGTGCAAGTAGCACCTGAATAGGAACCTTGCAGAGTAATTGTCCCACTCCTGTTACTTCCTCCTGCATTTGAAGAGGCGTCCGCCCAGAATCCATTTGCGGTAACACTAGTAATTGTAATCCATGAAGGTGAATTGGTCACTGAAAAAGTTGCAGCACCTGGTACCGTTGTTACACCAAAATACTTAGAAGGACCCGACGGTGAATAATTATAGGTTCCAGGGCTTGATGACAACGAGCAACTAGCTCCTCCTCCATTTCCACCGCAGCTGCTAACAGCGAAAGGCAAAGTTGCCTCCTCTATTCTACCATTCTCATCCTCAACTGTTACCCATATGATATGATTTCCATTATCTACTAGCTCGGTCGCTGGGAACCAAGCCTCTGATTCAGAAGAATTAGCAAAAGTTGACCACCCCCCCCCATATTGAATAAAATGTTTCCATGTATACGTCAAGCAACCTGATAACGTACCTGTGTTAGCTGTAAACTTCACATCGCTACCAGAAGGAGGTTCTACCGTACAAGCGGTTTCAGGCCCAATTAAACTAAGCGTCCAATCCTTTTTCTTAATGTTTGCAGTTTTTGTTATTGTTTGGGTCTCGTTGTATGTGGTATTGTAGATGGTCATTTCTACACCATATGGGAGTTCACTGGGGAAACTATGACTCGTGGAAGAACCTGTACCATTAGGGGTCCCATCTTTCCAATTCCAAGAATAGCTACACCCACCGGTTGGGCAATAGATACTGGACAAAGAAAAATCATGAGATTCAGTTTCAAACTGACATGCGTTGTTATACGCTATATTGATCACCGCGCTTAAATCATAGTTTATCATGCTAAAAGATTTATTCACTGTGGCTGTCTCATTGTAGGTTGCATTTGTTATTGTTACCGCAACATTATAAGTCCCCGGTTCCTTGAACCAATGGCTCGGTGTTGAACCTGTACTATTGGAAGTTCCGTCTCCCCAATTCCAGGTGTACGTACATCCTCCTGTTGGACAATAGATATTTGATAAATTGAAGCTGTGCACAAGATCTTCCAATTGCCCTGCTCCATTAGGGTTGATATTAATGTTGGCAGCAAGGTTGTAATTTGTAACATGGACATTCCGAGTAATAACCAAAGGAGTGTCATACTCTGGATTGGTAACCGTAACAATTATTTGATAAGTTCCCGGATTGATGTACGTGTGACTTACCGATGTTCCTGTACCATTTGATGTACCATCGCCCCAATTCCAGGAATACGAGCATTCTCCATACGGACAGTTGATATTAGAGAGTGAGAAGTTGTGCGGGAAATCCTCTTTATCGCCTTCCGTGCTATTGAATTGAATCTCAATAGCTGCACTTAAACTCAGGTCATCGGTTGCTGCCTCGTACTTGTAGCGGGTGGTGATTTCGTCGTCATCATTCCTGGTCAGTAAAAGTCTGTTTCGTTGATCATACTCATACGTTACCTTCCGATTGTTTGCGTCCGTTACTTGCTGAATGCCGACCAATGGGTTATATACATAATTTGTCGTCCGGCCATTAACTTCGGTTTGCGTCAAATAGCCTTCTGAATCATACACATAATTTGTAGCTATTCCGTCTAACCCAACTTGCTGAGTAACCAATCCATCAGGATTGTAGGAAACCATGTGATTTACCTCGATCATGTTTGCTTCAGACCAAGTGCCATCAGCAATGGGTGCATCCAATGGTAACGTGAACGTCTTATTTGGAACTCTCAGTCCAGAACCTACCGTTTTGAAAGAGGTAATGCTCACGCCATTGGTTTTGTAAACATTCGCACCATAATCCGGTAGATGAATTTGCGATTCTTGTTGGACAGGAATTCCAATGATGTGTTGACTTTCCATTGCGTTCAGCGTAGCGACATCATGAATGCTGCTACTTGAAATATCTCCCGGATACTTCGTGATACTTTTAGATCCATAGCCATCGCTTTTGACTGAGGTAGCGGTGGTCCTCAGGTTTTTGTAAGTAGGATGATAATCGAATGTGCTGGTGGATGTCACATCCCCCCCAGCATCATAGAATTTCTCGGTAACACTTGCAAGTCGGTTTGTCCTCACCGCTATGTCGTACTTAGACAAGAACACCGACTCATCTTCCTTCTTCACCTCCAGCGCCAGATTACTGACTACGTAATCATGCACGACATTGTAGGGATCGTAGGTGTAAATTTTTTCACTCACAAGGCTATTGGCGGCATTATAGGACTGCACCTTGTCATAGCTTCCTCTATCGTAGTAAACCATGGAATAGAGGGGATACGGCGGATTTAAAATACTCGTAATGTTACCCTGGTTTGTATAGCTCCCAGGACTTCCACCCCATTGACTTCTGGTGGGCAATGTGCTGGTGGATCGATAGTCGTTGTTGAAGGTGTACACCACTTTACCTTGTCCCATCAGATCGGTTACGGTTGCAGTATTGAATCCTGCGGTAGGCCCATTTAGGCCAAGAGCACTTGATTTTGACTGTTGATAAATGGCCAACTTATCGGCACCCTGATCATACATGTAGTGAAAAGAAGGCCAGGGAACGGCAGTTTCGCTAACAAAACTGTAGGAACTCCCCGAAACCAATTGATCAGATTCGTCATAGCTCTTTACCGATGAAATCTTCGCTCCACCCCTGCTACTATTGGCGAAGTATTCATACTTTGTATATCCTCCGGTCGGGTAGTCGATTCTTGTAAGAATATTTGCCAACGCATAGTCAGAGTATGGGACTCGATCGACTCCTGAGCTTAGTTGATAGTTGACACCAGGTAGCTCTGGAACAGAAGCACTCAAAAGACGTGGATACTTTTGGTAATTATTCCCTAGCACTTCGCCAGCGTTCCAATAGCCCCAATGATCGAAATAGTAGGAATCGCGTGGTGGCAATTCATAATAGTTCACACCTGTTCCGCTGTAGCCCTCCTCGTTTCGATACGTGAACGATTGAACCAATCCACCATCTCGATGGACTGATGCTAATTTCAATCGCCTACACGTTTCTTCAATACCGCAATTGTTTGTTCCTCCCTGTTTGTAGGATCTGTTCGCACTAAAGTAGGTCTGATTCAGGACCGTACTGCTTACGACACTCCCTCCCTTGTCCTTTAAGTCGATCTGGGTCAAGCGCCTTCCATCTGTAAGGTCTTCCCTATTCGCGTAGGTAAAATTGATGCTACCCTTTGGGAAATTGACACTTTCAATGAACCGCTGGCCGATGACCGTCTTGTGCTTTGTTTCTTCCGTGTTACTAACCGTGAGCACTCGGTTAGAACCAGAACCCGGACCTGTAGCGAGTGTTTTGTATTCACTTGTAATGGTCGTTAGATTAACTGGACTGCTGTAAGTGAAGGTGATACCACCCGCAGATGGAACATTTGGATACGTGATACTGGTCAGGTACCAGGTAGATACATAGGTGTACTCATCTCCATACACGGAGCCATCAGGTTCGGTTGAACTTGAGGTGGTCACTTCTCTTTGACCAAAGGTGTAGACAACACCCTGCGCATCCGTGATCCTCCATGAGCCCGTAGAAAAATTGATGAAAGTGTATTCGATCTTCATGTCTGAATAAGGTAACGTTTGAAATTGCGTCCAAACGATCGGCTCACACACCCAACGAGGTACTGTATACTGCGCGCATTGCGCTGCACAGTTTTGCTGACAGGCTTCTTCGTTTGGCCCCCCGACACAATCATCCTGACATCCACTGACACATGCGGCGTTATTTGCATACTGATTGTTGCACCATACACTTGCAGTGGCATATGAATTCAGACTTTGCTCAAAAATGAATTTACCTCCACCACCAGGAAAGTTGAAAAAAAACAAGTCTTTCTCTGAATCTACATTTACATCTTCATCCAGGATGTCTTGGATCATGGCATTTGTTATTGAAGAAGGATCAACCATGCTTCCGTATTCATCCGGGATGCCACGGGTGACCCGTGTGATCGTGCCACCAGCGTATAATTGCCAGCCAAGCCCGACAGGACCGGCTACTTCATTTACCTTGATGCCGCTGGCATTGTATCCAATAGAAACAGGGACACTTGCCCCGTTCTTGGCGGTAGCCGAGTACAGCGGCACTCCCATGGAAACAGTGCCGCTAAAAAGGCTTACGGGATTAGTCCCGTTTTTTACGTTTCCCTGGGAGGCGGGAGATGGCAAGACTTGTGCTTGTGTAGCAAGAGTCATTCCTAAGATAACAGTGGTGATGGTGAGTAGTTTACGTTTCATAGGTTATTGTAATTCAATTCTTTTTCTTCTGGTGTAATTTCTATTCTCTCTTTGTCAGTGCACGCGTTGCAAACGCGCCCTAGCTGGCGTAGTTTACGTTTCATAGGTTATTGTAATTCAGTTCTATTTTCTTCTGGTGTCAATTTCTATTTTCTCTTTGTCAAGTGCACGCGTTGCAAACGCGCCCTAGCTGGAGTTTAAGTCGAAAAGACTTAAACTCCCACCATTCATTCTATCTTCTTTCTCCTTTTTCATTTCATACCTTCTTTCTTTACACGCACAAGTCAAAAAAGACTTGCGCCATAAGGTGGTTAGGTTAAGGTCAAAACTTGATCAATGTTAATATTGCCCCTACTACAAACAGAATAGTTACAGCCATTCTTATAATTTTCTCAGCATTACTCTCATTCTGATAATTGTGTTGAATTATTACCTTATACCTACCGTCTTTTAGGATCAAAAAATAATTTACTATCATGATTGGTACTAATAGAGCGGTCGCTAATCCCCATGACGATATATAGTCAAGTAAATTGAGATTAGCCTTAGAAATAAGACCAATAACATATGTAACAATGAAAGCAGATAACCAAACACAAGCTATAAAACCAGCGATGTCCCTGTATGCAGTTTTCTGAACAATGGTATAAAACCCATAAAAGAGATAGAAGTAAATTTTCATATTACTTAGGGTTTGAACGGTCCTTTTGCAGAATGTCCTCCCGAAATCAGAAGATTGAAGAATAAATTCCTATTCTGCTTGTGGTCAAACCCGTTATAAAATCCATCAAATTGACCAGTTGCATCACCAACAGCCAGAGAAGTTGATACAAGTGGCCCAACATACGGTATAAAGTTAGTACCTATAATTACTCCCGCTCCAACTAATCTTGCATAATCTGCACCTGACTGATCACTATTTGCAAATTCGGCAAAGGAGGCTACTACACCAACGGCTGTGAAAGCGCCAGACAAGCCCTTCGTAACTTTTGAAATCGATTTTAAACCTGCTTTTCTTTTTAGCATTTCTTTTGGCCCTTCGTATCTTCGTCTACCTTCTCGCAAGGCTATATCAACACTTTGATCCCATATGAAGCCTGCCTGAATGCCACCGTATAAGGCAATTTCTTTAGCAATCCCCAGCCCCCCTCCGCCGGTACTTCCTTCATCTCTGTAAGCTGTGAAAATTGTACCCTTATTACTTCCAATTCGAATGGGAGTATAATTATTAATACCAGTACCATAGGAAACTGCCGATGAATATCCGTTAGGCCCGTATCCTGATAATAAAGACCATCCAGACAATTCACCACCACTAAAATTGAATGTAGAATTTGACCCATCTGCAACAGCATTAAAATCAACTGTAATATCATATGATGCAGAAGAACCTGATCCCGAACTCCTACACTCTCCACAATAGGTATATGAACTACCTATTCCCTGCCTACTTGTCCAATGATTACCGCTATACACGCCATTATTCCGTCCCCACTCTCCCCATGTCAGTGCAGGCCCCATGTAAAAAGTAGGCTCGTAATCTATGTAATCATCTCGCTCATCATAATATCTTCTGTCTGGGTCACCACCAGGCATCAATCCCAACGGATCGGTAAACATCACCGGATTGTTGTAATTCGCATGGTACGGTGAATATCCACTGGTCACTGCAGCCAACGGATCAACAGCAAAGAACTGTCCAAGCGCAGGGTCGTAATTTCTAAACTGAAAGTCGTAGTAGCCCGTCAAACTATCGTAGCTGGCAAATGCTGCCTGGTACAGTAAGCCCGGATCTACATAGCCAGGGTCTCTCCAGGAGTTGGACGTCGGTAAGCCATACGGGTAGTACTCGTTTACCTGTGAAACTTTGAAGCTGGCTGTCGCACTTGCGTGCACGATTTTAATGTCATCAAAATACACATCGGCATTTTGGTTGCTTTCGTTTACGAGATAGACAAATAGGTAGCCAGCCTGGGAATACATTTGTGTCCCTGAGCTCAGTTTAGCAAACGAGCCTTCGGCTCCTGCGCCTACAGATACGAAACCTGAACCTGCGGGCACAAAATTATGGTTGGTATCAAAGAACATGTATTGTAGGTAGGCATTTGGCTCTTGGCTTTGGCCGTTGGCAAAAAGTCCGTTAGCTCCAGGGTTTCCTAATGCATTACTCAGGGATCCAGATGCACTCTCCGCTCCTGTGCCTACACTGGCTCCACCAAAAGCAGAGGACACAAGGGAAGCAATGTTTGCGATTGAACTGTTATCCCAACTGGTGAAATTATATTTTGCCCACACTTCCATATCCACCTCATCTCCTGCTGCGATGTTCAATACCTTCGCCGGTCCAACTTGCTTGCCGCTCACTGTACCATTCAACGCGACACTCTCGTCCATCAGCGGTGTATGGTTTTCTACGGTGCTTCGTATGCCACTTGGGAAATCGAACTCGCTTTCTTCTCCACTGGAATTTTCAGTTTCCATACTTGCACTATAGATGGTTCGGTCAGGCAGATTTCCAAAAGCAACACGATTGTTGCCCTGGTGATCTCCAATGAAATATTCGTTGTGATACGTGCCGTTTTGCTTGTATGCCCGTCCTCCTTCAATGAGCACCTGGTTAATTTCGCCATCCAGGTATCCAACCAACCCAACGTAATCGACTTTGGCAATAGTATTTCCGCCTGCATCAACTACGGCTTTGCTTAGTCGATTCCCTGCTGCATCGTAGGTGTAGTTCATCGCTGATAACACGTTTGATCCATTCATGAATTCAATCTTGTCAACTAGCTGAAGATGGTTGTAGCTAAGCGAAATTTCTTTATGACCATCAAAGATCATGTTGCCCATATCGTCGTATGCATATTCTCCTGAATAATCCGTAGAGCTGCCAGTGTTTGCATTGTAATTATCAAAACCTTCCCCGGTGCCTGTATCCGTAACTTTTAAGAGTTTGTTTGTTGTGTAATCATCAGCAAGATTACCTGGGGTTCCATTGTTGTTTACATAGTCGTAGCCAAGATTATCGATGGGTGTACCGTCAGCGTTTCTAGTCAGTGTATTTCTATTTCCATTTTCATCGTAGCTGGCTGTCATGTCAAAGTTGCCGCCATTGTCGCTCCAATCTGTATTGGCAGCATCCCAGGTGGCATAGTTGGCAGCGCTAAGCTGATTTAGCTTATCATAGGTGTAGCCGTAGATGGATTCCGAGCCTCCTTGTATGCCAACAGTAGTGGGATCGTTGTCAGAGTTCCATGAAATGGCGGCAATGTTTCCGTCGTAGCTTCCTGGCACAGTTTGTCCGTTCACCGTGGCTCCGCTGGTGTAGTTTAGTTCCAGTCCGAAAATATCACGATTAGCTTCTGTTCCCTGTGTAAGCTGGGCATCATTAATAGAGGTTAGCTGCTTACGAATGTTGTATCTGTAGTCTACAGATTGTAGGAAAGAGGTGCCTCCGTCCGTAGAATGGATATTTTTCTCTACCAGCTCGCCGAGCATGTTGTATTTGTAGTCACCAACTAACGTGCGTGGTGCGTTGCCCACGGTCTCATGTGTTTGAAGTAATCGTCCCACATGATCATAGGTATACTCCGTGAGCAGATTAACTGATTCGCTTCCGGTGTGCTCTACTAACGTTTTGATTACTTCGCCTGTCGTGTAGTTCACCTCACTAGTGATGCGGTCTATACCGCCCAGATGATTTTCTGCTACCGTCTGGATCGGTCTCAGTCGATTGTCATAGTATTGAACGCTGTTTAGCCATTTGTCGTTTGATCCCAATATCAGCACCTTACTTCCTGTTGGCATGCCATTGACCAAAGACGAATGATGATCAGCAGCTACGATATGAGAGCCAGGGGTAAGTGTAACTCCAGCTGGAATCGTTACAGTCGTACCTTGACCATACACCAGCTTATCGTTAGCTTCACCCGTCGTCACGGTGTGATTGGACTCCAGCAACGTGTATCCTGCGCGAGGCAAGGCTGGTATATTGAATCCTTCTGGCTGAAAGCTTCTTAAATCCAGGTTTTCTGCGTCCCAACCAACATTTGACTTAAAGTCGTAATTATCGAAATAGTTAATCGTATGTGGTTCGAAAGTGCCGTAGCCCCCTGAACCTAACTTCGGAAAGGAGGCACCAGTGGTATACCCTGTTGCGTCGTTGGCTGTACCTTCATATCTTGCAAGAACACTTGTGTTTGCTGCGGTTTGAAGCGAACTTCTGGTTTCCCCCAGTGTCACAGTCACAACTCCACTTATAATCTGGCGATTGAAGTTGTCGTATTTGAAAAATGTCCAACTATCATTCGTGCCGTCCTTTTGTCCGTCGTGACGGGTCATGACGAGTCTACTCCATTTATCATAGACAGCATAGGTCCAGCCAGCACCTGGAGATCGTGATTCAATGACCCTACCTCTACTGTCATATTTGTATTCGAACAGATTCCCTTCTATTTGCTTAGTAGACAAGGTCAGTTCATTGGCCATGGTAGGTGGAATGATGTAACGCAAACGTCCCATTTCATCATACACATTGTAGGTAGTGTTCCAGGCAGTACCGTCCCATTTTCGGCTGGCTATATTCAGTCCTCGACCATCCACTATTGTTTGCGCTTTTCTTTGATCAGGAGTCAACATTTGTGTAATTCTAAGTGAATTACCTCCGTACACGGCCCCTCGCACAGGCAAACCAGCACCATCCAATTTCCAATGCACAATGTCTGTTCCCCCTACATAGAAGGCATAACTGTAAATTGTTTTTTTGTCGTTGGTGTGATAATCCGCCCCGGGAGCAATCACGGATTTAACGCGATTTAAGGGGGAATTCTCAAATTCAGATAAAGAATAAGGTTTGGTGTCAGAAGCCAGGTCACCACCCTGATTGTAGAAGGATGTTTGTTCTGTAGCAAATGATGGTCTAAAAGCTCCCGGCGTTGCAGAAGGAATGGTATATGGCAAATAACTTTCCAGTTGCTTGCCTGTGGTGAGATCGTAGGTAGAGAAAGAGACAACATCTTCCTGATTTGGTCCTGCTTTTGCAGCTACACTTTGAAGGGATCTCCCTAACCCATCCACATAGGAGAATGCGGTTACCTTGTCAGGATGATTTAAGGCAGGGATAGTATTGGCGTCAGTAACGGGAACTCTAAAAGTTTCTACTCGCACATAGTTGTCCTGGGAAAATGTAGCAGTAGAAATGAAAAGAAGAACAAATAGAAAAGTGAGTTTGGTGATGCTGGATCTTAGATTCATAAAGGTGAGTTTTCCTAAATAAAAGTTCTTACTCAAACATAATGGTTTGCAATCGAAAAGCGGCAGGTGGGATAGAGAAAATTCGCTCTTTGCTAACTCACCCCTGAGACCTATGGTCTCTTCCCCTCTCTTTAGAAGAGAGGGCCTGCCTGCCGGACAGGCAGGGTGTCCGTAGGATGGGGAGAGTTCGGTCTTATTACTATTCATTTATCAACCCGGTTTCCAGCTTTCCGATTCGGTTCATAAGAGCTCTAAGCAGCAAGCCATTAGCTTCAAGTTGGATTTCCAATTCTTTATTTAAAGATTGTAGATTTTGGATTGAGTTTGATTGGTCGATTGTGTAAAGCGTCAGCTCTTCTACCTTCTTGAGTAGTAACGTATTCATTTTGCCTAACACTATTCCATTTGCTTCTACCTCTTTTGCAGAAGGGATTTCAGGGAGATGTTTTTCTGATTTTATAAACTTTTCAATTGATTCGAGTGCGGGTAGATTGTAATCAGGCTCGAAGACGTAGTCTGGCCAGTTGCCAGACAGCTGCACTCCCACCTCTTCCATAATCGCCTTTCCATCAACAGCCAAGGAATAGCCACTCGGCACTGCCTGGGTACCAATAGCAACTTTTACACCAGGCTCTCTGGGATAAACAACGCCATTTGCCAGTGACCATTGACTGAAGAAATCGTTATTTACGTTGGTAACTTTCACGATGTAATCCGCCACTGCGTCATACTCATTTGAAGAATTGTTGTCGTCAACCGAAATGATCACATCGTAGGTAATATCTTCGTCCACCATATTGTCATCCACTGGCAAAACCGTCACTGTCTGATAGGTAGCCCAGTCAGCAGGAGTAAATGTCAACTCAGTCTTATCCAGATTCCCTTCGGGCGAAATTTCCGTCAATTTAATCTTTACAACTCCAGCCGGCTCAGTTTGAAGCACAACGGTAAAGACAGCCTCTGTACCTTCTTCAGAAGTAGTTACCTCCGTTTCGTTCACTGTAAATCCTGCGATATCATTGTTCTGATTTGTCACCGTAATTGTTTGATCGGGAACCAGCCCATATTCAGTATCAGATGCTGCGTCATCAATTGATATAGTGATGGGATATTGCTGATCTCCATCAGACACAAAATCATCGGCAGGTAGCACAAGCACAGTAAACCCCGAAGACCAGTTGGTTGAATTAAATGTGAGCGTAGTTTGATCTACACTTCCTTCATCAGAATTTTCATTCAAGTCAATTTTCACCGCCCCGCTTGGCTCGGAATCTAGTGCAATTGTAAAAGAAGAGGTTGTACCGGACTCGTTCGTTGTCAAAGAAGTAGCACTAATTGTAAACCCAGCTACATCGTTGTCCTGATTGGTCACAGTTACCAGTTGATCTGCAAGAGTCGCGTATCCAGCCACAGATGAGGCATCACTCGAAATTGTAATATCATAGGTTTGATCTCCATCAACTACTGAATCATCGGAAGGCTGAATTGTAACAACTTGAGGCGTTGACCATGTTGCTGAAGTAAAGGTCAGAATCCCTGAGCTAAGACTACCTTCTTCGGAGGACTCTGTCAAATTCAAAATCACATCAGCAGCTGGCTCTACTCCTAGGACAACGATGAAAGTGTCACTACTACCAGCTTCTGAGGTTGTTGCTGAGGTTTTACTGATTCCAAAACTTGCCACCTCATTTTCCTGGTTGGTTACTGTAACAATTTGATCGGACAAGGGGTCATACTCATCTGCAGAAGTCTCATCAGTGACCGCAATCGTAATATCATAGGATTGATCTCCATCAACAACAGCGTCATCAGCATGTTGCACCGTTACGGTTTGCGGAGTCGACCAATTGGCATTGGTAAATGTCAAGGTAGGTTTGTCAACATTTCCCTCGGCAGAAGTTTCTGCAACTGTGAAATTTACATCACTCGTTGGCACGTTTCCGAGAACAACGGTAAAGGTATCGTTGGTACCCGCCTCTGAGGTTGTAGCTGCGGTTTTGCTTAATACGAAGCTTGCTACATCGTTGTCCTGGTTTGTTACAGCTACAATTTGATCTAACAACGGATCATATTCATCCGCAGAAGTTCCATCCGTCACTGCAATTGTTATATTGTACAATTGATCTCCATCGACCACAGGATCATCTGCATGCTGCACTGTTACTGTTTGCGGAGTTGACCAGTTGGCAGCGGTAAAAATCAACGTAGGCTTGTCTACACTCCCTTCTGTAGAATTTTCTGCAACGGTAAAATTTACATCGCTGGTCGGCTCAGTACCAAGTACAACTGTGAAGGTGTCATCGGTTCCAGCCTCTGATGTTGTGGCCGTGGTTTTACTAACTGTGAAGCTTGGGGGTACATATCCTTCGTTGCTTAGTGCAACAACTTCAATGGGCGTTAAGGAGCGATTGTAAATTCTTAAGTCATCCATCGCACCCTGAAGATCTATACTTGATAGAAGTGTTCCACCATTATCAATTGGTGTTGATCCTATATGAACGTCAGGATTGGAATAACCGGTAGAATTAGATGGATTACTTAACAAGGTAGACGTCTGAATTCCATCGATATACATTTTCACAGTTGAACCATCTCCCGAAATCACAACATGATGCCAGTCATTATCTGCAATGGAGTTAGTATGACTTAGCAATTGATTTTTTTGTCCAGATATTCCTCGATAGGTAACGAAGCGAATTTTCTTATACCCAATACTGGCATGATTCTCGAACAAGATGGAAAACCCCTTCATCACAGTTGCGCCCGCAGAAGCCATGAGGACGTTTCTTGCAGTCAGATTGTCAATTCGGACAAAAAAAGAAACACCAAAGACATGCGTGTTATGAATAAATGCTAAATCAACATTTGAATTATCTAATCGAACATTGCTTGGGTCCCCATCCATCAGAACAGAGCCGTTAGGAACTGATAATCGATCTGTGGTATAGCTAATACTAGTAGCTACACCGTTCATACCGCCTACAATTTGGTTGGTCACATTTCCATCAAAAAGCCAGTGTCCAACCAATCCATTGGAAGGAATCTGTGCATGCAACTGAAGTACAATGCAGATAAGTGAAACAATAACTAAAGTCTTTTTCATTTCTGTTTGGTTTCTAGCGTAGTATTAGAAATCAAACTTATCGTCGGTAAGCCTTGTAACCATTGCTAATACAGAGCAATGAACAAATGGTAGCATTTCAAAGACGAACTGTCTGTTTCAGTAAACGACCAGTCTTAGGATAATCTGATCAAATTGGACATAAGTTCATCTTTTCGATTTCGAGCAACCTCCAGCTCGGTACCATTTTCTAATATAACCCTTGGTTCTCTTCCTTTCCTATACTCTTGAATGTGTTCACAATTCACAAGCGTAGATCGATGAATTCTTACAAATCCATGACTACCCAGCAGTCTCTCAAATTCTCCTAATGGCCGCGAAGCAATAATCTGTCGTCCTAAAAGGTGAAAGGTGCTGTAATTCTTATCAGACTTTAAGTACATGATATCCGCAACGCCCAAAATCTGCACACCCAATTGGGTATTCACAGCAATTCTCTTCAATTTTACACCTTTCAGGATTTCTGAGACAAGTGAATAATCATACTTAACCTTTTTACCTGCAAATCTTGCAACTGCATCCTGAAGCTCTTTACTATCTATAGGTTTCAGTAGAAAATCAAGTGCCGCTAGACGAAGTGCAGCTATGGCATACTCGTGGTGAGCGGTTGTAAATATTACATCAAGTGAAAGATCTTTGATTCGTTCCAACAGTTCAAGACCTGAACCACCCGGCATGTTAATATCCAGAAAAATGAGCTGAGGACTTAGCTCCAAAATCAATTTATAGGCATCGGCTATATTGTATGTTTCACCAATGATTTCAATATCAGGGCAGTGCCTTTCTATTAAAATTCTCAGGGCCTTCAATGCCCTTGGCTCATCATCAACGCAGAGTACTTTTATCATTTAAGAAGAAATTAGATCATTTAAGAAGAAATTAGATCATTTGTTTTTGAAAACGCAGTGTTACCACCGTTCCCTTTCCTAATTCACTACTTATTCGGAGTGTGGTATTGTCGTCTTTTGACTTGTTTAAAAGCCGTAGTCGTTCCTTAACAAGGTTTACACCTCTAGATCCGGAAGAGTAAGATTTGGATTGATCAAATCCCACTCCATTATCACTGATGTGAACCTCTAGCCACATGCCTCTGCTGCGAAGATCCAATGTAATCTTTCCTCTATGATTTAGGTCAGAAATACCGTGCCAGATAGCGTTTTCAATGAAGGGTTGCACAACCATGGAAGGAACACTCGTCGTATACGGATCAACAGATTTTTCAATCTCGACTTCAAAATCAAATTCTTGTTTAACTCTTAGTTGTTCTAGTGTAACATACAGTTTAAGAATTTCCAATTCGTCACTCAGTAGAACTGTAAGTGTATCAGAATGCACTAAAACTTTACGCATCAATTGGCTGTATTTCACAAGATAATCCTCCGCTTGATTGTGTTCATTTGCAATAATGAATGCTTGGATAGAATTTAGAGCATTAAAAAGAAAATGCGGATTGATCTGAGCCTTAAGAGCCTTAATTTCAGCTAGAAGTTTGTCCGCAGATAGTTCTCGCTTAGATTCCCTACTTTTTTCATACGATCTATATATCAAAACAGAAAGTACTATTCCAAGAAGATAAATTGATGTTTGAAACCACCACATTTGCCATAGCGCGGGATGCACATTGAATGAGTACTCAGCAGGAACTGTCCAGTCGCTATTTTTCGTCTTAGATCTCACTTGAAAAACATAGTTACCAGGTTGCACATGTGAGTACGCAACTGAATTCGATTTTGAGTCAGTCCACAAAAATTCCAAATTATCATTATCGATAAGTCTATATTGATAAGAAAGATTATCGTGATTTTGAAACTGAATTGCTTTGAAAGTAATATTGATTACGCTCGGGTTATGTGAAAAATCCATTTCATTGTTCTGAATAGATCTATTTCCAATTTTTACTTCTTCGATTATTACGGGGAAATCATTTGGCTCCTGAAATGTTTCGCTAGCTGGAAAAAAAGATAATCCATCATTTTGAGCTACAAATATTGTATCATTGAATTGTTCAAGTCCATTGATTTGATATGATGAAAGGCCGTCAGTGGAGGTTATAAGAGAAATTTCATATCCAGTATCTCGTATTTTCACTCTATTAATACCCAAGGGTGTGCTTACATAGATTACCGAATCATGAATCATCAAATGTGTACAAATTGCAGAAGCTAAGCCATCCTGTTCCGAAAGCTGAACCGACCTATCGCCATCATATCCAATAAGCCCCTTACCCTCGGTTGCAAACCACAGTTTATCATCGAAGTACTCAACTTCGTTCACCTGAAGGTTGACAAAGATGTCATGATTCAACCTGCTAATTGAATCTTTTATTTTCCAGAAAACGCCCTTTTCGGATACGAAAAGTATGGAATCGAAGCTGAACATGTATCCATCATGAATAGGCCCAACATCATGATTAAGGTAAACTGTGGTATAACTGGGACTAGATAGATCTGTGAATTGGATCCGCTCTCTTGTAGCGGAAACTAAGAGGGAATCATCCATCATTCCAAAATTTGTAACCGTGGAAAGTAATCTATTTTCAAACGCCAATCCATCCAGAAAGAGGCCATTACTTCCAATCCAGATTCGAGAGGAGTCATCCTCTAGTATGAAATAGAAACGTTTTTTTATTTTCGATGAAAAGACTCTGCTTATCGTGTTTAAAGTGTCAATCAGGTAAATATTCCTATTGGAACTAGAAAAGTATAAACCTTGAAAACCACTGTGCAGTGAGTTTACATTTCTCAGATCAGATTCGATGTTGCTCACCCTTTTCTTCGGAAGCAGATACACCCCATTACTCAATGTGGTAACCCACTCGTTTCCCGAGTAGTCGATTAAAGAACTAGACACGGAGGAGTAGGCACCTACTTTGCTTAAGCCCAGAGAGACATCAAATGAATATATACCGTTTTCGGTCATCAAGAGAATCTGTCCATCCCGAAATTTTAGATTATAGATATCAAAGGGTGTTGCAATCTGTTGATACTTTAATTCTCTCGTATCAAAAATGCTTAAATATTGATATGGAGATATAGGTGCAGTTACCAACCAATCATTGGCACAAACCAAATAGGTCATCCATTCGTTAAATTCCGAAATTTCGAAATCATGTATAACTTTAATTGAGGGGGTACTTTTACCTCTCATATCAAGAGAAAAGAGCTGCGATTTAACCCATACACCTTTCTTAGAATTTCCGGCGCCTTTGAGAAAAAACAAATCATCTCCGCAATTGCATAAATAGGTTGGTCGATTAGACTCTACACGGCTGGCACCATCTTCCCAAAGAATCAGAATGCCATCATTTAATGATGATAAGATAATTGTTTCATCTTTTTCAACAATCGAGGTAATTCTTGAATTGAAATGGACCCCACTCAGCATCTTATCGTTCTGTGATGTGTAAATATGGCCTTTGTAAATATATCCTATCTCACCATTCGTTGTATACATCCAAATTCTCCCTTTGGTATCCCTGTAAAAGTTCAGGATATCAGTATCAGGTAGTCCATCCTCCAAATAGAAATTTTTGAATTCATATCCGTCGAATCTACTTAGTCCTGCATCTGTACCAAACCACATAAACCCTCTATCATCTTGTACCGAGCAGTACACTGTATTAGAGGGAAGGCCTTCATTTATGGTATAGTTAATATCATTGCTTGATTGCGCAAGTGCGGAAAACAAAAAGAAAGAAAAGCAGGCTTGTAGTATGAATTTCATTGCTTGATGGAGCATGAAATTAAGGATACTTTTTCAAGTGGAAACCTATTCAAACCTCAAACTCTCGATCGGATCTAGTTTGGAAGCTTTGTAGGCAGGGATGACACCTGCAATAAGACCAACGATCGTACCGACTGTGATACCGAAAATAATCCAGATCCATGGGATGATGAATCCGCCACCAATGAAGCTCGCGGTAACATTCCCAATAAGAACACCCAGAAGTATTCCTCCAATCCCTCCCATTTGGCAGATAACAATGGCTTCAATCAGGAACTGCTGGCGGATTTTCAACGGTGTGGCACCAAGTGCTTTTCTCACCCCAATTTCACGTGTTCTTTCTGTTACAGATACCATCATGATGTTCATCAACCCGATAGATGCTCCAAGAAGGGTAATAAATCCAATGGTAAACCCACCAGCACGTAAGTACCCTGTAATCTCCCCAATTCGCTCTGCCAGCGATCGAGAAACAACGATTTCAAACGAATTCTCTCGTTGGATGATTGGATCTCGTCGGATTGACCTCATTAGTCCCGTGGCTATTCCTGTAGCCTCTTCAATTTGACGAGTATCAGGCACTGCAACCGTTGCTTCATACCCAAAGAAACGGTCAGATCCTATCACTCTTGCCGTTCTCAATGGCACCACGATTCTACGATCTACTCCAGTGTTTCCACTCACTCCTCCTTGTTCCTGAACCGTTCCCAGCACTTTGAACTTCGCTCCGAGCACGGTAATCTTCTTCCCAACAGGGCTTTCATTATCATCAAACAGTGCTTCCACAACATCACTACCGATGATGCAGACATATGCCCCATTTTTCATTTCTGCCGAAGAAAAGCTTCTACCCTCTCCTATGTCATATCCATCAACCAATAGAAAATTCTCATCACCACCTCTAACCATCATGTTCGGGTTAGTTACCTTGGATTTGTACTTGGCTTCCGTGTTCCATGAAACAACAGTATTTACACTCACAATACCAGGGCCCGAATACTCATCCTTAAACTGGGCCAATTCCTCGTATTTAACTGCAGGGAATATCTTTTCCTTTTTTCCATCATTGGAACCTCGATTCGCACGCTTACTCTCAATATCAAACGTATTCGCACCAAGATTTGAAAAACTGCTATCTATAGATGCCTGAATTCCATCGATGGCAGTAAGAATACCTACCAAAGAGGTGATTCCGATCGAAATAATGGCAGCAGTTAAGAAGGTCCTAAGCTTACTAGCCTTGATGGATTTAATTCCTTCTTTAATATTCTCTTTAAGGTTCATTCTTGAGGTAAGATACCAGTTCCAATTCAAACGTAACAACTAGATTAATGGTTGATCTGTTCAAATTTTGCCATTCAAACAAGAAAGGATAACACATAAAATTTGTTAACGTTGTAAGTACAAAAGTGAAGCAAATGCGGGGAATTTTCACCATTATCTTACTTAGTATTCTTTTGCCTATGAAGGCTGCATACATCCTCATTCCGATGGATGAGACGCAAAGCAACCACCTAAAGGCTTACGGAATTGCCTATTGGATTTTAACAAAAGACGTCAGCGTCGATTGGCTCCTTAACTACAAAGGAGGAAGTTTCATGGTGAAGTACCTTCAGGTATTTGAAAATGAAAATATCATTCGTGGTGTCTCCTACAATGTCATTTCAGATGCAGAGGCCACTCAAATCTTGAATGTTATTGCAAGTCCATCATCCAACATGGATGTGATGAAATTAGAAAAGTTCCCCAAGATTGCGGTCTACTCGCCCAAGAGCAAGCAGCCATGGGATGATGCCGTCACCTTGGTTCTTTCGTATGCAGAAATACCTTACGACGTTGTTTTTGATGACGAAATCATTCAGAATGAACTCCCAAAATACGATTGGTTACATCTTCACCATGAAGACTTTACTGGTCAATATGGGAAGTTCTATCGTGCCTATCATCACTTTCCCTGGTACCAGCAGCAACAGCGAGAATACGAAGCCTCAGCCAAGAAACATGGCTTCACGAAGGTGTCCCACCTGAAGCTTGGTATTGTAAAAAACATCAAATCGTATGTTGCTAGTGGAGGGTTTCTATTTGCTATGTGCTCAGCTACGGACACCTACGACATTGCGCTTGCCGCTGAAGGGATAGATATTGCAGCAAACATTTACGATGGTGATCCTGCGGATCCACGGGCACAGTCAAAATTGGACTATTCGCGAACGATGGCGTTTGAAAATTTCACACTGGAACGAGATGCCATGAGGTACGAGTATTCCAACATTGACAACCAAGCTAACGAACGTGGACTAGTTGAGCAAAATGATTTCTTCACGCTTTTCGAGTTTTCAGCAAAATGGGATCCAATCCCAACAATGCTGACTCAGAACCACCAGCAAATTGTCCACGGATTTATGGGACAGACAACAGGGTTCAAAAAAGAGCTAGTGAAGGGAGATGTGATCATTATGGGTCAAGCGCCTTCGATCAATGAGGCCAAATACATACATGGAGTTTTGGGTCGAGGGTTTTGGACTTTTTATGGAGGTCATGATCCTGAAGACTATCAGCATTTTGTGAACGAACCTCCTACAGATTTGAACCTGCATCCAAACTCCCCAGGGTATCGTCTAATCCTGAACAATATCCTCTTCCCTGCAGCAAAGAAGAAGAAACAAAAGACCTAAATCAATTAAGAATGTGGTAGAGTCAAACTGATCATTCGTAATCAGGTACCATCATTTAGAGGCTCAGCGACTGATCTCGCGTGGGAAGCTGGAGAATCTGTTGATCATGAGAGACTCCCACGCCCCGCCAACACACCTATCCATCACCGAGGACTCTGAGTGACGTGTTATTTTCAATTGCCCTTCAGTGGATTCGGTCAGCTCTTGTATCCAGCGTTTTCATGATCTCGGCTTCTTGCTTCAAAAAGTCTCTCCATCGGAGTTCTACTTTTTTCGCCGGAAGATATTCTTTTGCCAGCTCTATGAAGTTGTGATAATGGCCAGCTTCTGAGACCATAAGGTCGTAATAGAATCGTTGAAGCTCTTCGTCTTCCAGGTTTTTCCACAGCAGTTTGAAACGTTCGCAACTTCTCGCTTCTATCAACGCATTCATCAAAAGGCGCTCAACCAATTGTTCGTCTCTGCTTCCTCCCTTTCTCATTACCTCACTTAGACGTATCACATACTCGTCTTTTCTCGCCCTACCCAACGCAAACCCTCGCTTCTTCAAATGTTCAATCACGAGCTCGAAATGCGCCCACTCCTCAGCAACAACAGGAGTTAGCATTTCAATCAACTTCTCTCGTTCCGGAAATTGAATAATCAGCGAAATGCATGATGAAGCTGCCTTTTGCTCGCAATATGCATGATCTACTAGAATATCCTCAATGTTCTTTTCAGCGATGTTTACCCACCGTGGATCTGTGGGCAGCTCTAGTCCAAGTGTTGTCTTAGAGGTTGCCATCAGTCAAAAAAGGTCCAGCGGATTAATAGGTCGAAGTTCTTTGGTTGGCCCGGATAGTAAGGCGTCACAAAATACCCATCATCTGGAGGCTGATTAAAATGTGACCATTTGATTCCTACGTAAAACTTATCCACACGCATGGTGAGAAATAAATCACCCTTAAAGTAGCTGGATATTTCAAAATTATCTTGCAAGAAAAACTGTTGATTCACGGGGTTGTAGTCATTCGCAAAGTACGATGATCGTGCGTGTACATCAACGCCCATCTGTATTGGTATTTTGTCATTAAAAACCCAGCCTGCCCAATAGTATCGACCGTTGTAAAACAGCTCGGGAATTCTAACTGCATCTGCTGAACCACCCGAAACGTTGGTAACCAACACCTCGTTTTTGATATGAAAGCCCTCGTCTTTGCGCCCTCTAATCACCGTATTCACTTCCCCACCAATCGTAGCTATTGCAATTCCGTCGGAAGCTTGCACAGGTTCCTGAGATTGATTGAAGTACACAAAATCGTTGTACGCAGTAAGGGAAACTTTGGGAATGAACGAAAAAGCCTTGTAGCTCAACTTCACATTCCCGTCAAGTTTATTGACGAATACAGGAGAGAAATTGTTGTTCCACTCGTAGTGATTACCAAAATAGTTCTCATAGATAATCGGTACTCGATAGCTTTTCGAGGTATATTTCAAGTTGAGAAGATTGCTTTCAAGGGCACCTCCAAATAAGTACTCGCCTGTTTGCATCACCTCTGCTTCCCCGATAACCTTAAACTTCTCCCTCCAGTTGAAACGTGTATATCCACCTAAATATGTTTCCGTTGTCTTACTCAATGGATCGAGAAAGAAATAGTCAAAATCCACCGTTCTTAATTTGACGTAAGCCCTGTAGAAAATACTGGACAAGTCACCCTTGATCCCAAGTTCATTGGTCGTTGAGGAGAATCTTGAGCGCTCATAGGTGCTATCGGCATCGATCTGAAATACTCCATTATAGGCATCCCTATATGTATCATATTCCGTAAGACTCCCATCCGTAAAATCCTGATACAAATTCTTCTCATTGTAGATATCCAGGCTATGATAAAGCTGAAATTGCTCAGCTATTTGGTAGTCATGATACAGATGAAGCGTCGATTCATCTCGCTTATTTTGTGCATCATCTAATTGCAGCCGTCCATTATTCTGTCGAAACAATTCCGCAATCGTGGAATCATTGCCGAACCTCATGCCACCAAGCTCAAACACATTGTGGGTTGTTTTAGTATAGTACAACACAGCCTGGTAAGGCGCACTTTGGTGCTGATAATGTGTGTATAAATCAAAGGACGTTCCTGTTGTTTGACGATCCCCAACTGCATCTCTAGCAAATATTTTGTCCGCTGTAATTTTGTGAAGATCAAAGCCAAGATTCCATCCTTCCCTTACATTTCTGGAGAAATCAACGTTTACAATGTTCTTGTTTCCGCCGCCTAGAAATGCTAAAAGATCTATAAATGGGGACTTGGTGTCGTAATACTTAATAGTGTTTAGTCCCTTCCTGGAGTATGGGGCAAAGGCATTAAACCCCGAGGTTCGCCCAATCAATTCCTGTGGCTCAAAAAACACCGAAGTTAGTGCGGTTCCCAGATTTCCTAGATTCTGATATTTCCTCCCATTTCGATCTATAAATGACTGTCTATCAAATACATCAAGCAAAGTATCTATGGTAGCGTATTGATCCTTTTCAGCTTGATTGTTTAAGATGTCAGACTCGTAAACGAACTTAGTACTGAAGGGTCCATACACCAGGACGGTGGAGTCATCCAGCAACTGAGAAAATGACTCAAAGGCATATAAAAATGAAAGGAACAGTAGTAGTTTGCGCACAAGCAAAATTAAGGATTGAGTGTGTAGTCGTGTGAACTTTTTTTACCTTTTACAAAAAGTGTTCCTCATATTTATTGAACCTGAGAAAAATTGAATTTGAAAGCAGATCTTATGCAAATAAAGGACATCACAAATTTCCTTGAAAATTGGGCCCCACCTTCTTTGCAAGAGTCGTATGATAACTCGGGGTTAATCATTGGTGACAGTACTGAAACCGCCTCTGGTGCGGTTATTACATTGGATGTTACGGAGGCGGTTATTGATGAAGCCATCGCTACAAAGTCCAATCTAATCATTGCTCATCATCCACTGATTTTCTCGGGAGTAAAACGAATAGGTACCACTTACTGGATTGACAAATGTATTCGTAAGGCAATCAAAAATGACATCAATATTTATGCTATTCACACAAACCTTGACAACGTAAGAACTGGAGTCAATGCTAGAATTGCTGATCGAATTGGCTTACGCGATCAGAGAATTTTAAAGCCAAAGAGCTCAACATTACAAAAACTTACAGTTTTTGTACCTACAGTGAATCGTGAAAAACTATTGACTGCTCTCTTTGAAGCTGGCGCAGGCGAAGTTGGCAACTACGATCATTGCAGTTTTCAGATTTCTGGTGAAGGTACATTTCGCCCAAATGACCAAGCTAACCCAGTGATTGGTAGTAGAGGTGTCGATGAAGTGGCACAAGAAACAAGAATTGAAGTCATAATACCCACCTATAAGAAAGCAAGCATTCTAAGTGCGATGCGTCAGCATCATCCCTACGAAGAGGTAGCCTATTATCTATCGGACCTGTCCAATCAAAATCAGGGAATTGGTTCAGGTATGATCGGAAATTTGGATCCAGGGATGACCTCAGGTGATTTTTTAGGTCATCTTAAGAGTAGCATGGACCTAAAAGTTCTGAAGCACACGAAATTGGTCAATGATAAAATCAACAGGGTAGCTTTATGTGGAGGTTCAGGACGGTTTCTTCTCGAAACTGCCATCGCCGCCGGTGCGGATATTTTCATCAGTGCAGATTTCAAATATCATGACTTCTTTGAAGCTAACGACGAGATAATTATTACTGATATTGGCCACTATGAAAGTGAAGTGTTTACGAAAGAATTGATATACGAAAGATTAACTAAAAATTTCGCTAAATTTGCGTTCCGTTTATCGGAAGTAGACACAAATCCTGTCAAATTTTTATAAATACTGAATGGAAAATACAGTAGCGCAAAAGCTAGAAGCACTCGAAAAACTACAAAAAATAGATTCTAAAATTGACGAGATTAAGAAAGTTAGAGGAGCTCTTCCCGAAGAGGTTCAAGATCTCGAAGATGAAATTGCCGGGTACCAAACACGATTTGATAAGCAGTCTCAGGATCAAAAAGATCTGGAGGATGGCATAGCGGCAAACAAAGCAGCTATCAAGGATGCTGAGAAGCTGATCAAAAAGTATGAGGAGCAGCAGATGAACGTGCGAAATAATCGCGAGTATGATGCGATCACCAAGGAAGTTGAGCTTCAGCAGTTAGAGATTCAGATTCTTGAGAAGCGAATCAAAGAGTCTTACGAAAAGATTGAAGGAAAAAAGGAAGAAGCCGAAGCAACCAAGACAACCTTAGGTGAGAGAAAGAAAGATCTCGAAGGAAAGAAAGGCGAGCTAGACACAATTACAAAAGAGTCGGAAGCTGACGAGCAAAAGATCGCGAAAGATCGAAAGAAAGCAGAAAAGAACGTCGAAGAAAGGTTGTTGAAATCATATGATCGAGTTCGCAAAAATATGAGAAATGGCCTTGCAGTTGTTCCAGTAAATCGTGGTGCATGCGGTGGGTGCTTCAATATCGTGCCTCCTCAAAAGCAGGCAGAGATCAGAGAAAAGAAGAAACTTATCGTTTGTGAACACTGCGGAAGAATTCTTGCTGATGTACTGGACGAAATAGTTGTAGAGGAAGAGAAACCGAAAAGAAGAACTACTCGGAAAGCAACGGCGACGAAAGCTTCAACAATGAAAAATCCAACACCGAAGGCCGAGACAGCAAAGAAGCCAGCGGCGAAGAAGACAGCAGCGAAGAAGTAGAAATTGACCAAAAAGATCAAAGCCATTTACTGAGAAGTGAATGGCTTTTTTTGTTTGGGCGAAATGAGTCCCAAACGTGTATTGTTTAAGTGGAAGGTATTTATTTCACCCCTTTCTCCGGGTGTCGGCCTGCAAACTGGCGGAAGTGATTTTTCATTTGCAATATCTCTTCGTCCATATTGCCAGTCACATACTGTGGCTCAGACACAAAAACTGTCTTAGAGCCATAATCAAATCCAATCTTTATAATAGGCACGTTTGCTTTTTGCGCTATTCTATAAAATCCCGTTTTCCAATCAGCTGAGTAGGAACGCGTACCTTCTGGAGCAATAGTCATTACGAACTCCTTTGTTGTATTAAAAAGGTCCACCACCTGGCCCACAAGGTTTGAGTGTTTGGAACGGTCCACCGGATATCCACCTATCGACTTCAAAAACCAACCGACAATCGGAATTTTGAAGAGTGATTTTTTAGCAAGAAAATTAGGATGAAAACCCACAAGGTGTTTGAAGCCGTACCCTATGAAAAAATCGATATTACTGGTATGCGGAGCAACTACAATCACGTACTTCTTCAGATCAGGAGAGATCTCACCCTGATACTTCCAGCCAAACAACTCAAAAAGCCATCCAATAAAACGTTCCTTGAGAGATCTTTTTTTCATGACAGAACCGCCTACTTATAAGCGCCCATTCCGCTGAATTTCTCAATGCGCTCCGAGATACGCTCCGCTGGTTTTTTCTTGAGTAGCTCTTTCAACGTTTTGGATATCACTTTCTTAAGTTCCGCCGCAGAAGCTGGCAAATCATTGTGTGCACCACCCAGAGGTTCCTTTATCACATCATCAATCAACTTATTCTTAAGCATATCAGTAGCCGTAAGCTTCAATGCCTCTGCCGCTTGCTCTTTGTAGTCCCAGCTTCTCCACAGAATGGATGAGCATGATTCTGGAGAAATTACCGAGTACCAGGTATTTTCCATCATCATGACTTTGTCACCTATTGCAATACCCAGTGCACCACCTGATGCGCCCTCACCGATCACAATACAAATGACCGGCACCTTCAGTGTCATCATCTCCTTCAAGTTCTTGGCAATAGCCTCACCTTGTCCTCTTTCCTCTGCCTCCAAACCAGGATATGCTCCCGGTGTATCGATCAACGTTACAATTGGCTTATTGAATTTCTCTGCGAGTTTCATTAAACGGAGAGCTTTACGGTATCCATCGGGATTAGCCATACCAAAGTTTCGCTCTTGACGCTGCTTGGTGGTTCTCCCTTTTTGCTGACCGATGAGCATGACCGGCTGGTTATCAATGACACCAAACCCGCCAACCATAGCCTTGTCATCTTTCACAGCTCGATCACCATGAAGCTCCACAAACTCGTCAGTTATCTCATAAATATAATCTAGTGTATAAGGCCTGTCCGGATGTCTGGAAAGCTGCACCTTTTGCCATCTGGTCAGATTTGCAAACGTTTCCTTTTTCAACTCCACAATCTTCGTCTCCAGAATCTTGATCGCATCAGCAACGTCCACGTCACTCGTTTTCGCCAAGTCCTTCATATCTTCCAACTTCCCTTCCAGTTCCGCTATTGGTTTTTCAAAATCTAGCATGCATTTGAATTTTGCCTGGGCAAACTTAACACCTCTACATTGAATCTCATTGTACCAAAAGAGATTTATGGGGCGCCGGACGGGCTTTCGGCTCTACTCCGTCCATCACTATAGCCAACCCTTTGCGTGGTACCACCTCTATCCCTGGCGCAGGCACTGCACATATTCATCATTGTCGTGAGAAATGGAATTAGTTGTGAGGGTAAAATCTACGTAACATGTATTAGGATTATCAGTTTGATAGTAGCTAAGTAAATAGGCAAGAATGAAGAAATGGATAACAATAGTATTCGTAACTCTAGTAGTCCAGTCCTGCTCCAATTCCGATAATGATCAGTCAATAGTCTGTACTGAAGAATTCAGAACTGTCGGTGTGACTATCATCGGCGGTCAGTTAAATAATTTTTATACTGTCAGAAAAACCACGAACGACACAATTAGACACAATCCAATTATTGGCGGATCTATAGCAGATTTCTATCCCATTCTTGATGATAGTTATCTCCCGAAACTCACCAAAAATGAGGACACGTTCACTTTTCATGGATTTCTTGACAGCCAACTTTTAATCAAAGAAGACTATGTCATCAAGGCTGATCAGTGTCACATCGAATTGGTTAGTGGTCGGACCGAGATTGAATTGTAACTATTCGTTAGGCACACGCACATGCTGACCCAGGAAAATAGCATTCAAAAACAATCGATTTGTCCCATACCAGGAACCTCTAAAGTTAGGGTTATCAGCGAACAGTATTACTCTACCCCCACCTAGTTTACTTACAATCAGTGAAGCAGAAGGTTTGAGGAATTTCTTCATATTCTCATCTGAAATGAAGCCATCGATGTGAGGACTGGACGTGTACTTTGCAACAGTAGCGTATGCATTTTTACTTGGTGCCAGCCAAACCTCACTATTTCTGTACACAGGAATTTTGGAATTCTTATAACCAAAAGCAAGCGGATGAGTCAAATCAAGGTCTACCTGGAATATTGCCCCGCCGACTTCCTTCTTGCCGGAATTGTATTGAGCATCAACATATGGTTTCCTAATCGCAGGCTCCTCTTTCTTTTTGTCATCCTTCTTCTCTTTGACCAGTTTCTCGTTCACCAATTTCTTGTTGATTGCCCAAGCAGAAGCCGACCGGCTGGTAATTAAGGTATTCCCATTTTTAACCCATTCACTGATCTTTTGTCTCTTCGCAGAGTCGAGATCATTGTACGAACCAGAGACCATCACCATGACATTGTAGTCATTCAAGTCAACTCGATTAAATAACCGCAAAGGCGTTTTAGTAATCGGCATGCCAACACGTGTATCCAGCAAGTGCCAAACCTCTCCTGCTTCATAAGATGACACTCCCCCTTCTGTCCACATAATTGCCTTCGGTGCTTCCAGTGATCTAACATTACCACTTCCAAGATCAATACCCGATGCGCTGTATCCGGAACTAGCACTTGATATTTCAATTCCATATTTATTACTTTGGGCTTTCAGCACCTGATACAACGAATCCTGAGAGATGGCTTGCTTACTCACAGGAACCACCAGCGTTCCATATCCAAAACTGCGAATACCATTTTGTACTTGAATCGAAAATGGTTTGAACGATGAAGTGACTCTCACTCCACCCTGTTGCAGACCATTTAAGAGTGCTGGAGCATAGTAGTCTTCCCACGGAATTATGTATGCGTAGTTAGATCGCTGAAGATCGTAGGAGGCTCTGGTTAGGCTTTCTTTCGTAACCTCCGAGCCTCTTTTGATGTTTCCAGTCAGTGGCGCATACTGGAGGTTGTAGAAATTGGCAACAGACCAGGCTGATGCATCATAATAAACACTATCTGAATACTCCTTATATGTTTCGAACATTGTCTGTACCATGCGATACTGTGGTTGATCAGTCGGAACTATGAAAGCTTTTTCGGGATTAAATCGTTTTCCTCCTGTAGAGATTCTACTCTCCACTTCATAGACCTTGATGCGGTGCAGTAACAGCTTGTCGAGAAAGTCCTTAACCCTATTCGCATCGTACTCATCTCCAAACACATACCCTTTTACATTGGTTGATCGTGCATTGGATATCGCAGACTTGAAAAAATCTCGTTGATAGCTATAGAGCATTGCTTTGTTCTCAACAGCTGCTCTTACCGTAGCAAGACTGGAAGTGTATTGATTGCGAATGGTGAATGCAAAAGTGATGTCTCCCATCGGAGTTTTTTGTGCGTGCCCTCTAGAGCTTGCTTGCTCAAACAATAACGCTAGTCCTCCTTGTAGATCAGGATACGATGAACCGTAGCCTGGATAAGTTCCATCGAAAACTTCCTTGGTAAAATAAAGTGAGCCGATTTTGTCCAGATCTTCCTGGAAATACTTAGCAAACGTGTCATTCAGTGTAGTATAGTTCTCCTTCGGCATGATTGGATCCTTGCTTGCAATTGCCTTCATTGGCTCAAAGAAATAGGTACTATTGGTGCCCATTTCATGGAAATCCGTCACCACATTGGGATACCACTTGTGATACCAATTCAGTTTACCCCTACTCTCCGGATTTATTCCAAGCAACCAGTCTCGGTTCAGGTCAAACCAGTAGTGATTGGTTCTTCCCCTTGGCCAATTTTCGTTGTGCTCAGCGTCCATCGGATCCTTCACCAGAGGGTTGCCTTTGTATGTATTAGCCCAACTTGTATGTCTATCTCGTCCATCCGGATTGATCGTTGGGTCAATGAATATCACTGCATTGCTGAGATAATTCTTTACCTGATCACTCTGTGAAGCAACAAACGTATAAGCGGTCAATAGCGCAGCCTCTGAGCTGGATGGTTCATTTCCGTGGACATTGTATCCCAGGTTGATAAATATCGGCAGGCTGGATAAATCTGCTGTCGAATTAGGATCAACTGCTTCCAGGTGCTGGTTTCTAAGTTCATCCAACCTTGCATGATTCGTCGGATCGCTGACGGTAAGTATGACCAGCGGTCGATACTCATGGGTCATACCGTAGCGCTCAATGGTTGCTCGGTCAGATAGCTTTGCAAGCTCCTCCAGATAAGCAACGATTCGATCATGGCGGGTGTGGTGTTCCCCTATTTCGTATCCCAGAAATTGTTCAGGAGAAGGAATGTTGGAATCAAATGGACCTTTGTCTTTCAGAAAGTAGTCCTGTGCAGAGGACGCTTGAAAAAACAGTAGAACGATGAGCATGGAAGCAATTGATTTGTAATTCATGTTGTTTGGATTGAATCACAAATTAAAAAGTATGTAGCTAAAGCCAGATAAATTTAGGATAGAAATAGGTGTAGGTCGTTTGGACGGTCAATAGAACATTAACTCTTCAAAAATCAAACGGATCCTTTGAACCGCAACTTACCCTGTTCAATCCCAATTGCGGACTTCACCAGCACTGTGAATAAAAATGCACCCATAGCCCAAATACCAATCGTGACCCCAACCTCAATCCAGGTAGGTGTGTACTCTACGATATCTCCCCATGGACCAGGAATAAATCCCGGAATGATAAGTCCCATGCCCTTCTCAATCCAGATAGCAACAAACAGAAAGACGCAGGCTACGGTCAGCCAACGATAGCTTTTCAATATTAAATGAAGCGTAAGAATACTGGTCGCTATGATGTTCAGTGCCAGTGAAACATAAGTCCAAGGAACAAGGCCCGACTTCCCGTGAAGGCCAAAGAAGAGGTAAACCGCACTCAGACTGTGATGCGTTTGAGCATAGAATTCCTTAAAAATTTCTGACCCCAACATGATGAGATTTATCTGAGCCGCCACTGTTACTACCAAAGCCAGTTTCGCAAAGGACTTATGGTCAATCTTGAATGTGGTAAATCGATTAATCATTTCTAGTATGATAATGATTAGCGCTGGGCCGGCAGCAAAAGCTGAGGCCAGGAATTTCGGTCCCAGTAATGAACTATTCCAGAAAGGCCTAGCAGGAAGTCCTGCATATAAAAATGCAGTAACCATATGAATACCCACAGCCCAAAAAACGGAGATCATCGCTCCAGGTAAATAAAATTTCTTGTTGGGTTCCTTGTTTTGATATCGGGACATCAGAATGTAGAGAGGGATTGTGATGTTGATAAACAAGTACCCATTTAAAACAAGAACATCCCATGATAGCATCGACCTTGGCCAGTTGAATAACCCTACAAATGGGATCAGGTGCCAGGCTCGGGCGGGTCCACCTAAATCGACAGTCACAAATGCCAGGCACATAACAAGAGCAGCCACAGCTAGCCCTTCTCCAATAAGCACCGCTTTTGAAAAATCTACATCTTTCAATACATACGTAGGCATAACCAGCATGACCGAAGCAGCTGCCACACCCACCAGGAAAGTGAAGTTGGAAATATACAATCCCCAGCTAACGCTATCATGCATTCCGGTTACTATCAGACCTTTGCTCAACTGTTGATAGTAGCAATAAGCGCCTAGTAACATAAAAAAGGTAAGCACGCCCATCCACCAATGATACGTTCGCGGACCCTGCATCGCGTTGGAGATGCAATCTTTGACAAGTGATCTGAATATTTTTAACTGCCTCATCATTCCTTAGTCCATGAAATACCAAAACTTCGGTTCGGTACCTAAATCTTCTTTCAATCGAAATACTTTCTTATTGTCCAGCACCCAGCGAATGTCACTTTTCGGATCTAAAATGTTTCCAAAGATCCGTGCTCCTGTAGGACAGGCCTCCACGCATGCGGGATTCTTACCATTTCTTGATCGCTGAATGCAGAACGTACACTTCTCCATCACTCCACTCTTGCGCAATCGATTTCCCAAATAGTGTTGCTCTTTGTTTACCTCAGCCTCCGGCACTTGCGGTTCCTGCCAGTTGAATCTCCTTCCATCGTATGGACAAGCTGCCATACAGTACCGGCAACCAATGCACCAGTCGTAGTCTATCACTACAATACCATCCTCCTCCTTCCATGTGGCACCAACCGGACAAGCCTCCACACATGGCGGATTTTCACAATGATAACACTGGGTGCCCATGTAAAAATGACCTGCAGCAGGTACTTCGTGGAAGTAATCGTCTTCAGCCAATTCAAAATTTATTTGACCATTCTTATGCTCATGAATGCGTATATATTGCATTTGCGAGCTTCTGTCCTGATTGTTTTCCTCCACGCAGGCATTCACACAGTCCATGTATCCCTGACATTTTGATATGTTGAAAGCATACCCGAACAATACATTTTCTGTAGCTCCTTTGGATGAAACATTGATTTTCTTTTCCGAATTCAGCTCATATAGTCGTTCCAATCTTTGGACAGTCGCTGTCTTTTCCTTTTTGGACATCAATCGGTAATTGTCCTTAAAGAATTCATCCCATTGAAGACTGCTTTTCTCTTTTTTAATGTCGTCTCCTACTACGCTGCAGGAATTGGACGCCATTCCTGCACCTGTCAACAGTCCGAGCGTCAGCTTTTGAAGAGCCCCCCGCCTGCTGGTCTTTGCATCACCCAGCTGACTAAACCCCTGATCACCTACTGGTGCTGCTTTTTCACCATTGCTTCCGCAGGCACAGTTGTTTCCACATTTGTTCTCCTGATTCATGGTTAGTGATTTTGTTCTTGTTTCAGTTTTGCGGTATTCAACCGGGAAGGCCATCGTTTTTCAAAAGCGGGTTTGTGAGGATTGTGACATCCGACACACGTTTGGGCTACTCTTGGAGGTACCCACCCACGCAATCTTTTCCCATGTGCGCCACCTTTCCAATCATTAAATTGTGTAGAGTGGCACTGTGAACACTGCTTGTAGGAGTGATCTAAGCTGATACTATTTTTGGTTAGCGACGTCAACTCATCAGGCTTTTCCATGTTGTGACAGGTTGAACAGTCCATTGATAACTTGTTGGCATGTGCAAGGGAAATATCCCAATGTGCGCTTTTCCCTATTTTTTCTGCCTTTAATTGGGCCAAGGGTTTTGTATGACAATTGGAACATGGAAAACTGGAAATTTCTCTCGCTCGTGTGGGTACAAGAAATTGCGAGTCTAATTCTTCAATCTGTGATAACACCACTGCAATTTCCATGTCTTGAACCTGAGCAAAATTGGACATGTCGTAGCTTATAGTATCTGTACTTTCCTGAATTTTCGCCAACCCACTCTTTTGATGGCTGTCAGAGCAACTCCAGAAAACAGCGACAGTATAAATCAAGACGATACCGTAAATCCATGAACGCTTCATTCTACCTCATCCTCCTTTCCTTCGCTGGACTTTCTCTCCCAGGTAATCGATCGGTTGTTTGCAGGCGCATGACATTGAAGACAATTGACTCTCTCCGGATGCGAAACCCGAATTTCCTTCGGAGCAGATGGCCCACCATGACACGCAAGACAACTCCCACGAATTTGGAGATCGTGAGGTATAGCAGGAGGACTTCCATCCAAAACACCGGCGCCTTTCCCTTTTGGTTTCGACCTTCGGAAATCGCTGGAAGCAAAGAGATTGCTGGTTTTCGCAGGTACATGACATTGCAAACAGTTCAGGTATTCCGGGTGTGGAGTTATCGGCGCAAATGCTTCAAACTGCTGGACATACCCTCCCTTTCCGTGACATTGCAAACAAGCTTTACCACCAATTCCTGTTTCACTTATCTGGCGATGCGGAATGGTTGGTGGTGCGCCATCGTAGGCACGATTAGCGTAATAATCATCCAGATTTCTTTCGCTTTTAACAGGAAGTAGTCCTTCAAATTCCAGAGCCATACCGGACAGCCTGAAAGCATCATTTTCTGACAATTTAGAAAAATCCGATTCTTCCTCTTCCGCAACAGATATCTCTGCTTCCGATTTTGATTGTTTGAGACTCAGGTCCAGCACAATAATCATGGCAACCATCAACAGAATGAAAAAGAAAATAATGGATTTTCCTTTCATGCCCGTTCAATTTTAACCGCGCACTTTTTATAGTCTGGCTGTTTGGAAATCGGGCAAAAGGCATCAAGCGTAAGATCATTGATCAGGAGACTTTCGTCAAAAAATGGAACAAACACCTGCCCTCGGGTTGGTTTACCTCTCCCATTCACAGAAACGTCCATCACGATCTCACCACGTCTTGAGGTTATTTTGATTTGATCACCGTTGATAACATTCAGTGCTTTTGCATCCTCCGGGTGTAATTCCGCATAGCTTTTTGGCATTGCCTGATGCAATACGGAAACTCGTCTTGTCATGGATCCTGTATGCCAATGCTCCAGCACTCGTCCTGTATTTAGCCAGAATGGATAATCCTTATCAGGTACCTCAGGTGCAGGTTCGAAAGGGCGAGCCCAAATCCAGGCTTTACCGTTTGGTTTTCCGTAAAAGTCGAACGAGTCTCCTTTACAAGCGGGATCATACTTTGCGTGAAATCTCCACTTTGTTTCTTTCCCTTCCACGAAAGGCCACTGTAGTCCCGGCTTGGATTTCAGTTCCTCGTATGGTGCCATCGCATGTTTGTTTCCTTCATGATGCAGCGAGTATTCTTTCCATATCTCCTCGATGTGGGTTTCCTCGCTCCACGGAAATAGTTCTTCATATCCCAGTCGTCTGGCTACCTCAATCAACTGCCACGTATCGCTCATTGCCTCTCCCGGAGGATCAATTAATTGATCAAAATGCTGCGTCCGTCGCTCAGAATTGCCAAACATTCCTTCCCGCTCAATCCACATTGCTGAAGGCAGCACAACGTCCGCAATATCGGTGGTCGGGGTTGGGTAGACATCTGAAACTACAATGAAGCGGTCATCTTTTTTTACTCCATTTCTGTATCGGTTTAAATGGGGCATGGTCACCATTGGGTTGGTCACTTGCACCCACATGAATTTGAGGTCACCCCGATCCAATGCTCTGAACATGGAAACTGTATGATGCGTCGGCTTTGAAGGAATGTTTTCCACCGGAACCTTCCATATTTCAGCGGCATGTTTTCTGTGTTCCTCGTTCATCACCACTCCGTGCGGTAGCTTATGGGTAAGCGTTCCAACTTCCCGTACCGTCCCACATGCACTTGGCTGGCCAGTTAAAGAAAATGGGCTATTACCCGGAGTTGAGATCTTACCGGTTAGCAGATGGATGTTATAAATCAGGTTGTTGATCCAGGTTCCCCGTGTATGCTGATTGGCTCCCATACACCATAGTGACATCACTTTGTTGTTTGAGTTCCCATAAAGAGACGCCATGTACTTAATGTCTTTAGCAGAAACACCACAGTATCCTTCTATTTTTTCAGGAGCATATTCTTCGAGAAACTTCTCAAATTTTTCGAAATCGATATCCTTTGGTTCATCGGTAAACGAAAAGTGCTCTTCAAGCCCATAACCGATGTTAGTTTTGCCTTCTTTGATAGCACAGTGATTTTCTACGAAGCTTTTGTTTACCCATCCATTTTTGACAATCTCGTAGCAAATGGAATTAGCAATGGCCAGATCTGTCTGGGGGTTGAAAAGGAAAGACTTATCAGCCGCTAAAGACGTACGGGTTGTTCGGGTCGCCAAGTGAATGATCTTCACCGGCCTCCTCAGTCGATTGTCCAGTATTCTTGAAAACAACACCGGATGCATTTCAGCCATGTTGTTTCCCCAAAGCACAAATACATCGGCATGGTCTATATCATCATAGCAACCCATCGGTTCATCCAATCCAAAGGAGGTAAGAAAACCTGTTACGGCGCTAGCCATACACAGCCTTGCATTGGCTTCTACGTTATTCGTACCAATGGCACCTTTGAAAAGTTTTGAGGCTACATAACCATCGGGGATTGTCCATTGACCGGAGCCATAAATGGAGACTGCATCCTTACCATGCTCAGCAATCGTATCCTTCATTTTGGAAGCAACGAGATCAAGTGCCTCTTTCATCGAAGTTTCAACAAGTCTGCCATTTTTTCTCACCAGTGGTTTTGTAAGTCGGTCTTTTCCGTACAATGCCATTACGGAATGATAGCCCTTGACACAACACAGTCCTTTATTCACCGTACTGTCCGGATCTCCCTTGACAGCCACAGCTTTTCCGTCACTAACGCCTACTTTCAATCCACATCCCACACCGCAGAAACGACACGGTGTCTTTTTCCACTTGATATCTGCCGCGCCAAGAGAAGCAATCATTCGCTCTTGTTCTTCCGCAAACACAATCCCCGGGAACATGCAGGCAGCTGTTGCAAACGCTGAGGCTCGGGCCGCATTTCTTAGGAATGCTCTCCTGGTAATTTCCTGATTCATAGGTATAGATTTAATCAAAGCCTGAGACTAGTGATATGTGCTGTAAATGTTTACTTTTTTCAATCTGGCCAAGGAGAGCCTTATCCTTCTCCTCATTTTCAGTCTCCGTGACCAGTACAAGAACCTCCCGATTTTCTGCCGGGTGTACGTTACATCCCTCCAATACTGATACTTCTTCAATGAGCAGCGTTAACTCGTTTTGATTCGGGATCAGGATGTAACTTTTAATTGGCATTAAGTAGAAAGGCTATCGTTTAGGTTAAAGATTAATTATTTATCAGTTTAAAAATATGACATGTGTCATACGCTGGACCTGGTCAACCCTCATCGGACTTTGTTGTAAAGAAGGTTGGCTTGATTGTGAGCATGACCCAGCTCCAATTATTCATTGCTCCTGAATCACCACCTTTAAGAATTTCCATCGAGCTGCCACCAAACATTTGTGAGTACCCAATCTTAATATTTACATCTTCAGATGACTGATGGGAAAAAACCAGGTCCACCTCGGTGCCCAGATATTTATCAGCCGCCGTGCCTGATACCGGATCCAGCAGTTCGCTGTGCGAGCTGAAGTAGTGGACAGAGGCCTGAGTTTTCCACTTCTTCCCGTTCGTAACAATCTGAACAAATAAGTCTCGCAACCCTACACTTCCAGCATGATTACCCACATAGAAATAATCCATTAAACCGTTGAATTTGTGGTTGGTACCGTAAAAAGGGTTGAATGCTTTGTTATCCGTTGAGGTTGAAGTCTCGTCATTCCCGGATAGCACCTCGTAACCCAGCAGGAAATTAGTTTTGTCGTTTGCCTTATAGTTCAGATCCAGCTGATACTGAAGGGCGTTAATATCATTCCCTGCCCCATCCTTGCCAGTCTGATAATAAATGCTGCCACCCGGAGTGATTTGATCCAAAGGCAGATCAATATTTGTACCAACTGTTTGGCTAAAATTGGTTTCTCCATCTGTTGGTGTACCAGACTGCAAACCATTGTTGAGAAAAAGGAATGAAGTATTCAGTGATCCAAGCTTCTTTTTTAACCAAAGAAATTGCAGGGTTTTGTAACTCCTTGCTATAGAATAGTAGTTAGTGGAAATCTGCGGTCCATCCTGATTGTAAGCGGCTGCCAGTTTGAGGGAAAAATCATCCTTCGCATTCTCAAACAGAATAGCATCATGACTTCTGGCTTGTTGAGCCCATGCGACATTGCCAAAAAGTCGGGAATCGTCCAGGATAATTTCTTGCCTACCAATTTTCAGGTTTGACGTCACACTTAACCTCAAGCTTCCCCACGCTTCGTGAACAGTAGTAAGACTGCCATCATTGTTCACCAATTGAGATTGGCTTCCCCAGGTTCTTACATCCTGAAACACAATCTTTATACTATACTTTTCTTGAACAAACAGAGTGTTTAACCTCGATCGTTGTTCAACAAAAAAAGCCGGATCCTGATCCTCAACTGCTAGTGTTGCAAATCCGTGACGATATTCACTTCTTGGTCTGAACTCACCGGATAGTGTGAGTTGTGCCTGAATGGATCCTACCGATCCAATCATCAGCAGCAGGGTTAGCAGTCTGTTCATTTCCCAAATCTGTGATTATTGTCATAGCAAACTCATGATGTTTGGCAAAGGAGGTAATGACATAAATCATATCAGGGTGGTTAACTGCCCAAGTCGATTGTTATCAAGGAGAAACCATAGAGTCCTTTAAAATAGACATCGGCAAAAACGGAATAATTTCATTTTGGTGAAGTTTGAATTGCACAATTCACTCGGAAGGATTTCTATTTTCGACTCCAAAGAGTCTAATCTATTTTGGCCTCTCTAAAAAATTGTTTGATCATCTTCTTAACTTCTTTGTTAAGTTTCTTGGGCTCTCTTGTAATTGAGCTGAAATTGGCAATAACTAGTTTTTCATTCACTTGATTGTCCCTTAAGGTTAACGTCAAATCCACCACCTTGTCCTCAGGGTTAACACCTTCTGGTCTTTCAAAACCAGTGGCAAGCGTGTCTAATTCAATATTAAACAAGACCTCCAGAACAGACCTTTCCTCTGCTTTCAGTCCGATTTTTGACATATTAACATTGAATATTTCAACAAATCTGATTGAACCCACATAGTCTTTGTAGTTCAATATCTGATCATTGACTTTAAACTCGGAGATCATGTAGGATGAATACGGACTCAGGTCCTTGTTGATCCAGTCGATGTTGTAACTGTCTTGAGCAGATACATGGAACTGGTAAAAAACCAGAGTGGCAATAGCGACGTTCTTCATTTTTAGTTTTAAGAGATTTCAAGAGCCTGACATTTAAGTTAGGAAATAAAATTGGCACAAACACTTCTTACGCAATTCATGAAACTGTTTGCCAGTAAACAATTAGGTAGGTGAAATTTGTATGGCACAACTCTTTTAACAATCGAAAACTACGGCACTCTAAAATTGGTAGGAGTCATGGATATTAATGACTTTTATTGGTCTTTCAACAATAACACGTACAACTTTCGTCCCTGAGCCAAACCCTGAATTTCATGTTTTACTGCTACGTGATTTTTTGTTGTCGAAATTAGTAGTGCTAGCCTCCTCCATTGCCGGGAACATTTTCTCATTTTTGTCCTGATATTGATTCATACTTGAAAGAATATAGTCCAGTAGGTTAACAGCGCTCAGGATAAATGGTCCTTTATTTAGCATAACACAATCGGCCTTTAGTGCGCCTGCTGCATCCGTAATCTCCGATCTGGATGGTATTCCTTTCTTCGCAAGGTTCTCCAAAACCTGCGTAGCCCAGACGTCAGGTACATGTGCAGCATTACACAGAAGCAGAATCTCTTGTTGTATTCTTGCCATGTTTTCCCACCCCGACTCTATTGCCAGGTCTCCACGGGCGATCATCACCCCGAGTGGATAATTTCTCATTCCCTCCAGCATGATATCGGTAAGGTTATTATAGGCACTTTGCGTTTCAATTTTAAGGATAACCCCCAGCTTATCCTTCGCTCCAAGTCTTTCCAGCTCGGTTAGTAGGTCGTTCACATCGGCAGCAGAATTAACGAAAGAGAAATTAACTACATCGGCATGTTCAACAACAAATTTCAGATCCTCTCGATCCTTGGCGGTCAGTCCTTTAACCTTAAGATCGCTCTCAGGTAGATTGATGCCTTTATCTGCCTTGAGTTTTGATCCGGAAGCTTTCGCTTGTAAAATTTCAACTTCAATTTCAGTTTCGTCAACAGCCTTAATGACACCGACAATCTTTCCATCGTCAAACAATATTTTTTCACCCTCTTTAACATCTTCAAAAATCTCCTCCGAAGTGCATGAGATAAATGCATCTGATTCAATGATACCGTCCTTACCATATTGAGCCGGTTTACCAGGGATTTGTTCTTTAATTATTCTCAGCATATCTCCCTGCTTAAGGAGTAAGGATTGTTCCAGAGCAGGCAGGTCCCCTACTGCACATTGATCTCCGGAATCAGTTACTGTCAGCATCGTCCCTGTCTCTATATAGAAGGTGTCCTGGCTGATGGCTATGACGCAATTTTCCTTAAGGGCTTTTATATGCAGGGTTCTTTCCTTAGATCTGGAATCCGTGAAATTGATCTGATCTCCCTCTTTAAGATTTTGAAGCCAGGTTTCATCTACCGGAAGTTCATCGCTACTCCCATGATGAACTCCAGACACCAATACAACCATTGCTGGTTTCACAACCTGTCCAAATTCATTTCGGGTAGGTCTAAACTTCCGAATTTGAGGGCCAGACTCAATGGCTCCCGTGCGAATCTTTGGGCCTCCAAGATCCATTGATATTTTACAGTTCCGCTTTAACTTCTTCTTGGCCTCTGTCAGGTTTTCAATCATCATCTTCCATTCCTCAGGGTCATCATGCGCACAGTTGATTCTGGCCGTATTCATCCCAGAGTCAATGAGATCATAAACCAAGTCGTACTGATGGGCAGCTTCGCTGGGTAGCGTAACCATAATCCGAACCCTTCGACCCTTAGATCGATAACCAAACAGATCCTTTGCATGGCTTTTTTGTTCCTTGATTGCTTTTTTAGTTGAAGTTCCCTCAGTGACTTTATTATCAGAATTGTCACCAATTAAGGATTTAAGTATAAATCGGCAATTTTCAAGACTGGATAGAACATGAGACTCAGCACTAGCCATTCTTGATAACCCATTATTTCCAAGCCTCTTTTGCAAACTGGTGATATTCATGGTTCGCAATGCGCGATAGTGGAGGAGATTCTCGGCTCCCTTTCTAAAAGAGGGGTGAACCTGTTCAAGTTTGACGCGATTCTCAGAGCTAGCTTGATGAATTTTTCCCAAAATGACATCAATCTCCTGGATTAGTCCCTTGATCTCTTCAGCGTTTATTTTCATTTGTGTGGCATGATTAGGTTCTAGGTTAACTACTAGCTTAAGTGATCAAACTAGGATTTTCCAGCGAAAAATTAAACTGGTTTGGACTGGGCAATCTACTCTGGTCAATCCATCCTCCCTGGAGTCGGCAGCTGACAATTTCACCAGAGGGATGGTTTCTCACACTGTTAGGAATGGGATAATAATTGGGAAGTAGGGCTTGGCGATCCATTCGCAGTGGCTGGAGAGACCTAATACTTCACAGCCTTGATTTTCTCAGCCTCTAAAACGGAAATAGAGCTACCATTTATTTCAATCCAATTATCTTTTTTAAACTCAGATAGTATTCTGATCACCGATTCTGTGGCGGTTCCTACCATTCCTGCCAAGTCAGCTCGAGAGATTTCAAAAGTGACTACTCCAGTATCGCTTTCGTAGGTATCGTGAAGTTTCATTAGGCTATCTGCAGTTCGTTTTCTGACAGTGTTGTAAGCCATTTCCATCAATTCCAGCTCACGTTCAGAAAGATGTCGTGATAAGAGTTTTATGAACTGAGCAGAAACCTCCCTATTTCCGAAAATTAGCTCCTGAAAATCTGATCTGGGAATCAGGATCAATTCTGTCTCCTCCATCGCCTCAGCAAACTCAGTTCTGGTATCGTCCTGAATCACCGCTCTTTCTCCAAGAAAGTCACCTTCTTTTAGTAGATCATGAACTAGCTCTTTGCCGTCTTCATTTATCCTATATGTCTTGACCTTTCCCTGCTTGATTTTGTATACGTAGGAACCAAAGTCACCTTCTCGATAGATAATATCCTTCTTTTTAAACGTCCGAGTCTTCCTCTCTTTGTCAAGGTCTCCAATACTTTGATACTTCTTTGCAGATGTAACGAACTCCTCAATTTCATTTGAATTCGAAAGTTCTTCGTGACGTTGAATCCGCCGTTCTATAGCACCTAATAGCTCTATCTCTTCAAATGGTTTTGTGATATAATCATCAGCTCCCATGTTCATCCCCTTCCTAAAGTCTGATTTTTCCGCTTTAGCGGTTAGAAAGATAAACGGGATCGATGCAGTTGATTGATTCTTCGAAAGTAGATATAACACCTCATATCCGTCCATTTCAGGCATCATGATATCACACAATACAAGGTCTGGCGGGGATGCCAACGCCTGTTTTACCCCTTCTTTTCCATTGGGTGCCGTAGTTACATCGTAGCTTGAAAGTTCAAGGAGTTCGGCGATATTTTCCCGAACATCTTCCTGATCTTCAATCACAAGTATGGACTTCTTACTCATTGTTTCAATTTAGGTGGCCAAATTAGATATAAGGTAAATATTCTGCTTGATAAATGTCACGGTTCTCTCTGAGTTATGTCATTGAGGCTGTCAAGCCGATGAGGCAACTTGTGTAAAAATAATAAGATTATGGATTGGTTAATACTGGGAATTGTAGGTGCGGCCATAGCAATTTTTGCAATGGTAGACCTGTCTTTACGGAGTTACACAAGAAAAATAAGACTCATTTGGTATCCAATTGTGATTCTTGTTCCAATCATAGGGCCTTTGGCGTACTATCTAATTAGGAAATCTCTACCTGTTAACTAGGTAACTTCACTTCAAAAGTACTTCCAACACCTTCAGTACTTTCAAACTTAATTTCACCACCAAGCAAATCAATGTACTTACGTACGATGTTTAGGCCCAAGCCTGTGCCTTGTATGTTTGTTACATTCCCAGCTCTAAAAAAACGTTCAAATAGATTTTTCCGCTCCTCCTTTGGGATTCCCATGCCAACATCTACGACCTTGATACACACATGATTTTCCTTCTGTTTTGCTAGAATTTCAATTGGAGCATTGACCGGTGAATACTTGCTGGCGTTTGAAATCAGATTGAAGAGAATATTTCGCAAAATATGCTCGTCAGAATTGACAATTATTGAGGCGCAAGTCATCTGAATTTCCTGTCCTTCTTTGAACGTACCACTCATATCTTCACTGACTTCTTCTAACAAATTCTTGAGATCAATGTCATTTCTGGTGATACTCAAAGCTCCACTCTCCAATTTCTCAAGCGATAGAAAGTCATTTAAGATATTCGTCAGGTTTTGGACGCTTTTGGTAATTCTATCTACATGCTTTTCTCTGGAAATCTGCTGATCGCTTTCAACGTATTTTCCAATAAGGTTGGCTGAAGAAAGTATAGTTGTTAAAGGGGTTCGAAACTCATGACTTGCCATGGACACAAACCTTGACTTGAGCATACCAAGCTCTTTTTCCCGTTCTAAGGACTTTAGGATTTCCTTCTCTGCCTTCTTTAGTTCTTGCAGGCTCTCCTTCAAAGCCTTTTCCGCTAGTTTTCGCTCCTGAATCTGGCTCTGCAACCCCATATTCATATGCTCCAGTTCACTGGTTCTGGATTTGACTTTTTTCTCCAGCTCATCGGCATACTCTCCAAGTTTTTTCTGCTGCTCCTCTACAACGCGCTCATTTTCCTTTCTTACCGTAATATCCGTAATGAAAGCCACCACCATAGTTTCATTTTCATGCTTTAGATAATTCAGGCTTATTTCTATTGGAAATGTACTTCCGTCCTTTCTTAGACCATTAAGATCCAAACCAAGCCCCATTGGTCTGGGAGCAGGAGATTTCAAGTATAGATCTCTGTGCTCTACATGCCTACCTCTGGCACTTTGAGGTACCAGTTTCTCAACCAATTCTCCTAAGAGTTCTTTTTCTGTATAGCCAAACATTTCCTCGGACCTGGGATTGACCATCTCGATCTCAGCCTTTTCGTTAAAAAGCATAATTCCCTCTCCTGAACTATGGAATAATTTTCCAAGTAGCTCCAGTCCTTTGCCTGACATAAGATACTTACTGCTTAGTTTCATAGCTAAGGTCTCTTTGGGCGTTTTCTTTTGAAATGATAAACCTAGCAAAGCCATATGACTCTTTGTGTTATTCAGAGTGATAAAGTTCAAATTATCGTATGACAGATGTCAGTATTGTCACCTTTCCCATCTTCTAGATTTGACCGCTAGACCTAAGTCAGATTGTTTAAACAAATACTCATACCCACAGATTTTTCACCCGCGGCCTGGAAAGCAGTTGAAGTCGGCTTGAACCTCTGTGATCAATACGATTGCGAAATATCAATTCTACATATCTATCCGGTGGCCTCAAAATTCTCTAAGGAGAGTAGTCATGACGATTTGCTACCAAAGCTGGACAAAGTGAAAGAGCATATGATCAAACTAAGTAATGATCTCAAAACAGACGAAAATACCAAAATCAACAATCTCGTTGTGCCTGGCAATATAGAGAAGCAATTAATGGACTTTGTAAACCAACATTCATTTGATTTAGTGATTGTTGGTGTAAACAGTACGGGAGAAGACAACTCTCCTGGAAGTCATACGGCTAAACTTATCGAGGAAAGTAGAACTCCAGTTCTGGTAATACCGAACAACTACTCTCCGGATGTCTAGCGTCCAAATTAAAAATGAGACTCAATGTAGTCACTGCGGTGATCCATGCGACGATTCAATTTCTGGAGTCAATGAAACATTTTGCTGCTACGGATGTAAGGCAGTGTATGAACTACTTGAGAATAGTCAGCTAGGAAAGTACTACTCGAAGACATCTCTTGAAAACCGTTCCTGGAGTCAAATTAAAGGAGAGCGTAAATATGCATTTCTCGACAATGAGGATATTCAAAAGCAGTTACTAAGATTCAAGAGCGACAAACTGTCGGTTATCAACTTTTTTCTACCCTCCATCCATTGCAGTTCTTGTATCTACCTGTTAGAACACCTACCTCGATTGGACAAAAGTATCCTTCGTGCGGAGGTCAACTTTATTAAGAAAGAGGTCACAATTTCGTTCGATCATACTCAGAGATCTTTAAAAGAAATTGCTGTTCTTCTTTCGCAACTTGGCTACCCACCAGACATTTCTCTAGAAAGTCTGGACAAAACCAAAGAGCATGTTGCGAAATCAAATATCGGAGTCAAAATTGCTGTCGCGGGCTTTTGCTTCGGAAATGCAATGCTCATGAGTATGCCAGAGTACCTGGACAACAACTCGCTCCTCACTGAAGACTTCAAAAGTGTATTCGGCTGGATCAATCTGGCCTTGGCTCTCCCAATTATTCTATTCTCTGGAAATGACTACTTCATCAAAGCATGGAAAGGGTTAAGACATAGGAACTTGAACATAGACGTGCCAATCGCATTGGGAATCACAGCATTGTTTGGTAGAAGTGTTTTCGAAATACTCAGTCAAACCGGAGGTGGCTATGTAGATTCTCTTGCAGGACTCGTTTTCTTCCTTTTGATCGGTAAATGGTATCAAGGCAAGACCTATCAAGCGCTATCGTTTGACCGGGACTACACTTCTTATTTCCCTGTTTCAATTACGTGTTTGATTGATGACCAGGAATTTCAAAGACCTTTAAAAGAATTGAGAAAAGGAGACTTGGTAGTAGTTCACAACGACGAGTTGATTCCAGCGGATGGAAAAATTGCCAATGGAAAGGGGAATATCGATTACAGTTTTGTGACCGGCGAATCCAAGCCTGATAGCAAAGAAGTTGGTCAAGTTGTATTCGCCGGAGGAAGGCAAAAAGGAAGTGAATTAGTTGTGGAGCTGACCAAAAGTGTTAACAACAGTGAACTAACCCAGCTCTGGAACAGTGATGTTTTCAGGAAACAGGAAAAGAATCTTGCTACCTGGATCGATAAGATCAGTCAGTACTTTACACTCTCGATCATTCTGATTGCACTAGGAACAGGTATCTACTGGTGGTTCGTTAATCCTGACCTCACATGGAATGCGATCACAGCTGTACTTATTGTTGCTTGTCCATGTGCCTTGGCCTTAACGCTACCCTTCGCCTATGGACATTCGATGCGCGTATTTGGGAAAAATGGGCTTTACCTCAAAAATGCTGATGTGATAGAGTCTCTAGCCAAAATCGATACTGTGATTTTTGATAAGACAGGTACACTTACAACCACGGAATCAATGGCTGAGTTCGTAGGAAAAAGACTGACCGAAGAGCAGGAAGCTCTGCTAAAATCAGCACTATCCAATTCAGCTCACCCGTTAAGTCGACTGATTCACTCACAACTTCCAGAATGCAACAAAGTGCCACTTTCGACATTCCAAGAGGTAACAGGGAAAGGATTTCTCGCTGAAATTCAAGGTCACAGACTGAAAGTAGGATCCGCCGACTATCTTGGAATTGAGTCGAAAATGCTACCAAACGAGTCGCAAGTACATATCAGTATTGATGGGTACCTTGGGTATTTCACTATTCAGTCAAGCTATAGAAAAAATGTATTTGAAATGCTTAAAGACCTTAAGCAAGACCACAGCCTAAAGCTGCTTTCTGGTGATAACGATGCAGAGAAAGAACATCTAAGTCTTTCTTTCGACGAGATTAGATTCAATCAAAAACCATTAGATAAGTTAGAATATCTTGAAAGAAGTACGGGCAATCAGTTAATGGTTGGTGATGGGTTAAATGATGCAGGAGCTTTGAAAAAAGCAAATGTAGGAATTGCCATCTCCGAAGATATACATCAGTTCTCTCCTGCCTGTGATGCTATTTTGGGATCAGATCATATTACCAAGATTCCCGATATTTTGAAATTTTCCAAGCATGTAATAACTATCGTCTTCATCGCTTTCGGCATCTCATTTCTCTACAACATTGTGGGATTGTCCTTTGCTATGACAGGACACCTGACACCACTCGTATCAGCTATCCTGATGCCCATCAGCTCCGTCAGTGTTGTTGGATTTGTGACGCTAATGGTAAGTTGGAGAGGGCAAAAAATTAATAACAGTTAACTGCTAGTTTAAAATGAATATTACAGATCTACACACAAACGACAAATCGATCTCCACTTCACCTCTATTCAAGGATGGCCAAGGTACCGCCGTTACTCTGAGGATTTTGCAAGGAAATAGACTTAAGGAGCACGTAACGAAAACACCTGCTCTACTCATTTGCCTGGAAGGAATGGCCTTGTTTGAAAATGAAAAAGGAGATAAAAGCACCTTGGTATCAGGAGATTACATTTATATAGAACCAATGGTGAAGCATTGGGTGGATGGAGTAACCGACAGTCAACTGCTTCTGTTCAAGTAGTAGTTACCTCTTCTTTTTTCTATTGAAGTTCTTATCACCTCGCGTCTTAGGTTTCTTATACTTTTTAACAATTTCACGTCGGTAGGAACCGCCCAGGTTTATCTTCTTGTTCTTATCCTTTTTTTCGTGAGTGGCTTCTCCTGCCGCTGGTCGAACCGCATGCTTATGTACTGTATTTTCAACCACCTTCGGACGTTCATCTGGAATCAACTCCTTAGAAACCTCAACCTTTTCGGGAAAATCTAATACTGGAATTGTGAGGAACATTAGTTTTTCAATTGCCTCTTTTGCAGGTTCTTCTTTTTCGGTATAAAAGAGAATGCTCTTTCCTTCTTGCTCCGCCCTACCCGTTCGTCCAATCCGGTGCATGTAGTTTTCAGGAAAAGTCGGTGTATCAAAGTTTATTATATGCGAGATTTTATCCAAGTCTAAGCCTCGAGCGATTACGTCAGTAGCAACCAGAATACGTTTTTTATCCTCGTTGAATTGGTTAATTGAGCGGATTCGGTAGTTCTGTGTTTTATTGGAATGGATAATGCAAGTCTCTCTTTCATACTGTTCTTGCATTGCTTCAAAGAGTCGATCAGCATACTTTTTACTTGAAACAAAAACAAGGACTTTTTGAAACGTTTCCCTATCAGCAACCAGATGATTAAGCAGGTTGACTTTTGTGTAAAAGTTCTTAACTGAATAGCAGGTCTGGCCAATGTTATCTAATGGAGTTCCACTTAGCGCAATAGCGATTTTTGAAGGTTGTGAAAAGTAATCATCGATGAGAGAATCCACATCTTCAGTCATCGTTGCTGAAAACATCACATTCTGTCTCCGTTCCGGTAGTAGTTCAAATATGTTCGTTAGCTGGAAACGAAAGCCTAAATCCAGCATAATGTCTACTTCATCAATCACCAATTTCTTGATTGACTTAAGCTTAATAGACTGATCCAGAACCAGGTCGTAAAGACGCCTGGGCGTAGCTACAAGTATGTCCATTCCATCTACAACAGCTTCTCGCTGCGTGTTGATGTTCGTTCCGCCATAGATGCCCATTGTCCGGACATTCATGTATTTAGTTAGCAATTCCACCTGTTCTGCCACTTGGAGAACCAGCTCCCGAGTGGGGACCAAAATCAATACTCGTGGGCTTGTTTGGTTAGAAAATTTTAAATCTCTCAGGATGGGAAGCAAATAGGCAAACGTTTTACCTGTCCCTGTTTGAGCAATACCGACCATGTCTTTTCCAGACAAAATCACCGGATAGGATTGCTCCTGTACAGGCGTCGGCTTATCAAAGCCTAGATCAGTTATTGCATTCCTTAAAGGAGTGGAGAGGTTCAAGTCTTGAAAATGGCTCATTTTTTAAAAGGTCGACGCAAAAGTACGCGATCTAATGTCGGGGCAAGTTTTATTCAGAACTCAATTCGAAACAAACTGTTCTCTAACCGTAAAAGCCGAACCAACCGAAAAGAAGGCCTAATCCGAGAACCAGCATGGTCGTTAGATTCAGTTGTCGTCTGGATCTAAACCAGAACTCAAAGTCATTTATAAACCTAGGAAAAATGATAAGTAGCACACCCTTGATCAATGCAATCCATGCAACTACGGTGATAATAGACCGCCAGTCGTTGACCCAAATGTTATGATACTGAACCATTATTACACCAAGAAAAGCAGCCACCCAGGCGCCAAGGAATCGATATGTTGTATTGTGGATCAATTTCTCAAACACTTCTTTGTAGTGTATTGGGTTGAATAGTAATCCCAAACCGACCGCTAAATATGCCACTGACAAAATCCTGGCAATTAAAATTGAAGTTTCCATAAGCGTTACCGTTTGAATAGAAGTTAGAAACGAAACAATCGCAAGACAATGAGGTGTATCACTCATATCTATGATCTTTCTTGAAGTTGCTGAAAGCCCTGTTCTGTTGCGGAGATGAAATACCAGTTTGTTAATTCCATGGTGAAGATCTAACCCAGCGATAAATGCTAATGTCTTATCGTACAGACCTCTTCCATTATCGAGATCATGTGGTGCTGATAAATGATCCTGAAGTTTCTCATCATCACCACCTCAACCAAAACATGACAAAAGTCATACCCTCTCCTAACGCCCCTCATCACACAAATTTGCTTCCTGATCTAATCTTGTTTCCACGAGATTATGAGTGTCATTTTCATCCTTATAACATGTAGCTTATTGCTAGCCGGCGGATTCTTAGGAGCCTTTTTATGGGCATCTAAATCAGGGCAATTTGAGGATGACTATACGCCATCTATCCGAATTTTATTTGATGAAGGTCTACAACCTCCTGAAATTACTGAGAAGGTGAGGGAATCTGAAGTTGAGGTTTTCTCGAATGAAAAAAATTCAAGTCAGAAACAAAAAACCTAACGATCCATGTCAGAAAACAACGGAAATGAAATAAGTACCGGTCAGGATACTTTTTACTACGACAACACCACCGTTCGGAATTTCCTTATTGCTACTACCATTTTTGGTATCGTAGGAATGTCCGTCGGCCTATTGGTGGCTCTCCAATTTGTTTGGCCGGAAGCCAACTTTGGACTTCAGTACACGACATTCGGCAGAGTAAGGCCACTGCATACAAATGCGGTGATTTTTGCTTTTGTAGGAAATGGAATTTTTGCCGGAGTCTATTATTCGCTACAACGATTGTGTAAAGCAAGAATGTTTAGCGACTTACTCAGTAAAATCCACTTCTGGGGTTGGCAAACAATCATTTTGGCAGCAGCAATTTCGCTTCCCCTTGGGCTTACAACCGGGAAAGAGTACGCTGAGCTCGAGTGGCCAATTGATATTGCCATTGCTCTTATCTGGGTTGTCTTTGGGCTAAACATGTTTATGACGATCATCAAACGAAGAGAACGTCATTTGTATGTGGCCATTTGGTTTTACATCGCAACGTTTGTGACGGTAGCGATGCTCCACATCGTTAACTCATTCGAACTACCGATTGACTTCATGAAAAGTTATTCATGGTATGCAGGTGTTCAGGATGCATTGGTACAATGGTGGTACGGACACAATGCTGTTGCATTCTTTCTGACAACTCCGTACCTGGGTTTGATGTACTACTTCATTCCCAAGGTCTCCGGCCGACCAATCTATTCCTACCGACTTTCGATCGTTCACTTTTGGGCGCTGATATTTATCTATATATGGGCCGGCCCGCATCATTTACTGTACAATGCACTCCCAGATTGGGCGCAATCTCTGGGTGTCGTTTTCTCCATCATGCTAATTGCACCATCTTGGGGAGGAATGCTCAACGGGCTACTTACTCTAAGAGGAGCCTGGGACAAAGTAAGAGAAAGTGCCGTCCTCAAATTCTTGGTTGTAGCCGTAACATGCTACGGTATGGCCACATTCGAGGGACCAATGATGTCTTTGAAAAGTGTAAATGCCATTGCTCACTTCACAGATTGGATCGTAGCACACGTACACGTTGGAGCACTTGGTTGGAATGGATTCCTAACCTTCGCAATGCTGTATTATTTGATTCCGAAAATGTACGGAACCAAGCTGCACTCACAAAAATTGGCAAATGCTCACTTCTGGATCGGCACATTAGGAATCATTTTCTATGCGCTTCCAATGTACTGGGCTGGATTTACTCAAAGCTTGATGTGGAAACAATTTAATCCGGACGGAACGCTCGTCTACAGCAACTTTCTGGAGACTGTTACCCAGATCATCCCTATGTACGCGCTAAGAGCATTCAGTGGTGTACTTTATCTAGCTGGGGTTTTCATCATGGTTTACAACTTGATAAAAACGGCAAAAGCAGGCAGCTTCATCCGAGAAGTGAAGGCAGAAGCAGCTCCATTGCTGAAAGAATACAAACCAGCGAGCACAGAGCACTGGCACAGAAAAATGTTCGAATGGAAACCAATGAGAATGTTGGTATTCAGCTTGGTTCTAGTTGCCATTGGTGGAGCCATTGAGATTATCCCAACGTTTTTAATTCAATCAAACGTTCCAACGATTGCCTCAGTAAAACCATACACTCCACTCGAGTTGAATGGAAGAGATATCTATGTAAGAGAGGGTTGTTACACGTGTCACTCCCAAATGATTCGACCATTCAGATCAGAGGTTATGAGATACGATCCAAATGATTTGGAATACTCCAAGGCTGGAGAATTTGTCTACGATCACCCGTTCCAATGGGGATCCAAACGAACCGGCCCTGATCTTCACAGAGTTGGAGGAAAATATCCCGATAGCTGGCACTTCTATCATATGCTTGAACCAGAGAGCATGTCTCCTGGATCAATCATGCCACCATATCCATGGATGTTTGATCAGGACTGGGACAAAGATCGACTTCCAGCTAAAATCAGAGCTATGCAGACACTGGGTGTCCCATATGCTGAAGGTTATGCGGATCAAGCGCTTGGAGACGCTGAAAAGCAAGCCAAAGGCATTGCGGACGGCTTAGCCACCGAAGGCTTAAGGGTAAATCCAGACAAGGAGATTGTTGCACTTATTGCATACCTCCAGCGCCTGGGTACCGACATTAAAAAAACAGAGGGAAATTCAAATAAATAAGACATGCTAAAATTCATCAAACACCATATGGAAACAATAGCTGGAATTGAAATATTTCCATTGATTTCCCTAGTCATCTTTTTCGCCTTCTTTATTGGCCTCACGATTTACGTGGCAAAAGTTGATAAAAAAGTGTTCGAAAAAATTTCAAATATTCCATTGGACCCAAATGATACAGACCATGAAGAAGCTTAAATATCTACTACTAACCCTAATTTTTGCATTGCCGGGAATTGTATCCGCGCAAACTGAAACTCCTTCAAAAGGGCTTATTGAGCAATATCAAGTAGAAATTGTTTTGGGACTCGCTGTTGTCGTTTGCTTTGTAGCAATCATAGCCATGTATACGCTTTTGATTGCGATGAAGACGATGTTAAAAATGAAACTAGCAGAAGATGGTGTCCTCGAAGAAAACAAGGAGCTGATTCAAGCACGCGAAGGTGAAGAACACCTAACCTTCTGGGGAAGATTCTGGAACAGGTTTCACGAGGCGGTGCCAGTTGAAAAAGAGGAAAGCATCGTCACAGATCATGAGTACGACGGAATACGTGAGTTAGATAATCGTCTCCCAGGGTGGTGGTTATATGGATTCTATTTCACCATCTTATTCGCAGTAGTGTACCTTTTCAATTATCAATTTGGTTCTGGTCCCACCCAAGCTGAGGAATTCCAAGCAGAAATGATAGAAGCTAAAGAAGAGGTCAAACTTTACCTCGCCTCACAGGATAACCTTGTTGACGAAAATTCTGTAGTCCTCTTAACAGGAGCTGGAGACATAGCTGCGGGAAAAGCTATATATGATGCCAATTGTGCCGTATGCCATGCAAATGATGGTGGCGGTGGTGTCGGGCCCAACTTTACAGATCAATACTGGATACATGGTGGAGACATGCCATCCCTTTTTAGCACGATCAAGTATGGAGTCCCTGAAAAAGGAATGATCTCTTGGGAGGCTCAACTTCCGCCGAAGAAAATTCAGCAAGTTGCGAGTTACATATACAGCATGGAGGGTACAACTTCGGCTAACCCGAAAGAAGCTCAGGGTGATCTTTTCGAGCGAGCGCAGGAAGAAACAGCACCGGCAGATTCAACTGCCAACGCTGGGATCTAATGGCCGAAGTAAAAGACCTCTATGATGAACAGAAGGTAGTTGATGAGACCTTCCGAGACCATTTGGCTACAATGGACGAGGATGGCAAAAGGCTCTGGGTTTACCCTAAAAAACCTAAAGGAAGGTTCACCAATTATCGATCACTAGTTAGTTATAGTCTACTACTGATCTTGATTGGTGGACCTTTTGTCAAAATTGCAGGACAACCTCTCCTGCTCTTCGATATTATTCAACGCCGATTTATCATTTTCGGACAAGTCTTCTGGCCACAGGATTTTTTCCTTTTTGTGATTGGCATGATCACCTCGGTAGTTTTTATCATACTATTTACCGTAGTTTTTGGAAGAATTTTCTGTGGTTGGATTTGTCCACAGACCATATTTATGGAAGGAGTCTTCCGTAAGGTAGAATACTGGATTGAAGGTGATTACATGGCTCAGAAAAAGCTAGATAAGCAACCTTGGAATCGAGAGAAGATCATAAAGAAAACTAGTAAGCAATTGATCTTTGTCGCAATCAGTGCTGTGATCATGCATACGTTTATGGCTTACCTGGTTGGGATCGAGAAAATGTGGGAGATAATTGTAGAAGGCCCATTTGAAAATACTGGAGGATTTGCAGCAATGATTGTTATGACCGGGCTTTTCTACGGTGTATTCAGCAAACTAAGAGAGCAGGTCTGCACAACCATTTGTCCATACGGTAGGCTCCAAGGAGTACTATTGGATCGTCAAAGTATCGTCGTTGCCTATGATCATGAACGAGGGGAAAACAGAAGTAAATTTCGAAAAGATGAAGATCGAGAGGCCGTAGGTAAAGGAGATTGCATCGACTGTAAGCAATGTGTGTACGTCTGTCCTACCGGCATTGATATTAGAAATGGAACGCAACTTGAATGTGTTAACTGTACAGCGTGCATTGATGCCTGCGACTCAATTATGGATCGTATAGGAAAGCCAAAAGGACTGGTTCGATACGCTTCCGAACAAAATATTGCAGACAAGTTGCCTTTCAAGCCCACTGCCAGAATAAAGGCATACAGCACTGTATTGCTAGCACTTGTAGGCGTGTTGATTTCGCTTTTGATCATTCGGTCAGATTTTGAAACAACGATTTTGCGTACTCCAGGTATGATGTTTCAGGAACGCGAAGATGGCATGATCACCAATCTATATCAATTGAAAATGGTGAACAAAACGAACATAGCAATGGATGTTCAGCTAGAATTGTTGGAGCCAAAAGGATCCATTGAACTGGTTGGTGGCTCATTAGAGCTAGGAGAGCAAGGTATAGCCGAAGGTGCTTTTTTTGTGGTGATTGACCCTGACAATCTTGAAAAAATGAGTTCCAAAATATCCATTGGGGTGTACGGAGGAGGTAAACTTGTTGAAACGGTTAAGACAAAGTTTCTTGGACCAGCTAACTAAATTGAGATTGAGAATCACAAGTAAACAAAATTTGTAATTCACTATTGATAACTCGTAATTAAAAATAACATGAATTGGGGAAATAGTATTGTAGTGGCTTTTGTGCTTTTTGCTGGCTTCATTTTGTACATGGTTGTACAGGCATTCAGTCAAAATTATGATTTGGTAGCGGAAGATTACTACGCTCAAGAAATCAATTACCAGCAAAAGCAGGAGCAGAAAACAAATCTTGAAAATTTGAATGAAAGGATTTCTGTTAAACTTGAAAACCAAACAATTGTCCTGACTTTTCCACGAGACCAAAAGCCGACAGGTGAAATCCACTTCTATCATCCATCAAGAAAGCTATTTGATCAAAAAGTCGCGATTGCAATGAACTCCAAGAATCAACAAATAGTGGATGGAAGTGATTTAATTGCTGGTAACTACAGAGTAAACATTACCTGGCAATCAAACGGACAGGAATACTTTCAACAAGAAAAAATCTACATTCAATGATTTCAGCACTCATCATAGGGTTTGTTGGAAGTCTCCACTGTATCGGCATGTGCGGACCGCTGACTCTCTTCGTGATGGGGAAAAACAAATCGCCACGAGTATTCTTTCTTTACCATAGCGGAAGGATTGCCTCGTACGTTTTACTTGGGATTGCCCTGGGACTTCTGGGTCATTCGATACAGCTTTTTAAGGCTCAGCAAGTCGTAACCTTTGCCCTAGGTGCATCTCTCCTACTTCTATACGGGGTTCCAAAATTGCGAAATCAACTGGAACGATTTTACTATCAATCACAGTTTTATCGATTCATCAAACAACGACTCTCCAGGAATCTTTCCAAAGGCAATCGGTGGATAATGAGTGGAGCTGCTAACGGCTTTCTCCCCTGCGGACTGACTTACGTTGCAGCTGCGAGTGCGGTTGCTATTGGGAGTCTGGGGAAGGGAATTCTTTTTATGTTGTTCTTTGGACTAGGCACTGTGCCTGCCTTGTTGCTTGTCGCCTTTGGAGGCGCCTGGGCATCGGCCAGATTTAAAAAACTCATTCCAGGTGCGGTTTCTTTTACTGCAATAGTGTCCGGCTGTCTATTGATTGTTCGCGGTCTCCTCCTTTCTTCTCCTGATTTCAATCAACTGGTCCAGGCAAAAGCCGCAGGGCTCATTACCGTCTGCGGATTGTAATCAAACAGATCTGCCAACCCTTCGTTTCCCTCTCGGAAACTGAAGAACAATCCCAATCAACAGTAAAAGCGAAGTGGCAAAAAGGAGCTTAAAATAGTAATCACCTCCCCACATCGTCTGAGTGATTATCACAAATTCTGAAGATACAAAGCCAATCAGAAAAAGAACAAGTCCCCAATTACTAAGGACTGATCTACGAGAATGAAACTGTTGCATATCAAACCATGCAAATAGAAATGGAGTGATCACTCCAAGGAAAACCAAATGAAGATATCCGATGGTATAATTCCTCACGTCATAAGCGAGATCAGCGACAACTGGCAAAGCGGAAATTGCCTGTAGTAATGCCTTCAAAATCAATCCGAAGAAACTGATTTTTACAAGTAGAGCAGCTGGTCGAGATATCGTAGCCAAAAATGCCTTCCAAACAGGGTTGACAATACCTATCAAAAGAATCAATGCGACGATCTGCACAACACCGGCAAATGCGCCTATCACAAAAACAAATGAGTGAGGTTGCCTCCAGAGAACCGAAAGCATGATTCCTGAGACACATTGAACATTCATAAACAGCAACATTCTACGGCTTTTTGAGGAATCGATCGATATGCCTTTTTCAACCAAGAACCAAAAGAACATTCCTAGGAGACAAAAGATGAAGGCCCCGTTATAGAGGAAGTGCAAATAAAAATAGATAGCCATAAAATACAAGTTAGAGCCAGCTCCACCTGTAGCTATGATTGGGCCTAAAGAAAATGGCCCGATCGTTGAGATCAGTAGGTAGAACAACGCCCACCGAACAAATTCACCCGCTATTCCACTAATAGTATTGGTTCTCCTCCAGATCGACACAACCCAGATGTAGGAAAGAACAATATGAAGTGTGGAAAAGAGAATTGAGACGGTAGCATATCCAACCACGGGAAAACTGAACAACATACCAAGAATCGAAACTTGAAATAGCCCGTACAGTAGCACCTGCCTTCTTGAGATAGCCTCCTTAAATAGCATCCAGTGCAGTCCCGCAACAATGGCATTAAATACCCATCCAAGGAGCACAATATGAGAGTGGGCATGCAGTAAGAATTGATAGTTAAAATTTCCGATCGGATAGAAAAATTGGAGTCTCATCAAGAGTCCTATCGATCCCGAAACAATCAAAAAAAGAAACGCTATTCTCCAGAGTACGGACGCTATTCTCATCTTTTCAATTCGGCATCCAGATCATTCAGGAAGCTATCAATAACGCCTTGCCTCACGTGATCCATGATTACAATCTTCCACCAGTTCACCTTACCATCGTGTGAATCGGGAACAAGCAAGTATTTGTCTGCAAGTTCCTTCGAAACAAATCTTCCCTCTATCGTGATAATATTCATTTCAGGATTACGAAAGTAGATCACTCCCCGATCAGATAAATTATCACACAGCCTACTGGTTTTTGCCAGTAGTCGCTGCACTTTGGCCTTCCAACCTTCAGACCCGTATGTACGCATAATCATCCAGATGGCTATTGCATTTGCGCCCGACCTACTACCTATCAACGTATAATCCTTTCCTTTCACATAGTTTGCTTCCTCAGTTAAAGCATAGTGCATGAAGTTTTTTCTAGTCAAGTAGATGCCTGTTCCGTAAGGGGACTGCAACATTTTGTGCCCGTCAAGAGTGAAAGAATTGATTTTCGGATTTTGAAAAGTATAGGAAGAGTTCGTAGTGGAAAATGGATAAATGTATCCTCCGAATGCAGCATCCACATGTACTTTGTAGTGCTCCGCCAGATCATCCAGCCATCCAGTGATTTCATCAATATCATCAACCGAACCGAACATTGTTGTGGACATATTCATGACGACAATAAAGTGTTTCACACCGCTTTCAGTAGCTGATTGGCAGCATGCTTCAAGGCTTTCTCGTGTGACTCTCCTGTCAGCTTCACTTACCTTAGACACAAATGACGGAATACCAAGAAGCTTCGAAGCCTTTGGCATTGAGTAGTGTGCATCTTCTGAGTAGATGATTCCAATTTCATCAGGTGCGGCATTAAACTCCGTTTCGAAATATCTTTTCAATATCCAAATTGCCTGAATATTAGCCTCTGTACCACCTGAGGCCACATACCCATCAAATTCTTCCTCACCTCCTTCAAAGATTTCCTGGGCGCACAAGTCAATAAGTTCTTTCTCGATCTTGTGCGTTCCCTCAAAAGCGGCCTCAGATTCATTCAAAGTGTGACATCCAATGTGGTTAGGGTTAGCAATTAGAGCTGTCAAGAATGGCGCATCCTTCAAAAAAGGTGCATCGTCATAGAATACCTCTGTGTCAAGATATGAAGCTGGCAGTCCTAGTACCGCCTTTTCCCGGTAGTCCAGATTTTGCTCAAGACTCCCAAAGATGATCTCCTTGATTTTCTTATGTGAATAGCTTTCCCAAAACATTGATAGTAGGTGTATGTCTAGTTCTGTAACTCATTTTCAACTCAGCCAAGTATACAAGAAAATACCAAGGATGAAAGCCACACTAATGTGATTTTTATCATGTGACTATGTCAAGAAAATCATGTTTATCAAATGTGATCAATTCTAGTTTTGGGAGCTACAATGATGATAGATGGATAAATCAAAATACAACCTACCCGTTCCCCGATACACCAGCTACCCAACAGTCCCATTTTGGAACAACGAAAATTTTTCCGAGCAAGGTTACAGCAAGACACTGCGGACTGCTTACTGGTCAAGTAGCAAAGAGGTCAGCATTTACATTCATCTCCCATTTTGCGAAAGCCTTTGCACATACTGTGCCTGCAACACTCGGATCACTAAGAATCATGCTGTTGAAGATCCGTATATCGAAAACGTATTGAAGGAATGGGACTTGTATCTCAAACAGCTTCCCGATTCCCCAATGATCAGAGAGATTCACTTGGGAGGCGGAACTCCAACCTTCTTTTCCGCTAAAAATCTAGAAAAGCTAATTTCCGGTATCTTCAAGTCTGGAATTGTGTCACCACATGCAAGTATGAGTTTTGAGGGTCATCCGGCCAACACTACATCGCATCATCTTCGGCTCTTGCACGATCTTGGGTTTGACCGGCTAAGCCTGGGAATTCAGGACTTTGACCTTGACGTTCAGCGTCTCATTAACCGAATGCAAACCTTTGAGCAGGTTAAAAAGGTCACGGAGGAAGCCAGAGCCATCGGCTATACCTCAATCAATTTTGACATGGTCTATGGCCTGCCAGGACAAACCATTGAATCATTAGAAGAAACACTTGAAAAAGTGTCACTCCTATCTCCCGAACGGATCGCATACTATAGCTATGCACATGTGCCATCTATGAAACCAGCGCAAAAATCCTATGAAGAGCATCTGCCTGAAGACAGTTTGAAGCTCCGGTTTATGAAGCTGGGAAGAGAGAGATTAGCTACGTATGGATATGAAGAGGTTGGTATGGATCATTTTGTAAAACCTGAGGATGAATTGATGGTTGCCCGGGAACAAAACGAATTGCACAGGAACTTCATGGGATATACGCCATTTTCAAGCCAGTTATTAATTGGTTTGGGTGTTAGTGCCATCAGCGACTCATGGTCTGGATTTGCACAGAATGAAAAAACAGTTGAGGAATATTACGAACGTTTAAATCAAGATCAGTTACCAATTATCAAAGGTCATCTACATACAAGAGAGGACCTGTTCTTTAGAAGAAACATCCTAAATCTGATGTGTGAATTTAAGACTTCATGGAGTAGGCAGGATTTCATGGAATTCGGTGTGGGTATGAATTTCCCACTCATTGATCAACTTGCGAAGGACGGTCTAATTGAATTTGACGAAGAAGGAATACAAGTCCTTCCGGAAGGAAGAGAATACATAAGAGTCATTTGCAGCGCCCTGGATGTTGGATTAAGCAACACATCGAAATCACCAATGTTTAGTAAATCCATCTAGTGTTTTTTGCTACCTAATGGACATTTCTAAGCTACGAGAAAGATACGCCAAAGCTGATTTGACCAAAGTTTCAGTGGATTCCAACCCCATCCGACAATTCAGGCGATGGTTTGATGAAGCAATCAAAGCTGAACTACTAGAACCGAACGCAATGATTTTGACAACCGTCGATACAAATAGTCAACCTACTCAACGAACAGTCCTTTTGAAGTATTTTGATGAAAAAGGATTTGTGTTTTTCACGAACTATCACAGTCAAAAGGCACAGCACCTCGAGCACAACAATGCAGTCTCTATGCTATTTCCCTGGTATCAATTGAGCAGGCAGGTGATAATTAGTGGTAGGGCTGAAAAAATATCAAACATGGAGTCGGCCAGATACTTTTTGAGTAGGCCATTTGGAAGTCAGCTGGGAGCGTGGATTTCGCATCAAAGCAAAGTAATAAGCTCAAGAAATTTGCTGGAGATAAAAATGGCAGAAATGAAGCGAAAGTTTTCGGAAGGCAAAGTACCTGTCCCTGATTTTTGGGGAGGCTATCGAGTAGCGGCACACAGAATTGAATTTATTAAAGATCACAAAAAAAATCAGGCGAGAATTGCATATCAAAAGAGCGTTGGAAATTGGCAAATCGAGTAATTGCTCAGCAAATTTCGTCGATCTGGAAAGACCTGATTTCAGTGTTAGTCAAAGTCATGCTACCATCTGATAAATGTCATGTTCTAGAGGTAGCGGGCTCTATACTTTCGTATAGAATTATTCGACGAAAAAATAATAAAGGATAATTAAGTCCTAATTTGTTTTGTCAGCTAGATTAGCGAAAAAAACAGGACATATGTTTTCAAGAGCGTGCGAATATGCCATTAAGATTATGATTTACATTGCAGCAAATGAGAGTAAGGGTAAGCGAAAAGGGCTTAAGGAAGTCACCGAAGCAATCGGATCTCCTGAGGCTTTTACAGCTAAAATCTTGCAGCAATTAGTAAAAGGGAATCTGTTAAAGTCCTTTAGAGGACCGACCGGTGGCTTTGTTATCAATAGCGAGAAAGACATTCGACTTCACGATGTAGTAAAGACAATAGATGGAGATCATTTAATGGAAGATTGCGTGCTCGGACTCAATGAGTGTTCTTCAACCAACCCCTGCCCTGTTCATGACAAATTTCTACTAGTGAAGAATCAATTAACCGAAACATTACTGTCAACAAAAATCAATGATGAGGAATTGCTCAAGGGTAAGCGCATCCTTCGAAATTAAAAAATTTACATAATACACGATTTAAAGATCCGAAATTCTTAAAAAATTTAACTATGAAAAACCTAACAAAGATCAGAAGTGCATTTGTTGCATTCATTGTTTCAACCATCATGATCTCATGTGGTGGCGATGGAAAAAGTGCTGCTGACAGAATAAAGGAACAAGCCCAAATGGCTCCAACAGATCCTTACGAGAACTGGGAATCTAACAATGGTATCGGTCCAATAAAATCACTTGATCTGCCCGCCGAAATCGATCAGGCATTAGCTACGAAAGGTCAGGAAATTTATGAAGGCAAGTGCACGGCATGTCACAAAGCAGAGAAGAAATTTATCGGCCCATCTCCCAAGGGAATTCTCGAAAGAAGAACTGCTGCCTGGGTAATGAACATGATCCTCAATCCAGATGAAATGGTGCAAAAGGATCCAATGGCAAAAAAACTACTTATGGAATTCAACGGCTCGCCGATGGCAAATCAGAACTTAACAGAGGATGAAGCCAGAGCGGTTCTTGAATTCTTCAGAACATTATAAATAAAACCTACATAGACATGAAAAAGATGATTTTAAAAACCATGATTCTTCTTCTTGGATTGGTGGTTCTTGCCTCGTGTGGTTCGAACACCCAATCCGAAGGAAGTGAAGCTGCAAAAGTAGCTGAAACGCACCCACTAGGACAGGCATCTGTTTCCGATGATGTCTCGGCCAAAAACATTCTTCAAGTTGCAATTGGCTCAGATGCTCACAGCACTCTTGTTGCCGCTGTTCAGGCAGCAGAAATTGAGCACGTCTTGGTCAATGCAGGCCCTTTGACGGTTTTTGCACCAGTAAATGACGCATTTGCTGCGCTACCGGAAGGAACTGTAGAAAATCTACTGAAGCCTGAGAACAAACAAGCGCTGGCTACTATTCTAACTAGGCATGCAGCTCCAGGATCCTTTAATGTAGAAGGGCTTAAAAAAGAAGCCAGGAAAGGCAGAAAGATCTATATGGCTACCGGAGACTATCTGGAAGTTGAAGTGGACGGCGAAGAAATCACCGTCGGTGGTGCCAAAGTACTCGCAACGATCCAGACATCAAACGGAATTATCAATGTCGTGGACAAAGTCATATTACCGAATTAACAATCAACCGAAAAATTAATAAACATGAATACTTATAAAAAAATAGTGGGTTACGCATTAACCCTTTCACTATTGTTCATTGCCGGCTCATGTAACCAGGGCGGTGGAAATGGTGGTGCGCTTGGTGACAGTAACGCAGAGCGCGTGTACGTAGCACCGGGTGAGCATGATGAATACTATGGATTCGTCTCCGGTGGATTTAGTGGCCAACTGGCTGTCTATGGACTTCCTTCGGGAAGGTTATTCAAAGTGATTCCAGTATTTTCCGTTGATGGAGAAAAAGCCTACGGTTTCAGTGAAGAGACTAAGCCGATGCTTGAAACTTCATTTGGAACAGTGCCTTGGGATGATTCTCACCACCCTGATCTTTCGCAAACAAACGGCGAAATCGATGGAAGATGGTGTTTTATCAATGCCAACAACACTCCGAGAATTGCGAGAATAAGTCTCTCAACGTTTGAAACAGAGGAGATTATAGAACTGCCAAACAGTGCCGGTAATCACAGTTCCTCGTTCGTTACTGAAAATTCAGAATACGTTGTTGCTGGAACTCGTTTCTCTGTCCCTATTCCTCAGAGAGACATGCCGATTGATGACTACAAGGGCAATTTTAAGGGAGCTATCTCCTTCATTAGCATTGCTCAGGAAACTGGCAGAATGAATCTTGACTTTCAAATCAAAATGCCTGGATTTGATTATGATCTAGCACACCCTGGAAGAGGCGCATCACACGGATGGATGTTCTTTACCACATACAACACAGAGGAAGCGAACACACTTTTAGAAGTCAATGCATCACAAAATGACAAGGATTTCATTGCAGCTATAAATTGGAAAAAAGCAGAAGAGCTAATTGCCAACGGCGATTTCGAAACCATGCCTTCTGAGTATGCACACAATGTATATGATGAGTCGACACAAATGGCAACATCTACCATGAAGAAAGAAGTGAAAATCATTGATGCTACCAAATACCCTGGATTGGTATATCTTCTACCAACACCAAAGTCTCCTCACGGGTGTGACGTAGACCCTAGCGGTGAATTCATCATCGGTAGTGGAAAACTATCTGCATCCTTGACAGCTCACTCATTTACAAAAATGATGGATGCCATCGAAAACGAGAAGTTTGATGGAGATGCTTATGGGATCCCGATTCTTAACTATGACGATATCGTGGCAGGTGTAGTACAGCAAGCAGGCTTAGGCCCTCTTCACACCGAGTTTGACGGAAGGGGAAATGCTTACACTACTTTCTTCATTTCATCTGAAGTTGTCAAGTGGAAACTAGGAACATGGGAAGTACTTGATAGAGCTCCTACTTACTACTCTGTTGGTCACTTGATGATTCCAGGTGGAAACTCAAGAAAGCCTTATGGAAAGTATTTGATAGCGTTAAACAAAATAACCAAAGACAGATATCTACCAACCGGACCTGAATTAGCTCAGTCCGCTCAATTGTATGATATCAGCGGTGATAAAATGCAACTTCTTAGTGATTTCCCTACCATAGGTGAACCTCACTATGCAGCCGGTGCACCTGCTTCTCTTATCAAGCCAAATCAGTTGAAACTGTACAAACTTGAAGAGAACAATCACCCGCACGCTGTTAAGAACGAAAAAGACACTAGGGTGGAAAGAAATGGAACTGAGGTTCACATCTACATGACAACCATTAGAAGTCACTTTGCTCCAGATAATATAGAAGGTATCAAAGTGGGTGATAAGGTATACTTCCATGTGACCAATCTCGAGCAAGACTACGATGTACCTCATGGAATTGCCATGATTGGTGCCAATACTTCAGAACTCTTGATCATGCCAGGCCAAACAGAAACGTTTGTCTGGAATCCGAAAAAAGAGGGAGTATGGCCATTTTACTGTACGGATTTTTGTTCTGCTCTTCACCAGGAAATGCAGGGTTACGTGAGGGTTTCGGCACGTAATTCCAATGTACCACTTAAGTGGAGCCTGGATGGTGAGTAGACTCTTTGGTTAGGTTATGCCCGCCGAAGCGTTGCGGAGGCGGGCTATTTTTTCTAAACAAAAAACAATGAAAAAGTCAAAGGTTATCATGATTGTCGGAGCTCTTTTGCTCGGAGGACTATTTTTCCTACCTATGTGGAATATCACATTGGAGGCGCCACAATATCCTGAACCAATTGGGATGGATATCTATATTAACAAGTTCGCTGATGCACATCCAAATGATATCAAGAACATCAACATAATGAATCATTACGTGGGTATGAAAGATATTCCTGAAGTAATACCAGAGTTTGAGATCTTCCCTTATTTCGCTGGTGGAATGATGATACTTGGAGTTATTTTAGGATTGGTGGGGAAGAGAAAACTCTATCTTGGTTGGTTCACACTAATGGTTATTCTCGGGTCAATTGCCATGTATGACTTCTACCTGTGGGAATACGAATATGGTCATGATTTAAAGGAAACAGCAGCTATCAAATTCACCGACAAAGATGGGGAACCTATGGCTTATCAACCGCCACTTATTGGCAACAAGATGATTCTTAATTTTAAGGCACTTTCATGGCCACGATCAGGAGCTTATCTCATGTTCCTGGGTATGGCAATGTCAGTCTTTGCTTTTTACAGAGACAAAAAAGAATCCAATGAATAGAATTTATTACCTCCTACTATTAGCAATAGTCTGGACTTCCTGTGAGGTAAAGCCACAAGAAATAGCTTACGGTAAGGATGGGTGCCACTTCTGCAAAATGACCATTGTAGACCGGCAACATTCGGCACAGGTGGTGACGGTCAAAGGGAAGGCCTTCAAGTATGATGCGATCGAATGCATGATGAACCACCTCAACAAATGGGATCAGCCGGAGGTGAAATACTTTCTCGTGGCAGATTATTCAAACCCGGGCTCACTGACTGATGCAACGAAGGCTAGTTTTCTGATTTCTGAGTCAATACCTAGCCCAATGGGTGAATTCTTAACCGCTTTTGAAACCAAAGAAGAACGTGATCAAACTCGAGGCGAATTCGATGGTACCTCGCTCAATTGGTCTGAGCTCAAAACTGAATTCAATGTGAATCAGTAAATTCACCTATTCAACCTTTACATGAGACTCCGAAACCTCCTAACCCTGGCATTACTGGCTGTCCTCTCGTCGGGACAAAGCAAAACACTAGAAGTGTGTTCCTCCTGTCCTATCAAGGGTTTACAAGAGGCTATAGGACTAGCCAATACCGGTGATTCAATTCTGGTTAAACCAGGAGTCTACCCAGCGATCAATATAGAGTTGAATAAGCCAATTACCATAATCGGCATGGATGGGGCTGTTCTGGATGGAAGCGGCGAAGGATATGTCCTCAAAGTACTGGCAGACAGCGTCACCATTTCAGGCTTTAAAATCGTCAATTCCGGAAGAAGTTATACGAAAGATTTTGCTGCTATTTATGCATATCGCGCTGATCATTTTCGTTTCTTAAATCTTGAAATTGTGGACCCCTTTTTCGGCATTTTGCTAGAAAAATCCAAGAATGGTCTGGTCAAGAACAACAAGGTTTATGGAGTTTCTAAAAGGGAAGATGATTCGGGCAATGGAATTCACATGTGGCATTGCTCAGAAGTCATAGTAGAGAACAATGAGGTGTATGGACTTAGAGACGGGATCTATTTGGAGTTTGTAGACAGAAGTAAGGTGTGGAAGAACTACACGCACAACAATATCAGGTATGGTCTCCATTTTATGTTTTCGAATGAAGATGAGTATTTGGAAAACACATTTGAGAACAATGGAGCTGGAGTTGCAGTGATGTTTTCAAAATTCATCGTAATGAAGGAAAACCGCTTTATTCGCAACTGGGGGACAGCCTCCTATGGACTGCTACTAAAGGAGATATATGATGCAGAGGTAGTAAACAATACTTTTACAGAAAACACGATCGGAATTTTCATTGAAGGTTCTACTCGTATCAACTACACACAAAATCAATTTGAGCAAAATGGATGGGCAATCAAGGTCTCAGGTGGTTGCTATGAGAATCTATTTTTTAAAAACAATTTCATCGGAAACTCCTTTGATGTTTCCTACAACACCAAAATGAACGATAACAGTTTCAATGGTAATTATTGGAGCGACTATACAGGATATGATCTGGACAAGGACGGAATCGGGGATGTCCCCTACCGACCAGTCAAGCTCTTTTCGTACATTGTGAACAAAACTCCTGAAACCATTATTCTACTTAGAAGCTTATTCGTTGACATCATCAATTTCTCGGAGAAGGTCTCTCCTGTTTTCACGCCTGATGATCTTATTGACAACCAACCATCAACCTTTACCTTTTAGATGATTCAACTTGAACACATCACCAAGCGATTCGGTAAACTTACCGTCCTGGATGACATCAGTTTTTCCATTGAGCGTGGTGGCACATTTGCTGTGCTAGGCCCAAATGGTTCGGGGAAGACCACCATCTTAAAGATCATTTTGGGAATGGTGCTTCCACAAAAGGGTGAGGTCTTGATTGATGAGAACAAAATTCTGAAGACCTGGGACTACCGCAAAGAGATTCGCTACCTGCCCCAGATAGCTAGATTTCCTGATAACCTGACCGTCAACGAATTGATTAAAATGATCAAGGACCTGCGAAACATGCCTTCAAGGGAACAGGAAATTATTGAGATGATTGGGCTTGAGAAATTTCTCGATAAAAAGCTTGGAAATCTTTCCGGTGGAACACGGCAGAAAGTGAACATTGTTCTGGCTTTCATGTTTGACTCTCCTATTCTCATTTTGGATGAACCGACAGCTGGTCTCGATCCTGTCTCATTAATCCGACTGAAAGAGCTTATCGAAAAAGAAAAATCTGAAGGAAAGATTATATTGATTACCACACACATTCTAAGTCTGGTTGAATCTCTGGCAGATGAGATCATTTTTCTGCTGGAAGGAAATATCCATTTTCGTGGTTCACTTGATGACCTTAGCACAAAGACCGGTGAAAAAGATCTTGAGCACTCAATAGCATCACTTCTAGCATGATATTTAAAGTTTTAAAATACAGTTTTTCAGATCTTATCCGCAGCAGATGGAGCTATGTGTACCTGGCCTTCTATCTGGTTCTAGGGTTTGTGCTGCTTTTTTTAAACGAGAACCTATCAAAGGCTGTAATCACCTTGATGAATATCGTGGTTGTACTGACTCCAATGATCGGTACCATTTTCGGAATCATGTATTTCTACAGTTCGCGTGAGTTTACAGAACTACTGCTCGCACAGCCAATCAAGCGAAGGACCATTTTCCTGGGTCAATATCTAGGTGTGGCCCTGTCCCTTTCCCTCAGTTTGGTTATTGGATTAGGAATTCCCTTTGTGATCTACGGCATCTCTCAGTCTTCGCAAATATGGGATTTTGCCACATTGCTTGTTTCAGGCACGTTCCTGACCTTCATCTTTACAAGTTTGTCGATTTACATCGGGCTTTTGAACAGCAACAAGATCAAAGGGTTCGGTTATGCGATTCTCATGTGGTTATTCTTCGCTGTTATTTACGATGGTATATTTCTCATCTCGCTCGTAGTATTTGATGATTATCCTCTCGATAAATTTACACTGTTTGCGAGCTTCTTCAATCCAATCGATTTGTCAAGGATAATGATCCTACTCAAGTTAGATATTTCAGCGCTGCTAGGATACACCGGGGCACTATTTCAAAAGTTCTTCGGTACAGGGCAAGGCTTTATAGTTGCATTCCTAATGCTTCTACTTTGGATCGTAGGACCTACACTTTTGCTGGTGAAGAAATCTTCCAGAAAGGATTTCTAATTCCGAGAAAATAGATCTTATTTATATTTCTCCTTGAGGTCCTAAAAATTCTTCGATGATAACTTCTAGATCGTCTAGCACGCTCTGATAGAAGTTTGCTGAATCTTCAGATGAACCATCTTTGTACTGAATATTGATGGTGTCATTAAGTTCGTCATATTCCAAATCTCCAATCTTGAGGCCTTTATACAGGATTTCTGCGTCTACAAAGGAGTTAATCTGACTTTCAGTCGGGTCAACAATTTGTAGAACCTCCGCAATACCATTAAGTGCCTGAACTGTCATGTCATTAATATGCACCGCAATAGTAGCATCGAGGATATTGTCCGTACTGATGCTTCCAAGATCATCGCTATCTAGCTTCAAATATGCATCCAAACCTAGACTGTATAAATCATTATCATGCACAAAACCCAAGCTCAAGTTGTACTCGTTCATTGCATTTCTGGATACATCAATTGAAAGCGTATATGGATTTACATAGAAGCTGATGTCCACAGCAACAGGAATTTGAAAATCTACACTCGTAGAATACTCAATATTTTTTAAGTTGACTGCCAGTAGTTGAACGCCATCCACAGACAGAGAAAGATCAAATTTCACAGGCAGGTTAAGTGTACTCGCATTGATGGTAACTTCTTGGTCTGCATAGTTTTCAAGTATAAGTGTACTATTGTTTGACGTTTCTGTAGGCCCCGAAGGGAAGTTCAAGACAACTCTATTGGTTTGATCATTTGCCTTATCCCACTGATTCGTACCATGATTATATGTATAGGTTCCTGCAACTAGACCAATGTTGAGTCCATTATCAATTCCAGCAGGATCCACCACGCCTTCTAAGTCACCTAAGATCGTTTCTACCCATACCAGATTAACCGTATCTCCGTTCGCTAGCCCTAGAAAATCTCGCAGAACCACATCAACAGCCAGTCCATCTTTAAATTCATTTGTCAATCCTACAATGGAGTTTAGAGATTCTTCAATATTATTTTGATCTTGGGCTACTGTGGTCTCGTCACAAGCATCACCGAATCCGTCTCCATCAGTATCCTCCTGATCTGGATTTGCAATTTCGGGGCAATTGTCAAGATCATCGACAACACCATCCTCATCCGTATCTACCTCACATACATCACCAATTCCATCGCCATCAGCGTCCTCTTGACCTGGGTTAGCGGCTTCCGGGCAATTATCTAGCTCGTCAATCACTCCATCACCGTCAAAATCAGATTCACAGGCATCTCCGACACCGTCATCATCAGAATCCTTCTGGTCAGGGTTTTCAACCAATGGACAGTTATCAAGGTCATCAATAATTCCATCGCCATCTGTATCAACCTCGCACAAATCGCCTATTCCATCCCCGTCTGCATCTGCTTGATTTGCGTTCTTGACTTCCGGACAGTTATCAATACTATCTTCTATTCCGTCTCCGTCCCTGTCTGGCGCAGTAGGATCCTTATCGGCCGTACAAGAAATCACAATCAGGAAAAGAATAAGTAAGGAAAAAATATTAGTGACTTTCAGCTTGATATCTGTAAGTTTTCTCATGGTGGGTGATTTTTTTAGGTGACTATAGCAGTAGAAATAATACACGAATATAATAATTTCCCTAAATCATTTTGCATTTTTTGACTTAAATTTTGCATTAATTCCATACATACAGAATTAGTTAAAACGGCTTAATACCTCAAAAAATTGATTTATATCATCGGAGAGGCAACCATTTATCATTAAGCCACCAAAGGTCAACCCCTAGCTTTGAAATTTAAATACATAAATTTGAAGTCTAAATACTAAAGCTCTAAATACTAAAGCTATGAAAAAGATATTGGTCCCTATTGACTTTTCGGATGTAAGCAAATATGCTGCTGAATTTGCCCTTGATCTTGCTGAAAGATCTGGAGCAGAGATTGTCTTTCTCCATAGCATGCACTTCAATTACTTCAATGACTTTCCGCATGCTCCTGGACTCAATCTTCAACAGATGATAACGGATGTGCAAGATGCAGTGGAAAACAACATGAAGAACTTTGTTGAAGAGTTCAAAACAAGTGTAAATATTGATACTGAAATTTCAGGTTTGCATTTACAGGTGGCGGTAAAGGACATAGTTAATGAGCAGAATATCGGATTGGTTGTCATAGGAACAAAAGGATCTTCCGGCTGGACCGAGTTCCTGGTCGGCTCTAACACCGAACGCATCGTTAGATGGGCCAACTGTCCTGTGATCTCTATACCGAATAAGTCCAATTTTGACTCCATAAAGCGAATTTTAGTTGCAATTGACTTGGCTGAGATTCAGGATGAATTTATGATCAAGCTTTCCAAGTTGCAAAAGCTGTTTTCAGCTCATATGGAGTTTCTTTGGGTGAGAACACCACACAACATTGAAAATAGTGAGAGGGTCACCGAGGAATTCAACGAGGTATTGAAGAAGTTTGGCTTCAGAGATTCAAGTTTCACAATTGCCAAAAGTGTGTTTCCTGCTGACGGAATTCTACAACAGGTTTCTGACTTAAAAGCAGACATGGTTGCTATGGCCACACACTCTAGAAGAGGAATTTCTCATTGGTTGTCAGGAAGCTTAACTGAAGACACTGTCAATCATGTCAATGTTCCTGTATGGACATTCAAGTTAGATAAGGATGCAAAAAGTATTGAATTGTCCAGTTTCAAAGACGTTTATGGAAAAGCAGAATATCAAAAAATTGAATTACTAGCTGTATGATGAAGATCATTGTTCCGGTAGATTTTTCGAAAGTTTCTTCGTACGCATTAGATTTTGCAATTGAATTCAATGCAATACTAAAGGGAGAAATACTTCTGCTTCACGTGCTCGAGTTTCCAAGTTATTCCTTTAGTACTATCGGAGAAATGGATCTCGATCACTCTGTGGATCATTTCAATGCAAAGCTCATAGAAGGTGTGCATAATCGTCTGAACAGCTGGGCAGAACGTGTAACTGATGCTAACCAGGTGGTTAAGATCAGAATGAAGCATGGAAACCCATATCAAAACATAAGCAAGGAAATCGTAGAGGAAAAAGCCAGCTGGATCATAATGGGCTCGACCGGTGCCTCAGGACTTTCGGAAGTATTTCTAGGGTCAAATGCTGAGCGTGTGATAAGGCACTCGGATTCTCCTGTGATAACAATCAAAGGACCTACGAAGATCGCTGAAATGAAAAACATGGTATTTGCCTCGGATCTATCCGAAGATCAGGATTGGGTTGCTTTGAAAGCTAAAGAAGTCCAGGAAATGCTTGGTTTGAACATGCACATCGTCAAAGTTCGCACGCCTCACAACTTCTTATCATTAAAGGCCGCCAATGAACAGTTGGATAAATTCGCTAAACGTAATCACTTCGAGAACTCTACACTGAACAGTCTCGAAGCAGATTATCCCGACGAAGGGATCGTGGATTTCGCAGAAGAAGTAAATTCAGGTATCATAGTCCTTGGAACACATGGAAAAACGGGGTTAGCCCACCTTTTCGGTGGCAGCAGAGCTGAGGACTTAGCCAACCGGTCTACTATTCCCGTGATGACCTTTAAGATTCCATTCGACTAAAAGAGATTTAAAACGAACGTTTGCGTAGCTCTCCTCATTCCAGGAGGAGCATGGTTTCGTCCTGCTTGAGTTTGGTAGGTTCTAAGCCAGAACATACCTGTTCAACCTCAATCATGAATCAAGAAGAATCAATTCAAATCAGAAAATATTTGGAACAAAGTTCTGATATCCAACAGAAGGCCTGAAGTAGTCTTCCCCTTTGTCAAGTGGTTTCAATTCTATATCGTCATACTTAGTTGGCTCGTATTGAATCTTACTTAAAAAATGCGAAATACAATTGATTCTGGCTCGTTTCTTGTCATCTCCGTGAACCACGTACCAGGGACTATCTTCGGTATCGGTATGCTCAAACATTTCGTCTTTCGCTTTGGAATACTCCAGCCATCTCTGCCTAGACTCCAGGTCCATTCTACTAAATTTCCAGCGCTTCAAAGGATTTGTAATTCTCTCCTTGAATCTCTTTTCCTGATTTTCATCGCTTACCGAAAACCAATATTTTATTAAAATGATACCAGATCGAATCAACATTCGTTCGAAATCCGGACATGAACGTAGGAATTCGTCATATTCCTCCTGTGTACAAAACCCCATCACTTTTTCGACTCCTGCCCTATTGTACCAGCTTCTGTCAAACAGAACTATTTCCCCTGCTGCAGGCAGGTATGGAACATAGCGTTGGAAATACCACTGCGTTTTTTCACGCTCTGTAGGCACACCCAAGGCCACCACCTTGCAAACCCTGGGGTTTAATGGTTCCGTAATTCGCTTAATAACTCCTCCTTTTCCAGCAGCATCCCGGCCCTCAAAGATCACAGCAACCTTCAAGCCTTTTTCCTTCACCCACTCTTGAAGGTAGACCAACTCTGTATAAAGTTTGGCTAACTCTTTCTCGTAAACGTCCTTTTTTAGAGGCTTTAGTTTGTCAGGCATAGTCTTTCTTATTTTTTGGCAAACTACAATTTACATACGGGTGAGTGACAGAAAGCCTCATAAAATCACTCCGCTTGCTGATTTTCATCATATTACTGGGGGGATCTGGAATGTACTTTAGAGCCTAGAAATTTTGAAAACTCAGGTTTCAATATGAAAAATATTCACTGCGTCGAACTTAGTCATCACAATGCCGATCTCCCCACAAGAGAAAAACTCTTTGTCAGACTAAACCAAATTGGTGGTCCAATTGATCAACTCAAAGCTGATAATGTAGAGACTTTTGTAATACCCACATGCAATCGACTAGCGCTTTATTCATTTAGCAACAGCATTAGCCAGCTGGAAAATGTTTTCCTAAGCGAAAACATTTCATCCACACATTTAATAAAGCATTCCGGAAAGGATGCTATTGACCATTTGTTTCGAACTGCAGCCGGCCTGGAATCGCAAGCATTAGGAGAGCACGAAATCCTGGGGCAGATCAGGAGAGAAATGGATAAAGCTCTTAAAGAAAATGGACTAGGTCCAATAACAAATCAGTTAGTAGGCAAATCCATTCATACAGGTAAAAGAGTCAGATCCGAAACAAAGATTGGTCAATATGCTGCTTCTCTACCAGCAACGGCAATTGACTCAATCAAAAAATACAGTAACAACAATTCTAAGATTCTGGTCATTGGAACAGGTGAAATGAGTAATCTGCTTCTCAAGATTCTAACTAAAAAAGACACTCAATCAATCTACCTGTACAGTCGTACCACTTCGCGAGCTGAAGAAATAGCCGCAAAATATGGAGTTAGGGTTGTTCCGGAAAACCAATTGCTACAAGCAATAGAAACTTCGGATGTGATTCTTGGAGCCACCTCCAGTGACGATCCAATCTTGGGACCAGCTCAAGTAAGTAATAATAGACGCAGGAAGGTTTTCATAGATCTTGGAATGCCTCGGAATTTTGATGAAAAAATTCGTAATGCACCGCATGTCAAACTATTTGATCTCGACGACATGAAAAACCGGACTCAAATAAACATCAAGCAAAGGGAAAGTGAAGTACCTAAGGCTAAACAAATAATAGAGCAGGAACTCGCCGATTTTGTCGAGTGGTACAATGCCAGGAAGGTTGCACCAGAAATTAGCTCTTACTATAGGAAGCTCAAGGAAATTGAAGAAGTGGAGTTCAATAAGGTGTTACCAAAACTTACCCTGGATGAGAGAGAAAAGGAGATTCTCCAAAAGTACACCCATACAATTCTTAGCAAGATATCGAAGAACCCAATCAAAATGATGAGGCAGTATTCTCAAAGCAACTCTGAAGGAGCTGTTAAAATCGAAGCCTTTAAAGAGATTTTTGATTTAGCTTAAATAGTATTCAATACAATTATAATAGTCTTTCCTACTTAGTTCGAATTCTGAACGTCTTCAAGTATCCATAGCTAACACAATATCCTCTTTTGTCCTTCTCCTTCCTGCATGACAAGAATCAAACGCACTGTTGACAGGAGTCATCATTTCCCTCTGTAACAAAAGTTACATTCACAATACTCAAAATAAATTGGACGCTAAGGACAATCTTTAAACATAACTGCTATGAAAGTCAAAATTTATAGTTCGGTAATTCTATTATCTTTTTTCGGACTATTACTCTCCCAATGCACCCATGACGATCAAGAAATTCCTGATCCGGATGGAAACTCCAGTACCTCCGAACTTCTTGTGACTAGTTTCAGCCAAGCACCAGTCTTCGATGGTGATATTGATGAAATGTGGGGCGACGCACAAAAATTAGTGTCCACCGCCACCGTCCCCTCTTCTTTAGGAGACAGGATGACCTATTACAATGAAGATGGCATAGGTGAAGATCTGCTTGATATTTTTGAAGGTTACGAAGGAGAAGCCTACGATTTCACTATGAGGAGTGGCACTATTGGCTCCGATATATACTTCCTGATAGAATGGGATGATGCCGAAGACAGTAAAGATCGACAATCATGGTATTTTGACCCAACCGATAAACTGTGGAAAGGTGAGCATAAATATGCGAATGGTGTCCTGGACAAGTACTATGAAGACAAGTTTTCTTTCTTGTTTCCAATTGGAACTGTAAATGACTTCAATTCTTCAACTTGCTTTGCTTCCTGCCATTCAACAGGAGGAATCATTACCAACCCAAAAGACAAGCACACCAGGCATTATCTAAAAACTGCTGGACAGAAGATAGATATGTGGCACTGGAAGCGAGTAAGAGGAACACATAACGACAGAGTTGACGATCAGAGAATTGTTTCAAGGGATCAGCCATGGAATTCTTCTTCAAATGGCAGAGGTGGTGACCCGGGTGTCGATGGTGATGGGACGCAGTCAGGATACTCTGATAACAAACAAACACTCACCATTACAGGTACAACAACTGACGTAAGTGTGCCAAAATATGTGATACCGGATGGTACCGATTATTACTGGATTTCTGAGGCTCAACAGGGAGCAGAGGCCCGATTGGTTATTGCGGTTGACGCTAATGGTGTGCTTACATATAATGGCGGAACTATCGATCCAACGGGAGATGCAGGATATAATCAGGGAACTGGCGAAAAGAGATTTCCAAGCATTTTAACACGAGATTTTCTGGGTGCTCGAGGTGATATAGAGGTTAAAGCTGTGCACACTGGAACAGGTTGGATATGTGAGGTGAAACGTAAGCTTGATACTGGTGATCCAGATGATGTGGTATTTGCTCCTGGAACTGAACTCCCTTTTGGGTTCGCGATTTTTAACAATGCGGCAATTGCTCATGCCATAAAGCCTGGATTGACTTTAAGATTTGAAGAATAATGAATTCAATACCGTCAACTCACCGTGCAGAGCTGACATAAATTTTGAAATAAACTAAAAATAGGAAAATGAAAAATCAACTAGTAATTGGGTTAGCGAGTTTGTTCATTTTGGTATTCACGTCTTCTTGCCACTACGATGAAGTCTTGCCGCAAGTAGTTGAATTACCTGATGAACCACAGAGTTACGCCACGGACATTCAACCCTTCTTTGAAGCCAAATGTAACGCCTGTCATGGCGGAAGTATCCCCCCTAACCTAAGCGCGTCAGTCTCCTACAGTGAGCTAATTTCCGGCAATTACATAGATACTTCGAACCCCGCAAGTAGTCCTCTATATACCTCAATAGATATTGGTGGCAGTATGGAAACTTATGCCACACCTTCCGAAAGAGCAATGGTACTAGCCTGGATTGAGCAAGGAGCTCCGGACAATTGATCACATTAAATTCAAACTAAATGAAAAACATAAAACACATTCTGGTTCTGCCCATCTTCATGCTTAGTGTATTTAGAGTATTTGCTCAGGAGGATACCGAGGTAGTGAAAGAAGACAAGGTCATCAGGCCTATGTTTGAAAGTGCTTATCTAATGGACAATCAATCAGTGGTGGTCTATCCGAAAAACACCTTAGAGTTCGTGATGCAACATCGGTTTGGATCGATCGAAAATGGTATTTCTGATTTCTTTGGACTTTATGGAATTACCAATATTCGACTTGGGTTAACCTATGTTCCACTTAAGAATCTAGCTGTTGGATATGGTATCACTAAAGACAAACTGTATCAAGACTTCAATGTGAAGTACTCCATTAAGGAGCAAACCAGATCTGGTTCCATGCCTGTGAGTTTGGCATACTATGGCAATGCAACAGTTGACTCAAGAGCGAAGGGAGACATTGAAAGGTTTGCCAATTCCACCGATCGCCTTTCCTTTTATCACCAGGCAATAGTGGCTAGAAAGTTCAACTCAAAATTATCGGTTCAACTGTCTCCCTCCTACACACATTTCAATGCAGTACCTGCATTTTTGGATAATGGAGAAGTAAGAGGAACAATGAATAATGACCACTTTGCTGTTGATATAAGCGGAAGGTACAAAGTGAGTGCACAAGGTTCAATAACGGTGGGCTACAATCAACCGATTACAAAACATTTCACTAACAATCCAAGCCCAAATATTTCCTTTGGATTTGAAGTTGCAACAAGTTCACATGCCTTCCAGGTGTATATGGGTAATTACTGGGGTATAGTACCTCAAGTGAACAATTTCCACAATCAAAATACCAATTTCCTAATTGGTTTCAACATCACAAGATTATGGTCATTCTAAAATTAATTGAAATGAAGAAAACGCTAAAAATTCTATTAATCTGTTCTGGTCTTCTATTTTTAGGAAGCTACCAGGTGATTGCCCAAGAAGAGGATTCTGGTAAAAAACCGGTGCGTGCACCATTCGAAAGTGCAGTTCTAATCGATAATCAGACCGTCATTGTTCCAGCCGCCAAAACATTAGAATTTAACATGGTTCATCGGTTTGGTACCATAGAAAATGGAAAGTCTGACCTGTTTGGTTTGTATGCACCGGGCGCTAATATTCGATTGGGACTAACCTACAGTCTGAAGGATAATTTGGCGGTGGGAGTAGGATTCACAAAGCTTAACAAGTACGTTGATTTCAACTTAAAGTATGCGATTCTCCAACAAACCAGGGATTGGAGTATGCCGATAAGCCTAACATACTATGGAAATATGGCCATTGATACACGTGAGAAAGAGCTGTTTGAAGAAAGTGATAATCCTGGGATTCATAGGTTGTCTTCTTTCAACGAATTAATTGTTGCAACCAGAATAAATAAAAGAATTTCTCTGCAGGTCACACCTAGTTTTTCCTACTTCAATAAAGTGGAACTCGGATTGAATAGTTACATCGTTGGAGTTGGAATAAGTGGCAGATATAAGTTTAGTCCTCAGTCGTCTTTCATCTTCGACTACAATCAACAAGTAACAGATCACGATGATGTTCTGGATGTGAAGCCAAACCTTGGATTTGGGTGGGAAATATCGACAAGCACCCATGCATTTCAGATATTCATTTCATCTTTTCAGGGAATTCTTCCTCAGCACAACATGATGTTTAATGAAAATGAGTTTGATAGCGAAGGGCTCCTTATTGGATTCAACATAACCCGACTTTGGAACTTCTAAAAAAATTGACATGTCAGAAAAAGTAAACATGGAAGATTCTTCAAAGAGCACAAACTCTCGTAGAGATTTTCTCAAAAAAGGATCTGCTCTGGGAATCATTGCTGCTTCAGGAGCGGCTGTTCTTGCAGGAAATCAAGGCACGAAAACATCCGGCGAAAAGATCAAGGTGCTTACTACTGATGGTAAGATGATAGAGGTTGACAAACCTGTTGACAATTGTGAAATACAGCCTTGCACTCCTGCGAAAGGAGAAGCAGCACGCCAAGGCATCCCCGGTCGTTCCTTCGTCATGGTCATTGATCTGGCAAAATGTAAAAATGCAAGAAAGTGCGTTGAGGGTTGCCAAAAAGGTCATGACCTTTTGCCTGATCAGGAATTCATGAAAGTGCACCTGATGAAAGATAATCCGGAGGCTGAACCCTATTGGTTCCCTAAAAATTGCTTTCATTGTGACAATCCACCTTGTGTGAAAGTATGTCCTGTAGGAGCTACATTTAAGAGAACAGACAATATTGTGCTTGTAGATGCCGACGCATGTATAGGTTGCAAATTCTGCGTTTCCGCATGCCCCTACTCAGCCAGAATATTTAATTGGACTGATAAGGAATCTTATTCAGATAATGATCCCAATTATTCACCGGAGACCAGTGTGCCCGGCCAACATGGTACAGTAAGCAAATGTGATTTTTGCCCTGACCGCGCACGAGAAGGCAAATTACCAGATTGTGCAACCAGCTGTCCCATGGGAGCCATATACTTTGGTGACAAAAATGAAGATGCCGTCACCAATGGAGAAGAAACACTTCGATTTAAACAGCTTATTAAGGATAGAATCGGCTATAGATATCTTGAAGAGTTGGGGACTGAACCTAACGTGTACTACTTACCTCCAATTGACAGAATGTTCCCATATGAAAGGGGCTTCAGTAGTTTATCCGAGGAACAGCAGGAGGTGATGAAAAACTCAATTAAATCCAAATAAAACTTCCCCATGGATTCAAACGCAACAACGAACAAATTACTGGATGAAAACAAATCGTTCCTCGATAAGCCAGGCACCGGATGGATGCTCAAAGTAGTTGCTCTTGTAGTAATATTTTGTGTTGGCTTATACGCCTTGTTCCTTCAGGTTACCAAGGGACATTTAATAACAGGGATGAGAGACCATGTAGTGTGGGGAGTATACATTGTCAATTTCGTTTTCATATTAGGTCTTAGTTATGCCGGAGCATTAATTGCAGGTATTTTTCATTTAGGAAGGGTAAGATGGGCAAAGCCGATACAGCGAATCCTAAAGCTCATCACAGTATTCTCTCTCATAATAGGCCCTTTTTACATACTGCTTTGTTTAGGTCGACCTGAGCGGTTATTCTACCTATTTCTTCATCCCAGAATTCAGTCACCCATTATTTGGGATGTTATTGCCATTGTAACTGATCTGATCTTTTGCACTGTCTATATGTACTTCACTTATATAAAGGACTTTGCCCTGCTAAGGGATAACTCTGCAAGGCTCAACATGCCCAACTGGAGAGCAAAACTTTACAAGTTTTTAGCGGTCGGCTATCAAAACACTCCTAAGCAAGCGAAACTTCTGAATCAAGCGCTCGACATACTGGCGGCCATCATTATTCCTACGACAATTATCGCCTACTCTCTACTTGCATGGTTGTTTGGCATGAATCTTAAAGTAGGATGGAACAGCTCCATTTTCGCTCCATTCTTCGTGCTGTCTGCAGTATATTCAGGAGTTGCTCTCCTAATTTTGATCATGTGGATATATCGTAAAACTCAGAAATTGGAGAAGGTTTTCACAGATAATCATTTCGTGTATCTGGGTTTTGCGCTGATGGTTCTGTCCTTATTCTACGGGTATTTTTACTTCAGTGAGTATATCACTGATTGGTACAATATGCAAAAAACATACGGGCTACTATGGGGGAAATATTTAGATTTTTCTCAATATGGAATTCCCTTTGTAACCTCAATCTTCCTGATTACTTTCCTTCCGGCCATCATCATTGGAATTCCCTGGTTTCGAACGGTAAAGAGCATTGTTTTTACATCGGTAGCAGTACTGGTGGGGCTTTGGCTTGCAAGGTATCTCATGATTGTTCCGGTACTTGAAACACCCTATTTACCAATCCAGGACGTCCGATCAGATTGGGTGCATTATTCTGCTACGTGGATTGAATGGTCTTTATCATTAGCAGGAATTGCGCTTTTCGTACTTTTCTTCGTATTGATGTCAAAGCTCGCACCCATAATTCCTGTAGCGGAAATGGAGGAAGATCTGGAGTATGAGGAAGAAGTCAAATTGGATGTATCACTTAAACCGAAAGGAGCATGATGATGAACAGGATAAATCAATATGGAAATACAAAGATCTATGTGTCCCTTCTTCTTTTAATTTCTTGTGTGCTTTTTTATGCTCCTACCCCAGCATACGGACAAAAACAATCACGCACCAGACTGAAGGCTTATTATGAAAAACTCCCAAACAATGATAAAAAAATCTCTATCATATTAACACAAGGTAAGGGAAAGAAAACACGAGGAGTTTCAGATGCTGAGATTTTTTTGACAACATTTGATGCTGATAGTGCAATGGAATTAGCTACTCTAAGTACTGATTCATTGGGAGAGGCTGTTCTATTTATTGAAGCCAATTATACCTTTCCCAAAAATGAGGATGGATATTCTGTAATAGATCTTAAATACCCTGGAAACGACTCGCTACGATCGGCTAAGAAGAAAATTGAGTTTCTGGATCTTAACATAGATCTTACACTCGACATAATTGACTCAGTAAAGTATGTTGAGGTTTTAACATATGAAATTGCTTCGGACGGAAACAGAACCCCGATAAGTGAAGTAGGGATAAATTTTGGAGTTGAGCGACTCTATAGTACCCTTTACCTGGAAGAAGTTGATACGGATGATGATGGAGTTGCAATTATGGAATTTCCCAATGACATTCCGGGAGATTCCATTGGCATGATAACTGTAGTTGTAATGCTGGAAGATCATGATGATTATGGTACAGTAACAAAATCTTCTGATATCAGCTGGGGTACACCTGTCGATTACTCGATAGTATCGAATGGTCGTTCCTTATTTGGAGATTCAGCTCCTTTATGGATGATAATTTCCGTCGCAGTTATCTTATCAGGCGCTTGGTTTAACTTTCTATTAGCGGTTTACAAAGTGTATCGAATAAAAAAACTAGCGTGATCTAATTAAGTAAGAACTAATATTTATACATCAAATTCCAATATTATAAATCTAAAAATTTAATAAAATGAAAGTGAATCTAAAATCATTCTTTGCCCTGAGTGTCATTGCTACTTTCGTATTCTCACTATTTGTAGCATTTACCAGTCCTCTACAGGACCCCTGGGAAGTACCAGCAAAATACAAGGATATGGAAAACAAGTATGCGGGGGAAGATATTGATGATATTGGAAGAGACTTATACATGAAGCACTGTAAATCCTGCCATGGAAAAGAGGGATATGGTGATGGTACGAAGGCCAATGAATTAGAAACAGAAATGAGAGACCTGACTATAGAAGAAGTTCAATCACAAACTGACGGAGAGCTTTTTTATAAGTCAATCATTGGCAGAGACGAAATGCCAAATTTTGAGAAAAAAATAAGGGATGATGAAGATCGTTGGATGGTCATCAACTACATACGCTCAATGGAAGAATAACTGGTCTATTTTTTTTAAGAATTAGATTTTATAGGGAAGCTAACGCTTCCCTTTTTTGTTAGAATCAATTCATTCTTCTCATGAAGTCTTATCGGTTTCAAAAACATCCTTTGTTTCTCTTTTTAACAGCAACGATAGGTAAGCTCTCAAAACCCAGTTCAGGGAAAATTACAGCGCAATAATTTCTCTTATTTATTTGATTAATAGCATGTTAGACCATGATTCAAATCATTTTATACCCTGGTCAGAATTTGGAATTTACATAAGAAATATTCAGTAAGACCAAATCCCATCGAGGGAATAAAAAACGACCAAAGAATCGATTTTACAAGTTGAATTAATAAATATGAAAGTTTTCAAGTTTTTGTTTTCAGGGACCTTGATGGGTATTCTACTTATCATTTTCGCCGTCGCTATCGGTTACGCCACATTCATTGAAAACGACTATGATGCTATAACAGCCAAGATGCTCATATACAATGCCAGGTGGTTTGAAATATTACTACTGCTAATGGTTATGAACTTTACGGGGATGATTTTCACGCGAAAATTGTATCGCAAAGACCAGCTTAATATTCTCATTATTCACCTTTCGTTGATACTGATTATTATCGGGGCGGGAATAACGAGATACATTGGATTCGAGGGAATCATGCACATCCGCAATGGACAGACCACCAATGTTTTCACAACCACAGACACCTATCTAAGCATTGATGCCGGCAAAGAAATAATCAGGGAAAAGGTAATGTTGTCTGGCAAGAGTAAGGATTTTTATAACAAAAAATTCAGCATTGACGGAGAGAACTTCGATTTTACAATCAAAAATTACAATGCCAATGCGGTTCAGAAACTCATTCGATCTCCCATTGGATCGTCATTCATCAGCTTAAGTGTTGCGCACGATAATGACAATCATGAGATCTATGTGAAAGAAGGAGAATCTGAGTCGATTCATGAATTAGGAATCAGTTTTGGAGATACCACCATCTTGCAAAATGTTCATATTGTGAACAGACCTGAAGGACTGATGATCAGGTTGCCCCTAAACTACAAATCACGAACACAAGATCCTGAAAGACCATCACATAGCAAATTCGTTCCTTTCAAACCCCTTGCTGTGTACAAATTTTCAGGTATGTCTCTCGTACTCAAAGAATATATTGATAGTGCTTTTTTGAAATATGTTCCTTCTGACAAAGAGAACCAAGGGTCAAAAGTTATCGACATCAGTCTGAATGAAACCGAAACTTTCCTACAATTTGATAAACCAAAACAACTAAGTGTTGGTGGAAAAAACGTTAAAATTACGATCGGTGCCTTGCCACTTCAGCTCCCATTTTCACTAAAGTTGGTAGAGTTCCAGCTTGAACGATATCCAGGGTCCAACAGCCCATCCTCATTTGCCAGCGAAATTGTTTTGATCGACGAAGAAGAAAACCTTACCAAGCCTTACAGGATCTTCATGAATAACATACTCTCCTACAAGGGATATAGGTTTTATCAATCTTCTTACCATCAGGACGAATTGGGAACAGTGCTTTCAGTTAACCAAGATTACTGGGGAACATTGGTAACATACATCGGCTATTTTCTTTTGTTTGGAAGTTTGATTGTAGCCTTCTTCACCAAGAAAACAAGATTTTCAGGGCTCTTGTGGCAATTCGACATCATTCGAAAAAGAAGAAAAGAATTGATTACTGGCATTATAGTCATTTTGACATTCTTATTTGGCACACCAAATGCTTCGGCACAGCAGGTTGACAATCTATCTGAAGCTAATAGAGAGCATGCTGCAGCTTTTGGAAGATTACAAATTCAAAGTTCACAGGGAAGAATGATGCCGATCAATACCATGGCATCTAAAATGTTGGTAAAAGTCTATAAGAAAGATACCTATGAAGGCTTCACAGCCGATCAAGTCTTTCTCGAAATAGTCACAAAAAATGTCAATTGGATAAAAAAACCAATGATTAAGGTTGGACATGAAGAACTAAAAAAGGTCATTGGTATTCAAGGGGATTACGCGCGATACATAGATTTTTTCTCCCAACAAGGGGTGTACAAACTGACTAACGAGGTAAATGATGCATACATCAAAAAACCAGCATTAAGGACAAAATTTGACAAGGAGCTCATTCAAGTTGACGAACGTGTAAATGTGTTTACGATGGCCATTGACGGTTCAATCTTGCGGATCTTCCCGATTCCATTCCATCCGAATAATACTTGGGGAATTCCTACTCGGTTCGAATTGGCTACTAGCCAGATCAGGGATGATAGCTTGTTTACCACTTATTTAAAGCATCTACTAGATGCCAAAAAAACCAATCAATACGAACAAGCAGATAAGGCTTTAAAGAGAATATCGGATTACCAAAAGGAAGCAGGAAAAGCAATCGTATTATCGGATCGAAAAGTGAGTTTAGAAGTATTTTACAATCAAACCAACATATTTAAAAGTCTTTTCCCTATTTATCTAACATTGGGAGTGTTCCTTACCGGATTATTCTTCATTCAGATCTTTAAGCCTTCATATCAGTTCAAAACTGTCACCAGAGTATTTTCAGGTATCCTCTTTTTGACGTTTTTAGTTCAAACTTTTGGCCTCATTCTTCGATGGTACCTATCAGGCCATGCTCCATGGAGTAATGGATACGAATCGATGTTGTACATCTCTTGGGTCACGGTGCTGTCTGGGTTGATATTTATGAAGAAATCTACAATGGCCTTGGCCGTTACTTCCTTATTGGCTGGCATCACTCTTTTGACCGCTCATTTGAGTTGGATGAATCCTGAAATCACAAACCTCGTTCCTGTACTAAAATCCTATTGGCTGACTATACATGTAGCTACTATTACTGCCAGTTATGGATTTTTAGGACTTGGAGCTATGTTGGCTTTCATGAATCTATGCATCATGATTTTCAGAAATAGAAAAAACCTTGAGAGAGTTAATCTTATTGTAGAAGAACTCTCAATCATTGTAGAAATGGCATTGATGATCGGATTGGTTCTTATAATCATTGGGAATTTTCTCGGAGGAATCTGGGCCAATGAATCATGGGGACGCTATTGGGGATGGGATCCGAAAGAGACCTGGACTTTAGTAGCAATAATTACGTATTCATTCATTCTTCATATGCGTATGATCCCTAATATGAGAAGTCAATTTTCTTTCAATTTTTTGTCATTGATTGGATTCAGCACAATTCTGATGACGTATTTTGGGGTTAACTATTACTTATCTGGTCTACACTCCTACGCTCAGGGAGATCCCGTTCCAGTTCCTACCTTTGTTTATTATCTTTTGGCAGTCATTACCATCGTAAGCGCATTAGCAGCTATCAATGGCTATAGGATGGCTCATGCAGATAGAATAAGTGAGGGTAGGTTATAGAGAATACAAACCATTATATACTATATTTAATTTCGTCTGCAAATATGTTCCTTCTTGTGCTCCTATTGGCAATAATCCCATTGCATTACATAACCTGATAAAGATCATAGTGAAATAAATATATGTCATATTTTTTCTGATGAATATGGATTTTATTCGTGTAGTTCCGAGCAGTAGCAAGTTCGTAATGAAGCAAATTTTTAAATCGAAAATAAATCGTATTCACATAAACTATCAGGCTATGAAAGCACATATATTTAATCGATTTTCAGTTATCACATTGATGGCATTAGTATTTGGTTTTGTCGCAGGCTGCGAAGGTCCAATGGGTCCTGCAGGTGCGGATGGAGTTGACGGGATGGATGGAATGGACGGTGTTGATGGGGATGTAACCTGTCTCGTTTGTCACTCGGATGGCAATATCCAATCCGTTAATCAACAATTTGTTGAGTCAGTACACAGTGGTGGTGAAGTAGCTGTAAGCTATGCGGGTGGTAGATTCTATTGTGCAGAATGTCACTCACACGAGGGATTTTTGGAATTTGTAGCCACAGGAGATGTTGAAGGAGATATTGTTTCACCATCTGCCTGGGAATGTGCAACTTGTCATGGCATTCATGAAACTTTCGAGGAAGTTGACTATGCCTTGAGACTTGACGATCCTATAGCCTTTATTTTTGACAATGCAGTTGTTGCCGATTTTGGAAATGGCAACTTATGTGCAAACTGTCACCAATCTCGAAGAGCGGAACCAAATACGACCAATCCAGGTACTGATTTCACTATTACAAACACACATTATGGACCTCACCATGGTGCACAGTCGAATGTATTATACGGAGCGGGAATGGCTGAGCTTACAGGTTCTGCGAGCTACCCTTCACCAGGCATGACTTCTGGAGGCGAAACTTTTCCTCACATGACCATTGGTTGTACCGGATGCCACATGGGCGACTATAGCAGCGGCACCGGAGGCCATACTTTTAATCCTTCAATCAATAATTGTACTTCGTGCCATGCAGGTGCCACAGATTTCGATATCGGGTCTACCATGACAGACGTTGCAGCCCAACTTGATGTCCTACGAGACTTATTAGAAGCGCAAGGTGTAATAGAAGAAGGAATAGCAGAGATTTTTGAACTTGATCCTGAAACCGGAGATATCGTAAGTGTGCTTGAAAGCGACGGATTCCATCCGGTAGTTGGTACGCATACAATGGCACAATCCCAGGCTTTCTTCAATTGGGTTGGATTGCTTGAGGATAGAAGTTTCGGAGCACATAACCCAGCTTATACGCGAGCTTTATTGACCAATTCCATTGAAGCAATTGACTAAGACAATTAAGCCATAATCGAGAATAGTTTAAGTATGTAAAACAGCTGCTCAAAAAATGAGTAGCTGTTTTTTTATGGATAAATAGAGGATCGAGTTTTATATAAATTATAATTAGTATTATAGACCTAAATATCTTTTATTAAAAGTACTTTTGAAGTAGAAATTATGAGTGACTCTATCTACAGCGTAATTACCGGAACAGGGAATTATATTCCATCAAGACGTATCGAAAATGCAGATTTTCTTTCGAATGAATTTTATGATACCGGTGGCAAAAAACTTCAAATCGAGAATGAGGATATAATTGAAAAATTTCAGAAAATTACAACCATCGAAGAGAGGCGGTATGTAACTAATGACCAAGTGACTTCAGACATAGCCTATCAAGCGGCCTTGGTTGCGATCAAATCTGCAAAAATTGATAAGGAAGAGTTAGACTATATCATCGTTGCCCACAATTTTGGTGACGTTCAACATGATAACCGAAAGACAGATATTTTGCCCTGCCTCGCAGCAAGGGTCAAGCACAAACTGCAAATAAAGAATGCCAATACCGTAGCTTATGATTTGACTTTTGGATGTCCTGGTTGGCTGCAAGCCATCATTCATGCCGACTATTTCATAAAGTCAGGTGATGCAAAAAAGGTCTTGGTTATCGGAGCAGAGACGTTGTCCAGGGTTTCAGATCCTCATGACCGAGATAGCATGTTGTATGCGGATGGTGCAGGTGCCACGATTCTCGAAGCACAGAAAAGTGAAAGTCCTATTGGGATTTTAGCCCATAAAACCAGATCAGATACCTTGGAGCATGCTAGTATGCTGTTCATGGATGGATCGTACAATCCAAATTTCAAAAAAAAGAAAGACATCTTTTTGAAGATGTATGGTCGAAAACTCTATCAATATGCTTTGGAAACAGTTCCCCTGGCTATTAAAGACCTTCTTGAGAAGAGTAAAATCCAACTTAAAGAAATTAAGAAAATTCTCATCCATCAGGCAAATGGAAAAATGGACGAGGCAATTCTCCAAAGACTTTACCGTAGTTGTGGTGTCATTGATATACCAAAGAACATAATGCCAATGACCATTGCGTGGTTAGGTAATTCGTCCGTTGCGACCTTACCTACCCTACTGGATCTGATCAAAAAGGCTAAACTCAGTCCTCACAAAGTGGGAAAAGGAGACACACTTGTTTTTGCATCTGTTGGAGCTGGAATGAATATCAATGCTTTGATTTACAAGATGTAATCATTCTGATTTTGAAACTAAACTACTACAACTATGAAAAAAATAGATGAAATGTTGGAATGGCTCTCCACCCACCAAAACATAGCCTATTCACTCATTAGGATTTTCCTGGGCTTGGCCTTATTTGTAAGAGGGTATATCCTGATCTCAAACCCCGAGGCAATGCTTGAGTTGGCTGGCGGTAACAATTTTTTTATTTGGTCTTCTTATATCTCCATCGGACACTTCTTAGGCGGTTTGTTGATAATGCTGGGTTTGTTCACTAGAATTGGCGCATTGTTGCAGATTCCAATATTGGTAGGAGCAGTTTTTGTTGTCAATGATAAGAGCCTAATTATGGGAGGACAATCGATTGAATTGGCCGCTATGGTGTTATTCTTATTACTTGTCTGCTTTGCTTTTGGCGGCGGCATTTACTCTCTCGGGAAAAAAGTTAACTTTCCGAATTTGTAATCACTGCTATTTGTAAGTCACAATTGAATGGCCATTTTTGACATCTTCACAAAGCTGGTAGATCGTTTTCGTACTCAGAATTTCCCTCGTTTTATCCTTGACAAGTTTGTATTCAAAATGGATTGGACAAGGGGTTTTATCAGAGCACTTTTTTAGACCAATACCGCATCGATCGAAAATATCGAGCCCGTCGGTGAGCTCAACAATTTTCATCAATTTCAAGCTCTTGGGAGACTTACTTAGGGTAAACCCTCCCGAAGGGCCTTTGGTCGAAAGTAGCACCTTGTTCTTCACAAGGTTTTGCAGAATCTTACTTAGGAAGTGAATGGGAATCTTCTGTGAACCAGCAATATCCTTCAGTCCTACAGCGCTGCCATCTTTGGAGTTCAGAGCAATATAGAGAACGGATTGAAGGGCATACTCGCATGATTTTGAAAACATAGGTTAAATATCTATTAGGATTCCACGTCCAATTTAATGCTAACAGGAGATTAAACGGTCAACTACATTTTGTATACCCGCAATTTTTACAAGTCAGGCAACCCTCCTGATACTCCAATTCCGAATTCTCACATTCAGGGCAGTTACTATTTTTCGCTTGTGTACCATTAGGAATGAATTTTGATAGTGCACGAATGACACCATTCTTCCATGTGCTTAGCGACTCATCATCAAGATGCAGGTTAGATACAACCTCTACCACAGATTTGATTGGCATTCCATGGCGAAGAAGACCCGATATCATCTTTGCCAGGTTCCAGAATTCCTTATTAAAAGATCTGGATAATCCTTCAAAAGTTATTTTGAAGCCGTCCTTATCTTCAAACTGAAAGTCATACCTACTCTTTCTATTCTGAGTCTTGTTTTTGATTATCAGTCCCTCCTCTACGTAGTTGGGAATTAGGAAGGAATCTTCAGCTAAACCCGTAAAAATCTCATAAGGTCTGCCATTCATCATTCCAACAAAAGCGATCCATTTCTCATTGTGATTTTGAAACCGTATAATTTTAGTAGGCAGAGATACAGGTCTTTGAGGTGCTTTTGTTTCAAGTAGATCTGTGGATGCTTCTTGCTTTGAGTCTATTATTAAAACCCCGTCTCTAGAACCATCTCGATAAACTGTAACGCCTTTGCATCCACTCTGCCAAGCCTTGAAGTAAATATTGTCAATCAATTCTTCCGTTGTCTCTTTCGGCACATTGACCGTCACACTGATCGAGTGATCCACCCACTTTTGGATAGCTCCTTGCATCTCCACTTTCTTGATCCAATCAATATCGTTTGCTACTGCATTATGGTAAGGGGATTTTTCTATAAGCGTAGACATTTGTTCGTCGTCAAAAGTTGAAACTTCCATGGGGTCGTAGCCATTTTGCTCTAACCATGTTTCAAATTGATGATGGGAAACTCTGTATTCCTCCCACTGATCACCTAAACCATCTGAAAAGTCTGATTCACTTGCTTGCTCCTGATGGTTTACTTTCCTTCGTCTTTTGTAGGATACACTGAAGAGAGGTTCTATGCCAGAAGTCGTTTGAGTCATCAAACTCGTGGTTCCTGTTGGAGCGATGGTGAGCAATGCAATGTTCCGGCGACCTGATTTCATCATTTCTTCGTACAGGTCACTATCCTCCTCTCTGATTCTGTTCAGGAAAGGATTATCTTTTTCCTTTTCTGCATCGAAAATTGGAAAAGCACCCCTCTCCTTTGCCAATGTTGCAGATGAGCGATAAGCTGTAATGGCAAGCCTCTTGTGAACATCAACGGCATGATCGGTTGCTTTCTTTTCACCATATTTTAATCCAAGTGCGGCTAGCATATCTGCTTCTGCAGTCACGCCCATACCCATACGTCTTCCCTGAATACACTTAAATTGAATTTTCTTCCACAAATGGAGTTCTGTTCTTTTTACCTCTTCTTCTTGCGGGTCTGATTCAATCTTATCTATGATTTTGTCGATCTTCTCGATTTCCAGATCTACAATATCATCCATCACACGTTGAGCAATTTCAACATGTTTCTCAAAAAGCTCAAAATCAAAGGAGGAACTGTCGGTAAATGGTTCATCAACATAACTGTACAGATTGAGTGCTAATAATCTACAACTATCATAGGGGCACAAGGGTATTTCTCCGCAGGGATTGGTGGAAACTGTCTTGAAACCAATTTCCTTGTAACAATCCGGAATTGATTCCTTAATGATGGTATCCCAAAATAGAATACCAGGCTCAGCATACTTCCATGCATTATGAACAATATTCTTCCAGATTTCCCTTGCCTTGATGGACTTTTTGAAGACTGGCGTACTTGTGTCAACGGGGAATTGGAGGACATAGTCTCCATCTTCCTGAACAGCCTTCATGAATTCATCATCAATCCGGACAGATATGTTCGCCCCGGTTACTTTGGTCGTGTCAGTTTTGGCGTTGATAAAATCTTGAACATCAGGATGTTTGATTGACACGGAAAGCATCAAGGCACCTCTACGGCCATCTTGTGCTACTTCTCGAGTAGTATTGGAATACCTCTCCATAAATGGAGTAATTCCTGTCGAAGTAACTGCACTATTCATGACAGGGCTTCCCTTTGGCCTGATCTGCGAAAGATCATGACCGACACCTCCCCTGCGCTTCATCAGTTGCACTTGTTCTTCATCCCTCTGCATAATGGCTCCATAGGAATCCTGGTTACCATCACTACCGATCACAAAACAGTTAGACAACGACACTATCTGTCGGTCATTTCCAATACCGGCCATAGATCCTCCTTGCGGAACAATGTATCTGAATCGATCAAGTACGTTATAAATCTCTTCCTCCGTAAGTCCCTTTGGGTACTTGCTTTCAATTCTGGCAATTTCCTTTGCCATCCGACGATGCATATCATCTGGAGTACTCTCAAAAATGTTCCCCTTTGAATCTTTGAGCGCATACTTGCTCACCCACACCTTTGCTGCTAACTCGTCGCCATTAAAATACTGAGTAGCAGTAAATAATGCATCTTCAAATGGAATAGGTTCTTGTTTTTTGTTGATGTTCTTTTTAGGAGATGGCGTTGGTAGCGGTGCATCAAAATCTAGTGTTAGAGTAGTTTCAGATTTCATTTGCTATTTCGATTAGTTTGTGGTGGCAACTTCTATTTTGTTTTTTCTTCTTTCCATTGCGGCAGTATATAATTTTTCCTCTTCCTCACTGGTTGGTTCAATGGATGGTATCTCTCTGGGATTCCCATCTTCCTCAATAGCTACAAAAGTGAAAAATGCCTCGTTAGTCTTCCTTATTTGCATATCAGGCAAACTTGACGCCCATACCTGTACGTAGATCTCCATGGAGGTATTAAATGCGCGGGTCATTTGAGCTCTTATATGCACCGTGTCCCCAGATCTAATCGGACTTTTGAAAGAGACAGTATCTATGGCGATGGTTAGTGCAACACAATGTGCATGCTTTTGAGCTGTAATCTCGGATGCAATATCCATCCACTCCATTAAAACTCCTCCTCGTAAAAATCCCAGTGGATTCGTATCATTTGGGAGAACCAGGTAGGAAACTTCGGTTATAGAAGTTGATACTTTCTTTGTCATACTTAAAGTAAATTTTGTCAGTAAAAATAAGATATTTAGACCTGTATATCTATTAATAATTGCTAAAATTGCATAAGTAAAAATTTAGTAGTCATGGAATCTTTAGAAAATAAGACAGTAGCAGAAATCGTATCCGATAATTTTAGGACAGCCGAGGTATTCAAAAAATACGGAATAGATTTTTGTTGTGGTGGGCAGGTTAATGTCTCTGAGATAAGCCATAAAAGAGGCGTCGACATTTCAAGCTTAAAGAGTGACTTAATTGAAATCCTGGAGGATGAAGTCAATATTCATGATTACAACCATTGGACATTGGACTTTCTGGTTGATTATGTAATTAATGTTCATCACTCTTACGTGCATGAGAGTATTCCATTGATAAAAGAATATTTACAAAAAGTAGCCAAAGTACATGGCCACGGTCACAAGGAAGTACTTGAAATTCAGACTTTTTTCCAGATGGTTGCCGAAGAATTACTCCTTCACATGCAAAAGGAGGAGAAAATTCTCTTTCCATTTATAAAGAAGATTACGGAAGCCAAAAAGAAAGGCAAAACCATAGAGGGTTCAATCCTTAGTTCGATTGAAGGCCCCATTGAAATGATGGAGTTGGAGCATGAGAATGCCGGCAACATCTTCAGAACTATATCCAGTCTTTCTGATAAATACACTCCCCCATCCGATGCCTGTAGTACCTACAATGTACTATACGCTAAGCTTCAGGAATTTGAAGCAGATCTGCACAAGCATATACATTTAGAAAACAACATTATTTTCCCAAAAGCACAAAGGCTGTGCAAGGCACTTTTGACAAAACCAACACGAACTGTTGCTGGCTAAATTCGGGGAAATAAAAATTCAAAAGTGCGTCTGAATAACTAGGTCTATTAGCAGGGTTTCATTTGAGTAGTCAAATAAGAACAATTTCCGATATTCGTGTTCAAATAGGTTTAATGAAAACAGCAACGATTGTAGGTGCAGGATTGGTTGGCTCTCTTTGGGCCGTTTATTTGTCCAAGGCCGGATACAAAGTCCGCATTTTTGAAAAAAGACCGGACATTAGAACTGCAGATATTGCTGCTGGAAAATCCATTAATCTAGCGCTGTCTACAAGAGGTTGGAAAGCATTTGAAACCGTCGGCATCGCCGAGGAAATCAGAAAGATTGCCATTCCAATGCCGGGGCGGACGATGCATGATCTTGAAGGAAATCTCACCTTCCAACCCTATGGTAAAGAAGGTGAAGCTATCTATTCAGTGTCTCGTGGTGGTATCAATGCTAAGATGATGGATATCGCAGAAAACAGTGGAAATGTTGAAATTGCATGCAACGAGCTTTGCAAAGATGTCGACTTAGAAAGAGGAATCGTCTACTTTGAAAATACGAATACAAAAGCTACCACAGAAGTTCAATCAGATCTAGTGTTCGCGGCAGATGGCGCTTTCTCTGCTGTTCGATATAATGGAATGCAACAGCTCAATCGCTTCAACTATGAGCAGCGATATATAGAAGATGGGTATCGTGAAATTTTACTACCCGCAAATGAGGACGGCTCCTATAAGTTAGAGAAAAATACACTACACATCTGGCCCCGAGGTAGATTCATGCTGATTGCACTTCCCAACGAAGACGGATCATTTACCTGTACCCTTTTCATGCCTTTCGAAAACCATGAAAACTCGTTTGAAAGGTTAAAAACCAAGGCTCAGGTAAATGCTTTTTTCGAAACAACGTTTCCAGATTTTTACAAACTAATGCCCGAGGTGGCAGACTCATGGGAAGAACATCCGCTCTCCTCTTTGGCGATCATCCGATGCTATCCATGGGTGCATGGCAAAGTGGCTTTGATGGGTGATGCGGCACATGCAACCGTACCCTTCTACGGGCAAGGGATGAATTCCGGTTTTGAGGATTGCACGGTAATGTGGCAGCTTATGCAAGAGCACAACGAGGATTGGAAGAAAATTCTTGAAGCTTATCAGGTATCCAGAAAACCGAATGGAGATGCTGTTCAGGATCTGTCTCTTGACAACTATCACGTGATGCGGGATTTTGTTGGTGACCCTGCTTTTCTATTGCAAAAGAAATTTGAGCGTCGAATCTCCGAGCTCTATCCTGACAAATACCTGCCGCTTTACTCACAAGTCTCATTTAGTCACATCCCGTATGCCGAAGCTTATAGAAAAGGCAAGGAACAAGATGTGTACGTTAAAAGGATTATGGCTGAGAATGATATATCCGCTCTTTTTGAAAGTGGTGAGATAGATGACTTAATCCAAAAACATTACGGGGACAAATAGCAATACCATGGACAACTCACAGGAAGAAATTCTTAAAAAACTCAAGGATAAATATGATGCAATCGGACAAGATGTGAATGTGCACCTCGAAGGTCTGCTCCATTCAAAGCCTATCACATATTGGGATTACATACAAACGGATGCGTTGCTAAATCTTCAGATCCAGCGTACCGATCAGCCAGATGAGATGGTTTTCATCATGTATCATCAAGTGAATGAATTGCTTTTCAAAATGATTCTCTGGGAGATCGATCAGGTGGCGGAAAATGAACATGTAACTACAGAGTTCTTTTCTACGAAGCTTGACAGAATCAGCAGGTACTTCGATATGCTTTCGTCCTCTTTTACCGTGATGGGTGATGGAATGGAGGTTGAACAATACATGAAGTTCAGAAATACCCTCACTCCCGCCAGTGGCTTTCAAAGTGCCCAGTATCGCTTAATTGAATTTGCTTCTACGGAATTAATCAATTTGATTGATGTTCGCTTCCGAGAGACTATCGATCGAAATACTCCCTTTAAGCATGCATACGATCATCTGTATTGGCAAGCGGCCGGAAAAGATCACAAAACTGGGGAGAAATCAACGTTAATAACACTTTTTGAGAAGCGATACATGGACGACTTCATCGTGTTCATGCAGAAGTACAATACTTCCAATCTATGGACTAGGTATCAGTCACTTCCTGAGAGTGAAAGGAAAGATTTGAAGCTCCAAAATGCGATGCGTCACTATGATCATACGGTGAACGTGCTTTGGGTGATCGCACATTTGAATGCCGCAAGCAAGTATCTGGAGAGTGGGGAAAAGAAAGCTGAAGCTACGGGCGGTAGTGACTGGAAGAAATACATGCATCCACGCTATCAGCGAAGAATCTTCTTTCCAGGATTATGGACCAAGGATGAATTGGACAATTGGGGAATCACCAACCTCGAGGGGCATGAAATTCTCTCCGAATCGATTTAGCTTTGTAGTCACACTCTTCTGACTACGTTAAGACCTATGATCATATTCAAAAAATTCACGTTCGACTCCGCTCATTCTCTTCCGCATGTTCCGGATGGACATAAATGCAAGGAAATACATGGACACACGTATAAATTGACGGTTTTCATTGAAGGTGATCTTGATCCAAAACTTGGTTGGGTGATGGACTTTAAGGAGCTCAAAGACGTCGTAAAACCACTCATTGATCAGATCGATCATAAATACATGAACGAAATTCAAGGTCTAGAAAACCCTACCTGTGAGATTATAGCAAAATGGCTATGGGACAGAATTAAGCCGGGAATTCCCCTACTCAAAAAAATACAGCTAGACGAGACACCAACATCCGGCGCAGTCTATGAAGGTTGATTTTTATACTCAGAACTAAGCTCGACCTAGCTTGTACAGCATTCGACCATGCTTAACAAGTGCGCCGACAAACGTTGGCTCAGATATATACGGAAGTCCAAATTCTTTTGCTGTTGCCTTTACGATTTTCGACAATTTCCGGTAATGGACATGGCACACATTTGGAAAAAGGTGATGCTCAATCTGATAGTTTAATCCACCAACATACCATGATAAAATACGATTGGATGGTGCGAAATTAGCTGTCGTTAACATTTGATGTATTGTCTTGTCTTCTTTCACACAATAACTCTCGTCGGGTAACGGAAATTCCGAGGTTGGCACCACATGAGCAGGCTGGAATATGCACGCCAAAATTAGTCCTGCCAAAAAATGCATGCAAAACCATCCAATCGCCACATGCCACCAGGCTACATCAAGAATCAAGATAGGCAACGCTAAGAAGAATGAATAGTAAAGAATTTTCTGAATAATCAACTTGGTCAACTCCCTTCTGTATGTCGTATTTTGAGATTTCAGTAATCCCTTCTGGTTATATTTTGACAGTGATGCAAAATCTTTGAAAGTCGCCCAAAAGAAGGTCATCAGTCCATAGAGAAACCATGCGTAAACAACCTGAAACTTGTAAAACGGTTTTCTTGGTTGATGTGGAGAAAACCTCATAATCCCACCCGGATCAATGTCCTCATCGTATCCATCGATGTTGGTGTAGGAATGATGCAGCACATTGTGCTGAATTTTCCAGTTGGTAGCAGAACCGGCGGCAAGGTTCATGATCAACTCTCCAATGAAGTTGTTCACAGCCTTACTTTTCGAGATTACGCCATGGCATGAATCATGCATGATGCCTAATCCCGAACCTGCTAGTCCAACTCCCATCATGACCCATAGTCCATAGAAAGCTAGAAGATTGTCTGAAAACCAGTTTGTAAGTATCAATGCAAATGGAGCAAGATATAAGAAGGGCAGAATAGTAACCTTCAACCAGATGCGATAATCTCCCGTTCGCGAAATATTATTCGACTTAAAATATTCATTAACTCTCTTCCTAACAGTTGCTCCGAACTCTTGCCCCTCGGTGGTGATAAATCTTACTGGATTAAATGCTGCTTCAGCCATAGTTGAAATTTTTCACGAAGCTAGTCCGATAACTTTACCGCTTATATGACATTAGTCATATCCAAAAATTCTCACACTAAGGCAACAGATACTCTATGGCAAAATGGTTGCAAAATAACCCATGAAGAATCCCAATCATTTGTCAGTTCCGAAGCTACCAAAAATCATAACGGGTCACTATTCCAAAGCATAATTTGCAAGTCTAAAGCAAGGATATAATCTCATGAGCGAATCAAAGTATAAACGATGGATGGTCGGCTTGGACTTCACTGAAATTGACGCAAAAGTCATCAATAGAGTCAGTCATCTAAGTCGAATAATCAAGCCGGATATTATCAACTTCGTGCATGTTGAAAAAGAACTAGATATACCTATATACATACCGGAAGAACTAAAGAATTTCGTTCCAACCGCAAACGATCAGTACGTGGAGAAAATGGAAGAAATTATATCTGAGAACTTCGAAAATACTGAAGTTGCATGGCAGGCAAACGTTGTCGGGGGCAAAACATTGAACACGTTGATTAAGTGGGTTAAGGACGAAAACATAGACTTTTTCATTGCGGGCAGAAAGAGATACAGCGAAGGAACCGGCCTTCTACCACATAAATTACTCAGGAATTTAGCATGCCCAGCGCTTTTCATTCCTGACATGAAGATGCCTGGAACCAAGAAGATCTTGGTTGCTGTTGATTTTTCCAAACACTCGATGGTAGCATTGCAGACAGCACTGAAACTGGCTGAATCTGGCGATATCACTGTTGACTGTTTGCACATCTACAACGTTCCTATCGGATACTATAGTACTGGCAAAACCTATGACGAATTTGCAGAAATTATGCACACGAATGCAGAAAAGGAATTTCAGCGATTTACAAAATCATTAGGAAAGGAGCTGGTTCTAAAATGCGTACTACTTGAAAAGGCTTCAGCAGCCGAGCTCATCTATGATGAATGCAAAGATGGAAATTACGACTTGGTCATGATGGGGTCCAAAGGTCAGTCTAAAGGTTCGGTAATCCTGCTCGGAAGTACCGCTGAAAAACTCATTCGAATGAACCGAAAGTGCATGTCCTGGATTGTAAAGATGAAGGATGAACACATTGGTTTTTTTAAAGCACTAAGCAAAATTTAAAGGTTATGGAACGAATAGTAAAATTAATGTCTCTTACAGTTCTTCTAGGATGCGCTGTACAAGTCAAAACGTATCAGAATCCAAAAGCTGATTTTGAGAAATACAACTCCTGGTGCTGGATGCAAGGATGTGAGGTGGTCTACCAGGGACCTGAATATTACAATGATGAGCGATCGATCACGGAAATTTCCAATGCAATCGCATGGAATATGCATGACAAGGGCTATTTACAAAGTGACGAAACGTCGGATTTGGTGCTCAATTTTTACGTCATCATGGAGCAGGACTCCATGGAAGTGAATTCGGTTTACTCTAGCAATTTCGAAGACGAGTGGTTGTCGTCACTTTATCCAGAATATGAACAATTCTTAAAAGGTAGTTTGGTAATAGATGTAATTGACAGACGATCTTCAGAACTGATCTGGACCTCAAATGCCATCAAGTACTTGGACATCAATCCTGAGTTTGACAAAGAGTCTATCTGGAATGGGGTGAGTAAAGCCATGAAAAGATTTCCCACTAAAAACGAATAGAAAGGCTGTAGGGAGAAAACATCACAGCTTCTATATTGTCTAGTATGGCTTCTGTCCAACGATATTACCCTGCGACGAATACTGGCACACCCAGATATCGTAGCCATCACATGTAGCAGTTCCGCAACCCACCTCGGTTGTTGCGCTCCATACTATTTGCGTGTAGTGACCACAAACTTCGCCATCAACACAACTATTGCTCTCGTAATTGTAATGCTGTTTTTCTCCACCCCATGAATCAACAACATCCGTAATCGAAAAGGCATTCGAAGTGCCTTTCCAAAGATTCTCCCCATAGTTACCATCAGAATGCTGAAACGTACAATTGGACTCAAGCTCTTCAGCCCATTCGGCAGCTGAAGTTGCTAATTCATCTGACCAGACAAGGCCGTCAATTCCTACTTCTGTTCGATACTTGTTATGTGCCTCTAAAAACTCTTGAGCAGTTTCGTTGATCTCTTCTTGCGAAGGCTCATCGGAAGAACAGCCATTCAAGAGCAGCAAACAAAAACTGGAAATTAGGATAAGCGGTTTTTTCATCTGAGATTATTCTGATAAGTAAACAGGTTTAGAGCTGATTACCCTAGTAAGGTTTATGAGTTCGGTTTCTCCAAAGATCATTACTCCTTCTTCAATACCATAGGAAAGTCATGTCCTATAGAAAAGGTATTTGGATATTGTGGAGCATTTTTGTACTTCAATGAATACTCCGGCACCTGGTCATCCAAAAAGGATTTGAGCTCATAGACGGTGACCTTGTCGTCGGCTGGTGCACCATCAGCCTTGCCATTCTGCGCTTCCAGAATCACATAAGTAAACAAGCCATGGCCCAACTCGGCAAATTCTGTAGCTGTTTGATCACTACCAGCAGCAGCCAGAATATGAACGCCTGCACTTCGTGACAACTGAGCCAATGCTTTTTCCTCCGCGGCTCCTCGTGCCGCCAGAACCGAGGTGGAACCTCCGGAGTGACAGGCATCGATCATGACCACCTGCTTGAGGGCTTTGATCTCCTTCAGATACCCAACCATATCACCTACAAACAAAGCGTCTTCCTGCAAGGAGGATTCTTCATATAAACGTGTGGCATCGGTAGGAATGAAATAGAACTGTTCATTTACCAAGCTACCGTGACCCGCATAGAAAAAATAGAACACATCCGTGGGTCTTACCTTCTTGGATAATTCTTGCAACTTGGCAATGATATTCGCCTTAGTCGCTTCTTCATCCAAAATGGAAATGACTTCAACATCGGTGAACATGTCTTTTCCGTGTTGCTCAAGTAAACCTGAAATGCTTAGGGCATCATTCACTGCATAGTTGAGGTTCAGACGAGGATTTTTGTATTTGTTTATTCCAATACTAAGGACATAACAGGTGGCTGTAGGTTCATCCGCGGGGCGGGTCAGGCGGATACGCGAAATGCCTGATTCAACGCGGTTGTTATTGAAGGCAGTAGCATCAATGAAATTTACCCCTGGCACCAGGTCAATGTAGTACGATCGGGAAATGGGTTTTCCTTTCTTAGTAGAAGGAATCTCATGGTCTTCAACAATCCGTTTACCATTCTGTAAAACCTTTACTTCGTTAATCCCTCCTCCCTCATCCGTCACCTTCATCACTAACTGAATGGTGGTCTGGTTCGCAGATCCATTTTGCGGATAAACGATCTCAACCGAAGGTGGCGGATTCGTCAAAATCCTGCTTTGTAAGTCGGTTCGTTCTTTGTCTCCAACAGCTAGCAGGTTCAAACTCAACTTAGGCTCGTAATACTCCTCAAAAAACTGCTCCAAACGGTAGCTTTCTGTTCCCTGAACAAAAAATATCTCTTTTTGTGCTTCCTGCGTAGCGTAAAAATGCCCAGAAGGAATTTTCACCATCCATCGATCTTCATCAAGTACAATATGAGTATAGACTTCCAACTTTGTATCCAAATTCCAGACACGTATTGAACCATCCTGGCTTCCAGAGATCAAATAGTTCCCATCCGGATGAAAAGACAAGGAAGTAACCGGGCTAGTGTGTCCGGTTAGTTGTCCCAGCATTTCCCCGGAGGTGTTCCAAAGTAGGATGCGATTATCAGCTCCTCCAGTGGCGATCTTCGTCTCGTCCGGGCTGAATGCAGCGGTAAAAACATGACCCTCGTGACCTTCGAATTCAGTGACCTTTCCCCCGTAATACAATTCCCTTAGTATCACTTTGCCATCCCACCCCGTTGTCAACATAGACTTTCCGTCCTTGGAAATTTGAATATCATGTACACGATCCGTATGATCGTCAAACTGAACGAGGCGTTCTCCGGTGGTATGATCTACTAAAAAATCACCCCATGTAGCTAAGCCTGTTCCTGTGAACTGAAGGGCAAACGGTGTATCAAACCACTCACTGTATCCGCCGGACAAATCTTTGATGTAATCACCAGTGGTCGCATTCCATACGATAATTCTTCCGCCTAAATGAGCCGAAAACAACTTTGTGCCATCAGGACTATAGGACATAGCGAAAACAGGTCCAGACGTTTCTTTTTCCCAAAGCAACACTCCGGTGTTTACATCCGAGACGTAGATATGATGATCTTCTCCTCCAGTGGCCAGCTGCGCAGAATCAGGACTTAGAGCAAGAGCCAAGGCCAGTTTTTCATGTGCAGGATACTTGGTCAGTATTTTGCCCGTAGTCATACCCCAGCGATAGATGGCATTCCCTACCCGCTCGATAACCGATTTCTTTGAAGGTAAAAACAAATGTTTGGGGGTCACCTTCATAATCCAGTAAGGAGCCAAATGATCAGTTAGATGACCTCTGAACAAGTCAATGGTACTATCTGTGCTAGGTGCATATAACTTCAGCTCAGCGCCATCTGCCAAGACTATGGTATCGGTAGCGGGATGGTATTCCAACGAACGCATCTCTTTGAGGACACCGAGGTTTCTCGATTGACATTCAGCAGTTTCCAGATCAATAAGGTGAAAGCTTTGTTCCTTCGCGCGCTTAAACGATCCTTGAATGCCTTCCAGAAACAGGACTGCTGCATGTGTGCCTTGAGCATTAATCGTTAGGTCATTCAACTGAAACTTCAATCCGCTGGTTACACGCTGAGGCTCAAGAAGCACAACAGGATCCTGATCAGAGCGGACTGACCATTTCAGAATTCCTTCATCCTCAGATCCAACCAAAAAAGACACTCCATCAGGCAAAAAGGCCATAGAAGTGACCGATGAACTGTGTCGGTTGTCCGGATATTTCTTGTAGGTCCGGAGTTGCTCACCTTTTTTAATATCCCACAAAGTCACTTCACCTTCGCGATTGGTGGTAAGTAAATACTTCCCCTTGGGACTGATATCCATCGCTCGTTGGCAATTGTCTGTGCACGCAAACCGATCTCCTTTGTAGCTACGTAATGGTTCTTCTTCATCCAGCGACCACAATGTTGCTGTTTGGGATCCTCCACCCGTGATGAATCGCTTTCCATCCGGCATGAATTTGCCTGTCTTCAAATACTGTTTCTCTCCTCCCAGGGTTTTAAGTTTTGCTCCATTCACATCCCAAATGGCAGCTACTCCATCTTGCGTGACAGCCAACAACATTGTACTGCTTGAGTTGAAATCAAGTGTTTCTACAGACGAATTGCACTCGAGTCGTCTAAGTTCACGACCGGTTTTCACATCCCAAATAATAATGTTACGATCGTATCCGCCACTAGCTAACAGCTTGCCATCAGGAGAAAAGGTTACAACATTTACTTTGTTGTGATGTCCCGACTGAATTCGTAACTCAACTGGAAGAGGCTGAGACAGTCCCCAACATACACCCATCAATAAAAAGACTTGGAGAATGAATCGCATAGCCATCTTGAATTTTAAGAAAGTTAATCAAAACCAACGATCAGTTGAATATGAGCCGGGCTAGCGCAAGTTTTGAAGCTTCTTCAAAAAACAACGGCTGATCAACAAATCGCAACCTCCTTATGACAGGATAGGCCGATCTATCAAAACTCTACCCCAACGAGTGTGAGCATCAAATTGCTACCCGTGTATGAAATATTGTCATCAGCACGATATCTCGCACGATTCGTATGCCCATACGATCCATTGCGATTATCCTTTGTTGTTCAATAACCGATACAATGATGATAAGACACCCTACCATAACTAAGGTGAAATTGTAGTGATAGCTCTGCCAGGTTTGAAAAATAATAAGGAGAATTACTGCAGGTATCAGCAAAAATGCAGCTAGATCGTTACCGCTATCCAGATACTTTCCAAGTACTGTGGTCTGGTTATATTTTCTTGCCAGACTTCCATCAACCTCATCAAGCAGCCAGCTCACGTAAAGCAAGAAAATGGCCAGGACGTAAGAGTACGTTGCTATAGCCATAATTCTCAACCCAGTAATAATGATGTTCAGACTGGTGACGAAAAGTGGGTGTACGTGTAGTTTGTGAAAGGGCACAACCAATCGCCGAGCGAGAGGTTTTACAATACGACGATCTAAATGCCATTCAAGGTGAATCATAGCATATGAGCTGTTTCAGAGGAATAACTTGATAAACCCTATTTATCTTAAAGATAGTAAAAAACGGTACTTTATTTCACCTCTAATCCCTGACTCCGAATAAACCACCATGCTTATCACATAGATTTAGATATCAAAGACATCTGCCGAACAGGTTGCTCAAATGGCACAAAAAAACCCTAAGCCAAAAAATGACTTAGGGAAAAAATTTAAGCGGTCCGGACGAGACTCGAACTCGCGACCTCCTGCGTGACAGGCAGGCATTCTAACCAACTGAACTACCGGACCTCCTTAAAAGTGTTGCAAAAGTAAGTGGTCATATTGGATTAAACAATACCCGATCCACAAAGAAATTTGAATCTTTATGAAAAAATTAATTCGATGGCATTTCGCAAAATAGGATTCCTATTGTCCTCACTCCAAATTGCAGATAATGTAGTTTGTTGTATGATGTTTTTCATTTCTATGAATTTAATCTTGAGGTCGAAACCATCCTGTAGTGTAGTAGGGATTATCGCTATTCCCAACCCACATTCAACCAGCTTGAAGATTGTTAATGCATGCACGGACTTGTGAGAAATTTTAGGAACAAAATTCTGGTCTTCAAAAATACTCATGATCTTATCGTAGTAAAGCGGGCTATAATCACTTGAGAACAAGATGAAATCCTCATCAGCGAGTTGCTTAATGTTTTCAAAGTTTGATTGTGTCAGCCAGTGCCCTTCTGGTAGAACAAGTGAAAACGTATCGTCGATCACTGGTCTGATATTTAGTGGTTCTGGAACATAGGCAACACGAACAAATCCTATGTCAAGCGTTCCTCGCGAGACACCATCAATCTGCGCACCATTACTCATTTCATCCACACTGGCGTGCACATTTGGAAATTGACTCGTTAGTTTCAGTAGAAACTCGGGTACCACCTTTTGCATAGCAGAGCCCAGCAATCCTATTCGCAGCTCACCAGACTCGCCTTTTTCAATCAATTCCAACTGTCGACTTGCCGAATCCAAACGGTTCAATATGGCGTTTACCTCAGTCAACAAGAACGTGCCTGAAGCTGTGAGCGACACCTTGCGCTTGGTTCGCTCAAACAATTTTGAATTCAATATTTCTTCCATTTGTCTTATTTGCCTACTAAGACCTGGTTGTGAAATAAACAGACGTTTAGCAGCATTTCTGAAGTTCAATTCCTCTGCAACCGCTTTAAAGTATTTGAAATGTCTCAATTCCAACTGATAACTCATAGTTATTAATAATGTAATTAAATGGTATTTATAATTATTAAAATTAGCGGTTAATTTTGAATACACTCAACAGAGCTTTCGCATGTCTACATTCAACTATGGAGAAGATCACCTTACTGCCAGCACTGCATTGGGCATCGCAAGGGGGTTGATTAAAGGGGTTATAAGCGAGGTGGCCCGAATCAAAATAGGGCGCAGCAGCGAAGTTGTCGAAAACATTGCCAACGGAGACAAAGCTGTCTACGGCATAAACACAGGTTTTGGACCACTCTGCACAACCATGATCTCTAAGGAGGAAACAAAGGTTCTTCAAAGAAACATTCTGATGAGTCACGCTGTGGGTGTTGGCGAGCCTATTCCAGATGAAATCGCAAAGCTGATGATGATCTTAAAAGTCCATGCGTTAAGTCGTGGGTTTTCGGGTGTTCAAGAATCCACACTAGATCGAATCATCTGGCACATAGATCATGACATCATTCCAATCGTGCCAGCTCAGGGTTCAGTTGGTGCCTCTGGCGACCTCGCTCCTCTCTCCCATCTTTTCCTTCCGCTTATAGGTTTAGGTAAAGTCAAATACAATGGCAATACTGTAGAAACTGCAGAGTTTTTCTCCTCGGAATCGCTTGAGCCCATAGTTCTGGCCTCAAAGGAGGGATTGGGTTTGATTAATGGAACACAGTTCATTGCTGCCTACGCTGTAACAGTTGTCGAGCGATTGCAGAATCTCTTGATACATGCTGATATTACTGGGGCCATGATGATTGAAGGGCTGCTTGCATCTGTTAAACCCTTTTCAGAAGACCTGCATCAGCTACGAGCATACAAAGGAAATCAGCATGTAGCGGCTACTATACGGACCTTACTTCATGAATCTGATGTTGTCTCTTCTCATGCGAACTGCACGCGTGTTCAAGATCCCTACTCTTTGCGGTGCATCCCACAGGTCCACGGAGCTTCGAGAAATGCATGGCTCCATCTTAAGGAATTACTTGAAATTGAACTCAACTCGGTCACAGACAATCCGGTTGTATTCGACGAAGAACACACCATAAGTGGTGGTAATTTTCATGGCCAGCCATTGGCACTTCCACTAGACTATGCCTGTCTGGCAGCTGCAGAGCTTGGCAGCATCTCAGATCGTAGAATCTATTTGTCGCTTGAAGGAGATACTCCGGGAGTACCAAAGCTACTCATGAAAGAAACAGGAACAAACTCAGGATTCATGATTCCACAATACACGACCGCAGCACTGGTCAGTGAAAACAAGGGGCTTTGCTTCCCTGCCAGTGCCGACAGTATTCCGACATCGCTCGGACAAGAGGATCACGTAAGTATGGGGTCAATCAGTGGAAGAAAAGCCTTGCAGGTAATTGAAAATGTCGAGAAGGTAGTCGGAATCGAATTGTACTGCGCTGCGCAGGCTCTGGATTTCCATGCAGAACACAAATCAAGCAAAATCATGGAGTCAATTCATTCACATGTAAGAACCCTAATCAATCATGTCGAGAAAGATGATATAATGTATGAAGACATGGAAAAGGCGATCACGCTGGTCAAAAGTAAAAAGCTCGTGGAGATTGCCAAAGAGACTGCAAAGGCCAATGGTCTTTCGTTGACAACCGAATTCAGTGAAGATTTCAGCCAATTCTAACATGTCATCAACTCAAATACTCATCGGCCCTTTCAAGCAAGCAATCACTTTGTCTGGTCTAAAATCAAAAGGACCAATAAAAGATGAGGAAATGCTGATTGTTGAAAATGCTGGAATCACTGTTGAAAATGGAAACATTAGTCAAGTAGGAGTTTTTGAAAAGTTGGCCAAGTCAACATCGCAGGTTCACGAAATAAAAGGACCTCAAATCTGCCTGCCGGGACTAATTGATACGCATACACATATTTGCTTCGGAGGTAGTCGAGCTCGTGATTATGCTGCTCGGAACAATGGGAAAACCTATTTGGAAATAGCAAAAGAAGGAGGTGGTATCTGGGACACGGTTGGAAAAACACGCGCTGCCACTGAAGAAGAATTAATCAAGAGCACAATCAAAAGGGCAAACCGACATCTGAACGAAGGCGTTACCACCATTGAAGTAAAAAGCGGTTACGGTCTCTCGATAGACGAAGAATTGAAAATGCTTCGAGCTATTCAAAAAGCCTCCGTCTCAACTTCTTCCAATCTTATTTCCACGTGCCTTGCCGCACACATTCTACCCAGAGACTTCGATGGAGATCATCAAGCTTATTTAGAATACATAAGCACCGAACTGTTTCCAATCTTACAGCAAGAGAGGCTTACGAACAGAATTGATGCCTTCATTGAGGAAGAAGCTTTTTCTAGTAAGATCGCTACTGCCTACTTTCTAAAAGCCAAAGAACTCGGATTTGATATCACCGTCCATGCTGACCAATTTAGCACCGGGGGTAGTGAGGTAGCTGTAAATGTAGGAGCAGTGAGTGCGGACCATCTGGAAGCAAGTGGCAATCGTGAAATTGAATTGCTTGCCAAGAGTGACACTATTGCTACTGCTCTTCCCGGGGCATCCATGGGACTAGGGGTTGCTTTTACCCCAGGGCGTAAGATTCTTGATGCCGGTGGTTCACTGGCGATTGCCAGCGATTGGAATCCGGGCTCAGCACCGATGGGCGATCTCCTGATGCAGGCAGCAGTTCTTGGCTCATATGAAAAGCTATCAAATGCAGAAGTACTCTCCGGCCTGACATTCAGAGCCGCTGCCGCTCTACGTCTGACAGATCGTGGAAGGCTTGAAGCTGGAATGAAAGCCGATCTAGCCATCTTCGAGACAGAGCACTACAACGAAATTTTTTATCACCAGGGAAAATTAAAACCGTCGATGGTTTTTAAGGAAGGAACACAGGTTATCAAGAAGTAACATGGATTTTCACGAACAGATACTACAAGGAATACCAGTTAAGCTACCAAAAAGGCAAGAGCTTGATCCAACAGTTAGCCGAGCCCCTAAAAGGAAGGACACCCTTTCTGTAGACGAAAAAAAATTAGCAGTTCGAAATGCGCTGAGATATTTTCCAGAAAAATGGCATAAAGAATTGGCAAAAGATTTCGCTGACGAGCTCAATAACTACGGTAGGATATACATGTACCGATTCAGACCTGAATATCGCATGCACGCCAGGGCACTCGAAGATTATCCTGCAAAATGTCAGCAGGCAGCTGGAATAATGCTTATGATCCAAAACAATCTGGACCCAGCAGTAGCACAGCACCCTGAAGAGTTGATCACATATGGCGGCAATGGAGCGGTTTTCCAGAACTGGGCGCAGTACCTATTAACCATGCAGTATCTCGCGAACATGACGGACCAGCAAACACTGCACATATATTCTGGTCATCCAATGGGTTTATTCCCTTCCTCTAAGGATGCACCACGAGTAGTCGTCACGAATGGCATGATGATTCCCAATTATTCTTCACAAGATGATTGGGAAAAATACAATGCTTTAGGTGTCACGCAGTATGGCCAAATGACTGCCGGTTCGTACATGTATATCGGCCCGCAAGGGATTGTGCATGGAACAACAATAACCGTGATGAATGCTTTTCGGAAGAGATTGAAAAAGAGTGAATCACCGGCTGGTAAAATCTTCCTTACAGCAGGTCTCGGCGGGATGAGCGGAGCTCAACCAAAGGCTGGCAATATTGCTGGTTGTGTGACAGTTTGCGCAGAAGTGAATTCTGAGGCAGCACACAAAAGACATCAGCAAGGTTGGGTAGATGAGTTGATCGAGAGCATGGAGTTCCTTGTTGAAAGAGTGAAGAAAGCTAAGGAAAACAAGGAGGTAGTTTCTTTGGCATTTATCGGGAATGTGGTTGACGTTTGGGAGCGGTTTTATGAAGAAAAAATCTTCGTAGAGCTTGGCTCTGACCAGACATCTTTGCACAACCCTTGGTCCGGTGGCTACTACCCTGTCGGGCTAAGTTTCGAGGAATCTAACGACTTGATACGTAACAACCCCTCTCTTTTCAAGGAAAAAGTGCAAGAATCACTACGGAAGCATGCAGACTCAGTGAACAAGCACGTAGCAAGGGGAACTTATTTTTTCGATTACGGAAATGCTTTTCTACTCGAAGCCTCAAGAGCTGGAGCAGATATCATGGCTGACAATGGAATTGATTTCAAGTATCCCTCCTATGTGCAGGATATCCTTGGGCCAATGTGTTTCGACTACGGATTCGGACCGTTTCGATGGGTTTGCACCACGGGTAGTTCGACTGACCTTAAGAAATCAGATCAGATCGCGCTTCAAGTGATGAATGAAATCAAGACAAAAGCGCCAAAGGAAATTAGACAGCAAATGCAAGACAACATCACCTGGATTGAGCAAGCTGAAAAGAATCAATTGGTAGTTGGTTCTCAGGCACGTATCCTGTATGCTGATGCTGAAGGTCGATCGAAAATTGCCGAAGCTTTCAACGCTGCAATCAAATCGGGAGAAATTGAAGGAGCAATCGTACTTGGTCGCGATCACCACGACGTGAGTGGAACGGACTCCCCTTTCAGAGAAACAAGTAACATCCATGATGGCAGTAAATTCACCGCAGACATGGCCATTCATAATGTAATTGGCGACAGCTTCAGGGGAGCAACCTGGGTTTCCATTCATAACGGAGGTGGCGTTGGATGGGGTGAAGTTACCAACGGTGGGTTTGGAATGTTTTTGGACGGATCTGATGAAGCTAATCGTCGATTAAAAAGCATGCTCTTCTATGACGTGAATAATGGAATCTCTCGAAGAAGTTGGGCACGAAATAAGGAGGCAATTTTCGCAATCAAGCGAGAGATGGATCGGACTCCAGAATTGGTCGTGACTCTGCCAAATTTGGTAGATGACAAAATCATCAACAAGGTTTTCTAAAGATGAATCAGATATCTTGATTAATTTGTGAGTCTAGCACTTGCTGGACCTAAAGACAAAACTATGATCAAGAAAAAAACCTGGGATGATATCCCAACTGAAGAGGTGACTCCTGAGATGCATCGAAAAATTCTATGGGGAGAAAAATTGATGATCGCGAAAATGAAATTCAAAGACGGATTTCGAGTTCCCATGCATACCCATGAAAACGAGCAGATCACGCACGTGATTTCAGGTACGATTCGATTTTGGTTTGGTGAAAACAAAGATCAGGAAATGGACCTTGGTCCTGGAGAAATGATCGTAATTCCACCCAATCTGCCTCACGAAGCACTCATGATCGGAGAAGTTGAAGAAATTGATCATTGGGCGCCACCGCGTCAGGATTGGTTGGACGGAACCGACGATTATTTAAGGAAATAGTGGATTTAGGATTAAAAGATAAAGTCGCATTCGTTGCAGCATCTAGTGACGGACTTGGAAAGGCTGTCGCGCTTGAACTTGCCAAAGAAGGAGCTAATCTCATTGTTTGTAGTCGCAGTGAAGAAGCGATTCAAAAGACCAAAGCAGAAATCGAGGATATTGGAAGTGGAAGTGTTTTGGCCATTGCAGGAGATTTGTCGAAAGTTGAAGATAGAAAAAAAATCATTTCTACCTCTCTGGAATCTCATAGTGGAGTTGATATTCTGGTGACAAATACCGGAGGTCCACCAGCGGGTAGGTTTGAGGATCTTACCGAGCAAGATTGGGAACAGACCTATCAGCTCCTCCTCGCAAGTGCCACTCACCTGATAAGAGGTTTTCTTCCCGGAATGAAAGAGAAACCATGGGGACGAATCATCACCATCACTTCGCAAGCAGTGAAGCAACCCGTCGAAAATCTGATCTTGTCAAATGCTGTCAGGGCTTCTGTGGTAGGTCTCATGAAGACGTTGGCGAGTGAATTAGGTGGATACAACATCACAGTGAACAATGTAATGCCCGGCTACACCCAAACCTCCCGTCTCACGAATCTTATCAAATCCAACCCATCCTTGGCCAACGCTACGAAAGAGATTCCACTTGGACGCTTTGGTAAGCCTGAAGAGTTTGCCGCCGCTGTGGCCTTTCTTGCAAGTGAGCGTGCCAGCTACATTACGGGAACGTCTCTCGCAGTAGATGGCGGCTGGATCAAGAACATTTTGTAGGCTTGAATGGAATACTCTCTGTTCAGCTAATCATGCACCAATCTGAACCCGACAAAAAAAGAACTTCCATCCGGGACATTTGAGGATCGATCGGCAGATCTTGTATGACGTATTCGTCCTGTGTACTGACCTCCTCTTTCCACTCTCCGTTCTCCAGTAGCGGGTCCCTTGGAATCAATAGTCAATTCACTAATATCTTCCTGAAACCAATCTAAGCACATCTCCGATACATTCCCGTGCATGTTAAACAATCCCCAGGCGTTGGCTGTTTTTGAACCAACAGCGTGCGTTGTTCGATTTGAATTTCCCGAATGCCAGGTCATTTGGTCTCTTCTTCCAGCATAGGCAGTAGTGCTACCAGCTCTGCAAGCGTATTCCCACTCAGCTTCGTACGGCAATCGAAATCGAGCTCCGTTCTTGTTTATTTTTCTTATAAATTCCTGTGCTCTATTCCAACTGACTTGCTCCACAGGTAGGTCAGAACCCTGAATCTTACTCGGGTTATCCTTCATCACCGATTCCCAGGTCTTCTGACTTGTCTCGGTTTTTGCGATCCAAAATCCTTTTGTGAGCGTGACTGCATGCTGCTTTTCTCTGGTTGCATTTCGTTCCAACTCATTGTCAGGACTACCCATTAAGAATGAACCTGGTTCAATCCAGATCATTTCTATTTCAACATTTTTTGAAATTGCAAAGATTTTCGCGTCGCCATGCTGCTGTGCATAAAGGCTCATCGTTGATAAAACAGCTAGAAGTATCATTTTACATTTCATTCCTGAAAAATTTAAAGCAAGATGACGTTGGTCACAATAAGCAAAAAAAGGCTTGGTACGAACAGTTGACTTTGTGATTAACCGGAGACAAATAGTTTAGTAGATTAGTAAACTAAACTTACCCAAGGCCTAAAGTCCACCCCAATGAAGAGAAAGCATTTCCTAAAATCTATCCTCGGTGCATCAACTTTCCTGGGTCTTCCTCTTTCCTCTTTAGGAAAAGGCAAAGCTGAGATTGCAGTTGAAAAGCTCCTGCAACAGGACTCAACAATCAAAGGTGACTTAGTTGGTTTCGCTACGGATCCAATCAAAAAAGTGCGAATTGGTATGCTGGGACTTGGTAATAGAGGGAAAACACTAACTCAGATGCTCTATTGGCTCATCGAAAATGATAAGGCCGAAATTGTCGGACTCTCGGACTTAATAGAAAGGAACGTAGAGAAAGTTTGGGAAGGGCTTAAAGAAATTCAAAAGAAAAAACCTGATTTCTATACAAAGGATGAAGACGACTGGAAAAATCTCGCAGACCGCGACGATGTAGACCTTCTCCTGATCGCAACTCCTTGGAGATGGCATACTCCCATGGCATTGTATGGAATGGAGAAAGGCAAACACGTTACTTCTGAGGTTCCTATTGCCTATACCTTGGAAGATTGCTACAAACTCGTTAAAACCGCAGAAAAGACTCGGAAGCATTGTATGATGATCGAAAATTGCTGCTACAATGACGAGGAACTTTTTGTCCTTAACATGATTCAGGATGGGGTTTTTGGAGACCTAACTCACGCAGAGGGTGCCTACATTCATGACCTTAGGAAACATATGCTGAGCGACGATTACTATCAAGGTCAGTGGAGAATACAACATCATAGAAATCGGGATGGCAACTTCTACACGACCCATGGAATCGGACCAATAAGCAACTATCTGAACATTGGTAGAGGGGACACATACACTTCCCTAACCTCTATGAGTTCACGGGAAAAGAGCCTTAGCGATGCTGCCAAAAAAGCTGAATCTCCCTTTACAGATATTAAGTGCGGAGATATGAATACAACGCTAATCAAAACGGCCAAAGGAAAAACAGTGATGCTTCAATTTGATGTACACACTGGCAGTCCGTATTCTAGAATTAACAAAGTTGTGGGAACCGGTGCCGTTCACGCCGGCTACCCAAGTCGATTGTACATTGATAACCCTGAGGAGTTGAAGTACTGGGGACACAATTGGCTTGATGATGCGGCGTATGGTGAATACAAAGAAAAATACCAACACCCACTCATAACTAAACTTCGCAGCATTAGTGAGAACTACAAGCAAGGCCATGGAGGTATGGACTTCGTCATGATTTATAGATTAATAACCTGTCTGAACGAAGGGGCACCTTTGGACCAAACGGTGTACGACAGCATCACATGGAGTGCCATCACTCCGCTATCAGAAGTTTCCGTCGCAAACGGACAATCTGTTGAGTTCCCAGATTTTACCGGTGGTACCTGGAAAAAGGAGCGGGAATTAGAGATTATGCGTGAGTTAACATAGTGAAATTCAAAAACCAGGTGATTTGAAAATTAGAGATCCTTTCTACTTGTAAGATCGAATGACTTCAGCGACTTTCTCCCTCTGCAGCTTCATTTTTTCAATCAAAGCAAATTGGTTCTTGCAACGATCCAGGTTCTGATCGCTGTAATCTGTTTTGTAGTACACGTTTCCATACAGGTAATCAGTAAGAAACCTCAATCCCATGATGAATGGCATGAACTCGATTGAGGTGCTTAGAGATACCCATTCGTTGTCCGTCAATACCTCTCCCATCTTTGACATGTACCCCTCCGTGAAGTGTTCAAATAGTGACATATCAAAATAAACAGCATCAAGGTCTTTGCCATTTTCCGTGACGCTATTGCACAGGGTTCTTATTACATCTCCGAAATCATGATACAAGTAGCCAGGCATTAAGGTGTCCAAATCAATCAGGCAGAGCCCTTTTCCTGATGTTTTATCAAATAGCAGATTACTTAATTTCGTATCATTATGAGTTACTCTGAGCGGCAGACTTAGCCCCACCAATCCATCAAAGTGGGGTAAGGTTTCTTCCACAAAAACGATGCTCTCAGATGCATTAGCAAGTTTCTCTGCTGACGCGTTTTGCAGAGCTCCAAGAAAAAGATCTGCTCTAAAACTAAGATTGTGAAAATTTGGTAGTATCACATGCAATCTGTCAGGCTCAATAATGGAAGTTGCCAGGTGAAATTTTCCAATCAATTTACCAGCCTCTACCGCGACTCCTACATCCTTCGTTTGATCGTAGGTGACACTATCACTAATGTATCCCATCATTCGCCAGGCATAGCCGTCTAGGTCCACATGAAACAGTGCTCCGTTAATGGTTTTTCTCAATTCTGGCACTTGGTAGTCGTCAACGTTGACGAGCGTATTCTGCACAGATTGAATATTTTCCATCAACTGGCTTGCCTCCGTAAAGACTTCCTTATTAATGCGCTGAAGAATTAAATGCTCAGACGCTGTTTCAATCTTATATGTCTCGTTTATCAATCCCGAAACAATTCCCTCTACTCTAACGGGATTTTCTATTCCAAATGCACGAAGAACAGCGATCACATCTAATTCCATAATGGAGTTGGGTAAATCCCCTTTTTTGTGAGTAGCGACAGCTCATTTGCAAGTTGTACCTTATCCTCTTTGTGTGTCATGCCATGCCATTCGCCATCACCAGGAACGACGTTAACGGTTACCACATTTGCATCAATCAAACTCTGAATTACCTGCGGCAAATAAAGTTCACCGCTTTGCTGTCTTGAAATCTTTTCAAAAAATGATAGAAAGTCCTTTTCGATTTCGGGAAAAATGGAAGCATCCAGGACCCAAAGATTCATTGAAACTACCTCATTCCCATTAAAGCTCTCTCCTGATTTCTTATCAACAATTTTCCCAACCTCCTTTGCAAGTTGCGTGTATTCTGTAACCTTCATTAAGCAATTGCCCCTTGTCCGGCAGATTCCTCTGGAAACAGTCCCAAACTTTGATAAAGTCTCCTTTAGTTCATAGCCCACCAATCCAAAACAGCCCTTCTTTGGATACTTACCCCCAAGCCTGAAGCCTGCTTCAATTGCCTTCCTTCCATACAGGTCATCAGCATTCACCATCACAAACTTCCCCTGAATCACACGCCTGGAACACCAAATCGCATGAGCGGTACCCCATGGCTTTACTCTATCAACAAGTTTTATGAAACCTTCCGGGACGTCCTCAATGGATTGAGGAATGCATTCAAAATTGAGGGAAGGCGGTATTCGTTCTTTGAAATAGATTGTGATCTCCTGAACTAGTTCATTTCTGGTTACCAGAACAACACGTTTGAAACCAGCCCTTATCGCATCGTAGACGGTGTATTCGAGCAGGAATTCCCCCTCTGGACCGACACCATCAAATTGCTTGGTTCCACCATATCGGCTTCCAAGACCTGCCGCCAAGATCAGTAAAGTCATTGTATTGGATTAGTACGCTTAAATAAAGTGCAACTAATCTGGATAGTCAAGAAATGATGTCAAATGATATTCCAGCTATACCCTTTTTCGATTATCAGCGTTCTGAGATTCCATGACCTTAAGTACTGCCATTGGGAGCCATAACACAAATAAGAAATGCATGTTCATTTTCCGGTTGCATCAGTTCTGGAAAAAGCGCTCCTTTGCTCTTCCAGTAAAAAAATAGAGTATGAATAACACCTTAAACACTTTCAAGGAACTCCATCATCAAGACCAACCCCTGCTAATCGGAAATGTATGGGATGTCGCAGGAGCTCAATTATTTGAAAAACTTGGCTTCAAAGCGATCGCAACCTCAAGCTCTGCCATTGCCGATACACTTGGTGAAGAAGACGGGGAAAACATTTCATTTGACGATTATGAGAGGGTAGTAAGAGGAATACTGACACATACCAATCTACCACTGTCTGTAGACCTGGAGTCAGGGTACGGTTCGACACCTGACGAGATTGTTGGAAACATTAAGAGACTTGTCAAATTGGGCGTGGTAGGAATTAATCTGGAAGATTCGAAAGAGGTTGATGGAAAGCGAAGTCTAGAAGATGCCGAATTGTTTGCTGAAAAACTGAAGGCAATCACCCAACGAATGAAGGATGAAAACATCAACTTATTTATAAATCTACGATCGGATCCTTTTTTGTTACAGGTACCGAATGCACTTGAGGAATCCTTAAAGAGAGTGGCGCTTTATGAGGACTACGTGAGTGGAATTTTTCTACCCTTCATAAACGAAGTAGCAGATATAGAGGCAGTTACAAAGCAAACTAACTTGCCGTTAAACGTTCTTAGCATGAAAGGTCTTCCGCACTTCGGTAAGTTGCAAGAGTTAGGAGTAAAAAGGATAAGCATAGGAGGATCAATGTACCAACACCTCAAAGGGAGAATGGGGGAGTTGATCCAATCTATTCAGCAGAATCAAAATATCGATATTCTGTTTCACTAATAAATTTCAGAAGTAAGGACCTAATATCAGAATGCCTCAGAAATCGAATTTCAGTACCTTGTGAATCTCAAGTTCGAAGGATGAAAGAAACAAGTGACATAGATAGTATGGCTCAGCTAGTACTCCCGTCTACAGATCTAACGAAAGATATGGAGTTCTTCACAAAGCTAGGATTCAGGCTAGATCACATATTCCCTTCAGATGATCCCGCAGTTGCGGTTATGTCTGGCCATAGTCTTACGTTGCGACTAGATAAAGACGTAACCGGTGGTCCCGCAACGTTCCATATTCTAACGGACCATCCAGAAAGTATTGCTGGAAGTAGATCCGAGTTGGTAGTGGCTCCAAATGGCACGAAGATCAAGATTATGCCAAAGACTTACAAGCTTAATACGCCACAGACACAGCACAAATTTGAAGTACGCAAATTACAAAATAATGATCCTTGGGTGATTGGAAGGGCGGGGATGTTATATAGAGATTTGATTCCGGACAGACTTGGTGGAAGCATCATCGCGTCTCATATCAATATACCCGATGGAGGTCCAGTTCCAGACATGGTGCACTATCATACCATTGGATTTCAATTGATCTTCTGCTACCGTGGGTGGGTAAAACTGGTATACGAAGATCAAGGTCCCCCCTTCATTTTGGAAGCCGGGGATTGTGTAACACAGCCACCTGAAATACGCCATCGAGTGTTGGAAGCTTCTGACAATTTGGAGGTAATTGAAATTGGTGTTCCCTCTGATCACATGACAACAATTGATCATGAAATGGACTTACCAAATAAGCCGATCAACCCACAAAGAACCTTTCAGGGTCAGCAATTTTGCCACCATATTGCCAGCAAAGCCGACTGGAGCAAATGGAAAATTCCAGGGTTCGAATATCGTGATACGGGCATCAATCAATCAACCAATGGCGTTGCTGGAGTGCATGTAGCACGAGTTTTAAATCCCGACTATCAGGGTGCAACGATCAGCAACAAGGCTGACATTTTATTCACGTTTGTAATGAAAGGGTCCTTTAAACTAGTTGTTAACGACCAATCAACCAATCATATCAGTGTTGGAGATGCTTACGTAATACCGCCAGATTTAAAATATCAGATGCAAAACTGTTCCTCCGATCTGGAATTGCTACAGGTTTCGCTCCCTGGAGATTCAAAAACCACTATTGAACTTTTACAGCAGACCTAGTCATCCACAGCGTACTCGTCACCATAGTACTTGCTGGTGATTCCCGTGTGAAATTTAATGGCTGAAATCGGCTCATACTTGACAGGTTCCAAACCAGGCAGTACCTCCAATATTTCATCCTCCCACACATACACTGCCATTGGGATAGTGATTCGTGGTTTACCATGCAACTGGGCTTCCTTAGGTTTGCTAACTCTATGCGTTGTCGATGGTAGTTGGTCATTCGTGATTCGCTGCATATAATCACCTGTGTTTAGAATAATAGTTCCTGGATCAGGGTTCAGACGAATCCATTTTCCATTTGCTCTATTAAAAACCTGTAGACCGTCTACACTCTGAGCCGGAAGGATTGTAAATAGATCTACGTCCTCGTGGCCCAGCATTCTGCCAGCACCAGACTCCTCGTCCACCTTAGAGATAGCCGGATAATAGTTGAGTCTGAATCCAAAATTTGTTGCAGCAAGCTTATCATCGTATAGATGAGGATCGCAGCCAAGGTAATCAAGCACACTTTGCATGATCGGAAGAATCAATTTCTCATGCGCAGAGACTACCTGTCTGAAAGACGCTTCATATTCTGCCTTTGGCCAAAAGTTCGTCGCCTTGTAATTTGGATCATTATCGAGATCAAAGGCTCTTCTACAAAACACCCAGCCTTCCACTAAATCAGGGTGGATGATAGTGGTTTCCTTTATAGGGAAATACCCTTGATTGACTGAGCCGTGCCGCTCAGCTTCGAATTTCATTCTTTCATCCAGGGTTGTGCTTTCAAAAATATCAGCGACCTCCTCCTCTGCCATGCTGTATAGGCTTGTATCTACGCCGTGGCCAGACAGGACTGCAAACCCAATTTCTTCAAGAGCCTTTCCAAGTTTATCGCTAAATGCCTTCTTTCCTTCATCTCCACCTTCAAAAAACTCGCGCATATCACAGGTTTGAATCACAAAATCATCATCAAACTCATCCGTTTCTTGATTCTCAACCAAGTGATATTCCTGATCCTTCCTTACTCCCTCGTACTTCTTAAATTCCTGATTAACCGCGTGAATTCCTTCTTCCTTATTTGCAGTCATAATGTCCAATTAGATATTTATTAAAGGTAGGCAATGTCACAGAAAATTATCATACAGGTAGCCAATCAGAACGGTCAGTAATGTTCCGGGGATTGCCCAACGGAGCCAGAATTTCGAAAATCTAGCAAATTTTCCGTTCGGATTCGTAAAAAGCAGCCCAATGAATTTCTTGTTTTTCACACCCCACCAAACTCCAACAATCGCCATCATACTTCCAAATACCTGCATTCCCGAGCCAAACACCAAATCTAAGGTCCCGATAATCTCAGGATAGAGAGCACTTGGCAAGGTCAAAACAATCTGAAGGACACCAAATGCAATGATCAGTTTCTTCTTGGAAAATGACTTGATCTTCAAACTAGACAATGGCACTTGGAAGGCAGCAATCAACGATAAAAAAGCAACCAAGCTTAATGCAATCAAAAACAGAGAACCTATAAGTCTTCCCCCTGGTAACGTGCTAAAGAGTTCGGGCAGCGTGTTGAAGATTAAGGAAGGCCCAGCATTCATCTCAAGACCAAGAACAAGAATCGCAGGTACGAGAAACAAACTGACCAAAACCGAAGAGCCAAGGTCTCCCAAACACGTAAGCATTGCAATTTTGGGAATTTGACTGCTCTCGGAGATGTAGCCAGAATAAACAACAACAAACGTCCCTCCCAACCCCACAGAAAAGAATGCCTGACCTAGGGCTGCAAATATTTCAGTAGAACCCACCGAAGCAAAATCTGGAGATAAGAATTCTTGCGCCTTCTGGATAGCTCCAGGCATCATCCAGGCATGAATGATCATATACAAAATGGCCAATACGAAAAACGGCATTATAAACATCGATATCCGTTCGATTCCCTTTTTCAATCCAAGAAACACTACCAACAAGGCCACGATCACCAGCAAAACGGTACACAGATATTGGAGAATTCCATTACCTAGCGTGTCTTGGTATTGACTGGTGGTCTCTGGTGAAAAACCTTCAACGATCGAAAAGAAAGTTGAATACCATACATTGGCAACTACAACGGCGTAGTAGGAGCCTGCGATGGTTACAACCAACACCAAAAGAATACCCAATCCTTTTCCAATAGAGCCTTTGAATATGGAGGCATACGAAGAGATCGTTCCTTCTCCATTCGCTTTTCCAAGAGACATTTCAGTGATCAAGGCAGGAAAAGCAAAGAGGATTGTAAACGCAAAGTAAATGAGCAAAAACGCACTCCCTCCGTAACTGCCCATCATATAGGGGAATCGCCAGACATTCCCCAGTCCCACTGCCACGCCAACCATCGTGAGAATAGCTCCAAGCCTGGACGAATACTGTGCTTTATGCTCTGACAAATTTTGAATTTTGGTGCAAAATGAGAAATCTTCATCAAACCACATCTTCATTCTTAATTAATTTCCTATTTTTAGGCTACTCTAAAAATTTGTTTTGATTAATTATATTAATAAATTTGAACGATCATATTAAACCTAAACCAACGAATGAGCAGGGTTCTATTATCGGCAGTTATTCTTTTGTCTCTTTCCTGCGAGGAAATCATACCTTCAGCACCTGAGGAAAATGAACTTCTGGATGGACCTGCTGAAGGACTATCGACTGCTGAAAGTGCTATTTTTCTGGCGGGAGATGTAGCATTCAACGATGAGGTGTTTACATCGGAAACTGGATTAGGGCCACTATTCGTTGCCACGTCTTGTGGAAGTTGTCACGCAGGTGATGGCAAAGGACATCCTTTCACAGCGCTGACCAGATTTGGTCAAACACTACCGAACACAGCACCTGACATCTCAATTGGCGGACCACAGCTGCAGAACAGAGCAATTCCTGGTTTTGAGCCAGAGACAATTCCAAGTGGTGTGCCTTCCATGAAAGTTAATCCACCAGCTGTCACTGGGCTGGGGTTGCTGGCTGCACTAACAGATCTTCAAATTCTATCTAACACTGATCCATCCGATCTCGATGGTGATGGAATTTCTGGAGTACCTAACTACATTTCACCCCCATCCTACTTTGTTCCTGAACCCCACCATCAACCGGTGGCTGGTCAATACATTGGACGATTTGGAAAGAAAGCTGCAGCAATAGATCTACTTCAGCAAACGGTCAACGCCTACAATCAGGACATGGGAATTACCTCCTCTTTTGAGCCAATAGATACTTTTTCAGGACTTTCAAAGGATGCAGAAGTTTCAGACCAGACAGTCAACGAAGTTGTCTTCTACCTAAGAACATTAAAAGCGCCAATCCAGCGAAATCCTGAAGATGCCGGAATCATAAATGGAAACAATATTTTCAATGCGGTGGGCTGCGGTTCCTGTCACACACCTGAGTGGACCACTCCTATTACAGACATTTCTGCTTTATCAAATCGCACCTTTTACCCGTACACCGACCTCCTCCTTCACGACATGGGTCCAGCTTTGGATGACGGTGTTACGGAGGGTGCAGCTGAAGCATTCGAATGGCGAACTCCGGCATTGTGGGGGCTGGGGCTATCACCTGACTCACAGGGTGGCAAATTTTTCTTAATGCATGATGGAAGAGCCAAGAGTATTGAGGAAGCTATTTTGCTACATGGTGGTGAAGCTGAAAATAGCCGACTGCGATACGGGGCGCTTTCGGACTCAGATAAGTCCGACCTTCTACATTTTTTGGAATCACTATGAGAGAGATGAACAGAAACAAGTTTATGAAGACCTGTAGTTTGGGTTGTGTGGGTTTGATAACTGGAGCCTATATTCTGGAAAGCTGTGCTGGTGTGCGATACGTATCTGCACCAATTCGAGGTTCATTTCTCGAAGTGTCTTTAACCGAATTCCAACGTGCCGATGAAGATAAAATGGCGCTCAGAAAATACATCGTAGTTCAAAACGAAAAACTAGAATACCCCATCAGCATCTTCAGAAACGATGACAAGAGTTACAACGCCTTGTACATGCGATGCACACATCAGGGGACAGAACTACAAGTGTTCGGGGATCGCCTTCAATGTCCTGCACACGGAAGTGAATTTACCAAAAATGGAGATGTGCAAAACGGGCCAGCTGATGAGAATCTCCGATCCTTTCCTGTGTCAATAATTGATGACCTACTAAAAATTGACTTGTCATGAGAGGTATTCATACGACCTTACTTTTTACCCTAACTTTTGCCCTGTCGGCTCAAGTGGACAGCACATTGCTGAAACGAACCGCGGTTGATACCACGTTAGCAAAAGGGCTAAACATGGACGCTGTTTACAATCGACCTTTTCTGCAAATTGGTAAGCTTCCAGTTTCCGTGGGCGGGTATATTGAGGCTGATTACCAATACTTAGGTGAAGATGGTGTTACCGAGGGGAGTTCCTTTAGAATTCCGAGAATGACCCTTTTTGTAGCATCCACTATCCATCGCAAAATCAAGTTTCTCTCAGAGATTGAGCTGGAAGAGGGAGGAAAAGAAATAGCCATTGAATTTGCCGCAGTCGACTTCAACTTTCACCCAATGTTCAATCTTCGTGGTGGTGTGATTATGAATCCTATTGGCGCATTTAACCAGAATCATGACGGTCCTAAATGGGAGTTCGTTGATCGTCCGATCGCAATGACACAAATGCTACCAGCGACCTGGAGCAATGTTGGGTTTGGTTTATATGGAAAACAATTTAACAAGGACTGGGCGTATGGATACGAGGTTTACCTGACCAATGGTTTTGACAATAGCATTATAGATAATACGGAAAATCGAACCTTCCTTCCCGCATCAAAGGTCAATAAGGAACGTTTCGAGGAGAGCACAAATGGAGAACCTCTTTTTACGGGGAAAATTGGATTAAGGAATTCCAAGGTTGGTGAAATTGGTTTCTCCTACATGGGTGGCATCTACAACAAACATCAGGATGATGGAATAGTGCTGGACGCAAAGCGGCGTTTGGACGTTATCGCGTTAGACTTCAACACCACCATATCAGGGACTGATACGTATATCGTTGGCGAATGGGTCTGGGTCTCTGTCGACGTTCCTGAATCCTTCAGTCAACAATTTGGAGATAGACAAAAGGGAGGTTTTGTGGACATTGTCCAACCAATCAGAGAAGGGAACATTTTAAATTTTGAGAATGCGGTTCTTAATCTGTCTTGTCGACTGGAATATGTCGACTGGAACGTGGGAACATTTAATGAAACTGGAGGAAATATCGCCGATAATTTATGGGCAATTGTTCCAGCCCTAAGCTTTCGACCAACATCGCAAACAGTAATTCGGTTAAACTATAGAGTAATGCGTCAGCAAGATATTCTCGGAAATCCTCCAGCAAAAATCGGAGGCATCCAATTCGGAATCTCTTCCTATTTCTAATTCAAGCCAAACGAAGCGCCAAAACCGAGGAAGGAATCGGGTGATATTTTAGATATGCCAGATCCAAAAGAAATATCAAATTGCAAATTTGGTTTTGCCAGATAAATTAGGCCAGCATTGATTCGCTGATCGGTATCATCCCCAAAGAACCCATAAGGTTCAACAAAGAAAGACCAGCCGTCAGCTAACCCCACTCCAAGCACCACAGAATACAATATGTCATTAAATCCAGCATCGACATATCCTAGATTATAGCCCAGACTGACCTTTTCAGATAGCGTATTTTGAAAATTCAAACGTATTTCGCCTATAGATGAAGCTGGTTTAAAATTAGTCCCACCTGTTTTCAAAGTGACTTGACCAATTACACTCATCTGCGGTTTCCAACCATCCTCATTCATAAGGTGAACCTTTGTTCCTAATGTTAGTGGACTTAGGCCGGTTCTTCGATCTCCAAGAACCTTGCTCCCAACAAAGTTTTGCATTAGTCTAAGCTCCACTCCTGTTATCAAACCAAAGCGTAATAATGCATTTAAATATGTAGTATTTCGAATGCCCGCAGTGGCTTTCTCACCTGCGAATCCCGTTTCTAAAAGAACACTCCTCTGCGGCACCACAAATGCTGATGCCGACTGAGTCGGTCGATCTGTGACAATATTTTGCGCAACCGAAGAAAGGCTGAGTACAACAAGTAGAACAAAAAGTATTTTTTTCATGAGGTTTGAAGTGGTTGGAAAATTATTATGATCTCACCACTGCTCTTACGATCATAACCAGCACAGCCATCAAAAACATAAGAATAGAGATCTTGTTTATTGTATGCATCGCTTTGAGGTTAAAACTCTTCGGGCGATTTGGGTCCTTCTTTCTGAAGAAATAGGTAAGAACCTCAGTAAAATCAAGGTAGTTGGTTTTTTGCTCTTTTTCTTCTTCGGACATGGAATTAAAAATTAAATGTTCCTCCTCTATGGAATCCCGCCTGGTTTCAACATTGTTAATTCAAGCTTCAAACATGAAAGAACCTACTTCAAAAGTACTTCCCATATTTAACAAATGGTAAAAATCTGTACTTTCTTCCAGCAAAGAAACTCGGTCCTGATCTAGATAGATTTCCATTCACTTTTTCCACAAAAGATCTGCATGCCTACAAAATGGAAGAAGTAATCTCTTTTATTTCCGGAGTCCGCAATTCCCACAACAGGATAAATCGAGGTCGATCATTTATAATCGGCTTTTATACTCAATTCGGAAGAAAAATTAAATCAATCGTACTCTTGATCTCCGCTGGAGGTGACACCCACCACTTTAAATCCTCCTCGATCGATATAGAGCTTCTTTTCAGCGGACCGACTGCCCACATCAAGATCGCCAGAGGTAGCTGTAAGGTCAAAACTTAATTCGCTCAGATCGTTCTCAAATTCAATTTCGATGTTGCCTGAGGTAGCCTTAAAGTAGGCATCTCCGGTAAGTTTAATGTCATTTCCATCAATATTTCCGGAGGATGTTCGCACGGACACCGTACCTTCTCCTCCCCTAATATCAATATCACCTGAGGTAGCTTCTAAAACCACATCGCCTTCAAAGTCAGATATAGTTAGGTCTCCTGAGCTGGCGCGACTATCTATATCTCCGGTCGTATTGTAAATCTCCTGATCACCACTTGTTGATTCAATTTCTAACTCTCCAACCAGTTGATTAATTGAAATGTCCCCTGATGATGTCCCTACTTCAAGGTTTGCAGTTATCCTTTTCAATGTAATGTCTCCACTGGTAGCTTCTATTTCAGAATCCTCCGTTTCTAACCCAGTGACGTACACATCGCCGGAAGAATTTTCGATATCCAGTCGAACTCCATCTTTCAAGGTTAGTTCAATCTTGGCATCCGTCATGTTCCAGTTCCTCCAATTGGATCGATCTCTCTTGATAACTTTGACGATCAAAGTCGATCCCGAAATGTCAGTATCAAATTCGTAGTCGCCTTCATCTCCTTTTCCTCGAATGATGGCATCAAGGTAATTTCGATCTCCCTTTCCTACATAAACGTCGCAGAAGGAACCTTCTACACGCACTTCTTTGATATTCTTGGCTTCTAGTTTTGCTGAGGCAATAATTGTTTGTCCAAATGACATAGTGCAGATTAGGACTGCAGCTATTGTTAGTAAGTTCTTCATGTGAATTCTATTTACTAATAAGACAGGAAAAGAAGTCTAAGGTTGCTTAACCAATCTTCTTTCTTGCAAGTTCAGCAAGTAATCTTAGTCCCTCTTTTAAGTATGGATCTTCTTTGAATTTCTTATCTAAGCTATCATCTTCCTCAACATCATCCTGACCTACAGAAGCTGACAAGCCTCCTTGTGTTTCACCACCAGTTGGTGCTTTTCGCTCTTCGTAGTTTAACGAAATTGTTGACTCATTTCTTCGTTCTTTCGCTTTCTCAATATCCCTCATCAACTTCTGAAGGTCATCATCGGTATTTAGATGATCACGATACAGAGCATTCAAATTATCCAGTAGTTCTTCATCAATGTTATTTGTGGGCTTAAAACCTGCATCTGCAATTTCATCCCAAGGAAGTGAGTTTGGTCTGCTTGCCTCTCCATATTCATCCGCATCGTAAATAGAAGGGAATTGCACATCAGGCGCAATTCCAATTCGCTGATTACTACTACCAGTAACTCGATAGAACTTTGCCAACGTCATTTTTAGCTGTCCGAGCTTCATTTCTGGATTGCGTATGTATCGATCCAGGTCAATAATATTCTGAACGGTTCCTTTCCCAAATGTGCTCTCTCCGATAATTACACCTCTCTTGTAATCCTGGATTGCACCAGAGAATATCTCTGAAGCTGAGGCACTGCCTCGGTTCACCATTACAGCTAATGGTCCATCATAGAAAACCTCTCCTCCATCTGTATCATCCATCTTATCCACAGATTGATCTGTATTCCTAACTTGAACCACCGGTCCGTCCGGAATAAACAACCCTGTCATGTCAATCGCTTCTTGTAGAGAACCACCTCCGTTAAATCGAAGATCTATTAGGAGCCCATCCATTCCTTGTTTATTCAAATCTTCTATTAGTTTTTTAACGTCTCGTGTTGTACTCCGATAGTTTTTGACACCCGCATTTAACTCATCAAAATTCAGATAGAAACTTGGCACAGTAATCACACCTAATTTGTAGGTTTCGTTTCCTTCAGAGATAGGTATCAACTCCGACTTTGCAGCTTGAGATTCCAATTTTATTTTGTCCCTAACAAGTCTCAAAGTGTCAGGTAGTGCGTTCTGCCCTTCACTTGCTTTCAGTATTTGCAGCCTCACTACACTTCCCTTTGGACCACGAATCTTTGCAACCACATCATCCAATCTCCAGCCTATTACGTCCAGAAATTCCCCATCATCTCCCTGAGCCACTCCAATGATTCTATCATCCTTTAAAATTTCTTTGCTTTTGTATGCCGGTCCGCCGGGTATTATATCGGCAACTTGAGTGTAATCGAGGTTTTGCATCAACCTTGCGCCTATTCCCTCAAGTGACAAGCTCATATCGATTTGGAAATTTTCAGCATCGGGTGGAGAGAAATAATCTGTATGCGGATCGTAGGCATTGGTGTACGCATTCATATAGCTTTGGAAAACATCCTCGCTGTTATATTGATAAATCGCCTTTTGAATTCGCTCGTATCTTCTTCTTAAGCCAGTTACCGTTTTCTCCCAGTCATTCCCAGACAACTTGTAAGTAAGCGCTTGGCTTTTGATGATCTTTCTCCAAACTTCATCTCTCTCTGACTCAGTTTGAGGCCATTCCACATCGTCTCTGTCAAAAGCATAAGATTCATCCTTTGAAAAATCAAACTCCGTTTCTAACAGTTTGAAGACATAGTCTATTCTATTCAGTGCCCGCTCTCTGTACAACTCAAATGCGTGATAGGCGAAATCTAAATCACCTTCAGGTATTTGGGTATCAAGCTTATATCTTAAACTCTCAAATTGCTGAATATCTGCCTTGAAAAAGTATGCTTTGTTTGGATCAATCGACCCAAAGTAGTTGTCAAAAATGACACTTGAGATAGAATCAGACAGCGGCAATTTCCTATAGTGATAACGTTTCAACAAATTCGTAATGACGTAGGCTTCACTAGCATGCTCAGTTTTGGGTTCCAGCACTTTTAGTGTATCTCCTGCATTTGGAGTTTCAGGATGGGATATTCCGGTAGAGACACCGAAGGATGTAAGAATGGCGAACGCCGCTATCAACAGTAGTTTGTACATAGTCTAGATATTATTTGTCTTTTCAACGCAAGATTGACAAGATAGATTTTAAAAGTAGTCGATTTTTTATCAGTGGTTGTAAAGCAAAGATCAAACCACTACTTTTAACTACTAAGTATGAAGGAGTTTTTAAGGTATGTAGTTCCATACCTGTTGTTAATTGTTGTGATTTTTGTGCTTAGGGCGTCTGAGGTCAATTTTGCTTGGGGTCTTCCTTTGACCTTTTCGATTTGCGCGCTCTATTTCTTTCATTTGGACAACCCATACAAGAAACACCTGACCTCCATTTCAATTCTTTTTATTCTTTGGATAATTGTATTCCACCTTACCCTCGCATTCAATCTGAGTAGCCGCTATGCCAATAGCTTATTCACCCTGCTGACCGTAGTCTATATTTTCAGATTCTCTTTGCGAGAAGACAAGTTGATTGTGGACTACCTGAAAATATTTACCCTGGTTGCATTGGGAATTGCATTCGTAGAAAAGCCAGAATTCGTTCCTTTGGTGCTACCCACAGTTGCCTTTAGCTATTTGTTAGATCGATTAATTATTAGAAGAAAAATGAGCAAAACACTACAGATAATCGCCTTCTCTTTGATGGGACTTGCCTCCATCACCTTTATGGTCTACGGATTTATCAAAGCAAAAGAGGCTGAACAACATTTAGTAGTTGCTGAAGAAGCACAAGCCACTGCAGAAGAACAGGCGGCAAATGCTGCCAGGCACTTTCAGTCTCAGGCCGAGTTGGTTGCTGACCTCCAAAAGGAACTTGCTCAATGTAAAGCCAAATAAGCTATGAAAAAGAACATCATTATTGTACTGCTCCTATTCGCTACAGTTTTATTTGGCTTTTATGGATCAGTAAAAGCAAGTGAGGCCGAAAAGAACCTAGTTGTAGCAAAAGAGCAAGAAATGTTGGCGCAAAAAAATGCAGAAGAAGCACAAAAACAGAGTGAACTTGCTGCTCATAATGCTGCTTTGGCAGTAGAGGCTAGGGCAGAATTGATGAAATGCCAAACCAAATAATCTATGAAAAAGAACATCATAATCGTATTGCTCCTATTCGCTACAATTTTATTTGGCTTTTATGGATCAATAAAAGCAAGTGAGGCGGAAAAGAACCTAGTTGTAGCTCAAGAACAAAAGGCAGCTGCACAAAAAAATGCAATGGAAGCCCTAGCACAGTCCCAACTTGCAATCGCAAGAGCTGCTGAGGCCGAGGAAGCCCGAGCTACAGCAGAACAACTGAAATGGGAACTGGAAAGATGCAGATCTAAGTGACTCACCCTTTCGGATGATTTTGCAAATGGGCCTTGATTCCTAGCTCAGCTTGCCATTCATTTGGCTAAAAAAATCTATGAAACGAGTAACAGGAATCGGCGGGATGTTCTTCAAATCTGAGGACCCCAAAAAGATGCAGGATTGGTACAACAAACATCTTGGCATTGAGATGAACGAATGGAGTGGTCTTTTCAAATGGCGAGATCTCGAGAACAAAGAAAAAGTCGGCACTACTATCTGGAGTCCTTTTCAGAAAGACACGGACTACTTCGGACCAAGCGAGAAAGACTACATGTTTAACTATAGGGTTGAAAACCTTGTAGAACTTCTGGAACAATTAAAAAAAGAAGGCGTTGAGGTCATCGACAAAGTGGAAGAGTATGATTATGGTAAGTTCGGGTGGATAATGGATCCAGAGGGAAGAAAGATTGAGCTCTGGGAACCGGTTGACGAACCCTTTTTGTAGGGATTCGCTATCTTTCTAGGGTCAATTAATCACCTAACACCATGCATATTAAAGTATTAGCCCTACACTGTACGCTAAACGATGAAATCGATAAGGACGAGGTTTTCCTGAAATACGAGGGGAAAAAGCTATGGCCAGGTGGACCATACAAATCGATTAATTCAGGAGAAAAGAAAGAAGTTGGGAAGGAATTTGTTCACAAAGCAGATCATGATATGGTTGTAGAACTTTGGGATTTTGATTTTCTGAGTAAGAACGATCTTCTGGGAACTTTCACCATGCATGTGGAAGAAGAAGACAGAGCATCAACCTACTTCACGACCATGAAAATAGCGAAAGAGGGAAGTACAGCCAGCTACATGCTTGAGTGGGAAATTGTCAAGCGAGTTGTTTAAACATTTTATCCTTCACGAGCTTCTTATCCAAAAATTGAATACCGGCAACCAAGCCTCCTATCAACACTGCAAGTGGTACGATTTTGCCTAGGTCAGCAAATGCCGCAAGGTCTGCGAAATAAAGCACAACACCAAAACCCGCTCCAAACATTGCAACAATTCCGAATGCAATTAGCATGTAAAATTTTCGCTGTGACACACGTTCTCGTTTACGAATGAGTTTTGTGACTCTATCCTTAAAATCTAGTCCCAGTTTGAACTGCGGCTCCATCTTTAGACCTTCTTCGATAATTGTTTCAAAATTTTTCATACCAGTTCTATTTCTTTTCGAGCGTGTTCTTCAATAATTACTTTCAGTTTACCCCTAGCTCTGTGTAAATAATTCTTAACTGTACCTTCTGGCATACCCGTTATCTCTACGATTTCAGGATAGTTAAAACCATCTAGATAAAACAAAGTTAGTACCATCTTATAGTTGGTTGGCAATTGTTCCACCAACTTCACTACAAACCTGCTCAAGTCTTCGTCTTCATAGGATCGTACATTATCAGGAATTTGAAACTCAACAGAATCAAAATCCACCTGATCCAGCTTCTTCTTTTTGGCAAAATTCACTGCCATTCTAAAGGCAATTGTGGCAATCCATGTAGATAACTTAGAATTGAAATGGAAAGTATCCAGTTTTTCATAAATCTTAATGAAAACATCCTGGCATAATTCCTCCCTATCCAAATCGTTGACCACGGCCCTTGCGACCATATGCGCAACCAACCTTTCGTACTTCCCTATGAAAATACGTAAGGCCCCATCATCGCCAGAAAGTACGGAAGCTACCAGTTGCTTTTCATCCATTCAACCTATACGTCAGTTTAGCCACTCAAAATGTTGCATCCTTACTAAGATAATTTTATTATTTCTCAATACCTGCAACCTTTCGGAGGAGCAGCGCTGTCAAACGTGCAAATGATGTTCAATAAATTAAACAATATATCATGGACGATTTAATACCAATAATAGCAATAATCTCAGTGTTTGGCTCGACAATTCTGTTCGTATCAACACTTACTAATTATGCATTAAAGAAACGATTAATAGAAAAAGATATGGTCACAGAAGAAACTGCCAACATGTTCAAGTCGATGACTTCAAAACAAAACTCCTTGAAATGGGGTTTGATTGTGCTCTTTGCTGGAATAGGACTTATTATCATTGATTTCATGCGATTGGATGGAGATGATGCGATGCCATATGGAATAGAGGCTGTATGTGTGGCATTGGGCTTCCTGGTCTATTACTTCATAGTAAAAAACGAGGACGACAAGTAAGAAAAAAGGCGCAGGTTAAAAACTCAAAGTACGAACCCAATTCTGCGCCTTTTCTTTTTTTGAAAAAATCAAGATTTGGATTTAAACCTTTCTACCACTTAGAGTGTCTTACTACTCATGAAATGGAAAATCCTAATCAAGTTTCTCTACCTAATCATCCTATTGGCCTTTATAGCCATGGGTGAGGAAAAGGAGCCGCTGCTGATTGATTCGGACCCTACGATAGATCAGCCCTCTCTTCTACAGGCTTCTTTGCAAGACTAAATACACATTTTCTTTCGTGCTTCTTGAAGCTATATTTGCGGTATAATTTTTCCGTAAATAACGATAATAGGATCTTATGAAATTTAAACCTGGCGTACTTTCAGGACAAGAAGTTACCGATCTTCTCAATTACGCAAACGAAAACGAATTTGCGCTTCCAGCTGTTAACGTGACAAGTTCCAGTACGGTCAATGCCGTTTTGGAAACCGCAAAAGCATTGAACTCACCCGTAATGATCCAGTATTCCAATGGGGGAGCTGCATTTTTTGCAGGGAAAGGCCTCTCAAATGATAATCAGCATGCATCCGTTATCGGCGGTGTTTCCGGAGCTCATCATGTGCACCATATGGCCGAAGCGTACGGAGTGCCTGTTATCTTACATACAGACCACGCGGCAAGAAAACTACTGCCATGGATTGATGGCCTGTTAGATGCTAACGAAAAACATTTTGATCAGACAGGCAGGTCGTTGTACTCTTCCCATATGTTGGATTTATCTGAAGAGCCGATCGAAGAAAATATTACTACTTGTGTTGAATATTTCAAGCGCATGACAAAAATGGGCATCACCCTTGAAATCGAATTGGGTGTGACCGGTGGTGAAGAAGACGGAGTTGACAACTCAGATATCGACAATTCCATGCTCTACACTCAACCAGAAGAAGTAGCATACGCGTACGAAAAATTGAAAGAAGTAAGTGATAATTTCACTATTGCTGCAGCCTTTGGGAATGTGCATGGTGTCTATAAACCAGGGAATGTGAAGCTTACACCAATTATTCTTAAAAACTCTCAAGACCACATTCAAGAAAAGCACAGCACAGCGAACAATCCCGTAAACTTCGTCTTTCATGGTGGCTCAGGATCTTCTCGAGAAGAAATAAGAGAGGCCATTTCCTATGGAGCAATCAAGATGAATATCGATACTGATATGCAGTGGGCCTATTGGGATGGTATTAAGGATTATTACAAGGCCAAAGAAGGATACTTGCAAACGCAGATTGGTAATCCTGAAGGTGACGACAAACCCAATAAGAAATACTATGATCCAAGAGTTTGGATCAGAGAGGCTGAGAAAGCATTTGTTGATCGCTTGAAAGTGGCGTTCGAAGATTTGAACTGTATCAACAAAAACGCTTAGTATTCAAATGAAAAATATCTCCGTTATAGGAAGTGGTACCATGGGAAATGGTATTGCTCATGTATTTGCTCAAAATGGATATAGTGTTTCCCTCATTGATATCTCACAGGAAGCACTTGATAAAGCAATAGCAACCATCAGTAAGAACCTGGATCGACAAGTTCAAAAGGAACTTATATCTGAAGATGATAAGGCAACAGCACTTGGAAACATATCGACATTCACCTCCACGGAGGAAGGAGTTGTATCCGCTGATTTGGTGGTAGAGGCTGCTACTGAAAACTTTGATATAAAGAAAAAGATTTTTGAAGTGATGGATGCTAACTCCCCAAAGGGAGCTATTCTCTCAACAAACACCTCTTCCATATCAATAACTAAGATTGCGGCTGCCACAAGTCGCCCAGATAAGGTCATTGGGATGCATTTTATGAACCCCGTACCTATCATGAAGTTGATCGAGGTAATCAGAGGATACGCAACTTCTGATGAAACCACGAAAACCATAATGGAGATGAGCAAGAACCTAAAAAAGGTTCCTGTTGAGGTAAATGATTATCCGGGCTTTGTGGCTAATCGCATCCTGATGCCGATGATCAACGAAGCAATCATCACGCTTCATGAAGGTGTGGCTGGTGTTGAAGAAATCGATACAGTAATGAAACTTGGAATGGCACACCCAATGGGGCCACTTCAGCTAGCTGACTTCATTGGTCTCGATGTATGTCTTTCCATCATGAATGTTTTGTATGATGGTTTTGGTAACCCTAAATACGCTCCTTGTCCCCTACTCGTGAACATGGTGACTGCTGGATACCTTGGTGCAAAGACGGGTGAAGGTTTTTACAAGTACACGCCTGGATCAAAAGAGGTAGTTGTCAGCTCGATGTTTAGCTAGGAAGAAATAATTGAAAGGGGCTAACGCTTCAGGAAGGTTTTACGAACAGTGTATCAGTCTTTTGAAGTGCTAGCTCTTTTTTATTGTAACCGACTTAATCCATCCTTTGCTTGTCTCATCTCAGGATCTTTGCTGAGTGACGATTCGTAATGTTTGATGGCATCTGAATTTTTTCCCATTTTTTCGTAAATCATTCCAAGTCTCATAAGCGCACCTGCATGGGAAGGAGTCCCCTTTTGCCACTCCCGCGATAAATACGTTCTCAGGCTTTTAATTCCTTTGCTGGTCTGCTTTCCAGAAAGTGCACTAGTCTTCCCTAGTTGGTACAACGCTCTTAAATCATTTGTATCTTTTGCATAGACGGACTCGAATGTTGAAAACGCTTTTTCGTACTGCTCTCTACCCTGATAGTAGAATCCTAAATTCAACAGTCTTCCTTCGTCTACCTCGGCAGCTGCGATGTATTCTTTCTCTGCCTTCTCAAATTCTTCCTGTCGCTCATACACAGTGGCGAACGCACTATGTCCTTCCAATACATCCAGTCCCTTAATCACATTCGCAGTAGCTTCCGCTTTTTCCCAGCTGCCTCCCAACACTCCGGGTGCCTGCGTGTAATACTCTATCAAACCCCACTGCGCATCGACATTTTTCGGATTCAGTGAGACTGCTTTTTCATATGCCGCTTTGATCTTAGGTGCCAAAATTCCCTGTCGAAAGAAATTAACCTCTCCCGCGTAACTGCCCACCGCATTTCCATACCAAGTATGATAGTCTGATTTTCGATCGTTCAACTCGATAGCTTCTTCAAAGTAATCAGCCGCTTTTCTATAATCCTCCTCATCGAACGAAATTCTTCCCAGATAATAGATTGCCTCTGCATTATTAGAATTATTCGCAAAGAAAGCTCTCGCAGCATCGGGCTTTCCATCTTGATAAAGTTCGATCCCCTTCGTAAGTGATTGAGCCAGTACTGCCCCTGAAAGGAGAAGGAGCAATACCGTTAGCTTTTGTCTGTACATGTGTTCAAATTTTAGTTAACTGTTAGCATTACATCTATTCGGCTCAGGCTATAGATGCACTAAAATCAGTGCCGGTTGCATGGAGCGTCCTGCGGTGGAATTGTCCATAAGCCAGTAATACAAATAGCATTAGGAAAATATCCTTTGAATTGGGAACTTGGCGACTCAATAGATGATTATCATGATTAGATCAAAAACTTTGTGGATACTTGCGGGAATTTCACTACTTGCAGCCTGTACAAACCAATCAAATAAAGAAGAAATTCCTATGAGACAAGACGCACCTGTCGCTGAAAAAGCAGATACGTTGTTAAATGAGCACGGTCAAACAAGAGTTGATCCCTATTTCTGGATGAGATTAACTGATGAACAAAAAAGTGCTGAAAAGCCGGATAATCACACGCAGAAAGTACTTAACTATCTCAATGAGGAGAACGAGTACACCAAAAATAAAATGTCTCACACTGAAGACCTGCAACAAAATCTTTATGACGAAATCGTAGGTAGAATCAAAAAAGATGACGAGTCTGTTCCGTATTTTTCCAATGGCTATTGGTACTACACCAGATATGAAACGGAAGGTGAATACCCCATTTATTGTAGAAAAAAAGAGAATTTGAGCAGCAAGGAAATTGTGCTTTTGAATGTGAATAAACTAGCCGAGGGTTACGACTACTATGCCGTAGGTGGTCTAAGCGTGAGTCCGGATAACAAAATTCTTTCGTTTGGAGAAGACACGTTAAGCAGAAGAATCTATACTGTCAAATTCAAAAATTTGGAGACTGGCGAGTTCTACGATGATGAAATCGAAAACACAACAGGTGGGGCCGCTTGGGCAAATGACAACCAGACTGTCTTTTACACCACAAAAAATAAGGTTTCTCTCCTATCCGAGAAAGTCTTTCGACACAAGCTGGGAACGGCAACATCAAATGATGTGATGGTCTACCACGAAAAAGACCCTTCCTATTATATCGGAGTATACAAATCAAAATCCCAGGATTTTATTATCATTTGGAATTCCAGCACATTGGTAAATCAATTCCATATTCTCAATGCAAACAATCCTACCGGGGAGTTTCAGGAATTCTCACCAAGAGATGACAAGCACGAGTACAGCATCGATCATTTCAAGAACAAGTTTTACATCGTTACCAACTGGGAAGCCCAGAACTTCAGACTTATGGAAACTTCTGAGCAGTCCACATCAAAAGAAAATTGGAAAGAAGTAATTCCACCCAGAGAGAATGTCTTGATCGAAGGGCTAGAGCTGTTTGATGATTACATGGTGGTAGATGAACGAAAAGAAGGTTTGACAAACTTGCGGGTTATTAATCAAACGTCAGGAGATGAGCACTACCTTGATTTCGGCGAGCCTGCTTATGCCGCTTACATTTCAACCAACGCAGAGTTCAACACAAAGACACTGCGTTTTGGATATACATCCCTCACCACACCAAATTCTACGTTTGACTACAATATGGAGACCAAGGAGAAGGCGCTTCTAAAACAACAGGAAGTAGTGGGTGGTCATAATCCTGAAGATTACCAGTCAGAAAGAATCTGGGCTACGGTTAGAGATGGCGTGAAAGTTCCAATTTCCATTGTGTACAAGAAAGGGTTTAAGAAAGACGGGACAATGCCTGTTCTTCAATATGCATACGGCTCTTATGGCAGTACAGTCGATGCAGGGTTCAGTTCAACAAGATTGAGTCTTCTGGATCGAGGGTTCGCCTTTGCTATTGCCCACATCCGAGGTGGCTCCATGATGGGGCGTAAATGGTACGAGGATGGCAAGATGTTCAAGAAGAAGAACACATTCAATGACTTTGTTGATTGTTCTAAATTTCTGATTGAAGAAAAATACACCTCTGCTGAGCACCTGTATGCCTTAGGCGGAAGTGCCGGTGGTTTACTAATGGGAGCGATCGTGAACATGAATGCCGAATTGTACAATGGAATTATCGCTGCAGTTCCATTCGTAGATGTGATCTCTACGATGTGGGACGAAACGATTCCTTTGACAACGAATGAGTTTGACGAGTGGGGTAATCCCAAAACACTCGAGTCATACGAATACATGATGTCCTACTCTCCTTACGACAATGTGAAGGAAAAAGAGTATCCCAATCTGTTGGTAACAACCGGGCTATTCGATTCTCAAGTGCAGTACTGGGAGCCAGCAAAGTGGGTAGCTAAGCTTAGAGACAAGAAGACCGACAACAATCTCTTAATAATGGATACGAACATGGATGCAGGTCACGGAGGAGCTTCAGGTCGTTTTAAACGCTATAAGACGACTGCTCTGGAATACGCCTTCATCATGGATCTTGAGGGCATCGACAAGTAAGAGTATTTAGACCTTAAGCAAGTCGTATTTACGCTTGCTTTGGTATTGGCAAACGATGCAACAGCACAAGACCATTTTCAACTGGAGTACTGGGAAAGATGCTGCGCTGGCTCTCTACCATCTACTCCAGAATGAAGATTTCCACGTTGATCATTTATTGACCGCAGTGAATTCACATTACGATCGTGTCTCTATGCACGGTCTTAGGCGCGAGTTAATGCAGTTGCAAACGCAGGCGGTTGGTATTCCCTCCTCCACAATGGAACTACCCGAACAACCAACTATGGAGGAATACGAGAAGATCACCGAGAACGCCATTCTCAAACTAAAAGCTGAGGGATTCACGCACGCGGGGTTTGGAGACATCTTTCTTGAAGACCTGAAAGCGTTTCGGGTCGATCAGTACCGTAAAATGGGAATGAACACCCTATTTCCCATTTGGAAAAAGGACACTGCTACTCTCATACAGGAATTTCTATCCTTGGGTTTCAAGGCAGTTGTCATTGCCGCAAAGGCAGAATTCTTTGATGAAACATTCGTTGGCAAAACAATCGATCAGTCATTTATTGAAGAACTTCCAAATGACGTTGACCCCTGCGGTGAAAATGGAGAGTTTCATACCTTCTGCTATGACGGTCCCATCTTCGACCATCCGGTAGCGTTTGATATTGGCGAAAAGACCTATCGGGAATATAATACTCCAAAGCAAGACAATGTGCAGACTACAAAGGCAAAAGTAGGATTCTGGTTCTGCGATCTGCTGCCAACAACCACCACTTGATTAACTTAAAGTCTGATAGCAAGTCGATGCTTGATCCTACCAAAATATACAAAGACCTTAAAGACCAGCTATGCGAGCTGGACAAGGAGCGTATTAGATGTTACAATAAGGTAGAGCCCTTTAAGTACGCATTTGCTTTAAATGCGATTGCGTCGCTTTTACAGGATTTAACGTTGAAATAGCAATGGAGGAGATAGATTGGTTCGAACTGCTAAAATGGTTACTCGGTGTCTCGGCTGTGGTATTGTCACTTTGGTATACGATTCGTCATTTCAAGATCGTTCGTACCATCGCCTACATCGAACGATTCAATAGCCCGTTAATTCTTGAGACCCGGAGCAAAGTTGAAAAATGGTCGAGGTTACCAGAAGAAGAGAAAAGGAAAGAGCTCGAAGAAAATGAAACACTTTACTATCAGGTTAACCTGGTTTACAATATCATGACAGAGATAGCCGTCTCCTATCGCTATCGCATCATCAACCGAAAACTAACCTGCGAGCTTTTCGATCCAATAATCCCAAGGTGGTACGAAAAGATTGAGCCTTTTATTTCTTTTAACAATGAACGAGGAGTTCCTCACGGATATGATTTGGAGGTTATCATGAAAGCTATCTCAAAGCATGGCAGAAAAAGAATCAAGTAGATCACGGCCTCACTTTCAGTTTCATTGCACTCGCAACTATGAATCCTCCGCAAGATTCTTTATCTTTAGTTAAGCCGGATGGTTGATTTGACGGGTAACTCTAAAACTCATAAAAAATGAAACGAAAGATCCAGGTAAACTCTCAAAAGGAGGTCGATGATATTTTATCGACACTGGGAACATCTCAAAACATATTCAAAGTAAACAGTACATCCTCTGAAGTGGATGTTGAATTCGAAGATCGGTATTACCAATTTCTGGTAGACAAGATCGAAATGCTGGGATACTCCAAGGGTGATTTGGTAGAGGGTTAAACTTCCGTCCACTGAACCAGTACATCAAAAAAACATACAAGACGCACTAGCCATGCGTCTGAGGATTTTTATGTCCTTTCTGTCTATCAACTTTAGTTCTTATATAAAACCCTCAAACCCTCATCTCTGCACATCCATGCTAAAGATTTGTGGTAGCGAAGGGATCAAAGGAAATCTGATGATCGAGTTAGTTCCAACGTTGAGGTAACTTGTGATATCATGCTTCTTTTTAGACCCATTGCATTAGCAGTACTACTGATCAGTACAATAGTCATATCAATTCTTATTTGGCAATCCGAATCGGAAAAACGCTATCTAAAGCAGGACATCATCGAGCTTTCGAAGGTGAAATATGGATTGTTTAATGTCCATTGCTGGTGCGAGCTTGTAGCTCGTACCTTCATATTAAATCAATTTCTAGCAACCCTCGACCACCACTATAGTCCATAGCACTGCTGTACTTCCAATGTTGTAGTTCAAATACAAAGCCAGACTCAACTGGATTGGTATGGATGTAATCCACCTTCTGATCAATAACATCATGACTCCACAATTCAATTGGCTTGTTATGCTGCTGCCAAAATTGTCGCTTCTTTATATTGCTGTTTGCCGAACCAGCTTTTTCCATCATCCACAACATCCATTCTTTTCTACTTTTCTGATTATTCTCTTTAATTAAACATTGCAGTTTTTTGATGTGAACGTTTTGAAATCCCTAAGTAGGTCACTCAGATTGGCATTTCCTGCTCTGTAAATACCTAAGGCCGGTAATCGACGATTGGACAGGTGGGTAAAAAACTACAGGTGATCTTGACCGCAACCAGACGTCCTTCCAGCTAAAACCACACGTGGTAAAGACGAAAACAACCTGTCCTTTTCAAAAAACCACAGGTGACTTCGATCCAAACGTGCTGTTGTTTAGTACGAAAAAAAGAGATTATTTATCCTCTGGCTTATTTAACAATTGAAGCTGTCCTTGTACCACCTGAAATCCTGGGTACATTTCAAGGGTTGCCAAATAAAGTCTTTTGGCCTCATCGGTATTGCCTTTGGCTTCCTCTACCATAGCCTTGATACGATGAGCGGCTACATTCAAGGGTACTTCCTGGCCTTCGGTGTCCTCGGTTGGAAAAACAATGACCTGAGACTTTGAACTCTCGTCATTCATTATGATATCCACTCCTGTAATTGCTTCTCCATAGCGCTCTAACTCCAATTGAAGAAAAGCTATCTTATAGAGCACATTTAGATCGTTGTTAGCAAGGTACAGCGTTTCGTAGTAAGGGATAGCTCTATCCTTCACACCTAGATTATCAAATGCGTTAGCGGCTACCTCTGTAGCAAACAAATTGTCTTTATTAATTGTTAATGATTGCTGAGAAACCAAAGCAGCAGAAGCCAATTGGTTATACCTTAGATATATTAATGCCAATGAATCATAAAGTGCAGGATTGCCTGGATTCTCTGCAATCAAATTGTATAGTGCCATCTTCGCAACTTGTGGATCGTTGAAAAGATTGGCGGAATTGTAGATAAACGATTGTTTACGGATTTCCCATGGAATTGAATCTCCATGTACCACTTCGGCACTTTGCGCCAGCACAACCTGTCCTGCAAAAAATAAACACAAAGCAAAAAATATCTTTCTCATCATTTCAGTTTTAAAACGGATGCAAACTTAGCTATTGTAACATTCTCAAGAAAAATTATTTCCTGAGTCTTAATCCGTACTTTTCTCCAAGCTCCATCATCATTCTCGAAGCCTCATCTTTGTCATTTGAAATACGGCCATCCAAAATTGCTTCCTTAATTTCAGTCTTAATATCACCAATTAACTTGGATGGTTGGATATCAAACACCTCTAGAATCATTTCCCCTGTAACAGGCGGCTGGAAGTTCATAATGCGGTCCCTCTCCTCTACCTCCTTTATCTTGTTTTCTACATTGGTAAAATTCTTTTGATACTTCTCTACTCGTTCCGGATTCTTCGATGTCACATCTGCTCTGCATAGTGTCATTAGATCGTTGACGTCGCTCCCGGCTTCAAATACCATTCTTCTGACTGCTGAGTCCGTCACCTTGCTATTCACCAGTGCTATTGGACGCAAATGCAGTCGCACTAACTTCTGAACGTATTTCATTCGATCATCTAGCGGTAATTTCAATTTCTTGAAAATCTTAGGAACCCACTTTGATCCCAGATCTTCGTGCCCGTGAAATGTCCAACCGGCTTTCTTATGAAATCGTTGGGTCGCTGGTTTGGCTATGTCATGCAAGATGGCCGCCCAGCGCAGCCAGAGGTCATCTGTCATTTGGCAAATATTATCCAGCACCTGCAACGTGTGATAAAAGTTATCCTTGTGCGTCTTCCCATCAATCTTTTGAACTCCCTGTAGGCGAGCCATTTCGGGGAAGATGATTTGAAGAAGCCCCGCTTGAAACATCAATTTGAAACCGTACGAGGGAGTCTCAGACAAGATAACCTTGTTAAGTTCGTCAGTAATCCTTTCTTGTGAAATGATGGAGATTCTCTCTTTAGCATCCATTATTCCTTGATAGGTATCAGGATCAATATCGAATGAAAGCTGAGTAGCAAAACGGATGGCACGCATCATTCTGAGCGGATCATCGGAAAATGTAAGATGTGGCTCAAGTGGCGTTTTAACAACCTTCTTTGAGAGATCTGCCACACCATCAAATGGATCAATCAACTGACCATAGCTGCTGCTTTGCAAGCTGATGGCCATTGCATTCATAGTGAAGTCTCTTCTATTCTGATCATCCTCTAGTGTTCCAGCCTCTACTTCTGGGTTGCGAGAATTTTCACGGTAGGACTCTTTACGAGCGCCCACAAATTCGTACTCATACCCATCAAAATGAATAGATGCGGTACCAAAGTTCTTGAAGATCGACAGTTTGGCATCTTTACCGAGCCTCTTTGCAACAGCATTCGCCAATTTAGTACCATCTCCTACACACACAAAGTCAACATCTTTCGACGATCTTTCCAACATCAAGTCCCGCACATAACCTCCAACTACATAGGACTCCAACCGAAGCTCCTGAGAAACGGCACTAACTATGTCAAAGATTGGTTGACTCTTCAGATGATCTGCAAAAGAATTCATTTCACAAAAATAGAGATATGCTCAACCAAATAGTTGGTTAAGTCTGGGGTGATTGGAAAGTCGGTTGTCAAAATCTCGAATTCCTTCTTCATTTAAAAGTCCTCGAAAAAAATTCACCATCTGGTCACCAAACAACTGATAAATAGGTTTTTTGATTCGGAATTCCTCTGGAATGTGACGATCAGGACGTGCAAAGAGAAAGGTGCTTAACGTTTCCCAATAGATAATCAAGCTAGCCGCAGGATCTGTGGCAATATTGATTTTGCCTTCGCTTTTTCCTTGCTCCATTAAGAAAGAAAATCTTTCATACACGGCACCTTTTAGATAGTCGTTCACAATTTTCATAAGTCTTTCACGATCTTCCAACACACCATTTGTCATCTTTACAGAAATGTCATTTACATCATTAACTATGATTTCCAAGTACATGATGAACTTGCTGATGATGCAAGTATCTGTTTCCACAACTTTTTGAGCCTTAGATGAGATCACGGTTAGCTTCCATCTGCAAGCCTCTTCCAACAACTCAATTTTGGATTTAAAGTGAGCATAAATAGTCTTCTTACTTACCTTCAGAGCTGCTGCTATATCATCGATCTTTGTTTCTCCAATACCTCTTTCGGAAAATTGTGCAAAGGCCTCTTCCAGAATTTCCTCTTTCTTTTCTATCTCATTCACTTTTCGAAAGTAGAAAGTATTGTTGACATGACAACTAAATTATTTTAACTCACAGTTTATTGAAATAGATTTGTTTTCGCATGAGTTTAGATCAAATTAAGAAAGAGATAAAGGCGCTCACCGATGAGCTCAATTATCACAATCACCTGTACTATCAAAAGAGCACATCAGAAATTTCAGACTTTGAATTTGATCAAAAACTCAAAGAGTTAGAAAAACTTGAAACGGACTACCCGGAGCTAAAATTAGCATACTCCCCAACTTCTCGAGTCGGTGGTGCGATCACCAAGGATTTTGAGACCGTCGTCCATAAGTATCGCATGCTTTCACTCGGGAACACCTACTCCATAGAAGAATTGGAGGAGTTCGATGCACGAGTACAGAAAGGTTTAGGGACGGATAATTATGAATATTTCTGCGAGTTGAAATTTGATGGGGTTGCAATTAGTTTGATTTACGAAAATGGTACACTCGTTCGAGGTGTAACCAGAGGTGATGGCACGAAAGGCGACGACATTACCAACAACGTCAGAACAATTAAAACGATCCCATTGAAGGTTGAGAATCCCATTTCTGACTCATTTGAGGTCAGAGGTGAGGTGTTCATGGCAAAGCAGTTCTTTGTTGAGCTTAATGAAGCTAGATTACGTGACGGAGAGGTTGCTTTGGCAAACCCCAGGAATACCACCTCTGGCACACTCAAAATGCAGGATTCGAAAGTGGTAGCAAATAGAAAATTAAATTGCTATTTGTATTCATACTTAGATGATAATGATGTTTTTGCTACTCACGAAGAGTCCATTCATTTTCTGGAAAGTGTAGGTTTCAACATTTCACAAACCTATCAGAAATGCACTTCAATTGGTGATGTTATCGATTACATCAATCGATGGGGTGAGAAACGTCATGAGTTGGAAGTCGAGACAGATGGTGTTGTAATCAAAGTAAACAGCTTCGACCATCAATCGGAACTCGGTTTCACTGCAAAAAATCCGCGATGGGCCATTTCATACAAGTACAAAGCTGAATCTGCTCTCACCATCTTAAAAGACATTTCATATCAGGTTGGAAGAACAGGAGCCATAACACCAGTAGCTGAGCTAGAACCTGTTCTCTTAGCGGGAACAACTGTAAAGCGTGCTTCTCTCCACAACGCCAATGAAATCGAACGGCTAGGTGTCCAGATCGGTGACACAGTCAACGTTGAAAAAGGAGGTGAAATCATACCGAAAATTACTGGTGTAGACGTGACTAAACGATCGAAGGAGTCTTCACCTGTTATGTACATTGAGAGGTGTCCTGAATGTGAAACAACATTGGTTCGAACGGAAGGCGAGGCTCAACATTATTGTCCGAATCAAGAGAGTTGCCCTCCACAGGTACTCGGTAGAATTGAACATTTTATTAGTCGAAATGCCTTAAACATCGAAACGCTGGGACCCAAGACCATACAGGGGTTTATTTCCAAAAACATTGTTTCAAACTATTCAGACCTGTACCGCCTGACCTTCGATAAGATCAACAACTTACAATTTGAGACTCGGGAGGAAAACGGTGATCTTGTTAAGCGTTCTATCAAAGAAAAGACAGCCACTAATATTATTGACTCTATCCGAAAGTCTACAGAGATACCATTTGAGCGAGTACTTTTTGGTTTAGGAATAAGGCATGTTGGTAAAACTGTAGCAGAAAAATTAGCGAACCATTTCAAAAGCATCGACGGGATCAAAGATGCCTCCTTTGAAGATGTGGTTGGTGTGCACGAGATTGGCGAACGAATTGCGCAAAGTATTCAGGCCTTCTTTGCAAATCCAAAAAACGTAGAAGTCGTTGAATCACTGAAATCGGCTGGGCTTCAGATGGAGGTTGAGGAAAAGGAAGGTGCAGGAGATCTTTTAAAAGGACTTACGTTTGTAGTGTCAGGAGTTTTTGATGGCTATGGGCGAGATGATCTAAAGGTTTTGATAAAAAGCCAAGGAGGTAAAATTGCCAGCAGTATCTCCAGCAAAACCAACTACTTAGTTGCGGGAGAAAATATGGGTCCCGCAAAAAAAGAAAAAGCAGAAAATCTAGGAATCAACATACTAGATGAAAATGCTTTTAACCAACTACTAGAGGATGATAAAGACCGCAGTACTTAACAGAAAATGCAGGAAGCTGTCAAAGCTCCAAAAAAGTGAGAACCTATCGTATCGAGGCGCCAACTCAATTGGGATTTTGTACAACGCATTAGAGTTTGATAAAAGTTTAATCGAAGAACTATCCGACAGTTTCAACAGCGATGGAAAGGAAACAGCCTCTATGGCGTACACGGCAAAAGAAACTGATGATCGCTTTTCCTTCTGTAAAAAGGATGTTTCCATTTCAGGTGAGTTCAAGAAAGAGCCCATCCAATTCTTTACTAACAGAGCATTTGATTTCCTTATTTCACTAGATACATCTGGAGACATCAACTTCAAGTATGTCCTTGCCCTTTCAAAAGCAACCTGTAAAGTCGGAATCAATGCAGATCCCTTAGAAGATTTGCTAGTCTTGTCTTTCAAAAAGTCTGAGGATAAATCCCAGAACGTCAAGAACATTATCAAGTACTTAAAAATGATCTGAAATGAAAGATAAATTTGGAGGGACGGGAGTCGCATTAGCAACTCCAATGAATGAAGATCTAAGTGTTGATTACAATTCTCTTGAAAAACTTATTAATCACACCATAGATGGCGGTGTGAATTACCTTGTAGTAATGGGGACCACCGCCGAGTCCCCTACCTTCTCGTGGAGAGAGAAGTTGGAAGTTCTCTCGTTTGTGATAGAGGTCAATTCCAGAAGACTTCCTGTAGTTTTTGGATTGGGAGGAAACAATACCATCGAATTAATCAAACAGTCCGCAGACCTAGCAAACAGCGATATTGATGCGATTCTTTCAGTATGCCCATACTACAGTAAACCTTCCCAAGAAGGCATTAAGAGACACTATCAAATGCTTGCAGATGCTTTTCCAAAACCGATTATTTTGTATAATGTACCTTCCAGAACTGCGTCTAACGTAGAGGTGCAAACGACCCTCGAACTTTCCGATCACGCAAATATCATTGGAATGAAAGAGGCCTCGGGAGATTTGAATCAGTGCCAAGCAATCATCGAAAACAAATCGAAGGATTTTTTGTTGATTTCCGGAGATGACGGCAGCACCTATGATTTAGCTAAAAAGGGAGCAGAAGGCGTTATTTCGGTGATTGCGAACATTTTACCTGACGAATTTACTTTTATGGTAAACTCTGTTTTGAATGGGGATTTGGAGCAAGGAGCGAAATTGAACAGGTCTCTTGAAAAAGCCTATGAGCTCTTAGCCACAGAGGGTAATCCGGTTTCTTTGAAGGCAGGTTTGTCAATAGATGGACTCTGCCAAGATACAGTGCGACCACCGCTTATTGAGGGCTCAACAGCTCTTCAGAATGCATGGAGGGCATATTTAAGCAATATTAGGGCATAAAAAAAGGGAGCAAAAAGCTCCCAATGTTTTTTAAGCGGTAATCAATTAATCTTACCCTTTGTTCTTCATATCTTGAACTTCAAGTCTGATAGTTTGAGCAAGATTCTTCATTTCTTGCATTCCTTTTCTTACTCGTGTTCCGGCAGCATTATTCTTCTTGTCATAGAACTTGTCAAAATCTGACTCAAGAGAATCTACTAAATTTTTAAGGTCATTAAATCTACTCATAATTATAAGGTAATAAGGTTATTGATAAAATTAAAAGATGAGGCAATATAGCCCTATTTGATAAATAATCACCCTTTTCAGAAGTAATTATTAAGTTTTTGCCAACATTGCTCCTTCAACTCCAGCCTCTCGATACACACCTTCATCCAGCTTTGTCTTGATAGTATCAAAAGCATTTAACGTCATTTCCACATCTTCCAAAGTATGCATTGCTGTTGGGATAATTCGCAGAATAACCATTCCTTTTGGCACGACCGGATAGACGATCATTGAACAGAATATTTTAAAATTCTCTCGAAGGTCGCGTACCATATTGCAAGCTTCCAGTACTTCGCCATTCAAGACAACCGGAGTTACTGGTGAATTGGTCGTTCCGATGTTAAATCCACGTTTCCTGAATCCACTCTGAACCGCATCTACGATTTTCCACAAGTTTTCACGCAATTCAGGCATCGTTCTTAGCATATCCAGCCTTTTCAGTCCTCCAACGACAAGTGGCATCGGTAAAGACTTAGCATAAATCTGCGAACGAACCTTGTATCTCAAATGATTTACAATCTCTGTGGGTCCGGCTATAAAAGCCCCGATGCTCGCCATTGACTTAGCAAAGGTTGAGAAGTAAATGTCTATTTCATCTTGAACTTCGTAATGCTCACCTGTTCCTGCGCCGGTTTTACCCATTGTTCCAAAGCCATGTGCATCATCCACCAGCAATCTGAAATCATATTTTTTCTTTAGCTCAGCGAGACCTGCAAGATTACCCGTGTTCCCACTCATTCCGAATACACCTTCGGTTATTACTAAAACACCACCACCCTGCTCTCCAGCCAATTTTTCAGCTCTCTTCAATTGTCGTTCACAATTCTCAATATCGTTGTGCGGGAAAACATATCTTTTCCCAATGTGCATTCTAAGCGCATCAATTATACAAGCATGACATTCAGCATCATATACCACCACATCCTTTCGGTCAACCAAAGCATCAATCACAGACATGATTCCCTGGTATCCATAATTTAACAGCATGCCTGTCGGCTTTTGAACAAAATCGGCCAATTCCTGCTCCAACTGATCATGCAAATCTGAATTTCCCGTCATCATTCTGGCACCCATTGGGTAGCCAAGGCCCCACTCCTTCGCTGCATCCGCATCAACCTTTCTAATTTCAGGATGGTTTGCCAACCCTAAGTAGTTGTTAAGACTCCAGGCAAGCACCTCTTGCCCCTTAAATCTCATTCGTGGCTGAATCTCTCCCTCCAGTTTTGGGAAAAAATAATAATTCACATCCTCATCGAGGAATGAATACTGTCCCAATGCTCCTTTATCGCTTAATAGCTTGTCAAATAAATCCATTAATAGTGTACTTCTCAGGTTTCTTAATTCTGCCGCAAATTTAGCAGTATTGAACTTATAATGAATACTTTCATATTTGATAAACTTGCAGTAATGTTTGAAATATGCCAATAAAGAAGATTTTAATAGCCAACCGGGGAGAAATTGCCATTCGAATCATGCGATCTGCGAAAGAAATGGGAATAGCTACGGTGGCAGTCTATAGCGATGCAGATAAGCTTCTGCCCCATGCATCTTATGCTGATGAGGCAATCAATATTGGGCCTGCGCCCGCCTCTGAATCGTATCTGGTTCAAGAAAAGATAATCGCCGCTTGTAAGACGACAGGAGCTGACGCCATTCACCCAGGCTACGGTTTTCTTTCCGAAAATGCTGACTTCGCAAAAAAGGTGGAGAAAGCGGGAATTACCTTCATCGGTCCCTCCCCTACAGCGATTAGTCTAATGGGTGACAAGCTTACTTCTAAGCAGACAGTCAAAAAATTTGATGTCCCACTCGTGCCTGGAATGGATGAACCCATCAATGATGTAGAAAAAGCCAAGGTAGTGGCGAGTGAAATCGGGTATCCTGTGATGATAAAAGCTAGTGCTGGCGGAGGCGGAAAAGGTATGCGCATTGTGAATGATCCGAATGATTTTGAGGAGCAGATGGAACGAGCAATGAGTGAGGCCAAGAATTCATTTGGTAACGATGAGGTCTTCGTAGAAAAGTTCATCAGTTCACCAAAGCACATTGAAGTTCAGATACTAGGTGACAAACACGGGAATGTTATTCACCTGTTTGAGAGAGAATGCAGCATTCAACGAAGGCATCAAAAGGTTGTTGAAGAAGCTCCTTCAGCACTTCTTTCTCACAAAAAGCGAATGCAAATTGGGAAAGCAGCTGTTAACGTAGCAAAATCCTGTGACTACAACGGAGCCGGAACTGTCGAGTTCATCGCTGATGAAAATTTTGATTTCTACTTCCTGGAAATGAACACTCGTTTACAGGTCGAACATCCGGTCACTGAATTGATATCAGGTGTTGATTTAGTTAAAGAACAGATAAAAATTGCTGAGAATCAGCCACTTTCATTCAAACAAGAAGACCTAAGTGTGCATGGCCACAGCTTGGAGGTTCGTGTGTATGCAGAAGATCCAGCAAACGGATTTTTACCCGATACCGGAAAACTGCATCGCTACGTACGGCCTCAGGGTGCGGGCGTCCGGGTTGACGATGGTTACGAAGAGGGATTGGAAGTTTCGATCTACTATGATCCTATGATTGCCAAGCTTATCACCTATGGGAAAGATCGAAACGAGGCAATAGAGCGTATGAAGCGAGCAATTCACGAATATCAAATTTCAGGGGTAAAGACCACCCTCCCGTTCTGCGACTTTGTTCTCCGTCACAAAGAGTTTTTGGACGGAACATTCACCACCAAATTTGTCGAAACTCATTTCACACCTGAGGTGTTAGCTCAGGCCATTACAAAGGACGAATCTGAAGCTGTTGCCACAATCGCGCATGAAGTGATGAGCAATCAGAAGATGCAGGTCACCTCAAATGGTGGTAAGCAATCAAGCAAATGGAAATCTAGACTTCAATATTAATGGCTGAAATCAAACCATTTCGTGCTTGGAGATATAGCTCGGAGCACGTAGAAAATATTGAAGGTCTCGTCTCTCCACTTTTTGATGTTGTTTCTGAAAAACAGCGAAAAAGTCTCTATGCCAACCCTCTTTGCAGTATCCACCTTTCAGTTCCCAATGGAAGTGATCCGATTCGGGATGCGGTAAGCACACTTTCCAAATGGAAAAAGGACGGAGTAATCGTACAGGATGATCTTCCGTCCATCTATGTATACTATCAGTATTTCAACTTACCAGGCAGCGACAAAGAGTATTGCCGAAAAGGCTTTATAGCGAATCTACGGGTCTATGATTGGGAGGATGGCGCACTGCTTAGACATGAGAATACAATGCCATTTTCGGTGAATGATCGAATGGATTTACTCAGTCAGACGGAACTCAATGTGAGCCCAACACATGGACTGTACACCGATGGAGAAATGAGGATTGAGAAGCTTATGGATCAGGCCATGGAAACTCCTCTTTATGAAACCGAAGACTATCAAGGAGTAAGAGATGTATTTGGTGTCATTCATGATGCTGCAGTTATTCAAGAAATAATCGACATCATCAGAGATAAGCAAATAATTCTAGCCGACGGGCATCACCGGTATGAAGGATCACTGCTGAATCGTAAAAAGCAAGAATCTGCAAACCCAAACCACACAGGCAAAGAGGGATATAACTATCACATGATGTGGCTGACAAATACGGAGGCAGATGATCTTCGAATTCTTCCAACACATAGAATGGTTAAAGGCCTGTCAGATTTTTCGGAAGAACAGTTGCTGGAGAAACTGAGTAAGTACTTTTTCATTAAACCCATTCCTGAGCCTGAGAGTATTAACGAAATTATTCTTGGTAAAAAGTGGGCATTTGGGCTTCTGGTAAATGACAAGGCCTATAAGATTCGGTTGAATCCCGAATTGGTGCATACAATCGATTGGAACTTTCCTAATGCAATCAAGGAATTGGACTTGACTGTAATGCACTACTTTGTTTTCGAGAAGTGCCTGGGAATCCCTGGCATTGATCAACGAGGCAATCGTAACTTGTCCTTTGAAAGAAATTTTACTAAGTGCATTCATGATGTTGAAACAGGCGAAGCACAGTGTGCGATCATTACGAAGGAGATCTCCATTGAAACAGTGAAGGAGGTCTGCTACAGCGGGTACACGCTTCCGCAAAAATCAACGTATTTTTATCCTAAGGTCATTTGTGGTTTCCTTTTTGGATCAATCAAAGAGGACGAATTCAACTCATTTTTTGATGAAGCATTCAAATAAGCTCGTACTTGGGTCACAGTCTCCTAGAAGACGAGATCTATTGAAAAATGCTGGATTCCAGTTTGAAGTTAGATCGATCGATCATAATGAAGTGTTTCCAGATGATATGCCAGCTCAGGATGTTGCAGAGTTTCTTGCCATTGAAAAGAATAGGGCTTTTAGGCAACAGCTTGATGATGAAATTGTTATCACAGCAGACACTGTGGTAATATCTAAGGAGCAAATACTTGGGAAGCCCAAGGACAAAGTTGAAGCTATCAATATGCTAAGTACACTATCTGGTATTTCGCATTTAGTTGTCTCAGGGGTCTGCGTTAGCGATAATCAAAATCGTCATTCCTTCAGTTCAACCACCGAGGTGAAGATCAAAACACTTTCCATAAAGGAAATTGATCATTATGTCTCAAAATATAAACCTTTTGATAAGGCAGGAGCGTACGGCATTCAAGAGTGGTTTGGTCTGATTGCAGTGGAATGGATCAAAGGTTCCTTCTACAATGTGGTTGGATTACCTATACATAAAGTCTGTACTATCCTGACCGAAGAGTTTTCAATCTCTCCTTACTGAAGGGTAACCGCTACTCATACTTCAGGCTCTCCACCGGATTGCTAATAGCAGCTGAAAACGATTTAATACTTACAGTAAGTAACGAAACAAATACCACGGTAAAGACTGATGTCAAAATTATGCCTGCACTTACTTCCACACGATAGGAGAAATTATTCAACCAATACTCCAAAGCAAAATATGCAATCGGGACACTGATAAAAATCGCCAGGATTAGTGTTCGCACGTATTGCCACCCCAACAATTTAAGAACTCCGCCAGTTGAGCACCCCAACACTTTACGAATACCGATTTCCTTCCGTCTTAGCTCAGATACATAGGCAGTCAAGGCAAATAAACCAAGGAGTGCAATAGTTATTGCAAGACTTGAAAACAGCGGTATTAACTTTCCTAACCTACGTTCTTGACCATACATAATTTCAAATTCCTTATCCAGGAACCAATACTCAAATGGTCGTCCATGATATACCTCATTCCACATTTTCTCAAGTGATTCTATCGTCTCCAAGCCACCTGAAGCGAGCTTGACAGAAAGAACTCCACCAACCCAATTATTTGCGACTATCACCAATGGCTCTATCTCTTCCTTCACTGACTTGTAAGCAAAATCTTCAACGACCCCTATTACAACACCGTCCGATTCTCTGAAAACATAGTTAATGCTATCTTCCCTCAAATGTAGTCCCAAGGCCTCCTCCGCACTTACATTCAAGGCTTTAAGAGCCGACTGGTTAATGAGAACTGCGTTTCGTTGTATGCTTCGATCAAAATTGCGCCCAGCTAAAAGTTGTAAATCGTAGGTTTTCAAAAAGCCGCTATCTACTTCGAACTTGTTCCAATAGAATTCATGGTCATCAAGCAAGTACTTGGTGTTAATACGGCCAAAGCCCTTCTGCTTAGGAAGATGCTCGCCAAGTGTGTTTGACACAACACCTGGGATTGTAGCAATCCTGGATTTGAACAATTGCACCTGCGTAGAATCCCCCATTCTGGAAGTCCTAATACCAATGACCGACTTCCGGCTTTTCCCTAATCCACCATTATTAATAAGTTCAAGTTGATTGTAGACAGTCACAGAGCCAATAACCAGTATTATCGCAATGGTAAACTGTATCAAAACCATCGCATTCCTGTTGCGAGAAGTAGTGTTGTTGGACTTGAAAAAATGTGTAAGATTGAATGAATTGCTTATCTGTTTAGTAAAGTAGAGTGCTGGCAACATTCCTGCTAAAAGTAACACCATCAGAACCACAGGGACTGCTATCGAAAGAAAGTTGGTGGACAATATTGCACTTTCGAAATCAATGTTTTTCCCAACCAACGAATTGAAACTTGGTGTTAAGAAAAACACTAAAGTGACCGCAAGGATAAGCGCCATAACGACCGAAGAAATCGATTCTAAGAAAAACTGTATGCGAAGTTGGGTCTTAGTACTTCCCAGTGTTTTTCTCAATCCAATTTCCTTACGTCTCCTACTACCTTGCGCTGTTGTCAGGCTTGAGTAATTGACGAGTGCTACCGCAAGAATAAAGATGCCAATAATTTCAAGTCCATAGATGTAACTCATGTTTATGGGAGTGTCAATCTCCCATTTTATTGCTGGGTTGAAATGAATAGAAGAAATTGGGGTCAGCAGAGGGTCAATTTGCACTGACAAATCAGGAAGAATCTCAGAAAACAAGGTCTTCATTTCTGCATGTACAAGAGGAACGTCTTCGGGCCTGTCAATTTTGATGTAATTAAAGACATAACCTGGTCTCGGGTTCTGATCTATCCATCCAATTCTATCCTCACCAAAGATTCCTTGAATTGACTGAATATTGGCAATGTAATCCGGCTGAAAGTGACTGTTAGAGGGTGGATCATAAATCACCCCCGTGACTATAAAGTTCACCTCACGAGATGTCCGTCGAAACTGCACAGGCTTTCCAATTGGGTTTTCTTCACCAAATATTTTCTTTGCAGTTTTCTCTGTTAATACTATTGAATTGAGGTTTTTTAGTTGATTATCTACTTCTCCGAACTTCAACTTGAAATTTAGGAATTTGAAAAAATTGGGGTCCGACCAATATACACCCTCTTCGTAAAATGCTTGGTTAGTGGCTGGATTGAAGATATACCCATAGGAGAGCGTTAGGAATCTAAACTGATCACTTACACTGGAACTCCTACTTTCCAGCAATTCTGACCACATACCCGATGCATAGGCACGATCTTCAACAGACCCATCCTCACCACGGAAGGAATACGAGAGGCGATAAATACTCTCGTAGTCAGGGTGATGTTTTTCAAAGCTAAGTTCATCTTGAAGAAATAGTCCAATGAGCAGAATCGCGGTGAAGGCCACGATCAGACCACCTAGATTGACGGTCGTTGTAAGAAGGTTCTTGCCAAGATACCTACCTCCTGTCCTAACAAAACTCCGGATAAGGCCTGGCAGCAATAGTCCCGCACCCCTACTATTTACTTTTAATTCATCCTGCTCGACAGACGAGACATCTCCGAGCCTTTTTTTAGCCAGGTTAAAAGCTTCGTGGCTTGAGTACCCTTGTCTTTCCAAGGATTCAACCTCATCTAACAGATGATTCTCTAATTCCGCAATTGTTCCTTCTTCTAAAAATCGATGCTTCCGTAAATTCTTTCTCCATCGGTTTAAATCACTTGAGATATCCT
>JBDVJN010000047.1:0-47595 GCA_039961455.1 Cyclobacteriaceae bacterium | reverse complement strand
GTAAGAAATGATCAGGAATGAGGCGGCGAATGTTTACAAGGGACTCAACTCTGGTTGCACCGACCACATACATGGTATTGTTTCTATTGCCCCACTCTTTACTTTTCCGAATTACTCGCTCGTGAAGACTTTCGCTTCCATCCTCTACGAGTAAATGCTGAAAATCCAACGAGCCCGAGTTGGAAGTGGCTGCCAAGATGATTACCCATTTTCTGTCAAATTCAAGAAATGGCTGAACTGAATCTTTTCCCATGTACGGGGAGACTGTTATGGAGTCGAAATTCATTTGCTCAAAGAATGCCTTAGCGTACATCGAGGACGTGTTTCCAATATCTGCACGCTTTGCGTCAGCTATTGTAAAAATGTTTTTTGGAATGTATTCCACGGTCTTCTCCAATGACTCCCACCCTTTGGCTCCTTGAGATTCGTAGAAGGCAATGTTTGGTTTGTAGGCAACAGCATACTGGTGCGTTGCATCGATAATTTGCTTATTGAAGGCAAATATGGGATCAGCTTCCTTTAGTAGGTGCTTGGGAATTTTTGAGATGTCAGTGTCTAGCCCTACACAAAGGAAAGATTCTTTATCCCTTATTTTGTCATAAAGCTGAAGGCGTGTCATAGGTGAGGGTTTAGGGTTTCGTGAAGATAATAATTTTCTCTTTTCCCTCGACCAAGTACCTCTGTGAAGTGGAACTAACTATTTTAATTCCGGGAGTTTGTCATTGATTACTTTCCCTTTTTTTACTTCACCATAAAAGTGGATATCGTACAGTTTCTCATACTTTTTGATTGACTGATGAAGCTCAGGAATAGTATCACTTCTTAATTTTATACCCTTTCGTTCACCTTTGTGACGAAGTTCGATATAATAACCATCTTTTAATTTTACTGGTGTAGTTGCAGGTCTTGCCAAAATAGATACTGTTTAAATACTGTGTTACAGACGAAAGTATGAAAAACAAAGCTCATGTGAAAATAATTCACATGAGCAATTTATGATTAGAATTCTTTAATTAATCCCTTGAGTTTGCCACTTTGACAACAATAGTTCTGCCGTCGATGTCAGTCTCATTCAGGCTAGAAATAGCTTGATTTGCTTCGTCGTCATTTGGCATTTCTACAAACCCGAATCCTTTAGATCGTTGTGTGTCTCGATCCATAATAATTTTAGCGGAATCCACAGTTCCGAATTCCTCGAATGCGCTTCTCAATGCGTCTTCTGAAGTTGCATAGTTAAGCTTAGCTACAAAAATGTTCATTAATACAATTAAAAAAATAAAAAATAAAACACTCAGTATGTCTGAATGTGCCGCAAAGGTACTTTTTTTATTTGGATTTTAGCGAAAATCGATTACTTCAACGTCTGGATACTTAGAGGCATCGAAAGTGAAAAAATCGTCGCCCACTGTTATTTCTTCAAATCCCTGGATAGAGTATGTGTATCGGTTTCCAGTTTTTTCAAAAACAATGAATGACTCAATTTCATCTTTACTATTGATATTCATCCTGATTTTGAAGTAACTCCGCTCCCGGCTTTCAGGGTCTAATTCGATTACTCTTACTCCATTTTCCATTTTAGAAAGAAGCGCATACTTGAAACCTTCCTTGTATAGATCATATACATTGCTAGGGTTTATTTCCGCTTCTTCTGCCTCATAGGGGCTAATTGTCACCTCACCGAGTTCTTCGCTAAAAGTGTAAATATCAGATCCATTGTTGAAGATTTTTTGCCCCGCAACATCAAGCACATACATGGCTCCCTTCACAGTGATTTCCATGGTTAGTGATTCATCCAAGCCAGCTTCTTTGTTTGTGAGCTGCTGCATGAAGGTAGCCTTGAAAGCCTCAGTTTGCTTGTATTTGGTGCTCATTGCGTCCAGAACAGCAAGTGCCTCTGGGTCATATTGCGCAAAAGAGGTGGTGCTAATTGCTAGCAGGGCTGTAATAAATAGATTTCTCATTTTCTTAGGATCTAACTTCAATATTTATTTTCTAGCTCAGTCAATAACTGTTCCAAACTGTGTTCGTCTGGAATTAAAACTTCACGCGCTTTGCTGCCCTCAAAGGAGCCTACTATGCCAGCCGCTTCTAACTGATCAATCAGTCTGCCGGCTCGGTTGTAGCCAAGCTTCATTTTTCTTTGGATTAACGAGGTACTGCCTTGTTGGTGCATTACAATCAACCTTGCAGCGTCGGCAAATAGGGCATCTCGGTCTGATAGATCCACATCTCCTATGCCGCCTTCTTCTTCCCCAACATACTCAGGTAGCATATATGCAGTTGTATAGCCTCTTTGGCTTCCAATGAATTCGCAGATTTTTTCTACTTCAGGTGTATCGACAAATGCACATTGCAATCTGGTGACGTCAGATCCTGTTGATAAAAGCATGTCTCCCATGCCGACCAGTTGGTCAGCCCCTCCGGCATCTAAAATTGTTCTGGAGTCTATTTTGGAGGTTACTCTGAAGGAAAGCCTTGCGGGAAAATTTGCTTTGATTACACCAGTAATAACATTTACCGATGGTCTTTGTGTTGCTACGATCAGGTGAATTCCAATGGCTCGAGCTAGCTGCGCCAGTCTTGCTATCGGTGCTTCAATTTCCTTACCGGCAGTCATCATCAAATCAGCTAACTCGTCAATAACCAACACGATAAAGGGCAAATATCGATGGCCCTTGTTTGGGTTCAACCTACGTTCCACAAACTTCTTATTGTATTCTTTTAGATTTCGACAACCTGCCAACTTCAGCAAATCATATCTGGTATCCATCTCAATACATAGAGAATTGAGTGTGTTAACCACCTTTTTGGTATCAGTGATAATGGCTTCTTCTGCATCCGGTAGCATTGCGAGGAAATGTCGCTCAATCTTGTTGAAAAGTGTCAATTCCACCTTTTTGGGATCAACAAGCACAAATTTTAACTGAGAGGGATGCTTTTTGTAGAGCAGAGATGCTAGCATGATATTCAAGCCCACTGATTTCCCTTGCCCGGTTGCACCAGCCATAAGCAAGTGTGGCATCTTAGCTAGGTCTGTGACAAAAACTTCGTTTGAAATGGTTTTCCCGAGGACTACTGGTAAGTCCATTTTGCTCTCCATGAATTTGCTAGTCGTGATCACTGATCTGGCATCTACCATTTCCCGGTTTTTGTTTGGCACTTCAATCCCAATGGTCCCTTTTCCGGGGATCGGCGCAATGATTCGTATTCCGAGTGCCGCTAAGCTAAGGGCAATGTCATCTTCCAGGTTTTTGATCTTGGATATTTTCACCCCAGCTTCCGGTACAATTTCATAAAGGGTTACGGTTGGGCCGATCGTTGCTTTGATACTGGAGATTCCAATCTTGAAATTGACTAAAGTCTCGATGATGCGATCTTTGTTTTGCTCCAATTCGTCTTTGGAAACTTGTACGTTCTTGTTCGGGTACTCTGTCAGTAGGGCAGGAGTAGGAAATTTGTACGTAGGTAGATCAAGGGTTGGATCGTAATTTATCTGTTCATCCGTAACAGCTTCTTCAATTTTCTCTTCAACTTCAAACGTAAGATCTTCTAGTTCTTCTTTTTTAGCCGGCTTGTCCGCAGGAACTTCCTCTTTTGGCAAATCTGCTTTTTCTATGATCTCAGCAATTGGCTCCTGCTCTTTTTCTTCAACAACTGGTGGTAGATCAATGGTGAATTCAGGGTCCGTTTTCACTTTTTCAGACTTCTTAGGTGGCACTTTTTTAACAACCCAAGTCTCCGTTTCGTCTCTGGAACTTTCCTCTTCCTCTACTTCCATTTTAACCTTCTCAATGACCGATGAGATGTCTGGTTCCGGTTCCTTCTTTTTAGGCAACGCATCTTTCAATCCTTGAAAGAAAGCTATCATATAATCTCCGAGGTGAGATAGAGCAGGTAGCTTCGTAATGTTGAAAAAGTACATGTTGAAAACAAGAAAGAGGAAAATGATAAAAAGGAGGGCTCCCCATCCCATCAAACTCTCAAGCACTATGGCGAGTTCAAATCCAATTCCCCCTGATAGAAATCCCCAAAATGTTGTCTCTTCATTTTGAATTAGAAAATAGCCCATGAGAAGACTAGTCCAGATCAGGTAAAAGACTGTGAAATTGAATGCGCTATTGACCTGCACAATTGTTTTTTGCCAAACGATTCTGTAGCCGGCAATGAAGAAAAAAATGGGTATTAATAAAGCTGCAATACCAAACCATAGAAAAATGAAGTAGTGAGCGGAGATTGCCCCAATCAGCCCAAAGGAATTTTGAACCTCCTGACCGGACTCTTTTACATTCGTTTGTAGAAATGCTTTTACAACGCTCTGATCGGCTTGCCCCGTACTTAAATAAGAGATAAATGAAACTGCAAGAAAAACCGAAGCTAAGAGTAAAAAGAAGCCAACGAAAAGATGAAATTTCCGATCCTTTAGGAAGGTGAAATTGATCTTTGGTTTGTCTTTCTTTTCGGATTTATTCTTGTAAGTGTTTTTTGCCACAGTCTTCGACTGATTTTTTGTAGGTGAAAGTAACTAAAGGTTTTCTGTCTTGCTGCCGGTTTCTGGTTGTGGACTCAAAAGTAATAGAGAACCATGCTAGTTCAAACGCCTAGCTAATGCTTTGTTGATTCTTTTTACAAGTCCGGGACCTTCATAAATTAATCCGGTGTAGATCTGAACCAAGTTAGCACCTGCCTCAATTTTGGCTAATGCATCCTCGGCACTCATGATGCCTCCAACAGCAATAATAGGAACGTCTGAATTTGCTTTTCGAATATATTTTAAGACTTGATTCGATTTGTCAAGTACTGGTGCACCACTAAGTCCACCGGGACCGATGGCTTCTAGTTTAGAATCTGACGTTCTTAATCCACCTCTGTCTACTGTGGTGTTAGATATAATAAGACCATCCAAATTCAGCTCAGCTGTAATTTCCAGAATGTCATCAAGCTGTGGTTCTGAAAGGTCAGGAGCAATCTTTAGTAGAATGGATTTCTTGGACCCTTTAGCCTTGCTCTCGTCCAATAAGATCCGTAGAAGTCTTTTGAGAGGTTCTTTTTCCTGCAATTCTCTAAGTCCAGGAGTATTTGGGGAACTAACATTCACCACGAAATAATCGACGTAATCATGCAGCATATGAAAACATTTGAGGTAGTCGTCAACTGCTTCCTCGTTTGGAGTTACTTTATTCTTCCCAATGTTTCCACCCACAATCACATTTGATTTTCTGGATTTGAGCTTTACCACCGCTTCTTCGACACCATGGTTGTTAAATCCCATTCTGTTGATCAAAGCTTTATCTGATTTTAAGCGGAAAAGCCTCGGCTGATCATTGCCAGGTTGAGCTTTTGGCGTCAGTGTTCCGATCTCGATGAACCCAAATCCGAGATTGGTAAAATCATCAATAAGCTCAGCATTTTTGTCAAAGCCGGCGGCCAGGCCAACTGGATTTTTAAACTCCAATCCAAACAATTCTTTCTTCAACTTTGGATGCTCATAGTTGAAGGAGAGGTTTATCAGGCCCCTAACGAATGGGATTCTAAGTGCTAACCGGAGCATTCGAGTCGTGAAATGATGCGCTTGTTCAGGGCTGAGAAGGAAGAGGATAGGTTTGAAGAGTTTGTACATCAACTTCTCGGATGATATTGTTTTATAACTTGTTTCAAATAGTCGCGATCAAGGTGCGTATAGATTTCGGTAGTCGTTATTGATTCATGCCCCAACATTTCTTGGACGGCCCTGAGATCTGCCCCACCTTCGATCAAATGTGTTGCAAAGCTATGACGAAATGTGTGTGGACTGATGTTTTTTTTAAGTCCTATTTCGGTGCTCAGGTTTTTGATAATGGTAAAAATCATGACCCTCGTTAGACTCTTTCCTCTTCGATTTAGAAACAAATGGTCTTCAAATCCTTTTTGAACAGGTACATGAACTCGCACATGCTCTCGATAGAGCTTGATATGCTTCAAAGCTTCCCTTCCAATGGGGACAAGTCTCTCTTTACTTCCTTTGCCAATCACTTTCAGAAAACCGATATCCTCATGAACATTGCTGATTTTGAGTTCTGTTAGTTCGGAGACTCGCAAACCCGAACTGTACAGTGTTTCTAGCATGGCCCGATTCCTTGTTCCCTCCGGTTTGGACAGATCAATGGCGCCGAGGAGGGTCTCTATCTCTGGAAAATCCAGTGTGTCAGGAAGTTTTCTGCCAAGTTTTGGAGCTTCCAGTAATTCGGAAGGATCTTTGGTAATTACATCTTCATAGACGAGAAATCTAAAGAAAGCTTTCAAGCCGGAAACCATTCTGGCTTGAGAATAAGGTGATAGACCCAGCTCGTTGATGAACTCAAGGAAATCAACTAGATCTTGCTGAACAACTTTGGTTGGAGGAAGATCTTTGTTATTAATTTCAAAAAACTCCTGTAGTTTCGAAATGTCTGTCAGGTAAGCTGAAATCGAATTAGGAGCTAGAGAGCGTTCTAGCTTCAGGTAACTCTTGAACTGCTTTGTATACGAATTCCAGGACAATTTTCTGATTTGAAGATTTGGAGATTGAGTTGGATGAGTAGATTAATACTTTCCCTAGTACGACCTCTCCTTATTAATTCTTAATTTCGACATAAACTTACCTCTTACGACTGTTATCTTCTAATTAATCAAATCTTCAAATTGAAAATTCTAATACTAAATGGACCCAATCTAAATCTGCTGGGTAAACGAGAACCAGAGATTTACGGTAATCAGACTTTCGAAGAATTCTTCACAGAGCTTAAAGACAGGTTTGCTAGCTATGAATTGGTGTATTTTCAATCAAATCACGAAGGAGCTCTTATTGATAAATTGCATGAGGTGGGATTTGATTATGATGGAATAGTATTCAATCCTGGTGGATATACGCATACTTCAGTGGCTTTGAGAGATGCGATTTCTGCTATTTCCACTCCGGTTTTCGAGGTGCACATTTCCAACTTGGCAGAAAGGGAAGATTTTAGACAAAAAAGCTACGTTAGTGAAGTTTGTACTGGATCGGTGAATGGATTGGGGCTTGAGGGCTACGCTGCGGGAATTGAGTTTTTTATGTCTTAATACCTATCTCCTTGCTCTGCTAGGTTAAAACCGTTTTCAATCACCTCTTGCCTTTTTTTCCCATCAAACAAAATTGGATTGGTATGGTTAAAATGAATCATATGCACCTTGGATTTCACACCATCTGATTCTTTCGAAAAGAGCTGCATGGTCTCAACAACAAATGGATGTGGGATATCGGCGATGCTCCTTCCGGGAATTTCCCCATCCTGAAAAAAGGAAGCATCCAGAAAGGCATAGTCAACCTTTTTCACTTCTTCGACCACACTTCGATTCCATAATTCCCATTTATTGATATCGGGAATAAAGAGATACGAACGTTTTGCTGATTTAATTCTGAAGCCAGCAGTCTCGGAGAACTCATCCCTGTGTGGTACCGCGAACGGTGTCACATGCAATGACTTCGTCAGTTCGATTTTTCTATCTGCTTCACAGTCGATAAGGTTGATATTGTTGAGGTTCACCAATTGACTCCATGGGCCATTGGTTTTGAGGTACTCCTTCATTTTAGGGAGTGAGTAGACTTTTACATTTGAAGCATTGACAGCCTCTCTTCCCAGTGTCATCAACCCAACGTAGTGGCCGATGTGAGCGTGGGTGAGAAAAATTCCTTCAGGTAGATATTCGTACTCCCAGTTGGTCTGTTCATGAAAATACTGCAATTGATCGTCCATATCTGGGGTGGCCTCAAACATCCACCATTTCTTAGCTTCTGGATCGACAAGAGCAAGAGAAACCACAAATCGTTTTAGCTCAGGTTTTTCGAAGGCTAGTTGGCACTCATTTTTACAGCCAATATGTGGAAAACCAGCATCTTGTGCAGTACCTAGGACAAGAATGTACGGCTGTGCGTTTGTAAAGCTTAGAATTAAAATGCAGGATATGAGAAGGAAAGACCTCATCTTCTTGCGATCGTCACTGTTTCATTTATCCAGCAGGCTACGGTTATTTTTTGACCTTCTTCAAAGTTTTCATTAAATATCTCCTCGATTGATGGGAATTGCTCCTTGGACGCCTGCATCTGGGCTTTGTTTCCTGCTCGTTCATACATCTTGTAAGCAGCTAAATAAACACCACGGTCAATCACCTTACTTTCACCACCTTGACATTCATTAAAACTAGTGAAGTACAGATTTCCTATTAGGTTGTATGCGCGTGGATCGTTTGGCGCAAAGCTCAGAGATTCATATGCATACTTTCTGGCAAGGACCTTCTTTCCTAACTTGGAGGAGGCGATCGCCAGGGCAAGGGTAGACTCACCCTTTTCCTCGTCGACCTCGGTTAATTCGAGAGCTTTTGTGTGATATTCCATTGCTTTCTCGTATTCATCTCCTGCTAAGTATTTACCACCAAGTACTTTGGCTAGCTCGTACGTAGGCTGAGACTCATACACCGTTACACTAGCTTCCAGAAAGTAAGGTTGGTCGGTACATTTTGCGCGAACCGAGTACGAAAAAATCTTCTTTGCCGTAGTCAGATCTGCAGGATCTTCGCGGAACTTTGGTACTAATTTGGTTTCGATAAAATTGCAGTTAAGTACGTCTCCAATAGATCCAAGGAACCCATCTACTTTGTCTTGCTCTTTCTTAAGGCGCTCTTCATTACCGCCGGCTTTTCTCTGTTGATCTATTATATCCGAAATCAATGTGTGAATGTCCAGTACTTTTTCTGCTGACATTTGCTTAACATCAGTCTTGTAGAAATTTGTAGCAAGCATCATATATGGATTGAGATTAAAATAGGAAATCTCGGGACCATTCATTTCGTATGCTGTGGCATACAAGTCTGCTAACATTGGGTATTTCGCCGGTTTGTTGTAATACATTTTGAAAGCTTCATATGCCTTCCGGTCCATCGTAGAAGCATCGTCATCAAAATGTTGGATTCTCATGTCGTACATCCATAGGATAGAGTCTTGCAGTCTTTCCTTTCGTTCCGCATCGACACCTGCTTTCACTATATTATTGAGATTCTTTACCCCATTGATGTAAATGGAAGGATTGAGCTGCGGGTTGTTCGTGTAAAGCCAGTTTAGCGGCTGCATAGCCTCTTCAAGTTTACTTTGTGCAATTAGAACTTTGTAGAAGGCTTCTTGTTCAATCGCTTTTGACTTCTGAGCTTCATCTTCAGGCCATTTCCACCCATTTTGAGCGATCGCAATTGTTGAAAAAATGAGGGCGTAGAAATAAACAAATAGTTGCTTCATTGCTATTTTTTTGAATACACTTTTTCTTAGTGGAGAGTTTCTTACTGAAATAGAGTTATTCAGTGCTGGTTTAGTTTCTGCAAAGTGAATAAAAATTTATTCTAAAACGGTCATCATTCAGATTAGTTTTGTGTTAAAAATAGAAAAGGTGTCTCTATGCTGAATTTTAAGGAAATCCTTTCCGTATCGCTCATTCTATTTTCAGTAATTGATATTTTGGGTAGCATTCCCATCATAATCGATTTGCGAAAGAAATTCGGACACATTCAATCAGGAAAAGCTACTATCGTTTCGGGTGTAATTATGGTGCTTTTTTTATTCCTTGGTGAAAGTATCTTAGGGCTTCTGGGAATAGATATAGCCTCTTTTGCTATCGCAGGAGCGTTGGTTATGTTTTTGATAGGTATGGAGATGGTGTTGGGGATGCAGTTATTCAAGTCAGATCCGGAGGAGTCGGCAAGTGCCTCTATCGTTCCTCTGGCATTTCCTTTGATCGCTGGAGCAGGAACGATGACCACGTTGATTTCATTGAAGGTGGAGTTTTCCACAATGAATATTTTAGTAGGAATTGTAGTTAACCTGGCTTTCGTTTACTTGGTGTTGAAGACAAGCAAGTGGTTGGAGAAAAAAATAGGAAAGGCAGGCTTTAACATCCTTCGCAAAGTCTTTGGGATCGTACTTCTTTCAATCGCTATCAAAATCTTCAAAAATCACGTACTAGTATGATTACAATTTATACTGATGGCGCTGCAAAAGGGAACCCGGGTCGGGGAGGATACGGAACAATTTTGCAGCACGGAGACAAAGAAAAAGAGCTTTCTCAGGGCTTTCGAATGACAACCAATAATCGGATGGAATTGCTTGCTGTTATTGCTGGCCTTGAGGCAATTAAGAAGCCAAAATGGAATGTTAAAGTGGTATCTGATAGTAAATATGTCGTGGACTCTGTTTCCAAGGGATGGTTAGATAGTTGGGTAAAGAAAGGATTTAAGGGAAAGAAAAACCAAGACTTATGGGAGCGGTATTTGAAAGCGGCGGCACCTCATAATGTGCATTTTGAATGGATTAAGGGTCATGCCGGCCATCCGGAAAACGAACGATGCGATCAACTTGCTGTCGATGCCGCCGAGGGAAACCTTTTGCTGAAAGATGAGGTTTTTGAAAGAAATAACGGATAAATTTAACTTTACACTGCTATAGATCAGTTTTCAACCAACTCTTTATGAAGGCAAAGAACATTTACTACGCACTTTTTTTGGTGGTCATTCTGACTACAATACTGGTTTATTTAAAGATTACTAGAGAAAGAAACGAGGAGCATCCGCAGATCACAGAACTTGCCATTGAGCCAGATTTGCTTATTAACTCTGCTGGTAGGAATCTGCACGACCATAAGCGATTGGCTTCCATTGAATTCCTGGAAGATGCCATTGAAATGATGAGGCTGCTGGAGAAGGATGGTGACGAGGTTAGCTTCAGGGCAATTGAGATTGCTATCCATGATCTGGAGGTGGTAGAGGGACATATCAGGGCAGAGGATGTAAATGATGATTTGATGTATGAAGCTTTTGCAGACGCTATGAACTCTTTGGCTTTCGCATCCTTGAGAGTTTCAGAGGAACTAATCAAACAAGGTAAGAACGAAGAAGCAGACAAAACTCTGCACTATGCAATGGAGCACTTGCAGAACTCCATCAAGTATGCTCGGGGTGATCAGAAAGAGGAAGAGATAAAATTAGCACATCGTTTAAAGGAGATTATTGATTCACACCTTCAAAATGATCTTTCAGTTATCGATGAAGTGATGGCTGAGATAGACTCCGTGGTTCAAGCGCATGTAATCAACTAGGATCGACCACTCTTTCAGAGAATTCAAATCCCATTTGCTCCAGCTCCTTTAGCACTGGCTCATAGATCTCGTTTCTTGTAGGAATATGCACTCCTGATAAATCTATTTTACCTTGTAGGATCAATTTTGCAGCAATCGCTAAAGGAAGACCAACTGTTTTAGACATTGCCGTATTGGTATCGTCGTCGCCAATGGCAACCATGTGAGATTCGATCTGCTTCATTTCCCCATTTTCCAAGTAGTTGAATTTGTGCCACATAACAATCATATCATGATCTGTAGCATCTAGGGTCCACTTTTTCTTCAGTATATGTTCTAAAATTTGAGCAGGTGTTCCTTTTTCGAGTCCAATAAGCTCATCCGAAAATATATCTAGCCATTTCATTTTGTACATGATTTCAGATTCCATGTCCAAATTCATGTAATGTGCGAGCTTCAGTTCGATCGAATCATTAGGATTGTAAGAGAGAAAGGAATTAATGAACTGTCTATGCGTCATCTTACCTACATTCTCCATCTCAAACGAGTCGTCTGTAGCGCCCAATTGTACAAAGACATCCCAGGCTTTGCAGAATCCGGGTCTGCGAAGTGTACCACGGTACAGTGTTTTGATGCCTCTCAGATTATACATATCGAGGTATTGGAGAGAGTCTCTATTGGCGTATCCTTCGAAGTATCCATACCCAGGAATGTGAATCACTTCAGTTCTTCGAAACAATCTATTGTATGGAATGTACTTATATCTTCCTTCCTGTATAAACTTGACAAATCCCTGTCCAGCGATGACCACATTTCTAGGATTCCACGTGAATTTGTATTGCCATGGGTTCTCCTTTTCCGCATCTTGAGCAAGAAGTCCACCGGTAAAGGTTTCAAAAGCTGTTAGTTTATGACCGTCCTCCTTGATCCTGTCCAGCACTTTCATTGCAGACATGTGGTCAATTCCTGGATCTAACCCCATTTCCATGATCAGCAATTTGTTATGTGACTCAAATTGCTGACTTAGTGATCCGATTTCATCATTTAGATAAGAGGCAGTCAGGAGGTGGCGTCCTATCTCCGCACACTTTTCCGCTACTTTGAAGTGTAGGGCTGCCGGAAGCATGGAAATGATCAGATCATTTTCCGTCACTCTTTCTATCAATCCCGCGTCATCAGAAACATCAAATGAGATGGCCTTAGCGTTGGGGTGACCATGGATTTTTGATTCTGCCAGCGAAACATCTTTTTCCGCCAAAGTCAGTTGCCAATTCTCATCAGCAGAGTGGTCCAGTAGGTAATTGATGAGAGAGGTAGAGGATCGGCCAGCGCCGATTACCAGAATTTTTTGCATGACGGCAAATATGTGTTGATCAGATTTTTATTAAAAAAATTATTCAGAATTTTTATTCACAATCGTCGAATTTGCCTGAGCAGTAGCTAGAAGAAGGAGATCTCCTATTAAGACATGTTTAGGTCTACTGAGTACAAACTCGATCGTTTCTGCCACATCCTGAGGGGTGAGTGGGGTGAATCCTTTGTACACATTCTCGGCTCGCCCTTTGTCTCCCTTGAAGCGAACTTCGCTAAATTCTGTTTCCACAAGCCCAGGGTCGATCGAGGTTACTTTGATTCCAAAGGGATTAAAGTCTAGTCGCATTCCTTTGGTAAGTGCATCTACAGCATGCTTTGAGGCGCAATACACATTACCTTTTGTATAGACTTCAAATCCTGCTATGGAACTTATATTTATAATGTGCCCTCTTTTTCTTTTGACCATGTCCGGGGTGACAGCCTTGCTGACGTATAGCAGCCCTTTGACATTGATATCGATCATCGCATCCCAGTCATCTGTATTGCCTTCGTGAATCAAATCCATGCCATGGGCATTGCCCGCATTGTTGATCAAAACATCAATCTCTCTCCATTCAAGAGGAAGTGAGTCAAAAGATTTGAAGACGTTTTCCTTTTCTCGAACATCAAAACACAAGAGTGCAACATCGGTGTCTAGCTCTTCTCCCAGCTTATCCAAACGATCTTCTCTTCTCCCGCAGAGAATGAGGTTGTAATTTTTGGCCAGAATACGAGCGGTTGCTTCTCCAATACCACTCGTGGCACCTGTGATCAGTGCAATGGGTCTATCATCCATTTTTATTTCCCTTAAATTTTCGCTGGGCTTTGTTATTGCTGTTTCCGGATTTGCGTTGCGTTTTCCCTTTAATTTTTCCGCCCCTTTTTTGTTTACCAGTAGGTCCTCCTTCGAAGGTGATAAAGACAGTCAAATTTTGAGTGGTGAGCCGTTCTAATCCGACACTAAATTGGTTCTCTTCACCCTTCAGCATATTTCTCAATCCATAGGAGTAGCGAATTTCTGGAGAGAATTTGAAGAAGGGATAGTAAATATCAAATCCTCCTCCAATTTCGAATGCCATGTTCCAACCCTTTAGCTCTAATTTCTCAGTAAGGTCTTCTCTGTTGCTTTTTGATGCAGCTTCAAAGGAAGGAGTAAACCCTCCCAAAACATACATGGCCATATTTCCTCTTCTTGTTGATTTGTACTTCAACAACATTGGAAACTCTACCATCGTGGCATCCTTGAGTTCTCTTTGACTTGTGTTGTCGGTGAAGCGATAGAGCAAGTCATTTTCATAAAAACCAATCGTAATTGAACCTCTAAAATCCAATTGATCTGTGATTTTCATATTGGTGATAAAACCTAGCTTGAAGCCGCCAAGATTTCCTGGAATTATCGAGTGCACAGTATCCATTGCAGGAGATGTGAACGCTTCTGAGTGTTTTATTACATACTTTGAAGAGTGGACACCAATAAGGAATCCGTAGTGGATCCACTGCTCATCATAATTGATGAGATTATCTGATGGATTATTTTGAGCTCTGGATAGAAAACCTGCCAAAAGCAGAAAAAGAAGAGCTATTTTTCTCCAATGTATATAGAACTTATGCCTAGTGTTAATGGCTTGCATTTTGCATTTTTAAATCCAGTCTTTGCCATGATATCTAGAAAATTCTGTCCAAACGGAAATTCATTAACTGATTCAGGCAAGTACGTGTAAGCAGCATTATCCTTCGAAACTAATTTGCCAATCTTCGGCAATATCCAACGAAAATAAAAATTATACAATTGCTTGAAGGGAAAAGCAGTAGGTTTTGAGAATTCCAATATCACCGCTCTGCCTCCAGGTCGAAGAACGCGATTCATTTCACCAAGCCCTTGCTCAAGGTTTTCAAAATTCCTCACTCCAAAGGCAACGATCACTGCATCAAAATTATTATCCTCAAAACGGAGATTCTCGGAATCTCCAGACTCCAGGCTGATGATGTTATCTATTCCCTTTTTCTTCATTTTTATCCGCCCTACATTTAACATTCCCTCAGAGATATCCACGCCGACCACCTCTTCGGGGTTTAGCCTCAAAGACTCAATAGCGAAGTCGCCTGTTCCCGTGGCAATATCAAGTATTTTTTTAGGCTGAATATCTCTCAACATCCGAACAGCCTTCTTCCTCCACCTGATATCTATTCCTAGACTCAAAAAGTGATTTAAGAAATCATATTTACCACTGATACTATCAAACATGTCAGCAACCTGCTGCTTCTTGGTATCAGACTTATCTTTGTAGGGAACAACCGTCATAATTTTCGCAATATTACTGGAATAAACCCTCCATAGTGTGAAATGTTAGTAGATAATTAGATCGTGGAGATAAAAAATGCATCATTTGTAAAAAGCAGTACTCAGGAATCTGACTGCCCGGATGCCTCTGTGCCGGAGTACGCTTTCATTGGGAGGTCAAATGTTGGCAAATCTAGCCTTATCAATATGTTGACCAATAGGAAGAAATTGGCGAAGACTTCTTCGACCCCTGGTAAGACACAATTGATCAATCATTTTCTCATTGACGGTTCGTGGTATCTGGTTGATCTTCCAGGATATGGCTGGGCTAGGACCAGCAAGAGTAACAAAGCTGATTGGAAGCGCATGATCAATACCTATTTGGAAACCCGACGAAATCTGGTGAATGTTTTCGTTCTAATTGATTTAAGGCACGAACCACAAAAAATTGATTTGGAGTTTATCCAGTGGATGGGGGGGGAGGGGATACCCTTTAGCCTTGTGTTCACGAAGGCTGACAAATTGGGTAAGACACAGATCCAGTCCAATTTCTCAGCTTATAAAAAGACGCTGCAAAAAACATGGGAAGAGCTTCCTCAGACCTTTGTAACCTCATCAGAAGAAAAAGTTGGTAAGGAAGAAATTTTAGAATTTATTGATTCACTTAACAAGTCTATCAGTCAATAGAATATTTTTGCGGCAAACAACAGTAAATGGAATTTAGCGACATAGCCTCGGTCTCTGGAAAGGGAGGTCTTTTCAAAATTGTATCACCAACACGAACAGGCGTAATTCTCGAATCTTTAGACGAGCACAAGAAAAAGATGGTGGCAAGTGTTCACAACAAAGTCTCCGTACTTTCAGAAATATCGATTTACACGACAGACAGTGAAGGTGCAGTTCCACTGGAAGATGTCATGAGGAAGATTCACAAAGAGTTTAGTGGCGATACGGATTTGGATAAAAATAGTGACGCAGAAGAGCTGAAGTCTTTTCTGAAATTCATTTTGCCTGATTATGATGAAACCAGGGTTTACACCTCTGATATTAAAAAGCTGGTAAACTGGTACAACCAGTTGGTTGTGGAAGCGCCAGATGTGCTAGAAGAAAAAAAGAAGGAGAAGACTAAGAAGGCAGCAAAGAATACCCAGAAGGAAGAAGCGACGGATGAGTGAGGTTAAATACAAATTTCGTGTTAGATGGGCTGATCTAGATCCCAATGGTCACATGCGTCACACATCCTACAATGACTATTGTGCTCAAGCACGTTTGATGTATTTCGAGGAAATCAGCATGCCTTTCCAGAAGTTGATCAGTATGAATATTGGTCCGATTTTATTTCGGGAAGACACTCGATTCTTTAAGGAAATTCGGATGAACGAAGAATTCGAAGTTGGGTTTACCATTTCGAAACTTCGGAAAGATGGTTCCAAATGGTCTTTCCGTCACAATATCTATACAAAAGATGGCGAGCTTTCCGCTAAAGTGGATGTTGATGGAGCGTGGTTAGATTTAGTGAAACGAAGGACAACGGTTCCGCCAAAAGAGCTGAGCGAACTAATGATTAACTCTTATCGGTCGGAGGATTTTGAATGGATTCCGGACAAGGTTAAGGCTTAATATTATCAGGGACATCGCAACTCTCTCTTCTCCTAGTATCCACCAAATGGAAGATTTTCCAGTTTCCTTCGAGTTTAACTAAATGAAATGCATCAACGCCGCAATGTGAGAACTGATCGCCGTCCTTCCCACGATAAAATGCATAGTCAACCCAAACTGATGCCAAATCATCATCTATCTGAATTTTCTCATTCCATATTGGTTCATTCCACATCTCTTCTTTTGGTCTGCCCACCGCATCAATAAAACCTTGAAAATTATCTCTTACAAAATTGGTTTTTCCTTCTCGCCTAGAGACAGTAAAAGTTGTTGGGTCTTCCACAAAACATGCCTTTAACAGTGTGCTGTCATTGGTCCTCATGGCATCAAAGACATTGTTGACCACTTTCATAATCTCACCTTTGTCATTCGTTTGGGCGCTAGAAACGTAGAAGAGAATAGAAATGCAAATCGATAGTAAAAGCCTCATAATTATATTTAATTGATGAATGAAGTTACGCTAGCCAAAGAAAGTTATCAGCTGATTTTGAAAGATTTTGGATTAGAGGAAGATAGCGAAATAGAAGAGGCCAAAATAGCCTTTGATTGGTTAGAGAAATACCTAACTATGAAGGTTAGCTATTTGCTGGATCATGATTTTAATGGTCTTCTAAATGCTCTTTACAGAATTGACATCTCGGAGTCAACTGCCAAAAAACTACTCAAATTGCCAGCAGGCGATAGTATCGCGAGAGATATTGCGAAAGCAATCATAGAAAGAGAGAAGCAAAAGGTGATTACCCGACAACAGTTTCGGAAGCATTAATAAATGACAAGGCCGCCTCAACCATTTTTTTGGACCCCAGATAGAAAGGAGTCCTTTGGTGAAATTCTTTGGGTTGAATTTCCAATATTCTCTGTTCACCATTTGTCGCTATTCCGCCGGACTGCTCGGCAATAAAAGCCAAGGCGTTGCATTCGTAGAGAAGACGAAGTTTTCCATTAGGATCTTTCTCGGTATTCGGATAAAGATAAATTCCACCTTTCAACATGTTTCGATGGAAATCTGCTACCAAGGACCCAATGTATCTGGCTGTTGTACCCTTTTCTTTGCAAGCGTTAATATACTCGCGAACCCATGGATCAAATTTTAAATAATTACCTTCATTGATTGAGTAGATGTTGCCATCGTCTGGTGAAGACATACTATCATGGGAGAGCACAAACTCACCAAGACTTGGTTCAAGAGTAAACCCATGAACACCATGACCTGTTGTGTACACCAGCATCGTAGAAGAGCCATAAAGAATATAACCTGCGGCTACCTGTTCTGTTCCCTTCTGAAGAACATCCTCTTCCTGTACAGGACCACCTACAGGTGATATTCGTTTGTAAATAGAGAAAATGGTTCCAATGGAAACATTTACATCAATGTTTGATGAACCATCCAGGGGGTCCATTGCCACTACATATCTGCAATTTGGATTCAGGTGAATGATCTCATCCTCCTCCTCAGACACCACAGCACATGTCATGTTCCCATTTTTCAAAGCTCTGGTGAATCGAATATTGGCGATTACATCTAATTTTTGCTGATCTTCACCCTGAACATTTTTAGTCCCAAAACCACCGGAAATGTCAAGTAGTCCGGACTTGTTTACCTCTTTGTTGATGATCTTTCCGGCAAGAGCAATGTCTCGAAGCAACTGAGAAAGCTCACCTGTTGCGGATGAGAACTCGTCTTGCTTTTGCTTAATAAATCTGTCTAGCGTAGTGCCAATAGGTAGCCCCAGATTACTTTTGCTCATTGATGGTTTTATTATTCAAGTAATTAGACCACAAACTTAGTGATTCAAACAGTTAAATCGTTTGCGAAGTGCAAATTTTCAAATTTGGAGGTGCCTCTGTTAAAGATGGCGATGGTATTAAAAATTTAGAGAAGGTCGTCCGGAAATTTGGAGATGACCACACGGTGATCGTGGTTTCAGCCATGGGGAAAAACACCAATAAGTTGGAGGAATTGACAGAATTAGCTGTGAAGGGCGAGGTGTTTGATTCTGTCCTGCAAGAACTCTTCTTATATCATCGAGAAATTGCCAAAGAGATTATTGGTGAAGTTCCTGCTACTTATTCTGTTTGGGAAGAGTCACTTAGTGACTGCTGCGCGAAAGTGAAAGGTGAGGATCTATTGTGGTCGTACGATCAGATTGTATCTCATGGGGAGTTGATGTCCACCTCACTGATAGCTGCTTACTTGAATCAGAGCAGAAGGTGTGAATGGGTGGATGCTCGAGATTTAATCAAAACCGATCAGTATTTCACTGAGGCTAATGTAGACTGGGTGGTAACGGAAAAAAGTATTAAGAGAAGATTCGAAGAAAATTCCAACAGCATAGTCATCACTCAAGGGTTTATTGGCTCCGATGCGGAGGGAAATTCTACTACATTAGGAAGAGAAGGTTCGGATTTCTCAGGTTCAATATTGGCTTACTGTCTGGGAGCTGAGAATTTTACAGTTTGGAAGGATGTGAAAGGAATATTAAATGCAGATCCTCGAATAATGGATCAAACAGAAAAGTATGACCGCTTGAGCTATCGGGAGATCACGGAAATGACCTACTATGGAGCTCAGGTAATTCATCCAAAAACGTTAAAACCGCTTGCGCAAAAAAACATTCCACTCGTTGTCAGATCCTTTGAGGAATTGGAAACAGAGGGCACGTTAATATCTGCTCTCAATACGAAAAAAACCGTACCCTGCTTCATATTCAAGAATAATCAACTTCTTGTTACGGCAGCTGTAAAGGATCATAATTTTATGAACGAACAAAAACTTGGCATGATCCTACAGGTGTTGGATCTACTAAATATCAAGATCAATCTGATGCAGAATTCTGCACTGACCTTCTCTTTTTGCATTGATAACAAGGAGTTCAAGGCAAAGAGAATTAAGGAGCTTCTAAATCGAGATTTCATCCTTTCCTTTGATAGCCCTCTCAGTCTGGCAACAATCAAAAACTATACACCTGACTCCTTTAATAAGCTACCTTGGAATAGGTCTGTACTTATGGAGCAGAAGACTGCATTCAACTATCAAGTACTCTATAGATAGTTAGTTGAATTTCGCAAGCGTGTTCCTAATTCCCGAAAGGTAGGAACTGCCAAATAGGTTGACATGTACTAGAAGTGGGTAGAGATTGTGGATTTCAATCCGATCCTCAAAGCCAGATTCAAGCGCAAACTCTTCCGAGTATGCGGTGTAGAAATGAGGTTCGAAACCTCCGAACAGGCGAGTGAATGCAATTTCCGTTTCTCTATGGCCAAAGTAAACTGCCGGATCAAAAATGAATGTTCTGGACTTTGGGCCACACAGAAAGTTACCGCTCCAGAGATCACCGTGGAGAAGAGAAGGGGGTTCTTTTGGAATTAGTTGGGAGAGCTTGTTGAAAATTTTTTCAAATCCCGTTCGGATGGAGCTGTCAACCCTCCCATGTTCTTCTGCTAGAACCAATTGCGGTTGAAGCCTTTCTAATATAAAAAATTGATCCCAATCTTGATGCTGATGGTTTGATTGGTGTAGTCGTCCAATGTGATTGTGGTGGTCTAGCCCACAATGTGATGATGTTTGTCTGTGCTGTCGTGCCAGTTGAACTCCAAAATTTGACCAGAAGCTAGAGTTTTGAAGACCCTTTTCAATCCACTCAAGAATTAAGTAAGATTTTCCATCTGCAAAACCTGATCCATGAACTTTCGGAGTTCTTATTTCAGACTTTTCCTTTAAGATTTTGAGCCCTCTTTCCTCTTTGAGGAAGAGATCTAACATATCAGCAGAGTTCACTTTGATGAAAAATGGACCTGCATTCGTAGCCACGTTGCTTGCCTTGTTTATGCAGCCACCCGCTACCGGATAAATATTTCTGATGTTTATTTCGGACCCAAAATGTTTGGTAAAAATGGTCTCATAGAAGTAATCCTCATTCACAGGTGATGCTTTTGTCGAATGTAGATGAGCAGTTCATCAGTGGAGCGATCTAATATCTGATATACATCTTCAAATCCATTCATTCCGCCATACCATGGGTCAGGAACGTCATCCCCTTTCCCTTTTGGATCAAAATCGCGCATGAGAAATAGTGAATCGGAATCGGTTCCCATCTCACTGATCATGTTGCGTTTATTGGACTGATCCATAGCAATGAGGTAGTTGAATTCCTCCTGATGTTCTTTTTTAAATTGTTGACCAAAATGTTTGACCGGGACTTGATGATTGTCAGCTACCTCGATTGTTCTAGGATCTGGTGTTTCTCCTACATGGTAGTTCGCGGTACCAGCAGAATCGCAGGTAATCTTCGATTCTAGCCCGTTTTGATTGATTTTCTTCTTGAATACAGCTTCTGCCAGGGGAGATCTGCAAATGTTCCCCAAGCACACAAATAAAATATTTATCATTTTTTTAATTCAGGTGGTTACCTTTTTGAAACTGGCCGTATATATGGGTTCATAACACAAATTTATTCATACACCTGTTTACAAGTAAAAAAGTCCCGCTTCTGGCGGGACTTTTGTTTTATTAAGGTTTTTCAGTGTTATCGAATGCTGATTCCAATACCTGTTGTAAGCGTACTGTACTTCTGAATTGCATAGTCTGCATGAAGCGTTAAAATCAATAGTTTTAGCCTAAAACCAAGATTTATTCGAGGTCCTGTGGAGGTAAAATCGAAGCTAATTGGATCGGTGAACGTTCCACCCTCTGTCTCGTATTGACCTAAAAGTTCAAACTGTGTTCTAGTAGTAGCAATTCCAACACCGCCAAACAGCGTCAATATTGCTAGTTTTTTAGAAACCAGTCCCTGAAGTGTAAAACTGCTTGTGGAGAATGTTGCGCGCTGATCTAGGTCAGGATCAATCGCGATTGTAGTTTTAATCTTATTCCAGCCAACAAAACCAGAAACGTCTATTGGCAATTGTTTGAATCCAGGAACCCATTGCTTCAAGTCGTGCATAAAGCCGAGTCCAAACATTTCGAATTCAAAATCGGATTGCCCACGATCATTCGTAGACTCTATCTTGGGAATTATCCTAAGTTTCAACTCTGTACCCTTGATTAGACCAATTCCCACCTGTACCATGCCAGACGGAACAGCGCTAAAGCCAATAGCTTCATCTAATCCCAGTCCTGTTGGTGCACTGATATTTACCTGTGTATCATCAGAGGTATCTCCGGGCGTTCCATTATCAGATGTGTATTGAAGAAATGGTAGCTGCTCATTTGGGAGGTTAGGTCCGAACAATGTAGGAGAATCTGTTATTCTGCTGCCAATACCTCCATTTGCATCAATTGTATTGATCACTGTTAGATTCGTGAAATCTGAATCGTCAATTGTAAAGAATTCGTCTTTGGAAGGAACCCTTGCAAACGAAACTGTAGGGGTGATGTCAAAACCAAGTAGTTTGTGAGGCTTGGCAGTATTGTACCAGCCGCTATTGATCCCATATCCAAAACCAAGAAATGCAGGTCTTAAATATCCCTCAAGCAATTTTTCAGCATCGGCTGCACCAGCTTCAAGAAATGAACCAAAGTCTATTTGAGCTTTACCTGCAAATGGTGCAATAGCTATAAGTAGTATTATTAATTGTTTTTTCATAATAGGCGATGGTTAGTTATTAATGTCTCGTACTCTGATGGCAACATCAAAGTATACTGTTACTTCAAAATCTATAACATGTGGATCAGTGTCAGTTGGAACGTCTCCGGCGTCAAAAACAAATCTCATATCCAGACCATTAGCAGATAAAAGTCTGGATTCCAATTGACTTTTGAGGTCACTGCTAATAACTAAATCAGTCTTGCTGACATTTTGCAGTATGTTATTTGATGCTGCAATGTCAAAGATTCCTGCGTTATTGGCTCCAGATACGTTCAGGAACTCTATTGTGAGCGCCTCTACTGGGACCTCTTCATCATAATCAGCGTCACCTGCTCCATCGTTTACACCACTGACTTCATAAGCGACTCCTAGTATGTACACTTGGGCACCTGCACTGTTTAGTTCATCAACGGCATCCTGAAATCCGTCAACATCGTTCAGATCGTAGTCGAATGTGTATCCCTGTTGATTCAAGTTAGTCCCACCGGGTGTACCAGGAACGTCAATTTCAATGAGTCCCGCATCTACAGGAGCTTCTGCAGAAACATCAAAGCCAAAGCCCGCATCGCCACATGACCAAACAATGGCAGCTAGCGAGAAAGTTAAGAGTAGTGATTTGATTTTTTTCATTTTTGAAAATCTGTGATTTTGTCAGTTGTAAAGCTAAAGAAATAATAAAAACATTAAATCAGGCTCGTCCATTCTATTTGACCATTCATCTAATTAATTTTGCGGCTTGAATCACAAAGAAACTTATGAAAGTGCCTTTGCGACTCGCTTGACGCAATTTATAACAATTTAAAATTCAGTATTATATGTCTTTAGTAGGGAAAAAAGCACCTGTTTTCAGTACACCAGCAGTGGTTAATGGAATGGAAATCGTTGAAAACTTTTCACTCGATCAATATCACGGAAGTAAAGAGGTAATCTTCTTCTTTTATCCGAAGGATTTCACTTTTGTTTGCCCGACTGAAATTCTGGCTTTTCAGGAAAAATTAGAAGAATTTGAAAAAAGAGGTGTAGCAGTTGTTGGGGCTTCATGTGATTCTGAAGAAACGCACTTAGCATGGTTGACAACGGAAAAAAACAAAGGTGGCATCGAAGGAGTGAAGTATCCTTTGGTAGCAGATCTTTCCAAATCTGTAGCTTCAAACTACGGAGTTCTAGCTGGAGATTGGACCTATAGTGAAGAAGGAGATCTTGGATTTGAGGGAGCTCCGGTGGCGTATCGAGGTACTTTCTTTATAGACAAAGAGGGAATCGTTAGACATGAAACGATCAATGATCTTCCACTTGGAAGAAATATTGATGAAATGTTGCGTATTGTCGATGCCTGGCATCATGTACAGGAGCACGGCGAAGTTTGCCCCGCAAATTGGAACGAAGGAGAGGAAGCAATGACTGCCACCAGGGAGGGTGTAGCAGATTATCTTTCGAATAACTAGTTTCTAAGAAACAAAACGAAGGCCACCAAGTCCAATGACGGGTGGCCTTTTTTATTACTTTTAGTGTATGATCCACAAGGACGAAAATCCGAATTTGAGAGAGTGATATGAATGGCCTAGTAGTCAAATCAACAGGCTTATGGTACGAGGTTCTCGCTGAAGGCGAGATTCGCGTGGCGAGGCTCAGAGGTAAGTTCAAGTTGGATGATAAAAAAATTACTAACCCTATTGCGGTTGGCGACGAAGTGGAGATTGAGGCGAATACCCAAACTGAAAATGAGTGGGTTATTACCGAGATAAAGGACCGTAAGAATTACATCATTCGTCAAAGCCCTAGAAAGAAGGGACATGATCACTTGCTTGCAAGTAATGTTGATCAAGGGGTGCTTGTAGTAACGCTCAAAATGCCTAGAACTTCAACCGGGTTCATTGATCGATTTTTGGTAACGCTGGAGGCCTATCGGGTGCCTGGCGTTATTCTTTTTAACAAGAAAGATCTATATGGTAAGAAGGAACTTGAACTTTACGAAGAGCTCAAATTAATTTACGAAGGTGCTGGTTACTCTGTTTTTTTAACTTCTTTCCTAGAGGACACACAGGCAATCAGACATGTGTTTACTGACAAAAGAAGTTTAATTTCAGGTCATAGCGGCTCGGGGAAGTCTACGCTTGTGAATAAACTGGTGCCTGAAGCAAAACAGGAGGTGAAGGAGGTTTCATCTTTCGCAAACAAGGGAGTACATACTACGACATTTGCAGAGCTCTTTCACTTAGATGAAAAGTCCTCTGTGATTGATTCACCGGGGATAAAGGAATTGTCGCTGGCTGAGGTGGGGTCCGAAGAGTTATCTCACTATTTTCCAGAAATGAGAAAGTACCTCGGACAGTGTAAGTTCCACGACTGCCAACATTATGAGGAGCCTGGATGCGCGGTTAAGAATGCGGTAGGAAGAGATATCTCAGAGAGAAGGTTTGAGAGCTACCTTGGAATCCTGTTTCAGGATGATAGTAGAAGGTAGTTTTTAATACAAAAAAGTCACCCATCAAAGCGATGGATGACTCTAACTACAACCTTAAAAAACACTACTACTTTACTACTATTTTGTATTGAGGAGTTGGGTTGAGTGGGCAGAAGTACACGTACTCACCCTTTTCCAAAACAACTTCCTTAGATCTCGCTGAGTCCCCATCCTTTACTGTATTAGCTAGATAAGCATTCTGAATGTGATTTTCAGCTTCTGTCTTTCCAGTAGGAGCGATAACAAAGCCCACCTCGTGGTCAACTCCATCGTTGGTTACTTCAAAAATGTATGACTTGCCAGCTTTAAGCTTTAGTTCTGTTTTACCAAATTCTCCTGGAGTTTGATCCAATTGAATGACTCTTGTATCCTGCACAACGGCAGCTCGAATAAACAACGGTCTTCCTAATAATAATCCTCCTGCTACAATCGCCAGGGTAAGTGTTAAACTCTTAATCTTGTTCATGGGTCTTTTTGATTTTGAAATTTATGCTTCTACTGTTTCCAATTCTTGTGCAACTGGAAAATCAACAGGAATTTGAGTTGCTCCGTTAATGAAATTACTGATGGTTTTATCTCCAATGACCATCAAAATATCGATCAAGTTCGCTTTGTCATATCCTGCTTCAAGAAGATTGGTAAGTACTTCTTGATCAGGTTTACTTCTGTTGATTGTGATGTTTTTAGCAAATTTTGCAAGCGCATCTAATTTGGCATCGAATGAAGCTTCTCCTGCTCTAAGCTCAAGAATTTCTTCATCTGTGAAACCATTCATTTTACCAATGGCGGTGTGAGCTGAAAGGCAATAAAGGCAATCATTTACCTGGCTTACTGCTAAGTTGATTACTTCTTTCTCTTTCGCGCTAAGTGTACTTTGTCTGTTGCTAAGAGCTAGATAATCGGCTAATGCAGTTTCATTGTATGCGTATGCAGCATAAAGATTAGGAACGAACCCAACTCCTTTTTCTAATTGATCGAAAATAACCTGGTTATTTTCACTTACTTCCCCTCTTGTGGGAACATTGAATGTTGTTGACATTTTTTGTATTGTTTAAATTTTAATTTCGAATTACAATACAATTTTACGGGGCTTACTTAGCTGGGTGAGAGGTCACATTTCCCGATGGATTGTCAATTTTTCCTTTAATTCGGTTTTAGCTCATTTTTGAAATGCTGAGGTGTCTGCTGCGTAGATTTTTTGAACATTTTGTGAAAAGTTCCTACCTCCTCAAATCCAAGATCATATGCGATTTCCTTTGACGTTTTCTCTGTGTAGATCAACATTCTCTTTGCTTCTAGCACAATTCGCTCATGGATTATATGCAATGGAGACTTTTGATTGTACTTGGCAAATAAGTTAGATAAGGTCTTTGGTGATTTAAAAAGCAGGTCAGCATAGTCACTCACTTGCTTCTTAGTTTTATAGTGCGTATCAACCAGTACATTGAATTTACGGACGATATCAATTTGACTTTCCTTCAGTTCCGATGGTATCAATTGTTCCTTTGCCAATCTAGTTGTTTTGATGATCAGTCTTTTCAAAAGCATTACTAACATTTCTCCCTGAATGTTATCTCTGGTTGTGAATTCATCAATAAACACCTCCAGCAAAATATTGAATTTAGATGTTTCGTCCTCGTTTAATGTAATGATTGGTGGGTCCTGGGTTCCAAAAAATATGATTCCATTGCAGGAAACTTCATGATCATGATCTTGAATACAGTAGAACTCACGATTGAACGAAAATCCAACCAGCGGCACATCTGAGTTGGTGAACTCGATTTTTTGCAAGTAGGTGCTTGTCGTGATTTGATTTGGAAGTAGCATGATTGGTATGCCGTCTTTTAAGATCTCTACTGGATCAGTGTTTCTATTCCAAAGAATATTAATGAGTCCTTTTTTACCCTCAAAATTTTGATACTCCTTCTGAAATTCAGTGCTCAATCCGAACAAAGATCCAAGCGCATTCCCTTTGTAGCTGTAAACCATACGGCAACAATGATAAGAATAGATGTATAAGTTCCAATGCATAGACATTTCTGTCAACGTTCGTCATAGGTCTAACAAAAGAATCAATACTACATTTAGGAATTTAATGAAACCTTTTATGTTTGTCAACGAATACTACATTTAGGATATTGATATTATGAAAAAGTTTCAACTAGGAGAATTTGAAGAAATAGTGCTGCTAACAGTCGGTGTGCTGTACGACGAAGCATACGGTGTTGCGCTCAAGCAAGAAATAGAAAACCGGCTAGATCGAAAAGTGAGCGTAGGAGCAATGCAATCGGCTTTGAGAAGGATGGAAAAGAAAGGGTACTTAGCTAGCAGATTGGGAGAGGTAAATAAAAAAAGAGGAGGCAAACCCAAGAGATATTTCACAATAACATCTTTTGGAAAACAGGCACTTGAACATTCGAAAGACGTAAGAACAGACCTGTGGAATTCGATACCTGAAGTTGCGCTTGAACTAAAAATCATATGATTAAGCGATGGACGGATAAGTTTTTCAAATGGTTTTGTCACCCAGAGTATTATCCGGACCTCATGGGAGATCTGGAAGAAACATATAAAGACAACCTTAGCGAAAATCCTCGAAATGCCAAATGGAGACATTTGTTTTCTGTCATTCAATTATTCCGCCCCACATTAATGAAACCTGCATTTGATAAACCACTTATAAACGACAATGGAATGTTAAAAAACTATTTTAAGATCAGCGTCAGAAACCTTGTAAAACAAAAACTGTATTCGAGCATAAACGTCCTTGGACTTGCTCTAGGGTTAGCTGCTTTTTTAATCATCAATGAATACATAAGCTTCGAGCGGAACTATGATAAGTTTTTTTCGGATTCAAAAGATTTATATCGACTTACCACTGACCAGGTACAAGATGGCGTGGTGGGTACTCGTGATGCCATGTCATTCAGTCCAAGTGGCGCTGTTCTCACAAACGAACTTCCGGAAGTTTTGAACTACACAACCACCTTTAAATTTCCCGAGCTCGTCTTTCGGCATAACGATCAGGTTCGATATGAAAAGATGGTGGTGGGTGCTGATTCCAATTATTTGAGACTGTTCGACTATCAATTGATTCGAGGAGATTCAAAAACTGCTCTGGAAGAGCCCAATAGTTTGATTTTGACTGAATCAAAAGCTAAGTCATATTTCGGGGATTCGAATCCAATTGGTCAGGAAATTGAAGTTCTAAGCAGCTTTAATAAACCATTTAAGGTCACAGGCATAATGGCGGATGTTCCCGAGAACACACATTACAAGTTTGATATTTTGATGTCACTAAAAAGTATTCAGAACCAGCTAAATACTCAGGCTTGGAGTGGTTTCAACTACTATACCTACCTGAAGATGGATCCACTAGCAGATCCTTCCATGGTTCAAAAAAAGCTGGATGGACTTTTACAGAAACATGTTGGCGAAGAGATCAATCTGGAGTATAATATTCAAGCGGTAGAATCTATTCACTTGTATTCGGATCTTACCTTCGAACCGGAAATACATGGAAATCATCAGGCAATATCGTTTTTGGTGCTTATTTCGATTTTCGTGCTGATAATTGCGTGGGTGAACTATATAAACCTCTCTACAGCAAGAGCTGTCGATAGGGCCAAGGAGGTTGGGTTGAGGAAAGTTATTGGAGCGCACCGAAAGCAACTAGTAGCTCAATTTTTCATAGAAAGCCTGTTGATCAATTTTTTTGGAGCATTGTTGGCAATTGTGATTGCAGAACTAACACTGCCTTTCTTTAATTCTTTAATTGAAAAGGAAATTGCACATCACCTTTGGAACAATCTCGAATTTCTAATCACAGTCCTTATTTTCTTTCTGGCTGGAACATTGGTTTCAGGATTTTATCCTGCATTGGTATTATCTGGGTTTAAACCGGTGGCTGTTCTGAAAGGAAAATTTCGGAATTCCAAACAGGGAGTTTTGCTTAGAAAAGGGCTAGTGATCTTTCAGTTTGCCGTTTCCATAACATTAATTGCAGGAACATTAATTGTAGGACATCAGGTTAAGTACATGCAGTCAAGCAATCCAGGTTTTGATATGAATCATGTGATTGGATTTGCAAACCCGAGAGTGCCTGGAGATCAAGTAGATGCACTCGAAGAAAAACTACTTTTGTTTTATGATGATATCATTTCACACACATCAGTAAAATCAGCAGGATCCAGTTCAGTAATTCCAGGTGGTGGAAGTAGCGAAATCGGATCGATGTCAGGTGGTGTCAAAATTGTTGGGGTAAAAGATCGGATGGAGGGTACTATTTATACTCAATTCATCGATGACAGGTTCAATGAAACAATGGGATTGCAATTGCTTGGCGGTAGGGATTTTAACCGAAATCTCATAACTGATTCTTCTTCTGTAGTTGTAAATGAGGCATTCTTGGAACAACTTGGAATCCGCAATTTGTCAGATGCAATCGGTGAGTACATCCAGTTCGGGCAGGATCCTGAGAATGAGAAGTTTAAGATCATAGGTGTAATCAATAATTTCAACCGGACGACATTGAAAAATCCCATTGAACCCACATGTTACTTTTTTGACGCTTGGTTTAACACACGTAGTATTCCACGCATTATCAATTCGGTTGTTAGGTTAGAGGGTGCCAGCTACCTTGAAGGAATGGCATTTGTTGAGAAATCATGGAGTCGATTTTTCAAAGATGTCCCGTTAGATATTGTGTTTCTTGATGAGAGGTTCGAGAGGTTATACAAAGAGGACAAACGTTTTGGTAACGTTTTTGGGTCATTCTCGCTTTTAGCAATTCTGGTAGCACTTCTTGGATTATTCGGCCTGTCGTCATTTATGGCGATCCAACGAACTAAGGAGGTTGGAGTACGCAAAGTATTGGGTGCTTCAATGGGACAAATAGTTCTAATATTTTATAGAGATTTCTTGGCGCTGATTGGAATATCTGCGGCTATTGGATTTCCAACTGTGTACTTAGTCATGAACCAGTGGTTGGATGGTTATGCCTATAGGGTCGATTTCCCCTGGTGGCTTTTAGTCATTGCAGGATTGTCAATTTCCCTTTTTGCCCTCATCACCGTCGGATATCAAACGTCGAAAGTTGCATCACTCGATCCGTCTAAAACTCTTAAATACGAGTAGGGTTAGATCCTGCTTGGCAAAGCTTGGTCCTATCTTTATGCCAAATGGTCGATTATACGGAGCAAGAACATATCAGAAAACCTGATTGTGATATCTTTGAGTATCATCATTAGTTTAAAGAATATGAAATATTTGGCAGTTGGAATTTTGCTTATTTATGGTGTGACTTCATGTGATCTCTTCGAGGGCGCCACAGGTCCAGGCCCACTAACCGATGCAGAGATTACACAAGGGTTAAGGGAAGCACTAAGTATCGGATTAGATAATTCAGTGGTCTCCGCCTCTGCAACTGACGGATATTTGAAAAATGAACTAATCAAGATTTTGCTCCCCGCAGAAGTGACTGATCTACAGACCAAGATTCAGACGGAAAGCGTTTTGGGCGGTACAATCCCTTTGTCAACTGTTTACAATCTATATATTGACGTTGAAAACAATGGAAATGACCTGTTTGATGATCTGATAACCGGAATGAACAGGGGAGCGGAATCTGCTGCGACGAAAGCATTACCAATTTTTGGAAATGCCCTGGCAAACATGAGTATTACCGATGCACTTTCTATCCTTGAAGGAAATGAAACTGCAGCAACAGACTTCTTCTATGCAGAAACGAACACTGCGCTCTTTTCTGCATTCAATCCAGAGATGAAGAGTGCTTTGGATGCAACAGGAGCTAATCAAATCTATACTTCCACTATAGGATTCCTTAACTATGAATACTCCACTGCAGGAGGACTTGTCACGCTAACACCAAACGAATTCATAAATGTAGATCTACCAGCCACGATGGATGAATATGCTACGACTAAGGCAATCGATGGTTTGTTTTTCCTGATTGGAGAGGAAGAGAAGAAAATTCGATTGGACCCGTTTGCATGGGCAAGCTCAATCATCGAAAGGGTGTTTGGCAGTCAGAATTAACTTCTTGCCAGTGATAAAAAAGCCGGAATAAGCCTCCAATTACCTTGACGCAAACACTGTCTAATTTCGTATCTGCATCTTTTTTTTAATGCTTGATCTTCTTCCGTTGACCTATTGAGTTTCTTGATTTTCTTGCAAACTTCCAATGTGCTTCTCTGGTGCTTTGAAAGGAACCGGAACTGACTGGAGGCATGTGAATTTTTCACAAGACGTTTTTTGACTAGAATTTCATTTGTGAAGCTGTAGTACCAATTTCTAGAGGAACGAATCCAGAAGTCAAAATCTTCATAGCTAAGGTTTTCGTCATACCCATCCAACTGTTCCAGAACCTGTCTCCTTATCATCATAGTAGGAGCGGAGATAAAGTATCTATGAATTAGTGTTTCGTAAATGTCTCCGTCTGAGACTTCTTCATTTAAAATCCCATCCTTGGTTCTTTCAAAGTGCGTTCCTAGAATTTCCCCCGATCTATCAGTTAGATGGGCATCGCAGAAACTAACTCCGATCTTGTCGGAATTAAATGATTTCAACCCATCAGTAATTCTGTTTGGTAGTAAAACATCATCAGCAGCTAGATCAATAATGTAATCACCGGAACTTTGTTGAAAACCACGATTGAAAGCTCGGCAGTTACCAACGTTTTCATGCAACGAGATAAATTTGATGGCTGTTCCTTGCAGAATCCTTTTTATTCGACTCGTGGTTCCATCAGTACTTGCGTCATCTACAACGATCAGTTCAACGTTTTCATAGTCCTGATCGAGTACCGATTGAATCGACTCTTCCACAAATTCATTATGATTGTGGCTTAAACAAACAACTGATACAAGGGGTCGATTCATGCAACTAAACGCGCTTTTTTTGACACTCAAAAATCTAATTCCTTCGAAACTAAGACCGTCAAGTTACTGCAAAAGATATTTGCTCAATTATACAAATCAATCTGTTTATTCGGGGCCTTTTAAAGGAATGAAATACCTTGGCTACTCCATTACGGGCGCTTATTTTTCTAAAATTCTAGGAACTTATGAGTTGGAATTGCACGAGACGATAGGCAACTTGGGCAGGTTCAAGTTTGATTGTGCTGTTGTTGTTGGGGTGGGGGAAGGATATTATGCGGCAGGATTGTCTGCACACCTAAAAGTTCCAGTCGTAGCCTACGAAAGAAAAACTGAAGCGAAAGAAGCACTTGAAAGATTAGGAAACCTGAACGATCTTCAGCAATTGGAATTTAGAGGTGAGTGCTGGCCTAATTCACTGTTGCAGCTATCAAATGCATTTGTGTTAATGGATATTGAAGGGGAGGAGATTGAATTTCTAAATGCTGGAGTATTTGAGCAAAGTCAAGGTTGCTACTGGATTATTGAAATTCATGGAAACGAAGCGAAAAAACTATTTCTAGAGCAAATTGGTGATAGGTATGAAACAAGTTTTATCTCTTGCACTCAAAGGAAAATGGAAGACTTTCCTATATCCATCGGCGGTTTTCGCAAATGGATTTTTAAACGATACTGGTTTAGTCTGATGCAGGAATGGCGCAGTGGAGGTTCAAACGGATCCATTGGATGGCTGATCTTAAAACCAAAATCCTCGAAATTGTGATTGAACGATTTAAGCAATTCTTTCCTAAGTGGCTGAAACACTACGTTAAGATGCAACTACACCGTGGTAGCAATGTTGTGTGTCCAATTTGCCAATTTGAGTCCAAAGATTTTGAAATTGTTGGGATAGATGTTCCGGTGCTTTGTGAAAAACATATTATTGGCGGTGGAGCAAGGAGAGCGGGTTGCTTCAAATGTGATTCAGATGATCGTGAGCGACTTCTCTATGTTTATCTGAGAGACAGATTTAAGGTCTTCGATCAAATGAATCTTAGAATCCTTCATATTGCACCAGAGTTAAATCTTGCAAAAAAGCTTAGAAAGGCACGATTCCAGAAGTATATCTGTGGTGATTTATTGGTGGATGGCTACCAATACCCTGATTTCGTAACAAATTTAGATGTGACTAGCCTTCCTTTTGATGATGGGACCTTTGACCTTGTTATTTGCTGTCATGTTTTAGAGCACATTCCAGACGATGCAAAAGCTATGAGGGAAATAGCAAGGGTACTAACAGACTATGGAAAGGCGATTTTGCAGGTTCCAATCTCTGAAAATTCAGAACATACAGTCGAGGACTTTTCGGTTACAGATCCAAAAGGAAGAACTGAATTGTTTGGTCAGCCGGATCATGTGCGAATTTATGGTCAGGATTATACGGATAGACTTAAGGCAAATGGATTGTCTGTGACCAGAGTTAACATATCTAATGAGTACCCAACCTTCGGTCTCAATCCGAAGGAGGACTTGTTTGTTTGCGAATTGGCTACTATTGAAGAATGAAGGTCTTTATTATTCCATCCTGGTATCCCTCTGAGTCCAATCCTATATATGGAATTTTCAATAAAGAGCAGGCTCGAATGATGGCAAGAGAACGTCCCGAATGGTCGGTTGGAGTTAGTAAATGGGGCCAGGGAGATGAAACCTTTTTACTGATGGCACGTGATCCTCGATCTCTCGCTAAGTACTTTCGGAAATTTGATGAAAGTGAAATTCAACTTGCTGACAACCTGAAAGAATATTTTAGCGGAGCATTTACCTGGACGCAAAAAATCAAAAAAGGCAATATAGATGGAATTATTAGGGCCAATGACAGAAACCTTCAGCAGTTCATCTCCGATTTTGGAAGACCCGATGTAATCAGCGCTCAGGCAAGTTACCCGGGGGCAGTGGTGGCATGCGCATTATCGGAAAAGTACGACATTCCTTTTACGGTAACGATCAGAATGAGTCCGTTTCCTTTCCCACAGTATGATGCCGGCAGGAATCAATTAAAGCCAATTCTAGATTTGCCCCTGCGAAAAGCGGATATGCTCATTTGTACAAGCAATGATTTGAAAGAAAGAGTCGAGTCTTATGGTTTTGAAAAAGTAAGGACCATAAACAATCCAGTAGACACTGATTTATTCAAACCTGGCAAGGGAGAGAGAGAGGAGCAAATAACTGTTTTGGCCGTAGGAAGAATTGAAGAACAAAAGGGAATTGATTTGCTGCTCGAAGCAATGGCCCAGGTGCCACGTATCAAGCTGAGAATTGGAGGTAAAGGAGCATACCTGAACGATTACAAGAGATTATCTGAAAGGTTGGGAGTTGAAAATTGTGTGGAATGGCTTGGTGAACTTTCGCGTGAGGAGACTGTGAAAGAAATGCAGAAATGTTCTTTTTATGTGCTTTCGAGTAGGCATGAGACTTTTGGGAATGTAGTGGTGGAAGCGATGTCTTGCGGAAAGCCTGTCGTGGCTACGAAATGTGGCGGTCCCGGTGAATTGGTTACTGAGGAAACTGGGTATTTGTGCGAGATTGATGCTAAAGACTTGGCTGAAAAAATGAAGAAGATGTCTGAAAGTATCAACTCATTTGATTCTGTAAAAATTCGGCAATACATTGAAAAAAAGTATGCCCCTCAGATTTGGATTCACAATCTCGAGCAGATCTTCAAATCGGTAACTCCCAGCTAGTCTTGGTCAGCTCGGAGGCTCCCATTCGTTCCTTAAAAATTCTTAACGTCTCCTGAGGCCTGCCTTCAATCGAGGAAATCCCTAAATCAAAAGATTCAAATCCGGCCGATCGGTAATACGCTACCATGCCAGCTATCAACAGCACCATTGGACTTTGCGAACGAAACATGGGACTAGTTGCGGGAAGGTAATAGTATGCTGTTTTTTTAGTTACTCTTGCAGCAATGCAGAGTGCCGAAATCTTATTGTCCCTGAATACCCCAAAAAGGTCATATGCCTCTGTCTGGTCTGATAACTGCTTTAGTATTTCATACGAGATATTGATACTTAGCTCCTGAGCTATCCTGCAAACTTTTACAAATTGATGAGCCTTTTCAAGCTCATCCGCATCCATCTTTTTGAATTCGAACCCCTCATTTTCCAGGGCTGTTAATTTTCTTCGTTGCATCTCGTGAATTTCATCTTCCCAATTTGAATGTAGTGGGATATGCTGGTTTATATCCGAAAATTTCTTCGCGAATCCTGCGGAAGCCAACCAATCTTCCCTGATATACCCTGTGTAATTTTTTGGAGGATGAATCAGATTAAGGTGTGAAACGCCTCGGCTTTTCAGGTCATTTTTCACCTGATTAACAAAGGAAAGAAACACATCAAGTTCACAGTTGTCTTTAAGAAAAAATGAACCAAATGGACTTCTTGGTATACTAATTGCCAAACCTTGGTCCAGTGCGATAGGAAGAAAAAATTGTTCATTCTCGTAGCACAGGAGATCAGAATGTTCTTGGATTTTTAAATACTCTTTTTTGAAATAAAGTACTGGAAAATCGTTATCCAGGGAATCAGTCGAAGCGTGTACAATAAAAGAAGTTTTCACAGGCTAAAAATAATGGATAAAGCATTTCATAAACTAACTACCCGTACTATCTTGCCTCTACGATTTATACAATAGATTCTGGGATAAATCAATTTTGAAGAAACTTACCACCATAATTTTATGTATTGCTGCGTTTTCAATCTCAGCGCAAGTTTTTGATGAACCAGAGCTCAAAAAACTTGTCAAAAGAGGAGCGGACCATATATACAACTCGGATCCAGATTCAGCCTACTTCTACATTAGCTTAATTGATAAGAAAATTCCTCAGCATCCGGTGGTTCCGCTAATGACTGCGATGACAATGCTTTGGTCCAACATTCCAACAATTACAGAGGAACTTTTCCTGGAAATGCAGGATCAGTTGCTTTACGCAATTGAGTTAGCAGAGAGTAGAGATCCCGATCTTGATGATCCGGAAATGGTATTCTTTGCAATGGCTTCTCACGGCCTGTTGGCAGAATACTATGCGGATCAAGACTATAATCTACGAGCTGTCGGTGAAGCTAACAAGGCGTACGGGTTGATGAAAAAGGGTTTCAAGATTGTTGACACACACGCTGAATTTCTCTTTACGACAGGCTTGTACAATTATTTTCGAGAGAAGTATCCGGAGAAACATCCCATTTACAAACCACTCTTATGGTTTTTTCGAAGCGGTGACATTGAACTTGGTTTGGAGCAATTGGAGAAAGCATGCGAAGTTGCAGTTCTCAGTCAGGTGGAAGCCTACGTCTACTTAAGCTATATCTATCTTCGGTACGAGTACAGGCCAGAAAAGGCGCAACAGTATCTGGAGACCATCATTGAAAAGTATCCAAATAATTATTACGCAAAAGGAAAGTACTTGGAATCATTGGCGAATCCCCAAGATTTTAAGAAGGCACCTATCGAAATTATTTATTCATTGATGAAGCATGAGAATGTGTATTACAAATTGGCTGGCTACGTGTTTCTGGGATATTACGAAGAGGCAGTTATCGGAAGTAGTGACAAGGCTGAATTTGCATACAGAAGAGGTTTGGAGTACGGCGATCAATTAACTCATCACGGAGAGTATTTCAAGGGACTTGGGTATTTGGGCTTAGGAAGGCTTCTGGTGAAGAAGGGGAAAAACGAAGAAGCGCGCGAGAAATTAAATTTAGCGGTCAAGTTTGCGGAAACTGCTCAAATAAGGAATGATGCCAAAGAATTACTAGCTGGATTGTGAGTCAATTCTTTACTGTCGAAAATTTATCCGAAGGACTTTACAAGGAAAAGGGAAGCAAATTCCTGGCATTTTCTTCCCCTGTTTCAAGTGAGAATGATGTGAAACATCAACTCGAAGTTCTCAGGAAGAAATACCATGACGCAAGACATCACTGTTATGCGTATGTGCTGGGAATGGATCAACAATCTTTTAGAGCGAATGATGATGGTGAACCTTCACATTCTGCTGGTGATCCAATCTTGGGACAGATCAGGTCTTTTGAATTAACAAATGTTTTGGTGGTAGTTGTTCGATACTTTGGTGGAACTAAACTAGGGGTTGGCGGGTTAATTCATGCCTATAAGACAGCGACTGAAGAGGCTTTAAAGAAAGCGTCGAGAAAAGAAATATTTGAAGAGGTGAATTTGTTGTTTCAATTTCCATATGATCTTCTTAGTTCAGTGGAAAGATTAATTACGGAGTTGGATATATCTGTGATTGATCGTGATTTTCAGGAGGATTGTCGAATTAATGCTAGCATGAAATTGCAATTCCTGGATCAATTGAAAAACAAGACCTCGGACCTTTATAATTTACACTTGTCAATCACCGAATGATTATGAAATTACCGTCTGAACTTGCTGCGCTGTTTGAGCGTGACATAGAAAAATTGAGCGATGAACTCAATGGTTACAAAAATGAAGATGATATCTGGGTTACAAAAGGAGAGATAAAGAATTCCGCCGGAACCTTATTCCTTCATTTATGTGGAAACTTGAAACACTTCATTGGAGCCACGCTTGATAATACCGGATACGTTAGAGATCGAGAGTTTGAATTTGCAGGCAAAGTGACCAAAGAAGAGCTCGCGAATGGTATTCAAGAGACAAAAGAGATGTTAGCCAACTACTTTGATCGAGTTTCGATCGATGATATGTCGGATCCATATCCTCTTCAACCTTTTGGTTATCCAATGACTAAATCACAATTTATTATTCATTTGTATGGCCATCTTAGCTATCACATGGGCCAGGTCAACTATCACAGGAGATTGATTGGGTAAGTCTGTCTTAGGTATCCTCTTCTAAAATGTACCCCTTTCCGTGGACATTGCTGATTTTTAAGTTTGGATCGTCCTTTAGATATTTTCTCAATTTGGAGATAAAGACGTCCATGCTTCGACGGTTAAAGTAGTTACTCCCGTTCCAGAGGACGCGAAGTATTTGGTCGGTTTCAAGCAGATCTCCTTTCGCACGGCAAAGCAAATGAAGAATTTCACTTTCTTTCTTTGTAAGTTTTTGCTTGCCGCTTACGCCAGCTAGAATCTGTTTGCTTGAATCGAACGAGAAAATGCCAATTTGGAATTCCGATTGATCCGTGTTTGAAAAAGAACTTCTTTTTAGAACTGCTCTGATTCGGGCAATCAATTCCTCCTCATCAACAGGTTTTACAATGTAGTCATCACATCCAACCTTAAAACCTTTGAGCTTATCTACTTTCAACGACTTGGCGGTCAGAAATATCAATGGAATTTCAGGGTGTAGTGATTTCATTTCGGAGGCAAGAGTGAATCCATCTTTTTTAGGCATCATTACATCTAGAATGCACAGATCGTATTTCTTTTGACTGAAGACGTTTGCACCATCTTGCCCATTCTTTGACCAGTCTACATCAAAGTCGTGCATCTGCAAATACTCTGAGAGAATGTAACCCAAATTGTGATCGTCCTCGACAAGTAGAATTCTGTTCATTAGGCTTGTGGTAAAAAGATCTTGAATTCACTTCCTTTACCCGGATCGCTTCTTAAATTGATGGTGCCTTGATGAAATTCAATAATTCGTTTCACATAACTCAGGCCCAGTCCAAAACCCTTCACCGTGTGTAAATCACCGTGCTCAGCACGGTAAAATTGGTCAAAGATGTATTTCTGTACTTTTTTCTCGATACCGATGCCCTGGTCTTTTATCACCAGCAAAATACCCTGCGCTCCTTTGCCTTCAGTAGATACCTCGATGATCGGAGGCCCCTCAGAGTACTTCTGAGCATTGTCAATCAAATTGTACAAAATGTTGTTTACGTGCGTTTCATCAGCAACAATCGTATGATTTGAAGCATGTAGATCTAGTGAAATTTTACCCGACCTCTGCGAAATCATCATCTCGAAGCTTTCTGCTACATTCTTTATCGATTGATGCAAATCCAGTTTTTTCTTCTCTAGGGTCAGGTTGCCTGAGTCAAGAAGAGCCATTTGTAAAATCTTGTCGACTTGCGTTTGAAGTCTTTTGGTTTCTGATCCAATGAGGCTTGCATAAGAGCTCATTTTTTCAGAGGAGCGGACAGGTTCGTTTTCTTTCAGTGCCTTTGCTGCCAGTGAAATACTGAAGATGGGTGTCTTGAATTCGTGCGTAAGATTATTGATGAAGTCACGTTTCAGATCTGATAGTTTTTTCTGCTTACTGATTGTATAAATGGTATAACCAAACGCTCCAAGTATTACCAAAATCAGTAAGATGCTGGTTTGAAGAATCTGTGCTGACTTACCAATAGCAGCCTCTTCTTTGTTCTCGTAGGTGAGCGCTATATCAAGTGTATTATTTAAAATCATACAAAAGCACAGGTGGTTTTCGGCATTCAATACTTTTTGAGCCTTAGGAAGTTCTGGCCGATGATTTCTATGAATCATGCATCCAAATTCGTCTGATATGAAACCTTCTACTTTGTAATTTAATTCAGGGTAATTGAGAGCTATCAATTCGTCAAGTTCGTCCCTTAGGAAGACTTGGAGAGGATCTTCAAGATCAGAGTTGCTTGAGAATCGAAAATCTGCTGTGCCAGTAAAATGGTCAGTAAGCTTACTTAATTTTTCATTGTACATCATGTTGCCGTAGAGATCTGACAATATCCCAGGAAGCGAAAATTCGATTATGCTCTGGTTGTTCTTAATGTCTTTTTCCACGATACGAAATTGCATCGTGAGTAGCACCACCAAGGATACTACAACTACTAGCAAGAGCGCAACAAGCGTGTATTTATTGATTTTCATTGGTATCATAAAGTACGCAAAATGTAGGACCACAGACCCTACTCTTTATGAAATTAACCTTTTCTTAACGCTTTTAACATTTCCTTAGGGAAGGTTAACGTCTGCATAACGCTCGTTGGGTTCTGAGTACCGTAAGCTTGTAGAAAACTCAAAAACATGAAAGACAGTTACCTCAGCTTTATCGCTTTGCTCTTGGCTACTTCAGGTCTGAGCGCTCAAGAAAGCCGCTTGGTCAATGCAGAATGGCTACAAAATCGGATGGAAAAGGAAAATCTGGTAATCTTCCATATCGGACGAGAGGATGCTTATAACAAGGAGCACATTGTAGGTGCTGTATATATGCAACCTTCAGAGTACACATATGAAGACGATGTACGCGTATTTGACCTTCCGACAGATCAGGAACTTAAATCTTTGTTTGAAAGCAAAGGTGTAAGTAATAACAAGGATGTGGTGATCTACACACCAAAGAATTGGATACCGCTTGTAACGCGACTTTATTTCACACTCGACTACCTGGGACATGGGCACAAAACATATATTCTGGATGGCGGACTGGTGGCATGGAAGGACAGCAATGGTAACATTTCGAATGAGATTCCGAAATTGACAAAGGGAAACTTTGATATAGAGCCGAACATGAATTTGCTGGCAGATAAAGAAGAAGTGCTGGCAAGTATTGAGGATGAGAGGGTTGATATCGTGGACTGTCGTGCACAAGTGTACTATACTGCTATTGAAGCGACACATGGAGCGAGAAAAGGCCGGGTACCGGGAGCAAAGACAATCCCCTACACAACACTATACCAGGAGACAGATATCGGAGCTTACAAATTCAAAACCTTAGATCAAATCTCAGAAATATTCGAAGGACAAGAACTCAAAAAAGATCAAAGCATTGTTTTGTACTGTCATATCGGAATGCAACTCACCGTGGTGTACACTGCAGCCAAATTGCTTGGCTATAAGAACGTCAAAATGTACGATGGGTCTTTCAGGGAGTGGGGACCGGATGAAACGCTTCCAATAGAGGTAGACTGAAATGGCCGAACGAAAGAAACCTCAACCATATTGGAATCCTTACCTCTGTGGGATTGGATTGGGAATTGTTCTCCTTGGCGCGTTTATAGTAATGGGTCGCGGAATAGGTGCTTCCGGGGCGATGACATCAGTTGTAGCTGTGAGTGTTAGCAGCCTTTCAGAGAAACACGCTGAAGCCAATGCTTTTTATGCCGGATATCTCGGAGATGGCAACGTTCACCCATTGAAAGATTGGCTGGTGTTTGAAGTGATTGGTGTGTTAATAGGAGGGTTTCTTTCTGGAAAACTAGCTGGTCGCAACAGAATTAAAATTGAAAAAGGACCCCTCATTTCAAATAACAATCGTTTCTTATTTGCCTTTGTTGGTGGGGTTATTATGGCTTTTGGGACGAAGCTAGCTCGGGGTTGCACCAGCGGTCAAGCACTCACTGGTGGCGCACTTATGAACGTTGGAAGTTGGCTCTTCATGATTTCTTTATTTCTGGGTGCCTACCTGATGGCAGGGACTGTTAAACGATTGTGGACATGAACGGACCTTTCTACGACTATGGATGGGTGGGAGAAGAAGCAAGTCTTGTTTTCGCACTCGTTACCGGCATTGCATTCGGATTCTTTTTGGAACGAGCCGGATTAGGCAGTGCCAAAAAGCTGTCAGCGCAATTTTACTTCAAGGATCTTACGGTCTTCAAAATGATGTTTACGGCGATTGTTACAGCAATGCTGGGAGTGTACTGGCTGAATTGGGCTGGATTGCTTCACGCTGAAATGATTTATCTAACACCGACGTTTGTCTGGCCACAAATAATTGGAGGACTGGTATTTGGTGTTGGCTTTATTGTTGGAGGATATTGTCCGGGCACTTCATGTGTTGCGTCGTCAACGGGTAGCCTTGACGGTTTGGTCAATGTGATCGGACTTTTTACGGGAATCTTGCTGTTTGGAGAATTGTATCCTTTCCTCGAAGGATTCTACACAGCCTCTCCACTTGGACATATCACCATGGTGGACTACTTCGATGTGACACCTGGAGTGATGGTTTTTTTAATTGTATCACTGGCACTCGGTGCCTTTTGGCTGTCGGAAAAATTAGAAACAAGATTTAATAGATGAAGAACCTATCTCTAAACCAAAGATTGGCTGCAGTTGCGTTTGTCCTGGCCTTTGTTGGTCTCCTGTTCTCCTTTATCAGTCCTGACGGGATGAAAAGCGTAAATCAAAAACCAAATTACATTTCTGTTGTTTCATTGGCGGATAGGGTGAAGAACAGAGAAGACATGCAGATTGTCGATTTGCGTGCAAAAGAACTCTTCGAAGAATTCCATATACCTACTGCTCAGCATATCCCACTTGATTCTTTCTTCAAGAAGATTTCAATTCCAAAAGGTACATTGATTTTTTATTCAGGTGACGATCTTTTCTCCAGACAATTGTGGACACGTCTACCTGATAGTTTAAAAGGACGTTCCTACATCGTGTACGGGGGTATCCATGATTGGTACGAGCGACTTCTTTATCCGGAACTTCCTGCAAAAACCAGCACTCAAGATTCTGCCATATTCAGAAGTGTGCATGACCTGAGTTTGTTCTACGGAGGGCAAGCAGAATTCGTAGAGGGACAGGATGTCTTGGAATATTACCGTCAGGATCTGACAGATGTTGCATGGCCGAAATCTCACAGGGAAAACGGACTGGTACGAAAAGGATGTTAGCACACAATCTTACAGATACTATTCTTGAGGAAGAGAACCTTGAAACATATTTCCGGCAGTTCCGAAGAGGAATTATTGGTTTAAATCAGGAGATTCAAACACCCCTTCACTCATCCATACCAATGCTCTATGCAGATTGGACAGCCACAGGCCGATGCTACGCTCCAATTGAGAACCGATTGATGAGTGAATTCATGCCATTTATTGCAAATACACACACAGAGGCGAATGCAAGTAGTTCCATTACTTCAGAAGCTTATGCGTCTGCAAAGGGAAGAATCAAACAACATGTAAATGCTTCTCCCAACGATGTACTGATTTCTTATGGGTCGGGGATGACGGATGTTGTAAATAAACTTCAACGCATCCTAGGTCTGAGAGCTGCAGAACAATTTTCAAGTCAGATCAAACTCTCACCAAAAGATCGTCCGGTAGTTTTCATAACGCACATGGAGCATCATTCAAATCAAACTAGTTGGCTCGAGACAATTTGTGATGTAGTGGTCGTTCCCCCAGATGAATGTGGTACTGTTTCCGTCAAGAATTTCCGCGAAATGATTGGGCACTATCACGATAGAGAAACCAAGATTGCTGCTGTCATTGCTTGCTCAAACGTAACGGGAATTATCACGCCAATCCATGAAATAGCAAAGGTGATCCATCAGGCTGGCGGCTACTGTTTTGTGGACTTTGCCTGCTCGGCTCCATATGTTCACATTGACATGCACCCTGATGATCCGCTGGAAAAATTGGATGCAATCTACTTTTCTCCCCATAAATTTCTTGGAGGTCCGGGTGCTTCCGGTATTCTTATTTTTGATTCATCTATTTATAAGAATTCAGTTCCTGATGTTTCCGGTGGAGGAACTGTTGACTGGACAAATCCGTGGGGCGGTCATAAGTATGTTGAGAACATTGAGGTAAGAGAGGACGGTGGAACTCCGGCAATACTTCAAACAATAAGGGCAGCGTTAGCCATTGAGTTAAAAGAAGAAATGGGTGTGGAAAACATCCTCAACCGGGAACGAGAACTGACGTCCATTCTTTGGAAAGAACTTATTGACTTGGAAAAAATTACAATTCTCGCGGAAGAGCATGCGGAACGCTTAGGAATCTTGTCCATTTGTTTTGAGGGAATGCATCACAATGATGTTGTTCGAAAGCTAAATGATCGGTATGGGATTCAGGCTAGGGGAGGATGCTCTTGCGCAGGCACGTACGGTCACTACCTGCTAGATGTTGATCAGGGGATGTCAAAAAAAATTACGGATATGATCGACCAAGGAGATGATTCAGAAAAGCCTGGTTGGGTGAGGATATCCGTTCACCCCACAATGACCAATCGAGAAGTCGAGTTCATGGCTGAGAGCGTCAGAAGCATTGCGGGTTGACTTTTTAGCTAGTTAAGAAAAATCGCTTTGCGATTAGTATTCTTCTTCCAGCACATTCTTAAATGGCGTCAATTCCTCATTGTCATTGAGAAACAACGTATAATCAAAAGACTTAGCTGACCGGAGCGCAGGGTCATCGGAATTATGTTTGATGAGTGTGACACCCTGTGCTTTCAATTGTCTTGGGAAGGTGAAGTTGATACGCCGCAGGTCGCTTGTTTTAAATGTGTTCTTGAATAGTGCAGAAATTCGAATTTTCATCACCTGACCCGAAATCGGAGATTCATCCTGCGTATTCAATTTGAAAATAGAAGAACCCTTCGTAGCGTGACGCATCCCAATGACACACAGTACTCCCTCATCTGGAAACGTTTCCAACAACTCACTAAATTTTAAGTAGATAATTCGGTCTCTGAATTTGTAGTTCGTATTTGGATTGGTATAGTCGAATATGAGGCCGCTATCCATGTCGTCAATCATAGTGGAGAATTGCTCGAAATCTGTTCCAAAGAAATCCTGATAAATCGTAGTTCTTTCCTCTAGGTCTGCCAAAGTGCTGGTGACAAGCTGTGTGGTAAAATCCCGATCATAGTAGTACATGACTGAGAGACCATCAAATTGTTCACGATGGGTGCGTGAATTCTCAAACATCTGTTGGAAGAGACCCACAGTTGTTGCAAGTGATTCCGGCACCTGTTTGTTACCAATAAGGTCATTGATAACAAAGATTGCAGATTCCATTTTGTATTCGATGTCGATGCTTTTGACAAAAATGCGGTAGGCTTCCGCCACCGTTTGATTGAATTCGTATAAGTCTTCGAGAAAAGCGTAGTTCTCCCGACCCCAAAACATCGTGTTTCTGGCTATCTGTCTTAGGATCACTGTATCTCCTGAAGAGAGATATTTATTGATCATGTATGCTGTGCTTGCACCTTGCTCAATAGCCAAAATCCGTACGTTTGCCTTCTCGTGAAGGTATCTGAGTAGTTTCATTGTGGCTCTTGGGACTGTTCGGATGTTGTGCCAATGCTCCGCAAGCACGAAGAGTCGCCTATCATCAAGTTCCAACAAATTGTACCCCTCAAAATTTTCATCTTTTTCAATACTGACTACCTGCACGTTTGGCGAAGTTTGACCAAGAGCAACTGAGATTAGTAGGAGGCACACGATGTAAGAAGTATGCCGAAGAAGGTTGGTGAGAGTCTGCAACATGCTAGAATAACGAACTACTGCTCAGTTTCGTGATTTGTTCTGTCCTTAAAAACGAATTTTTTATGCGTAAAAATAAAACCTTGCTTTTCGTAAAAATTGTGAGCTAGTTTTCTTCTCAAATTTGATGTCACTTCAAGTTGGATAAAGTGATTTTCTTTCGAAATAATTTTCAAGTGATCTATTAAAATCTTCCCTATTCCCAGATTACGCTTCTCAGCCGAAATAAACATTTCTTGAATTTCACCAACAGGACCATTACGGTGCAGTAAGTTTTGAACATGACAACTTAGGAAGCCCACAAGTTCTTGATTGATCGATGCAACGAGGTAAACATTTTTGATATTCAGCAAACTCTCTTCAAGAATTCTCTTTTGTTGATCTCTGTCAAAAGTTTCGTTCTCCAACTCACAAATGAATGTGTAGATATCTTCAAAATCAGAGTTTTGAGCTCTTCTTATCTCGATTTGACTCATGCTTAAAAAGCCTTAATCATTACCTGAATAGTCCAATGGTAAAGTCCAGTAAGTTTTGTCCTCCTGGTTTTCCATGTCCCGGAACTATGAATGCTGCTTTCTTGTATTTTGATCTTATTTTTTCAACAGTGTTGGACCACTCATTAACGTTCGCATCTCCTAAGTATCCCTTCCCAGCGTCGTTTCCTTTTATCAAGCATCCACCAAATAGCACCTTTTCAGATGGAAAATAGCCAATGGTGTTATCCCTGGTATGTCCCTCACCTATGAATTCGCTCTTTACTTTCTTCTTTCCCACTTTTAGTTCAAGGTATTCATCAAATCCATTTTTTGGAACAATTTCACCATTGGCAGCAGCCAACTCAATAGTCTTGTTATTTGCGTACGAAGCAATACCTCGTTCGTGGAATTTGGCTATTCCTCCGAGGCAATCTGAGTGAAAGTGAGTGACTACTAGTGCTTTTACTTTTGATTTGGTAAAGGATTCCAGCCATTTGATCAACTCGTCAGATGCAGCATCGTCCGTCGGTGTATCAAATACGATTGATTCTCCATCGTCCACTACGATCATTCCATTGCAGGCTACCCTCCCAAAATCGTCGGTGTTTAAATAGGAGATATGGATGAATGTGTTTTCAGTTAGTTTGTCAATTCTGAGATTTTCTGTTTCGTACACTTTCTCAACTTTTTGAGCCAAGGTCGAATTAATCTGAAATACGATAACAAACAAAAGGTATGGTTTAAGGTTCATTTATTGAGTTTGGTGAGAGTGATGAATTTTATGTGGCTAAAGTATTTGATTGGCCTCTTAGATTCAAGGCAATTTTCGAATGTCTCTTAACTCGAGAATGAGAGTCTGCTTCTGAAAAGTTGTGCCGTTAATTGGAAATTAAGTAAATTGAGGTAGGTGTTATCTTTAATGATCAATACAAAGTAGATGAGGAAGTGGTGGGGTTACATATCTCGTTTGGGATTGGAAGGACGGTCCGATGACCTCTATTCAAGAGCCATTATTATGGCAAATCGACTGAATTTTATCCTTGCAATGATTATGATTTCCCTATTTGGAATTGCAACGTACGTGATGTTTGCGAAAGAACAGGCATTCACTTTTTACACTTCCAGGCTAATTCTTCTGTTTGGTATCAACGTTCTAAATCTGATATTATCCAGATATGGCTTGATCAAAATCATGCAACTTTCCACCTCTCTGAGCCCTATCACCATTCTAATATTTGTTCCAGTGATGCTGGGTTACGTTCAAGATTCCAGCTTCTTCTACTACCATCTGGTAGTGCTTGGCATGTCGGTGATACCGCAATTGGTTTTTGTACCTAAGGTTGACAATTTGCACTATTGGTTTTCCATGAGTTTATTCATGCTGCTCATTTTCTTTCTTGATGATCTTATGATTGACTTCACAAAATCTAGTGAAGCAACTGTTGGCATTATTGGATATTTCAGGATTTACTACAAAATCATTCCGGTTGCCATATTTGTTTTTCTTCACTTGGCTTTGTTTTATCTGCGAAGTGTAAATGTCAGCTTTGAAGATGAGCTGATTGCAGTAAACAGTAAACTCAATTTGCTGAATGAAAGATTGGAAATTCTTGTAGAAGAACGGACGATAGATCTTGAGATAAAGAATAGTAAGCTCGCTGAATATGCCTTTACGAATGCACATGAGCTTAGAGCCCCAGTAGCCAACATGTTGGGTCTATTAAACCATCTTGATAGAGTTCAAAGTAAGAAAGAGACCAAACAGTGCCTAGCACTAATGAAGAGGACAGGAGTTCAACTGGACGAAATTACACACGAAATTCGTGATAGGCTAGTAGAAGAAGGATACAACATCAAGAGCTGATCGGGAGATTAGGTTACAACATTGCAACACTCATGTATGCTTTAGTCATAAATTAGGCAATCACAAACTATCCCAAAATAGTTTTTATACAAAACTGAAACTAATCAATTAGATTCACGTTTGTATAACTTCAAAAATCAAGACAATGGGAAATACTAAAGGTGGAAATATTGGCGAGTTCGAGGAGCTTGTGTTACTCGTAGTCGGAACGCTGAACGACAATGCCTACGGGGTGGAAGTCAGGAACTTTATCATTCAGGAAACTGGTAGAAAGGTCAATATCAGTGCAGTGCATGAAGTGTTGAAGCGCCTGGAAAAGAAGAAATTTATTCGATCAGAGGTGGGAGGAGCTACCGAAGAGCGTGGCGGAAGAAGAAAGAAATTTTTTTTTCTCACAACTGAAGGTAAGCAAGCATTGGATTACTCCAGAGAACTCCGCAACGGACTTTACAATAGAATTCCTGAAGTTGGTTTCAACTTCTCTGGCCTGGTATGAAGAAAGTACCTCCAAATATCCCTGATCGATTCCTCCGTTGGTTCTGCCGCCGGGATCTTCTCGAATTCATCAGAGGGGATCTTCATGAACTCTACACCTATCGATTACAGGAGGATGGCAAGAGAAATGCCGACCTGGCTTTTTACTGGGACGTTCTTCGTTTTTTCCGACTTTCTAACATTCGTAAAACAAAAAACTCAATGAATCAAATGACTATGTTTCGAAACTATTTAAAAG
>JBDVJN010000046.1:0-3248 GCA_039961455.1 Cyclobacteriaceae bacterium | reverse complement strand
GTCCATTACTTCCTAAAGGGTAAAAGAAACTTACTTGAGCAGTGCGATGTAGTGAATCACTACTTTCTTGAGCATTGACCTTTGAGCTCGATAAAAGTACTATGACAGCAGTTGCTATTCCCAAGAATAGCTTGGCCGAATTAGTTCTTGATTTTTTCATTAGATTTTTCATTTTGGTATTTGTTTGAGTTTTAAAATTTCCTCAAAGCAACGGGGAAAACGAGGCTGAGTCGCCCGATCCTGAAAGTCTGGACGTTGGATATGTCCAACCCTGAAAGGTTGGACGTGTGACTACCAAATTAGGTTTGATTAGTCCCTTATTTCTTCCTCTATTAAGGTAGTAATTGCATCAATTTGCTGAACAGCTCGGGCATACACCTGATCTTTCTCTTGCATAATGCCAATCATTGTTACGAAATAATTTTGAAACTTGTATCCGAATATAGCTTCAGGTTTCTGAACTGACCTATCTGAATACTTCATTACAGAATGCAACTCCTGTGCAACCGCTGTAAGGATTACATCCAAATGGATTCTTTCCATTCTGTTCATATAGGAATAGGTTTCCTCTAGTTGTTGCAGCTCTTCAATAATTTCATGGTTCGAGAGCAGACTCAATTCGCCACTGTTCAGCAGTGTTTGATAAATATTACTATTCCTGTTAACATCAGAATATTTTGTGAGATCTAGCGCAATGTACCCAAGCGTATCAATGTTCTTTCTGTCATTGTTCTCTATGATTTCTATCGCAAATTCGTATTCCGCCATGTAGCGATTGTTGTAGTCGATGTTTCCAAGAATTGCGCTTTTGTCATCGTTGATCTGGCGCATGATATTGGTGTAGGTCACGGTAGCTGCTCTATCTTTAAGGCGCTGAGAGTTCCAACTACTCACCTGCAATGCCAAAAGGATACCGAACATGACCAGCAAAATCTCTCCAACGGCGTAGAGAAGGTATTTTTTCAAATTACCCTCTTTGATTAAGACATTTCTTACTGTCCTGAAAATTTTCATCCAAGCGATTATTATATGAACATCTAATATCCATGTTATTCCTTATAAGAATATTAAATTTATTGATAGATAAGATGAAACCCCACACCACCAAAAAACTCTTCTCTCAAATTAAAACCATTTTCTGGATTACGATTACATGGACCATAATTTCTGTCCATCAGTTTTTTGTTGGCTATTTGTCCATTCTCGGTTTTTCTAAAGATTTCAACTACACAATACCAGGTGATGTGATGGTATATCTGCAGCAAAGTCTAATCGTTGGGGTACTTGCAGGCCTGATCGGCGGGAGCGGCCTGGTATTTCTCTGGGAAAGATGGCTGAGATCCAAGCCCTACGGAATAGCATTGATAAGTATTTTTCTTTCCTATAGCATTATTTATCTGATGGTAGCTTTCCCCACTGAACTATTTTTTCAAACCAATGTCAAGGGTGGGTCAATCCTTAGTCTTCAGGTATGGAAAGCAACCTTTTCAAGCGTGTTTGAACCTGATTCTATTTTCGGTTTTGTAACCTGGCTGGTCATTGTCCTGTGTACTATGATCGTCCTTTTGGTAAATGACAAATATGGTCCAGGTGGTTTTAGAAAGTTTTTGATGGGAAGATATTTTACAGCTCAGCGTGAAGAGCGAGTTTTTATGTTTCTTGATCTTCGTTCCTCCACTACTATTGCAGAAAAGATAGGAGAGGAGAAGTATTTCAATTTCCTCAAAGATGTATTCAAATACGCAACGCCCGGGATTCTAAAGTTCAAAGGTGAGATCTATCAATACGTGGGAGATGAGATTGTCATTAGCTGGAACTTGAAGTCTGGAATCGAGAGAGCAAACTGCATAAACTGCTATTTCGAAATTCAATCTACTCTGAACAAAAGAAAGGATTTTTTTATAGGGAAGTACGGTGAAGAACCCATTTTCAAAGCGGGTCTTCACTATGGTCATGTGATGGCTGGAGAAATTGGAGTGGTGAAAAGAGAAATAGCATTTTCCGGAGATGTTCTGAACACCACAGCTAGAATCCAGAGCAAATGCAACGAGTTGGGTGTTGATATTCTTGCTTCGAAGTTTTTAATAGACAGACTGAATTTAACAAAAGGCATGTTTCACCCGAAAGAAATGGGGGAGATGGAACTGCGTGGGAAGAAAGAGTTAGTAACACTGTTTACTGTGTAGATTACTCTCTGTGAAAGAAGTTAGAAAATATCCTTCTCGCCTTTTGTTCGGATTGTTACTAATGACTTTCGGTTACACAGCATTGACGCAAGATGTGGTTGGTATAGCAGTTGGCTACGAGTATTTTCCCTCTGCTGAATTAGTGACTCCGCTACCTGACGCGCCGGGGTTGGAAATTGAAACGAGTTCAAAGTATATATCGGCAGCATTTCCCCTGTCCTTTCAGGAAGGCAAGATTACGATTCTTAATAGTCTGAACTACAAGAAGGTCTCCTTTTCGTATGAAAATCATCCTATCAATAGCCCTGTGATAGATCAAGCCCAGTATGTGGATTACTCCTTTTTCATGATCGACTCATTGAATGCCAGGTGGAAACTGGCAGCAATGATCAATCCTATCATTGCTTCCGATTTTGAGAGTAGCCTCTCAAAGGATGACTTTATTGTTGGAGGTATTTTGGGTCTGATACGGACCGTTAACGTCAAGTTGGATTGGGGTTTTGGATTGGCTTATATGTCTGACTTTGGCACTCCAATACCCCTGCCCTTTATTTACCTGGACTGGAGGCCAACTCCAAAGGTAATCGTGAAAGGAATAATTCCTTCCAACCTCCTGGTAGGTAGAAAAATGACCAATTGGTTTGACCTGGGAATGGAATTAGCTGTTGATGGCAATCGTTTTCATGGAAGTCCTACCAAATTTGGAAATGCCCGCCCCTTTATGAGGTATTCTGAAGGAACCCTAAGTGCTTTGTCTAGATTCCATTTTGCTGAATGGCTTCATTTGAACATCTATACAGGTTGGGGATTTTTTCGAAACTTCGAATTTTATGAAGGGAATGATCAAGTACGGTCGTTTGATCTGAAGAAGGTTAGCTACTTCAGTACCCAGGTTGTTTTTGGTGTGTGAGGTATGACTTTCGGTTATGTTCAATAAAGTGTGTCATTGTTCAATTCCAAGTCTTTTCCCATGAGTAATAGCCAGGATGCTGATGACCTTGGTCCAGGATCTTGGCTTCGACCATCTCTTTTGAACAGTTGAACTGACTAAATATAGTAATT
>JBDVJN010000045.1:0-53399 GCA_039961455.1 Cyclobacteriaceae bacterium | reverse complement strand
CGTGATGATATTGACAGCTTTCCTTTTGCCAGCTTTTCAATTGAGTGGACAAACTGGTCCAGGAGGAGTTAGTAAGACGGACGGCCTTTCGGAGTTAATTCTCTGGTTGGATGCGAACCAAATAGATGACGTTGCCAGTGGAAATACGGTCGGAACGTGGTCAGATGTTTCGGGTTACAATCACAATGTAACCAGCGCTACTGTCAATGGAAGACCTAATTATCTCGTAAATCAGATCAATGGATTTCCCTCACTCAACTTCAGTGGAAATGGTGAGTTCCTTGCCGGTGAAATTGATTTGGATGCCGTACCGAACTTTATCGACGGAGATCTTTTGGGTCTTTCTGCTCCTTTTACGGTCATAGCCGTCGCTGTTTTCGATGTGGATCAAGGTAGTGACAACGACTATGTATTTAGCCTTGGTGATGGTAGTGATGACAGTGAAATGAGCGCTATTGCCAGAAGAAATGGGAGTGGCTCCGAGCAAAACAGACTTTACTCCTGGGATGGAAATTCAGCAATTGTGAGTAGTAGTGCCACGCTTGCTACCTCAGCCACTCATATCATCAGGCAAATGCAAAACACTTCCTCGACTTTTCTTGAATTCTTTCTAAATGGATCGCCTGTCGCTATGAGTGCAGACAATGCCTCAATCACCACAAGCGGCAAATTTGAGATAGGAGACTTTTCCAATTCAGGACCCAACACAAATGTTATCGATGGGTTGATACCTGAAGTAATTGTCTACGATAGAGCACTAAATGAAGCTGAAACCTCAATCATAGAATCATACTTGGCTGCGAAGTATGATGTCGCCGTATCAAATGACAAGTATAGTGGAGATGACGCTGATCCCTTGGGCGGCGGCAGTGATGGAGAATTTGATTTTGATGTTTCGGGGATTGGAACGGAATCGGGACTGTCCAATGTGACCGCAAGTTCGAAGGGGATGACCATCAGTCAGAAATCGAATTTTGGCAATTCAGATTACGTCTTACTAGGCCATAAATTAACAACCAATACGATAATAGCTAGTGATATAAATGATTCAGACGTAACCAATGACTTGGATGAGAGATGGCAAAGAGTGTGGTATCTCGATGTGACAGATGGAGGGGGTGCACTGACAATAGATGTTCAATTTGACTTCAGTCAATCTGATTTGGGACATTTCCCCTCAGGTCCTGCATCCAACTACAAACTCTTGAATAGGAGTAACAATACTTCTGGTACCAATTGGGATTTTTTAGCATCGGGAACCTCCATTAGTGGCTCAATAGTCACGTTTGAGGATGTTACCCCATCGGATGGATACTATGCCATTGGGACTATTGACAATACAGCAAGTTCCATGGGCACAACAGGTGCTAGTTTGTCTTCCAATGGGCCCGGAGGAATTGGCAACACGGATGGTTTATCTAGTCTTGAGCTTTGGCTGGATGCAGCAAGCATTGGGGGAACGGATGGAGAGCCCATTACCAGATGGAGTGATCTGTCAGGGAACTTGGGTGATGCACTGGCAACCAATGCCTTCCGAACTCCTAAGTATAGAACAGCAGTAGCTTCGATCAACAGTCGAGAAGTGCTCCGCTTTGACGAAGATGGTGATGATGACACGCAGTACGTCAATTCCCAATCAATGGGGGGAACTCTTGGTGGAACAATGAGCGCAAATCCGGGGATTTCTGTTATTGCAGTGGCAAGTTTTCGAGAAACCCAGGGAAATGAGGATAATGACTATATCATAGGCATTGGAACCTCTGGGACAATTAATCAGTATGTCAGTTTGGGAAGGAGGAAGGATAACGATGCTCCCGCACACACCAACGAGCTATATAGCTGGTACGGCGTTGACCCTCCAAGATACGGTCCGGTGGTTTCAAATAACACTTGGAATATCTACGTTACCCAACACGGTGTAGGACCAACTCACAACCTCTACATTGATGGCACTTTAACTTCCATCGATAACTACTCCGCCGATGTTTCAGTGTCATCCACCTACCATTTGAGCAGGTGGAATACAAACGAATCAAACCACCTGGATGGAGACATTGCCGAAGTAATTGTATTTAGTGAAGATCTAAATACAGCAAAACGAATCATCCTTCAAAATTACCTCTCAGGGAAGTATGACATAGCACTTGATGTTTCTGTTGAAAAGTACAACGGAGACACAAATGGCAACGGAGACAATGATTTTGACATTTCTGGTATCGGTTCTGAATCAGGAACTCATACTTCGGGAAGCTCAGCCGGAATCGAAGTTTCTTCCAATAGCGGATTAGATGATGGAGATTACCTAATTTTTGGTCACAAAACTGCTACTAATACGGTCAATAAATCGGATGTTAGTGGTAGTATAACCAGAAGATGGGACCGAGCCTGGTGGTTCGATGTAACAGATCCCGGATCTGACCTGACCCTTGATGTAACCTTTGATATTTCCGAAGGTGAGTCAGCAACATTCCCGGACGGAGTAGCATCCAACTACAAAATTATTTTTAGTGCGACAGGAAGCAGCCCCTGGTCAGTGGTAGGGTCGTCATCATCAGTCGCAAATGATCAAATCTTTTTCACGAATATATCCACCGCTTCAGGAGACGGGTACTATACACTTGGCACAATCGATGAATCTGACAGTCCTCTGCCTGTCGAGCTTATTTTCTTTGATCATAAGCAGGAAAATGAGACGGTGACACTGCATTGGAAAACCGCAGCTGAAATAAACAATGATCATTTCGATATTATGAGATCTTCAGACGGTAGGAAATTCATGAAAATCGGTAAGGTAGGAGGAAGTGGTAATACTAGTCAGGATGTTTCCTATTCATTCAATGATGCAAATCCATTTCCAGGTCCGAACTACTATAAGTTGAACCAGGTAGACTTTGATGGAAGCTACGAGGAAAGTTACACGATTGTAGCCTTTTTTGAGCCAAAGGAAGATATCGTCGTGTACCCCATACCTGTGAAAGGTGAATTAAACATTGATCTTGGGAGTAGATTTTTTGCTACAAAATCACTGATTTCCATTCTGGACTTATCGGGGAGGGAAATCAAGAGCATACACCATGATGGGTCCAGACGCCAGGCAGAGATGTCAGTGCATGACGTGCAAGGAGGACTTTATATCATACGAGTTCAAAATGACTTTTTCAAATCGGAGCAAAGGCTTCTGATTCAAAGACACTGAGCGAATGATCGCAATGTGTAAATCACTTAAACGGTGAAGTGATTTCTAGTTGTGGTTAGCTGGTGAGAGAAGTGGGGATGTGGTTATCCCCGCTTCATTTTTTAGAACATAAATCAAAAAAGCTATGAAATTATCAAGACGTGACAATGCCAGTTTGCCAGCAATCCTACGTCCCATCTGTCTGATGCTGGTTCTTCTTCCTTCGATTTGTGGTGCTCAAAGCATGGAGTATTCAACGAAACAATCCAAGGCGACCTTCCGATTTGACCAGTACGTTATGGTTACGATGAAGAATGGCCATGAAATGCCAGCAAAGATCATGGGCACTAAATCAAAGAATCAGTACGTCGTACGCATGATCGGTGGAAAAAAGGCTGGCTTGGTGAAGAGAAGATTTATAAGAGAAATGACTGCGGAGGAGATAGCTGAGTTTAGGAAAAGTAAAACAATAGTAAAATCCCATTGAAGAAGGAGTGTTGACAAACTTGAGACTATCCGCTACAGTCAGGCGGGAACAGATCTAGTTCCCGCCAAAACTTTATAGTCATTGCTATTCAGGCAGGGAAACCATTTTCTTATCTTGCTGTCTTTGTCCTGTAGAAGATTACCAGGAAAATGAGATCACTTCAGGCAGCTATAATTTACCTTATTTTATTTCCCTCCTTTGCCCAACCAGCAAATGAGGCAAAGTACGATTACATTTCAGACTATGGAGATCAAGGTCATTCTTCTTGGGCGATGGTGAGAAAGGACAACCTGTATGGGTTCATAGATAGAGATGGTAAGGAAATAATCTCCCCTTCGTTGGAAAAAATCTACTCTTTTGGCGATTTTGGCCCCAATCTGGCGCTCGTAAAAAGAGACGGTCTTTCAGGCTTCATTAACAGGGAAGGAACATTTGTTGTGAAGCCAGAATACACGCGAATACATGATTTCAGCACAAAAAAGATTAACTGGGCTCTTGTTGAGAAGAATGGGCTGTTCGGATTTATTGATAGACTAGGAGAAATAATGGTTGCGCCGACCTACAATAGAATCGGAGATTTTGGAGGCTTTAGACCAAATTGGGCATTGATTGAGCGAGATGGCCTTTATGGATTTCTGGATCGGGAAGGGAAAGAAGTGGTGGAAATAAAATATGATCGGATTCATAGCTTCGGATCTATCGGGTCTGGATGGGCCAAAGTAGAGAGCAATGGACAGATGGGTTTTATTGACAAAAGTGGAAAAGAAGTAATTGCTCCAAAATACACGTATGTTTCTGGTTTCGGTAATGTCACCAGTTACTGGGCGAAGGTTGGCAATGATGGGTTGTATGGATTCATTGATCGTGCTGCTGCGGAAGTTGTCCCGGTTCAGTATTCTAAGATTTACGATTTTGGAACGAAGGGTCCTGGTCACTTGGCCCTAGTCCAGAAATCCGGAATGTATGGATTCATAGATAAGACAGGTAAGGAAGTGGTGCCAGCGAAATATGATAAAATCAGCAGGTTTGACAGAGAGAATGCGAATTGGGCACTAGTAGAGAAAGATGGGAAGTTTGGATTTTTGAATTCCGACGGAAAAGAGATTGTTCCAGTGGCTCTAAATGACCTTAGTAAGAATTTCCATGAGCTAAGCGATCACTTTCAGTCAGGAGGAATTCATGTTGGAAATGAGGGACCAGTCAAACGATTTTGGGTCAGTCCTTTTGTAAACCAATATGCTGTAATTAAAAGCAAGAAGACATGGAATTTGGGAGTTGTCGACAGAGACTTTAATGTCGTAGTTCCTGTGGAATACAAAAAAATAATGGTGGATGATGATGGTAACATCCACGTCTGGCGACGAGAAGACTAGTGAAGCCCCACGAGGGGGCTCCGTATTCAAGTTTTTCTTTGCTAGAAGACTTCGCTAAAAAGTATTTTCATCTCCTCCCAGCTTGCGCTGTCTGCAGCAGCATTGTATGCCAACGGTAATCCAAATTGCTCACCAAGCGCATCTGCTCCTTCATTTGTGAACGCATGTGTTGCACCCTCGTAGGCAATGTATTTGTAGCTGGCACCTGCCCCGTCCATGGCTGCTTTGAAATCTTCTACTTGCTGCTCGGATACCCATGGGTCATCTGCTCCGTTAGCAACTAGAATTTTTGCTTTAACTGCACCATCACCGGGCATGATTGGAAGGCCGAGTCCAGCATGGAAAGCAGCAACTCCGTCGATATCATAGCCTGCATTTGCCATGCTTAATGCCATTGTCCCGCCAAAGCAAAAGCCAATGACACCAATTTTTTCCGAGTCAACATTTGGATGATTTTTTAATTGCTCAAGTGCACTTTCAAACCGTGCTTTTGCGACATCCATATTACTTACTACTGCAGTCATAAATTTTCCTGCATCATCTGGGTGTTCTGTGTTTTTTCCATCACCATACATATCGAGAGCAAAGGCCACGTATCCCAGCTTAGCCAGTTTTTCAGCTTGTTTTCTGGAGTGCTCATTGTGCCCCCACCATTCGTGAATGACTAGAACACCTGGGCGCTTTGCATCACTGCTTTGGTCTAGCGCAAAGTAGCCATTCAGATTTGTTGAGTCAGATGAGTATTGTACTTCCCCAACCGGAACAATAATTTCCTCAGTTGCTTTTTCTTTACTAGGTGCTGAGCATGCACCTATCAGGAGTATACTCACTAAAGTGTAGGTTAATTTTTTCATGGTTTCGGTTTTTCTTTAAAGTTAGTGTGAATTCAGATTTGATTTATCTTAACGGTCATGAATAGAATTCTTTTCTTACTGCTAATTGTTCCTGGGCTTCTTGCCGGCCAGGGCCAAGGAAAGTTCAAGTCAAAGTATACGGTGGATGATTTGGATAAAACTCCTGCCGCACCGGACTATTCGCAGTTGAAATATTGGATTGCACATCCTGATCAGGAAGATGCTGCCGATTTGGTGCCGGGTAAAGGAGAGCTGATGGAATACCAGGAGACAGCTGACGTTGATGTTTTTTTCGTCTACCCCACCATTTATACTAAAAAACAACATCCCGATCATCCTTGGATTGCCGATGTGGATGATGAAAAACTAAATAAGAAGATTGCTGAGTCCACCATTAAAAACCAGGCTACAGTATTTAACTCCTCGGCTAGAGTGTATTCACCGCTTTATCGTCAGGCGCATATTGGTATCTACTTCTTAGATCTTGAGCTAAAGTTGAATGCTTTAAAATTTGCATACCAGGATGTACGACAGGCTTTCATGTATTATATGGAAAACTATAACAAAGGGCGGCCGATAATCATCGCCTCACATAGTCAGGGAACAACGCATGCAGAGAGTTTATTGAAAGAGTTCTTTGAGGGGAAGAAGCTAATGAATCAACTGGTGGCCGCATACCTGGTGGGAATGCCACTTCGTGACGACACCTTCAAGTCTATTCCAATTTGTGAGGACGAAAGTGAGACAGGCTGTTGGCTAAGTTGGAATACCTACAAGCAGGGTTACTACCCACCCAATCATGACTTTTGGTACGACGCAGGCGTTAGTGTTAATCCGTTGAGCTGGAAAAGAGACAGTACTTATACTTCCTGGGGAGCAAATCTGGGCGGTGTATTAAAGAATTACAAAAAGATCAGACCTGGACTATCGGATGCCCAAAATAAGGACGGCATGCTATGGGTTAATAAGCCTAGGTTCTTCGGAAGAATCTTTATCAATTGGGATCGCTACCACATTGTGGACTACAACCTTTTTTATAGAAACATTCGAGAGAATGTAGAAAATAGAGTGGAAGCATATTTGGAGGACTAGCCTTCGGAGTGCTCCTGCATGAAGTCGTCTAGCAAAGCCATCATTTTTTCATGAATAAAAAACAATTCTGTTTCTGCCAGGTATTTGGGAGTAAACTTGCAGTAGGCGATAAAATCAGTCAGATGATCGCCTTCTAATTGAGTCATTTCTCCAACCCACTCTCTCGTGAATTTTTGCCTGGACTTCGTTATGAAATGTTGATTTTTATTGATTTGCTGCATCTTCCTTTGTTCTTTGGCTTTCTTACTAAACGAGTGATGAAGAAATGATATGGGATGAGTAGCCATGTATATCGGGTTGTTGATATCTTTTTTCTCCAAAACATTATGCTCTTGCATCACCGTTTGTGGCACTCCGTGGTACCAAAAGGAGGTATCCTCAACATCCGTATCAACGATCATTTGCTTGAATCGTGAGTATTCCGGAAACTCGCCAATAACAACCTCTTCAAGATATACTGTATCAATTGTGAGCAAAAATTCTTTTTTTTTCTCAAACCAGGATTCTTGTACCACCCATCCCAGGACTTGAAATCCTACATGAGAGAACATGAGTGTGTCCCCAACCTGTGCAGGAATACGGAATTGCGCATACTCGTCAGCGATTGCTAGTTTTTTAGCAGAAAGATTTCTGATGTGAGCGCCAAGAATTTCCTCTTTTGTAACGCTATCCCTGACGACCCCGTACATATATCTTCGCTGGGAGATGCCAGCGAGCGAGCATAACAGGAGCAATGTAATGACGAGAGTTTTCACGAATATTCAAATATCCTCCAACTAGGTAGAGGTTTGTTTCTCTATTATGATTTTTTAACAATTTAGATGCCAAGTGTGTTTATGCGTATGATTCACATATCAAAGCACTCGGGCATCTATACACTAACAGGAATGCAGGAATTACCCATTGGGTTGCCTGAGGCTAGGGAATTTTTGCAGAGAGTTTTGATGGTACTTACCTCTTTACAAATTTTCCTGTTAAACGGGTGTTTCCGTTTTCTCCAACCAGAAAATACACCCCTACCGGAAGATCTCCAACGTAGATGTTCTCTTGAGAACTTTTTGTTGATCTGACAATTTGGCCATTTATACTGTACACGAACAATGTGTACTGGCCAGGTTCCGTAAATCCGATAAATGAGGTAGTGGGATTTGGATAGGCATCAATAGGCTGTCTTACGAATTCTTGAGTCCCTGTTGGAGTGCCAAGGTTATAATTCCATAGCTGTCTTCCGGACACTCCAGTACCGCCTTGAAAGAATAATACATTTTCCACCACGGTAAAGTGATCGGGAGACGAACCCTCTTTTCCGGGAATAATATCAACGACCTCCAGAGAGTTTGTTTCTACATTTAGTCTCCACAGTTCATTTCCCACTCCTTCTCGATAAGCACTCATAAATATCGCTTTATTGTTGGTGATAAAATTTTCTGGGAATGATCCGATACCTCCAGAATTTATATCAATTACTAATTCTGTTCCACTTGAAGTGCCGTTTGTTTTCCATAGCTCCGTGCCCTTTACACCATCATTTGCGGAAAAATATAAGAAACCATCTAGGTGCAGGTACTGTGTGAATCCAATTGATCCATGGGTTCCCGGATTTATGTCTTTTAGCAGAGTAGTTCCGGAGGTGGTTCCATCAGACATCCATAGTTCCTTCCCTGTTTCTACGATTTCCACAGAAAATATAAGATTGTCATTAAAACTTGTGAAAGATGAGAAATTCTTTCCTACATCCTTAACTAACCTAGTTCCCCCTGTAGTACCATCGCTTGTCCAAAGTTGAGGGTCTTGCACATAGTCTTCAGTTGCAGCGAAGTACAATTGTTGACCCACCATAGTCAAATTGTCTACCTTGTTTAAATCTTTGATTTTTTTTGTTCCTACGGAGGTTCCATCGCTAATCCATAGATCATCACCCTCACCATCGACAACAGCAAATAGGCTGGTCTCGTTGGAGATCATTTTTTTTACACTGAAAGGAGAGTTAAACTGATTTTTTCCAAGCTCTTTGATGAGCTGGATAGTGCCGTCTTGGATCATAGAAAGATGATACTGGTCGTTTGAGTAAATCTCAAAATAGAGATTTCCTTGATAAATTGTTTGATGACTTATTCTCGAAGAGTTAGGGCCAGGAGTGAAATCTGAGACAAGTGTGGTACCCTCAACTGTTCCATCAGTTTTCCAGAATTCTCGTCCAAGATCGGGTGTGTAAGCTACGAAATAGACAATGCTATTTAGCGATATTAAACTCCTTGGTGTTGATGAAGAAATTCCTAAATTGATATCTTTTAATAGTAATTCTTGTTTGGTTGAGCGATCATACTTCCAAAGCTCCTGTCCATGCTCCCCATCTACTCCAGGGAAAATCAGATTTTCTCCCAAGAGTTGATAGTTAAAAATAGATCCTCCTAGAAGTCCAATTCCTGAAGTATTGACATTCGAAAGTAGACTTGGTGTGGTTAGGTCGATGTTTGATGTCCATAATTCCCTCCCTGAAGCTTGTGTGAAAAATGAAAAGTAGGCTCTATCTGAGATGACTGTCATCTGTCGAGTGCCACTGAGCGCTGGCAGCATTTGGGTATTGGGAGAAGTAAGGTCTGAAAACCAACGATCTTCGGAATTTGCTATTTCAATGAATAAATTACCCTGAGAAAGATTAGTGAGCCTGTTTGCATCATTTGGGAAGAAGAATGAGGATGGGACGTTATTTGTTACTTCCGCGATTTCCTGAACAAGAAGCGTGGTAAGATCAAGCTTCAAAAGACCAGTTTTACCATTTGAGCTGGCTCCAGTAAAAATTAAGTTGGAACCGTCACTAGCTAAATTGGACGGAACAAATGGCTCGAGTGAAAACTCGTCATAAATATTTATCGTTCCAACTTCAGTCCCATCAGATTCCCATATAAACAAATGCCTTGAGTCTGCCTCAAAAAAAGAGAAATATATCTTATTACCAACTCGCAGAGCATCTGCGTAATCGATCAGTTGTGTGTTTCCTTGATGAACTCCCTTAACAGAAGTTGTATTCTCCAAGGAGCCATCTGTTTTAATGATTCCTACGCTGAAATGTGCGGGAGTAAAGTCGGCTCCCCTCACTACGAGGTAGAGTTCGTTATTTAATTCCACATATTGAGTGAATGCACTTGTCCCACCTCCTGCCCCGTTACCGTCTAAATGTTCAGTTACCGGAAAAGTGCCTAATTCGGTTCCATCACTTCTCCAAAGTCGCGAATCATTTGTTCCATAGTCTTGAAAGGTAAAAAAGAATATTCCATTTGCTTCTCCTTCAAAGCTTGGAGTATTCCATATGGGGAGACCTTCTTTAACGAGGCTAGTCCCTTGCTCCGTTCCATCACTTTTCCAAACCTGTAACTGATCGTTTTCCTTGCTAAGGAAAAAAATCCAGTTTCCTACTAACCTAAGTCTAAATGTGCTTAAACCAGTGACGTTTGTGATTCTGGAAGTTCCTCCTGCTGTCCCGTCGGTAGACCAGAGCTGTATACCATTTTCACCATCATTGGCTACAAATATCAACTTACCATTCAATTCGACAAATGGATCGCTGTTTATTCCATCTTTACCTCCTGTGTTTATTCCGCTTTTACTTCCAGGATAAATGTCCTTGAGGAGGACCGCATCCGAAGAGCCTTCATTAATTGACCAAAGTTCTCTCCCCTCGCTTGCAGTGTAGGCGGAGAAAACAATTTTACCATTTAGCTGAAAAAACGCACGAGGGGTCGAACTAGCGTCGCTTCCTAAAGGAGTTAAATCGGTCAATTGGGTCTGTGCTGTCAAGACTTCTTGAAACCCTAGAAGTGCAATTAAGACGATAGCCAGTTTTTTCATGCTTGTACTTGTTTTACGCTTGACGTAATATCACTAGTCAATTTACTTCATTCGCATCATTGGAATGAAAAAATCAAAAAACAATTTTTTGCAATTCTTGGTTTTAAGTGCTTATGATTCACATATCAAAGCACTCGGGCATCTATACACTTACAGTAATGCAGGAATTACCCATTGGGTTGCCTGAAGCATGGGAGTTTTTCTCATCTCCAGCGAATCTGGAAAAAATCACACCTGAACACATGGGGTTTCGCATCACATCTGGAGTACCAGAAACGATGTATCCAGGTCAGATTATTAGTTATAAGGTTTCCCCAATACCCGGCATTAAAGCGAATTGGGTTACGGAGATCACCCAGGTAGAAAAGGGTAAGTTCTTTGTAGACGAGCAGCGGTTTGGCCCGTATAGCATGTGGCACCATGAACATCATTTTGAAGAAAAAGATGGTTCAGTGATTATGACAGATAAGATCTCGTACAAAATCCCGCTTGGAATACTTGGACATTTAGCACACGTGTTATTTGTCAAGAGACAGCTTACAGCGATATTTAAACACCGAATAAAAGTGTTGGAAGAGAAGTTCGAAAGGTAGCGTATCTTTAAAGACGTTATTCATTTTACGACTTAACTCAATCTACCATGAATCGTCGCGAACTTATTAAAGGTCTTGGGATGGGAGCTGCAAGCTTACCATTTCTGTCCATGGATGTGGCCGCTAATCCCTCAATGTCTGAATGGAAAAATTCTTTTACCAATGACAAGGTGAAAGATGAAGCATTTTGGAAGAAATTCAAGAAAGACTACTACGATGTCTCCAAAGAGTTCATCAATTTGGAAAATGGGTTCTTCGGCGTTCAACCTATTCCTGTCTATAAAGCATATCTCAAAAACATAGAACGCCTCAATCAATTTTCCTCTAAATATCTTAGGACTGAATATGGCGCTGATTTGAAGGCAATTATGAAGCAGTTGGCAGAGTTCTCTGGTGTGAGCGATGAAGAATTGCTGATCACTCGAAATGCCACGGAAGCGATGAACATCATTATCAACGGCCTTGACCTTAAAGCCGGAGACGAGGTGATCTTGCACAAGCAAGATTACTACAGCATGATCGAAGCGTTTGAGATGTTGGAAAAGCAAAAGGGCATAAAGATTAAGGTGATAAGAGTTCCATTGCTTCCGAAAAACGACGAGGAAATCATCGAAAAATATGAAGCTGCTGTGACAGCCAAAACCAAGTGTATCCTGTTGACACATATGATACACTTGACAGGTCAAATCGTGCCAGTTAAGAAAATTGCAGATACGTTCAAACCAAGAGGAATCGACGTAATCGTCGATGCCGCACACAGTTTTGCCCAGGTAGAATACAACTTGGGAGATCTGAACTGTGATTTTGTCGGAGTAAACCTCCATAAGTGGTTTGGCAATCCTCTGGGAGCAGGACTTCTGTATGTGAAGAAAGATCGAATCAAAGATTTGAAACCGATGTTTGGTGACAGCGCAAAAGACGATACCGACATCAGAAAATTGGGACACTTTGGGACACTCTCAGTTCCAATCGTCATGACCATTCCTGAGTCTAAGAAATTCAATGATATGGTAACAATTCCTTTGAAAGAAAAACGACTCCGGTACTTACAGAACTATTGGACGAAAGAGGCAAAGGGAATTCCAAAAGTTAACGTTACTACTCCAGCTGATCCCAAAAGAAGTTGCGCGATTGCAAGTTTTGCTATAGAAGGAATGAAAACGGAAGATGTGATTAGCGGCCTTTTGGAAAAACACAATGTATTTACGGTTATCCGGCACCTCGAAGATCAGGACGTTGTTCGTGTAACGCCGAACTTATACAACAATACCGGTGAGATGGATATTCTACTGGAGGGTTTGAAGGATTTAGCTAGTAGCTAAAAAGAGAATGAATAACATAATAAAAGTTGAGGAACTGCTAATGTTCCTATTCTCCATCGTGCTGTTTAACCAGACTGACTATCAATGGTGGGTATTTTTGGTCTTCATTTTGGCACCAGATATTGGAATGGTGGGTTATGTCGTGAATGCAAAAATGGGAGCTTTTACCTACAACATTTTTCATCATAAAGGAATCGCGCTAGCAGTTCTTTGTCTAGGTTGGTTTTTGGAAAATCCAATGATGGAGCTAGGTGGAATCATTTTGTTTGGGCATGCCAGCATGGATCGAATCTTTGGTTATGGCTTGAAGTTTTCCGACAGCTTCAAACATACGCATTTGGGAAAATTGTAGAGCGAGGGATGTTAATTTCAGTGATCATTCCGACACTTAATGAGGAGTTTTACCTTCCGAGAACAATTGAAAATACTTTTTTGAGTGCGGAAGACCCACAAGACCTGGAGGTGCTGGTAGTTGATGCAGGAAGCTCAGACAACACCTTACGGACTATAGAGAAACTGGGTGTTCGAATATTTTCGAAACCAGAATTTGCCTTGAAGAAATTCCAAAGTCTGAACTACGGGATTGAGCAAGCGAAAGGAGAAACATTGCTATTTCTTGACGCTGATACCACCTTGCCAAAAGCATTTGATAAGCACATCAGGAAAACGCTGGAGGACAAAGCAATGGTTGGAGGAGCTTTCGAGTTTTCTTTTGAAAAGCCAGACTGGAAGTTGTACTTGTTGCAGATGATCAACCGTATTCGGTATAGAATTGAACAAACGTACTATGGTGATCAAGCTGTTTTTTGCAGAAAAAGTGTAGTGAAGAAAATTGGAGGGTATCCAGAGAAAACGCTAATGGAAAGTGCTTTTTTTTGCAACCAATTGCTGAAAGCCGGGCAATTGAAATTGATAAAAAAGCCAATAAAGACTTCTCCCAGACGGTTCAATGAAAATGGATTTTTCAAAGTATTCTGGTTTGATTTTACGATGTGGATTCGATTTGTCCTGAATCTTCCGGTTGAAGAATATGGGAAGAAATACTGGGGATTGAATTTGAAATCGGATGGATAATCCATTGGTTTCAATCATCATGGCAGTTAAAAACACCGAGCCGTATTTGCCCGAGTGCCTGGATTCCATCATGGCCCAAACGTACTCCAACTGGGAGCTGGTAGCTGTGAATGATCATTCGACAGATCGGACACCCGAAATACTTGAGGAGTATTCTGAAAAGGATGTTAGAATCAAGGTTTTTCACAGTAAGAGGCACAAATTGATTCCCACACTCAAAGAAGGATATCAACATGTGCAAGGGACCTTGATAAACCGAATGGACTCAGATGATAAGATGCCGCATCATAAGTTGGAGGCTTTGGTAAATGAATGGCAGAAGTATGGGAAGGGAACAGTTATCGCGGGTGGAACTGAACATTTTGTAGATGAAGGAGAGGTGGGAGGTGGGTTTCTGAAATACGAGAGATGGTTAAACTATGTAGCAGCGAAGGGAACGCATTACGAAGAGATATACCAGGAATGTGTGATACCGTCACACTGCTGGATCATACACAAAGAGGATTTTGATTCCGTTGGAGGGTTCGAGCCGGAGGTTTATCCAGAGGATTATGATCTATGCTTTCGCTTTTACAAGGAAGGTCTGACGGTGATTGGTATAGACAAAATTCTCCATCATTGGCGTGATCGCTCCAATAGAATTTCCCGAACCTGGGAAGAATACAAAGACAATCGATACTTCGCGCTGAAAATTCCTTACTTCTACGAACTCGATAGAGATCCGGCGCGTCCCTTGGTGCTGTGGGGTGCTGGGAAAAACGGGAAGGATCTTGCCAAGATGATTCTGGAGAAGGAGAAAAATTTTGTTTGGGTTTGCGACAACGAAAGGAAGATTGGGAAAGATATCTACGGGGTTCGGATGCGGCATTTTAATGAGATTCCAAATTTGGAGAATCCGCAGATCTTGTTGGTAGTGACCTCACCAGAGGGTAAAATGGAGATCCGCAGACAGCTGACCCAATGGGGCAAAGAGCCTCGAAAGGACTTTTGGTTCTTTTTGTGATTGCATTTGTGTTGGTAAGAAGGAGATAACCTTTGTAGAATTGCTAAGGTGGTCGCATCACTTAATTCGGACACTAAATCGTCAGATTTAGATGAGTTAAATTAAGGGTTTCGTAACCGTCCCTTGAACAAGCAAACCAGAATACTAACACTCATCGTCTTTTCGCAATTCATGTGCACCTCGTTGTGGTTCGCTGGTAATGCTGTGATGCCAGATCTGAGTTTAGAATTGGGTCTGGAGGTCAACGATCTGGGATATTTGACTTCCTCAGTTCAGTTTGGATTTATTGCAGGAACGCTCTTTTTTGCATTTTATACGATCGCCGATCGCTTCAATCCATCGCTTGTGTTTTTCGTAAGTGCACTCTTTGGCGCACTCTTCAATCTTCTGATTGTTCTTGAAGGAGTTGGTTTCATCCATGTTCTTTTTCTTCGATTTCTGACTGGTTTTTTTCTTGCTGGAATCTACCCCGTAGGAATGAAGATTGCCTCGGACTACTTTGCAAGAGGTTTAGGGAGAGCGTTAAGTTTTCTTGTCGGAGCCCTGGTTCTTGGAACAGCGTTTCCGCATTTGGTTAGTGATTTAAAGGGGTCCTTTAGTTGGGAAGCGGTAGTCTATGTAACCTCTGCGCTTGCTTTGCTGGGCGGGCTTCTGATGCTTCTTTTTGTAAAATCAGGCCCGTTTAGAAAACCAGGCCAAAAACAGAAATTTGGAGCCATCTTTCAAGCATTTAGGAATGAAAACTTTCGGGCAGCGTCCTTCGGCTATTTTGGACACATGTGGGAGCTCTATGCATTCTGGGCTTTTGTTCCGGTGATGCTCTTTCAATACTCCGATAATGCAACGAGTCTCAATGTACCATTTTGGGCATTCCTAATCATTGGGTTGGGAGGCGTGGCCTGCTTTTTTGGTGGCCTGCTGAGTGAGCGATTTGGCGAGCGAAAAATTGTATTAATTGCACTGGCAGGCTCCGGGATTTGTTGTTTGGCTTCCCCTCTGATGTTCCATGCCTCACCTACTGTTTTCATCGCTTTCCTACTGCTTTGGGGGTGGTTGGTGATTGTCGATTCCCCCTTGCTGTCAACGTTGATAGCTCATCATGCAGATCCGGAATTCAGAGGCACCTCATTGACGATCGTTAATTGCCTCGGGTTTTCTATTACCATTGTAAGCATCCAGTTGCTAGTGATTTTGATGACGATCATACCGTTTGAATATCTCTTTTTGATCTTAGCGATCGGACCAGTTTTTGGTGTGCGAGCACTTCTTAGGCCGGATTAGAAACTTTTTCCACCGTTTATTCATCATTTGTTTTACAATCTATATAGAAATGTGTTTATATTTGTTTTACAATCTATATAGAAATGGGGAAAACATACCTTGGAGAATTCGAAGAAGTCATACTAACCATGGTGGGAATACTGGGGGAGGAGGCTTATGGCAATGCTGTAGTGAAAGAGATTCAAGAAAAGCTTGATCGTACAGTCAATCTAAGTGCCGTGCACATCACGCTGTATCGACTTGAAGATAAAGGGTTTGTCAAGTCGGAGATGGGTGGAGCAACCTCTTCGCGTGGAGGAAGGCGAAAGCGTTACTTTAAGATTACCAACGCTGGCCTGAGCTTACTTCACGAAATGCAGACGCAGCGCAAGAAGCTTTGGGAACTCTTACCACAACTTAATTTTTCCGTAGGTAGATGATTGAGCCCAATCCATCCAGGTGGTCAGTGAAATTACTCGGCTGGTTTTGTCCAACGAAGCTGTACGAGGGAATAGAAGGAGATCTGCTTGAGAAATTTGACGAAGAAGTTCGAACATTGGGACTAAGCAAAGCCAGAAGAAATTTTTCCTGGAGCGTCATTCGATTTTTTCATCCCTCCATCCTGTTCAGAAATAAAATAAGACAACTTAACTATACACATATGGGAATGTACAAGAACCATTTGCTCGTCGCTTATCGTAGCATGATGAAGCACAAATTTTACTCTTTTATCAATGTTCTTGGGTTGGCAATGGCGGTTGCCTTTGTTTTTCTCAGTTTTCTGTTTGTAAATAAGGAATTATCCTTCGATAAGTTTCATGAAAATGATGAAATCTATAGGGTCTTCAGTCATACCAGAAATGCTGCAGCTGAAACTGAATTTGCAGGGGAAAGTTCCGCTATCGTTGCAGTTCCACTGGCTCCGGAGTTAGCGAAGCAGGTGCCATCTGTAACACAGTTTAGTAGAGTAGGCAGCAGTGGTGGGACAGTTCTCCAAAAACAAACACCTTATAATGAGACAATCACCTTTGTCGACAAAGACTTTTTGTCAATTTTCAGTTTTCCGCTTATCGCAGGGCACAGTGGAGCTTTGACGAATCCAAGCGCTGTAGTGATTTCGCAGGAGCGAGCTACCAAGTATTTTGGATCAGCTGATGTCATTGGACAACCATTGGAGGTCGTACTGAGTGACAGTACCATTCTCTTTCAAGTTGCTGCCGTGATTGATAATATGAGCTCTCAGTCTAGCATTCAAGTAGATATCCTGGTTCCATTTGAAACCTACGAATTAGTAGCACCGGGAACGATGACATCCTATAGGTATGCCAGCATCGAGTCATTTATTGTTTTTGAAAATCCTGATGTAGATCGTGGAATTTCACCTCTATTGACCTCAGCTATTGAGCGCGAGAGCGAAGAACGGGTGATTATGGAAATTGGAATTCAACCGATGGCTGAGATACACCTTGATCCGCTCATCATAGGAAATGCCTCCTACACCGACCCAAACAAATTGTATATCATATCTGGTCTGGCCTTTCTCGTTTTGTTAATAGCAATCATCAACTTCATCACGCTTTCGACAAGTCACTCACTGAAACGATTGAAAGAGGTAGGATTGAGAAAAACATTGGGGGCTTTCAAAAATCAATTACGAGTACAACTTATCCTTGAGTCATTTTTTGTTTCCGCCCTAGCGGGGATACTGGGGCTTGGCTTGGCTTATTTAGCTACCCCATATTTTAGCCAACTTCTGGAAGTATCACTAGAGTTTGTGGTTGATCTGACCTCAGCAACGTTCGTGGTCTGTTTGGCGCTTTTGGTTGCACTTGTTTCAGGAGGTATTCAATCCTTGATACTAGTAAAGATGAAGCCTGTGGATGCTATCAAAGGTGCCAGTATTGCTACTGGAAAGGACAGCGCATTAAATCAATCGTTGCTTGTTCTGCAGTTCGCTCTTTCTATCATGCTGATCATAGGAACTCTTGTGATCAGGTCACAGATGAAGTACATACAAACCAAAGATGTTGGTTATGACAAAGAGCGATTGCTGGAGATTAGCATGCAATCTCCGCCGGACATTGTCTCATCAGAAAACTTGCTAAATAGATTTCGGCAAGAATTGGAAAAAGACACACGTATTTTAGGAGTATCTGCTTCTATGAATAGCTTTCGAGAGCCCTGGACACGGTTTGGAATCCGACAAGAGGATGAAAGTGTGGAACAAGTCTATTTCAATAAGATAGACGGAGCTTATGTGAGAACTATGGACATTGAATTGACCCGTGGTGTAGACTTCGATTTGACTTCAAATAACTCGGGCAAAATCCTTGTTAACGAGGCATTGGTAGAACACTTCGGCTGGCAAAATCCTTTATCTGAGCAGATTCCTGGAAAGAACTACACTCGTAGTCACCAGGTGATTGGTGTCTTCAAAGATTTCCATTTTAGCACGTTGCATAATAAAATCGAACCGCTTGTCCTTTCGGTGGATCATGGGGCGATTCGTGAGGGGGTTACCGGTCTTTCTACTTATGTATGGCCGATAAACATGTATACCATTGTCCTACGTGTCGGTTCTGGAGATTTAGCCGATATTCTGAAGTTTACTGAAACCAGTTGGGAAGAAGTAAACCCAGGGCAGCCATTCGTCTACTCTTTTGTGGACGATGTTTTAGCTAAGAACTATGAGGAGGAGGCTCGATGGCAGAAAGTGATTGACGCAGCATCTATCTTCTCGATAGTGATTGCGTGGATGGGATTATTAGGATTAACCAGACTGTCTGTCCAGAAAAGAGTAAAAGAGATTGGGATTCGGAAGGTATTGGGATCTTCGGTCGGAAATATCACTTCTCTTCTCTCGAGAAAATTCTTATTATTAATCGTGATCTCAAATCTTCTGGCTTGGCCATCAGCATGGCTGCTGTCAGAAAAATGGCTGGAAAACTTTACCTATCGGACGACCATTGATCCAGCTCTTTTCTTTTTAAGTGGTCTGGGCGTGCTACTGGTTGCCTTGGGATCAGTAGGCTATCAGTCATTGCGGGCTGCGAGTTCGAACCCGGTCGATTCATTAAAATGTGAATAAGTATTTTCTGAATTTTCTATTTATTTCAGACGAAATATTCCGTTATCAATTAATTTTATATTTCAGCTAATGGATAACTCACTCTAGGCCCCGCTATTGTAGTGGGGTTTTTTGTTTACGTCAACCCAATAGTTCTTTTTCTCGATTTTGAAACTTCAATTTTGATCATTTGTCGTGGAGCAGTTCTTAGCAACTTGTAAAGTTGTTGGGACGCAACTTTATTCGCAACTCTACGGTTAGTTGAACCCTAAGACCCTTACCATAATGGAAAGAAAAAAATTCGGATTTGAGACACGGATGTTGCATGCCGGTCATATTCCAGATCCACACACAGGATCACGTGCAGTTCCTATTTATGCTACCGCAGGGTATGTTTTTGATGATCCTGATAAAGCGGCGGCATTATTTGAGCTAAAACAGTACGGCAACATCTATTCACGGCTCATGAATCCTACCGTTGCAGTGTTTGAAGAGCGAATGGCAAGTTTGGAAGGAGGAACGGGAGCTGTAGGAGTTGCGAGTGGAATGGCTGCTCAGTTTGTTGCTTTAATGACGCTGCTGCAGCCGGGTGATGAGGTAGTGGCCTCTTCGCACTTGTACGGCGGAACCTATACACAATTCGAGCATACACTTAAAAAATTGTCGATCAAGGTGCACTTCGCGGATCCAACTGACTTGAAACTTTGGGAAGAGAAAATATCTCCAAAGACTAAAGCCCTGTATGGGGAAACGATTGGCAACCCGCAGGGAACTGTTTTTGATTTTGGAGGCATTGGAGCGTTGGCTAAGGCCAACAACATTCCATTGATCATAGATAATACGCTAGCCTCACCCTACCTATGTCGACCGTTGGAGCATGGTGCGGATATCGTAATTCACTCAGCATCAAAGTTTATCAATGGGCATGGCACAGGAATCGCAGGAGTAATTGTTGAGTCAGGGAAATTTGACTACAGCGATTATCCCACAATTGCAGAGCCTTCTGCACCATATCACGGATTGAAGTTTTATGAGACCTTTGGCCATTATGGCTTTTTAATGAAAGCTCGTGTAGAAACTTTGCGCGATGTTGGAGCATCTCTTTCACCACATGAAGCATCGAATCTGATTACAGGATTGGAAACGCTCTCCGTTAGGATGGATCGACATGTAGAAAATGCGGTGAAAGTTGCACAGTTTCTGGAAGCCAACCCGATGGTGGACTGGGTAAACTACGCAGGACTCGAAAGTCATCCACATCATGAGAGAGCAAAGAAATACCTGACGAAGGGAGCGGGTTCGGTGTTTGCTTTTGGGCTAAAGCCAATAAAAGGATTGACCGAACGAGAGATGGGGAAAAGGTTATTGGAGGAAGTAGAATTATTTAGCCATGTAGCGAATCTTGGAGATGCCAAAAGCATGATTTTGCATCCGGGCTCTACTACACATCAGCAACTTTCGGAGGAAGAGCTGACGCAAGCAGGCATATCGCCAGGCTTGATAAGATTATCAATAGGATTAGAAACAATAGACGACTTAATATGGGACTTGGAACAAGCCTTTCGTGCGATATCTCAATGAACACGAACCTCACTGCTGAGGAACGTGAAAAGTATCAAAATCCAAAAGTGATTAGGCAGTTGCTTCATTCTGCAAATACAATTGCGATTGTAGGGCTTTCGGACAAACCGCAACGCGCAAGCAATTTCGTTGGATCTTATCTCAAATCTGAAGGGTATACTATCATTCCGGTCAATCCGATGAAGGAGGAAATACTGGGGGAAAAATCATATCCGGATTTAAAGAGTATTCCAGGAAAGGTGGATATCGTGGATATTTTTCGCAAGCCACAAGATTGTTATGCGATCGTTGAGGAGGCAATTGAAATAGGTGCGAAGGCGGTTTGGATGCAATTGACAATCGCAAACAGAGATGCGGCAGCGTTGGCAAGGGAGAATGGGCTTGACGTGATTATGGATCGATGTATCAAGATGGAGCACGGACGCTACAATGGAAACCTACATTGGGTAGGAATGAATACCGAGATTATAACTGCCAAGAAAGCAGCGAGATTTTTTTAGGGCTTTGAGCTCTCTGTCACTTCCACAAGATTTCTTTCAGGGTCTCGAAGAACCAAGAAGCCTTTTTTCGATTCGACGATCGACTCTTTATTAAGACCAGACTTGACGCTCTCCAAATTTGGCGTTGACATTAGCAGCACAATCTGACTATTCTTTTTATAGGTGTTTGCGTTCTTTGCCAGTCCTTTTTCATAATGAATCATAAAAGCAAAGCTGCCGTCCGAGTGCTTCAACGGTAAGGCAGCGGGTAAATAATCTCTAGACCACTCTTCATAGCCAAGAATTCCTTCATAAAATGCTGTGGCAGCATCCATGTTGGGGATAGCAACGCCCGTATTATAAATTTTTACTCCTTCAAATTTTACTACTTCTCTGATTTGTATTTCGATAATGGTCATGACATTTCCAAATGGATCTTCGAAGGGAATTGAAATTCCAACTCCATTTCTGGAAAGCCTCGAGTCATGAAGTTTTACGCCTTTTTCCCTGAACGCATCAATTTGTGGCAGGAGTTTATGGGTCTGGAGGGACAACCCTGTCCGAGCATTCGCAGGATATCCCGGTGCCGCCATTTCTGATGCCAATGCGAGCGTAATAGGCCAGGTGTTTGTTTCCAATTCCAATTGACTTTCCGTCTGACCTGAAACCTTAAAACCCAGAATACGGCTGTAGAAGTCTTCTGCAATTTTAAGATCTGTGACGAAGATCTTAACACCTGTGAACTTCAATTCACTGGTTTGTGCATATAGATTTACTGAACCAACTAGAAAGATGATGCAAGTAATAAGCCTCATCTTCTTTTCATGCTAAAGACCTCCGTTTCAACTCGATCTTCACTGTAGCGCAGGCGTAATCGAATCTCCAGATCTTTTTCAGTCTTTTGTTCAAAAACAAGTCCCTTTAGTTGAATCTTGTCCTTGTCAAAATTTTCCATTTCGAAAGTGACGAACTTCTCTTTCGTTTCCCAACCGATCAAATCAGGTGTGAAGTGCTTCAAGCGAAGGCTTGAGCCATCAAGTACCATGAACTCATAAAAGTTCAACGACCCATCTCCCTTGTGATGTCTGTAGGCACCGAACATGGTGCCATCTGCGGAAGGTGGGGACCAGATTTCTTCAGAGGATCCACCAAACCCATCGCCGGTCCAACTACCCGATAGCCAGGCATACTCATTCTCTTTTTTGTCTCTATTTGATGCTTTGAGCGGAACTTTTTTCATCGTTAATACCTCTGTAAAAGGACCGTCCTGATTCTCGAATTGGGCAGTTATCTGTAGTACGTCATCTGATTTACGTTGGTACAGCAAAGCTTCTACCTCAAATTTTTCCTTTGAGAAATCAATCATTTCAAATGTGACGAATTTGTCTTTCGTTTCCCATCCGGTTAGGTCAGGAGAAAAATGCTTGAATCGAACGCCCGTTTCATCCAGCACAAGAAATTCATAGAATACCAATTCTCCTTTTGCATTGTGATGTCTGAAAACGCCCATCATCTTTCCATCTGCCGAGGCAGGAGACCAGATTTCTTCTGTCGTGCCACCAAAGCCATCCCCAACCCATCGACCTTCCAACCAGGAGAGATCTTTGATGTCAAATTTCTTCTGTTCCAGGTCGCTGGAGGCAAAGGCGAGCAAACCCATCAACATCACTCCAACTAACATTTGTATTTTGATTTTCATTGTCTTTTCCATTTTGTCTTTCACATGCCCTCTCGGACCATGAATGGTTTTACTTCAACACTTCCGCCATATTTCACATGAGGATTTTCTTTGGCTACAGCAATGGCTTCTTCCATAGAGCCAGCTTCTACTAAAAAGTAGCCGGTGGTCTTTTTTTCAGCATCTTCAGGAAAGACTTCCTCGGTCCCACTCTTGATGAGCGTTGCTTCTTGCTTAAGTTCTTGCCCGGTGATTTTTACACCACGGCTGAATGTGTTTTCCATCCAGGACTTGTATTCTTCAAACATTGCCATCGGATCTCCAGGAGCAAAATTTGCATCTTCATGCAATAGGAGCATGTAGCCTTTTGTTGGTTCAATTTCTACCATTTCATTTATGTTTAGATTTTCTGAATTTGCTCTTTCATAATACATACCGCCCATAAATAGGAGTATTGATGCAGCGAGCGATGCTACCCATTTCACATAGTTGTTCATAGTGATTGTTTTTTTTATTAGATCTTCTTGTTCTAATTGAGTTAAAATGTTTTTCTCGACGTGCTTTGGAGGTGCTTTCTCCTTCTCCAAGGCTTGAAACAATTTCTTTTCTGCTTCCGAAAGATGTTCTTCACTCATGGCTCTTTCCTTTAGATGTGTCCTCACTTAAATATTCTCGAAGCGCTTTTCGTGCGTAGAAGAGCTGGCTTTTACTTGTTCCTTCTGTGATATCAAGTAAATCGGCGATCTCTTTGTGCTTGTACCCCTCTATGTCATGAAGGATAATTATCTGTCTATATCCGGGTGGTAGATCTGAAATTCCATTTTCAAGGTCGTGTGCGGAGGCGAAAGACATTTCCATCGATGCCTCTTGTGCCATTTCTGCTGTGACCTCGATTGATAGTTCTTTTTCTTTTCTTTTCGATCGTGAGAGATTGATGAGGATGCCGATCAACCAGGTTTTTAATTCCGATCGCCACTCAAAATCAGCGAGCTTTCGGATAGCGATCACCCACATTTCCTGGATCAGCTCCTCAGACTGATACTCATCTTGAGTCAGTCGTAGCGCCATACGATACAGGTGAGGAGTCTTGGATCGGTACAGCTCCAGAAAGGCGCTTTCACTCCTTGACTTTAAAAATTCATGCACCAATTTCTGGTCTTCCACTTTTTTTGGATTTTACTATAAGTTATAGAAGTGGGGTAAAAGGTTGGTTGGGGGGTGAAAAAATGTTTCAGAATGGAATAGGACTAAGTCAAAATGTTTTTCGTTGATAGAACATATCTTTGATCTATGGAGGCAAGAATCAACATACATATAGAAAAATTGCCAGAAGGAGTTTATTTAGCAACATCTGATTCCGTTCAGGGATTATTTGCCCAAGGAAGGACTATTTCTGAAACACTAGAAATAGCCAGAGATGTAGCCAAAAAACTCTTAGAGGAACAAAACGATGTAAATCCTGAGTCGGTCATTCAATTTGAAGAATCATTCGACTACCCTCTGGTCGTTGGAATCTAATGGGTAGACTTTCCGGATTTAGTTATCGAGAAATCATTAAGAGATTAAAGAAGCTTGGATTTTCTTTTTTGGTCAAGCAGCTGGTAGTCATGAGATTTGGTTCAGTCAGAAGACAAATAGATTCACAACAATACCCAATCATGGTGGAGATATGCCCGAAGGTACGCTGAGAGCTATTCTCAAACAATGTGATATTTCTCCAGACGACTTCCTTAAAGCAAAATGAAAGGATTTATCCGGTTTGTGTTCTTTATCGTGTTTGTCTACGCCTTCTTAAGCGGACTGATCAACTTGCAGGAGGACGAAGTCGGTACCCATGAAACGTGTGTTGACGGATTCGAGGTAATTAACTCATCTCAAGACCGACGACATGAAAGGGAATGGAATGCAGTGGATTTTTCGAATTCCTTTTGCACATCTTACCGGTCCCTGGAAAGTCTAAGTATTGCGACTGCCGATCACCGAAATCGAATTACCAGAGAGGCGTTCTCTTATGAAGATCTATGGGGAAAAGTCTATCGAGATCTGGTGCTGGACAGCAAGCAGAACATTCAATTCCTGGTTGATTCGCTATCAGCAATCTCACAAAAAAAGCAGCTTACAAGATCGGCTTTGGCCGAGATGATCGTCACATTTGTACAGGATATTCCCTACAGTTATGTATTGAATATCGATTGTTCAGAGTATGAGACAGGCGACAAGCCGTGCATTGGAAACATTGCGTTAGGCCTGCTTGCTCCGTATGAGTTTATCCATTCCTTGTATGGGGATTGTGACACCAGGGCTGTGCTCATGTACACTCTTTTGGAAGAGTTGGGTTTTGATCCAATGATTGTGGTGAGTAACCAGTATGCACATGCAATGCTTGCATTAAATATTCCTGCTTCCGGAGATCACTTAACCCACCGTGGAAATAACTACTACTTTTGGGAAACAACAGCAAAAGGGTGGCCCATTGGTATGTTGCCGCCAAGCACAAATAATGTTAACTATTGGGAAATCGCATTAGTCAATGAACTCTAACATCGCAATCCTCGGGCTGATTGAAATATTCTCGGCCATCACCATCGGGATTTTTATCCTGGCACTTACTTATAAAATTGTACAGTGGGTGGGTAGAAAGTACTATCAAATCAAGGAGTACAATCTCTCATATAGCATTTACACGGCAGCAATTATTATTTCTGTTGGTATTATGATCAGTGGAATTATTGAACCCTTAATTTCTTCGTTCCGGTTGTTGAACAGACAAAGCGACAGTTTCGTCCTGGCCTTTAAGTACATAGGTACAGGCGCTATTTATATTGGGATCGCTTACACAGCTACCATTTTGATTGGACTCATAAGCACTTTCATGTATTCGAAGATTACACCGATCAATGAGTTTGAAGAGATTAGAAAGAACAATGTAGGTGTGGCGGTCATTGTGAGTAGTACCATTATCACCCTGACGTTGCTCACCAAAAGTGGCGTGATTCTGCTGATCGAAGCAATTATTCCGTATCCGCAGTTGCCACCTGTATAGAAGGAGATTGACTGGATAAAACTGTTTTGATCCTTAATTTTTAAGATCCGGCTCATTTTTCTGAGCTGAGTATGCATTTTTCTACCTCAAGCACCCATTTTTCCAGCTACACTACGCATTTTTCTAGCTTAAGTATCCATTTTTCCTACCTGAGTACGCATTTTTCCAACCCAACTATGCGATTTTCCAAGATGATATAGGATTTTTCCAATGCAACCATGCGTTTTTCCATCTCCAGGATGCATTTTTCCACGTAATGATGCGATGATCCAAGACAACATAGGATTTTTCTAATACGAGTATTCGTTTTTCTATCCCAACTACTCCTTTTCCAATGTGGGTTGCGTACCAACTGGAGATCATATCAGAAAATACTTGATAAATTAGTATCCTACAAAAACTAGCATATTCACAAACTATGAAAAAGATGAAATACGTCATTTTAATTGCACTAATAGCAATGAGTTCTGTTTTAGGAGCTCAGGACAAAAAGCTTAAGATTTATATTTCTGCGGATATGGAGGGAGTTGTCGGGGCAGTTACCGGCGAACAACTTGGGCCAGGAGGCTTCGAGTATGAGCGTTTTCGCAAGTTTATGACCGCAGAAGTTAATGCCTGCATCGAAGCTGCTCGAGAAGCAGGAGCAGATGAAATTCTTGTTAGCGATTCCCATGGCAATGGACAGAATCTCTTGATTGAAAAACTACCCGATGATGTAATGGTTGTACGATCGTGGCCTAGAGAATTAGGCATGATGGAAGGAATAGACGATTCGTTCGACGGAGCTATTTTTCTTGGTTATCATGCAAGCACAGACAATATGCAGGGGGTTCGTGCGCACACCATGTCGAGTGCCAATATTACTTCGGTCAAGATCAACAACATCGTAATGCCTGAAGCAGGAATCAACGCCTTGATAGCTGGCTATTTCGATGTGCCAGTGATACTTGTCACGGGAGACGATATTGTTGTTGAAGAGACACGAAATCTGGTTGGGGACGTGGAAGGGGGAGTGGTGAAATGGGCTATCAGTTTTCACTCTGCCAAGACACTTACACCAAATGCTGGCTACGAAGTGATACGCGAAAAAACGAAAGCGGCAATCAATAGGATTGATGATTTCAAACCATACAAACTAGATGGTTCACTGACGCTCGAACTCAGTTTAAAGAACTATCGTCCAGTCGAACTACTGGCGTACTATCCTGGAGCAGAACGGACCAATTCACATACCATTCGTCTGGTGGCAAAAGACATAATTGAAGTGTCTAAATTCTTACGCTTTGTAACGGGATACAGCGTCTCACTTAAGCCTTAGTTTTTGCTAGATGAAGAAGACCGCAATTGCAATTACAGATGGTATTTTGCATACTAACTATGCTAAAACAACTCATGGACTGATTAGAGGAACCGATCGCTTTGACTTGCTTGCTGTGATTGATGGCAACCATGCAGGCAAGGACGCAGGTGAAGTTTTAGATGGACAAAAACGTGGCATTCCTGTACTGGCATCCATTTCTGAAGCAGTTAAACAGTTCAATAAAATAGATTGCCTGATCGTAGGTGTTGCCACGAAGGGTGGAGTGTTGTCTGATTCTTTACTTATCTCAATACGAGAAGCTATTGGATCTAATCTCAGTATTGTGAATGGTCTTCATCACCTACTTTGCGAACAACAAGATATAGTAGAATTAGCCAAAAGGCACAATGTCGATTTGATTGACATTCGCAAGCCAAAACACATTAGTGAGTTAAACTTTTGGACGGGAGAAATATTTGACGTTGACATACCCATTGTGGCAGTCCTTGGAATGGATTGTGCGCTCGGAAAACGGACGACTGCTCGACTGATGCTGGAGGCTTGTCAAGAAGAAGGTCTTCGGGCCGAGATGATCTACACAGGGCAGACCGGTTGGATGCAGGGAGGAGATTATGGATTTATCTTCGACTCAACGCTAAACGATTTTGTCTCTGGCGAGCTTGAACATGCGATCGTTTCCTGCTGGAAAAAGGAAAAGCCAGATATGATATTCCTGGAAGGGCAGTCCAGCTTGAGAAATCCTAGTGGTCCGTGCGGCCTGGAAATGATTATCTCCGGAAATGCCAGGAAAGTTGTGCTGTTGTACGCTCCGGCACGGGAATACTTCAATGACGAGCCGCACTGGGGTAAAATGCCCTCTGCTGAGTCAGAGATTGAGATCATTCAGAAGTTTGGTGGAGAGGTTGTCGGCCTGGCATTAAATACCGAAGGTTTAACTTCCGAGGAAGTAGAAGAATGGAAAACCAATCTTGAAAGATCCCTGAATATACCTGTCGTAGTTCCTATAGTAGATGGTGCTAGTCGACTTATTCAAGCCGTAAAATCATGAGATGAGAATCAAAGAGATCCAATCCTTTTCACAAAATTTAGCGCTCACAAAGCCCTACAGTATTGCTTATAAAACAATTTCAGATGTCGAAAGCGCTTTTCTACTAATTACACTTGAAAATGGTATTGTCGGAATCGGAGCTGCTAATCCATCGGAGGATGTGGTTGGAGAGACACCGGTAGAGACGTTGCAAAATTGCCAGTCCGATTATTTTCAAGATTTCGTTGGCAAAGACATTCGCCATTTCAGGAAATTAATTGAGGATGTCCATACTGATTTCCCCAAGAAACCCGGCACTCAAGCTATATGGGACATTGCGTTACATGATGCTTTCGCCAAATACCTGGAAGTTCCCGTAGTAGCATTTTATGGTCAGTACTTCAGGTCTATGCCCACGTCAGTTACCATTGGCATTATGGGAGTTGAGGATACACTCAAGGAGGCAGCAGAGTACCACGATCTTGGATTCAAAGTACTCAAGGTTAAGACTGGAGATGCTGTTGAAGTTGACATAGAGCGAATCAAGAAAATCCATGAGCAACACAAGAATATGATTATCCGCGTTGACGCCAATCAAGGATATAATGAAAAGGAATTGCTTCAATTCATTAAGGCAACGGATGAAGTAGGAGTTGAAGTTATTGAACAGCCAATTTCTGTTGGACAAGAGCATGAATTAACTGATGTTGATGAGAAAATTAGAAAAGTGTTGGTCGCAGATGAAAGCCTGAAAAACAGTACCAGTGCGCTACAGTTTGCCGAAGCCTCGCAAAGGCTTTTTGGCATTTACAATATCAAATTGATGAAGTGTGGTGGACTCATGGGTGCTTTTGAAATTGCGACCATTGCCAAAGCGGCTAACATTGATCTGTTCTGGGGCTGTAACGATGAGAGCATAGTTAGCATTACAGCTGCTCTGCATGCTGCATTTTCCTGCCCACATACTAAGTACATTGATCTGGACGGAAGTTTCGATCTCGCTGAAGATTTGGTAACAGGTGGATTTACATTAGATGAAGGCATGTTAACAATCAATGAGAAACCCGGATTTGGTTATGAACTAAAGCCATAATTTGCGAGTATGCTACAATGAAATGGTTTAGGAAATATCTGCTTCCTGGTTTGGTTTTTCAATCGGTATTGATAGGAGGTGGTTATGGAACGGGAAGAGAATTAGTCGAATTTTTCATGACTGCAGGCCCTGTCGCCGGGTATCTTGGGATGCTGATTTCAACCATTCTTTGGGGACTTGTAATGTCAGTTACCTATGAGCTGGCGCGGCTTACAGGAAGTTACGACTACAAGAGCTTCATTTCCCAACTACTTGGGAAAGCTTGGGTGATCTATGAGATTCTACTCGTTCTCATTTCAATTCTTGTTGTATCAGTGATGGCGTCTGCTGCCGGAGAATTATCCAATCAAGCGCTGGGTATAGATCCTCTTGTCGGCTCAATCACCATGATGCTTTTGGTCGGTCTGATCATTTTCTTCGGTACTGATCTCATCGAGAAGGTTTTTTCCGTTTGGTCTATCGCACTGTATGTGGTTTACATCGTACTAATTATCGTTACCTGGACGGTCTTCGATGAAGAGATCAAAGCTGTTGTTTCTGGAGACTTGAAAGATTCATCCTGGTTTATTGGAGGCATTAGTTATGCGGGGTATAATATTGCCATTCTTCCTGCACTGTTGTATTCTGCTAAATACCTCGAGACAAGAAGGGAGGCAATCGCATCTGGCTTCCTAGGCGGACTTATCGGCATTCTTCCCGCAATTTTGGTCTACACGGCGATGCTTAGCCAATACCCTGAAATTGTATCCGAATCAATCCCTTCCAACTTCCTCTTGTCTCAGCTTGACGTGCCTGTTTTCAATGGAATCTTTCAGGTCATTCTTTTTGGCACATTCATAGAAACGGGCATAGGGTATATCCATGGTTTTAATGAACGAATTGCTGGAATCTACAAAGTGAAAGACGCTGAGATGCCTTCTTACATGAGGGTGGTGGTAGCAGGCCTTGTACTCTGTACAGCAGTATTCCTGGCCAATGCGCTCGGATTGATTGGTTTGATAGCAGAAGGCTATGGTATTATAACGTGGGGTTTCATTGCAGTCTACGTTGTGCCAGTTTTGACGGTAGGAGTCGTTAAAATTGTAAGGTATGAAGGGTAGGAAGTCAACTCTCCGAAATATGAACGTCGCAGTCCAGCTCTGCTGACGGTCCGCCGCTGGTTAACATAATGGCTAGCCGCCCGCATCATTATATAATCTAAAACGCTTGCGCCTATAGCTTCAGCGTTGGCGCATAGTTCAGGATTCGTCAAACAGCCTCAAAAGCTCAATATCCTATTTTGTTATCGGACCGACGGTTCGGTAACGTCTTTACGTTATGATAAAATAGCCCTGCCTGCCGCAGGCAGGTTCGGTTCTGGGTTGGCATTAATAGTTAGCGTAGGCATTCGTGCTAGAAGGTAGTCGTTCCAATTTATTGTAGGAGTGGAGCACTCTTTTGCAGCTTCGGTGGAGTAGTGGATGAGGGGCTGGAAATGTGTGCGGACTTGATCACCTTCGATTGTAAGGCTTGACTTAGCTTTTTTTGACCTGATTATGATGAATAGTATTAAGAACTACATCATTCAGCTCACTTATTTTATCGGCAAATGCCTGACTTTTTCTTGTTTCTGCTTTGCTTACGTTCTTCAGAGCAGAATTCAGAAGAGTCAAGTGCTTGAAATATGTTTTTACTCGACCAACAGAGGGGGGCATATTTGTGATTATTTCAAAATTTATACACGTAACAGTTACAAGGTCATTTGCTACATAATTTGATGATGCTTCTTCTGAGAGCAAATGCAGCAATTTGATAGCCTTGTTGGTTATGTAATAAGCCTTAAGGAGGTTTCCTTTCTTGAAGATCTTGAGACCTATTTTGCCTAAGGATACAACTTTATCAAGTTTAGAACCAAGTGGCAGGTCATCTAAGTTTTTTTCGAAAAGTTTCGTTGAAAAGTACAGAACTCTCTCATAATTGTCTGCTTCTAAATAGATTCCTATTAGGTTATGAACAATTTGAAAATACCTCTTGGAGTCAGCTTCTAAGTAGTTAAGGTCTGCTCGTTCAAATGCTTCTGTAAACATGTCCCACGCCTTTTCACTCTGATTGTCTTTCCATAGGGCGCATGCGTGTAGGTTCAGTAGATCAAGTTTATTCTCAACAGTCAGATTAAATCCTAAATTATTGGTAATGAATTCCATTTTCCTCGCATTTTCTAGAATCCGAATAGATTCTTTGGCTTGATCTCTTGTTAGAGCCATTGAGGCTAGATAAAATGCACTACCAAAGAACACACCTACCAATTGGTCTGTCATCGGTCTTTCCCCATCCTTAGGATCATGATCTCCAAAACTGACAATACTGTTAAAGTGCTTCGTAGCCTCTTTTTGATTATTGTTCAAATAATAAAGCCTTGCTAAATCAAATCTTACCTCGTGTTTATCTGCTAGTTTTAGTGATTCTAGGTAGTGAAATTCTGCTTGGTCAAAATCTCCGTTTACATCAAAAAATTTAGCTGCAACCCAATGTTCCAAATCAGTATTAGCAAGTTCCGGCTTTTCTAAGATGACATTGAGTCTCTCTTGTAGCTTGGAAGCTTCAGAATGACTCTCTCCACCTACCTGAGTTGTTAGCTTTTTAAATCCAACGATCTTACTTACGAGAATCTTCTTCTCTTCCTCAAGTCTCTCAATTTTCGTTTCAACTTCGTAAACCTTACTGCTTTGTTTTTTGACTTGTTCACGTAAATAGAATAGCTCAAATTCGAGTCTTCTGTATTCTTTGAATTTGGCATAGTTTAAATCACCGTTCCGTATTTGTAGTTCATGGTTGGATTTTAAATCGAGCAGAGTCTGAACAGTATATTTCTGCTCATCACGATCAATTAATGAGTGACAGTTGCTACATAGCCATATGCCGTTGCTAATATCGCTTAACTCATCGGGGCTTTTATTTGGATTGAATCTATTGTTTTTTTGGAATGATCGTCCCTCAACATGAGCAGCTTCACCAAGCTGAAGATACCCACTTTCATCCGTGTGTGGGATAGAAGTTATTTGGTAACACATTGAACACATGCCACCTGCTCTTCTTTCTAGAACCTCCTTGGTTTTTGAGGTAAATTCTCCCTTCTTTATTCTTGCCAAAACGAATATCCAAAATGAATTTTAAGGTATTCAAAGCTATAGAATAGTTATGTATGAAGTTGACGTCCCTGATTATTTCTCACTTGAAAACCATTCAAATTCCAGATCACGCGCTAATCTCCGAGTAAATTGTTCTCAAACTTGATCATCTATTGTCTTCATCGCATCCAACCCAACTCAAGAATAACCTCATCACAACTTTTATGGAATATGAGGATGTTCGTTACCACCAGACTTTGAGGATAGGGTAGTGGGCTTGAATATTTTGATTGAATTCTTGATTGTAGCTGAGAAGGATTTGTGCTAAACAGTTATATTGTAAAATACATTTTTTCGGTTAGATTTAAAAGATGCTAGAAATCCTTTATAGTCGATTTAAGAGAGGAACAGAATATCTAGACAAAGTAGAGATAAAAGAAAAAGTTGAAAAAGTTTTTAAAGAAGATTCTTGGGATGATCATGGAATAGAAGCTAGAAATTCATGGTCACAAATTCTACTTTCTAAGTTAGCAGTTGATTACGATAAATCGAGTGAGGATGATAAGAAGGAATTCTGGATCAAAGTAGCTAACGACCTTGATCTAGATATCACAATAGATACCGAAAGATCCGAGATCGGATTCAAAAAACCCCAGGTTGACATTGATGTCAATTGGATCTTAGACCGATTCGACAATCTCGTACCAAATCACAAAAACTTAGGGCCAAAGATTCAAAATTTCGTAAATGATGACAACCTAGCATCAATCCTTCTTACCAACGCTTGGGAAAGTGATAGTAAGAAATTTCTTATTCAGCAGTATAACGAACTTAGTAGAAATGAAAAGCTAGAGTTTAAACAGAAACTTATTGCAAAATATAGACTGAAGGACGCTGTTGTCATAGATGTTGAAGATCCTAAAAATCAATTAATGGAGAAAGATATGAGAAAAAAAATTATCACCTTTTTAGTTATGTATGTGGTACTGCTCCTTATCTCAGCTGTCACACTATGGATACTCCACCAGTATTTCAAATTGGGTTCGAACAACATTCAAATAAGCATTGTCTACAATATTGGACAAATTATCGGTGGGATTCTAGGAGGAATGGGTGTTGGAGCAGCTGGTACGGCTTATACCTACCAAATATTCTTTAAATAATTGACCGAGTTGGTTTTATACTCTATAATTCAACTAACTCAATATTATGTTAAATAGAACCGTCTTCATCTAGGAGCGGTGGGAAAGGCCAAAATTGCGAGCGTGCGTTGGGGTTGTGGGCTGAGGTTTTATTTTGGCCGCAACGGCGGTCCGATAGATTTTTGTTTACTTTTTTACAGAAGCGTCTGCCCGCCAATGAAAAAGGCTACGCGCCCCGGTAAAAGCCACCACGGCTCGAGTGGGTCTGAATGAACCTTGTATAAGCGTATCAAAAGGCAAAGTCCGCTACTGCCAATATTAACGAGATCCTCACGTCATCATCAGCCTTTGGCTTAATGATTTCCTCAGGATGACGGTTCTGATGGATATGGCTCGTGCTAACAGAGCGATGACCCGAGGGTTCGGTAATTTTTATTTGTTAAGCGGGTTCCACCAACAACCAGATTGACTTCTGAGTGCTTCACCCAGAAACCCTACACTCATCTACCCTTTCTCTTTTAATCTTCCTGCAAGGACAGATACCTGTAACTCCATTCGCTTGATTTCTCTGATGGTTGCGTTCTTGGTGATTTCCAGCCAATGATACATTTTCAACATGCCAACACCCATCATAAGAAGTGACGCTCCTGCACCAAATTGAATGAGCTCAACTAGATCCGTGGTGTTAAAAAAGCGATAGCCAAAATACACTGCGAATCCGAACATGATACATTGAACAATCAAGGTCATCACCGTGAGCCACTTCATTTTTCCTTGAAATAGTCCACCAAACATTTCCAATATGTTTTGTTCATCAAGCTTGTGATAGAATACTGCCTCTTCTTCCGTCAACGCTTGTTCGATCAACCGATCGATTTCTTCTTTCTCTGTTTTCATGATGCTATTGTTTTATTTTTCAAAATTTTCTTTAGTCGCTCTCTTGCCTGAAACAGCCTTGATTTAATCGTACCGGTTGGTAAATCAAGGATCCTTGCAATGTTTAGGATATTTAGATTTTCCTGGTAAAACATCCTGACCACTTGCTTCTGACCCTGAGGTAGTTCTTGTATAGCAGCTCTAAGTGAGCCAATGATCTCGTCTGATGGCGCAGTGTCAGTTTCCATGAAATCCTCCTGAGCCATTCTTCGGGCGTCATCTCGCTTTCGACTTAGCTGATTCGCCCGAATCCAATCAATGGACTTTGTGGTGGCAATTCTCAGCGACCACCACTCAAATGCCCCTGGGTCTTTTAAGGATCTAAGCTTCTTGATGATCGTAATCCATGTATCCTGAGCAATATCTTTTGATGCTGAGACGTCTTGAGTGGTGAAGTAAACGCGCCGTTGAATCCTGGGGTCCCAACGCTTTACCAAAAGCTCCAGCGCTTTTCTGTCTCCTTGCTGGCAGCTAATAACTAACCATTCGTCAATGATGTGATCGGATGTCCTCATCTGATCTAAAAGTCGGGGAAAACCGGAGAAGGTTCATTGGATTGGGAAATTATTTTGAGATTATGATTGCGTTGTTTGGCGGGGATAATCCTAATGCGCAACAGTGGGTGCCGTAACAGATACTCAGAAAATACCAAATAAAAAGATTGATGTTTCTTTGCCGTATGAGGCATCTGATTCTTGTACTTCTTACTTTGACTTTTTCAGCAAATGCGCAAAAAACGATCAATAAAATACCAGTAAACGAACTGGAACTCAATGTTCCATTGTCAACGTATGAACCGGAGCTCTTCTTAATCACAGGTGAGGAGGAGATTTATAAAAACAATGAAAACCTACGGCAGAACGTCCTGAGAAATATTGAAAAAGGAATTCGGGAGGGGCTGTACGCTGGATACACCCTAAATGTAGTCGGCGGAATAACAGCTTCCAGGACAACGTTATTTTTTTACAAAGAAGAACTATACAAGGTTCGTTGGTTTTTCCTTCCACAGGATCACCCTGACCTAGCCGAGAAGGCGGATAGGCTTGATACATTTCTAACGGAAAAATACGGTCCTGGTGATGAGCAAATTCCAGACCTATTAAAAGTGTGGCAGAGTAAGAAACGGTACCTACAGTCTTTCTCGGAAGAAACCGAATTTCAGATTGAGTATCGGGATGAGAAGATCCATCGTATAGTGGAGGGGCTGAAATAGCTCGAATTTATTTGATCGCCTCAGAAAATTTCTCGGCCTGAATCTGGAACTCACTATTTAACTCTTCATTACTAATCCCATCTACCTCATCAAAATTTTGGCCAAATGAGGGCAATGAAAAACGTGCTGCTACAATTCCACCTTGATGCGGGAATGCACTAGCGGCAGTTTCAAGGACAGTTGTTGCACCCCTTCCACCGGGTGATGTTCCCATCAAGAACATGGGCTTATCAGACCAGATCGGTCGACCAATTCTTGACATCCAATCGAAGACGTTCTTAAAAGCAGACGAATAGCTGCCGTTGTGTTCAGCGAAGGAGATGATGATCCCATCAGCGCCATCAACATGAGCTTTGAATTGTCTGGCCTTTTCATGAATGCCATCTGCAGTCTCACGATCGGAACTATAAATGGGCATCTCGAAATCATTGAGGTCGAGAAGAGTTGTTTCCACGTTTTCTAGTTGACTGGCAGCCCATCTGGCCAGTTGGGTGTTGATGGATTTAGTGCTATTGCTTGCCCCGAAGGCTATGATTTTTTTCATTTTGTTAAATTCTATTTTTCGTTTTGATTTAATCAGGATCTTTTATTCTTGAAGATTCACGGTTCAATACGAGCCTTTAATTTTCTGATCAGCCTTGTTAGTTCCTGTGATTCTTCGGCGCTCAAATTCTTTGCCATCGGCTGGTGAAAGGCGATCACCTTCTTATTAAGCTCAACCAGCAATTCCTCGCCTTGTTTGGTAATTGCAATATCCATTTTTCGTCGGTTGCTCGGACATTCTTTTCTACTAACCAAGCCTTTCTCCAGAAGCTTGTCGATAATCCGCGTGACATTGCTGGTACGTTGCACCATTTTGTCCTGGATCTTCTGGACGGTAATTGGATCTCCTCCGCGTACTTTTAGTACCCTTAACACATTGTATTGCGGTTCCGAGATGTCAAACTCTTTCAATTCGACACTCACCTGGTCTGTAATCCAGTGGCCAGTCCGAATGATCTGATCAATTGCTGATAGGTAATCTTGATTCATTTTATTACAACTATTGTAGATACAAATATTACAAATTATATTTAGATATAGTTCATTTTCCCTCAATCAATCTCAAAACCAAACAGCTTTTAAGTGTTTGGGCATCCGACTTGTAACAATCACTGCCGTTAACAAGTCTTTAACACACAGATTAGCCGATCGAACATATTTTTGCGGCCTATTGTTCTGACTTAAGATCGCACTGAACACTGCGTTTACTTATTCGTTGTAAGAGTTTAACTTAATCATTGCCAATGCCTTCTATTTTAAGTGTTGAACAGGTTTCCAAAATTTATCAAAGCGGAAGTCGAACTGTTCAGGTTTTAGATGAAATCGATTTTGATGTTCAGGAAGGAAAGACAATGGCGATCGTTGGGCCGTCCGGAAGTGGAAAGACGACACTCCTCGGGCTTTGTGCCGGCCTGGATAGTGTGAGTGAAGGTTCTGTCACACTCAATAACGTCTTACTCAACAAATTAACTGAAGACGAGCTAGCGCTGGTTAGAAATAAATATGTTGGATTCGTTTTCCAAAATTTCCAATTAATTCCAACATTGACAGCTCTGGAGAATGTGATGGTTCCACTCGAATTAAGGGGACTTCCAGGAGCAAAGGAGATTTCGGAAGATCTACTCAGCAGGGTCGGGCTCCAGGATCGAATGGATCATTATCCAACACAGCTTTCAGGGGGTGAACAACAACGGGTTGCCATTGCACGGGCATTTTCGAATAATCCACGAGTGCTATTTGCTGATGAGCCAACAGGTAACCTGGACGAAGAAACAGGTAAGGCGGTAGAAAACTTACTGTTTGAGATCAATAAGGAAAAGGGAACTACGCTGATCATTGTCACGCACGATCTCGAACTCGCGAATAAGACAGATCAAATTATCAGGCTGAAGGGTGGGAAAGTTGTTAACTAAAAAGAGATAGTTTGGACAAGAAAATTACCATATCTCAGGAAAAGTATAGCAGCACCTGGCCGTTGAAAATGGCTTGGCGCGAGAGCCGTAAAAGTCGTGGAAAACTGCTGCTATTTATTGCCTCCATATCTCTGGGTATTGCAGCGCTGGTAGGAATCACCTCTTTTCGAGAGAATTTATTGGAGGAGATTGACGAACAAGCAAAGAGCCTGCTCGGAGCTGATTTTTCTGTTAGCGGGAACAAGGTCCTTCCGGATAGCCTTTTCAGTAAGTTCGCCGCAATAAGCTCCTCACAGTCCAAAGAAACATTTTTCTCGTCCATGGTTTTGTTTCACGGTGGGGGTACCAGATTAACGCAAGTACGAGCTTTAGCGGGTGATTACCCATATTATGGAGAAATAGAAACGGTCCCTGTTAATGCTGCAAAAGAATTTAGAGGCGGAAGACATGCCATTGTGGACGAAAAACTGACCATCCAGTATAACGTCGGAATTGGAGACTCAGTGAAGGTCGGAGATGTGAGTTTTGAAATCGTCGGGAAGGTCAGGAAAATCCCAGGGCAGTCGACAGTAGGAACCACGGTGGCTCCGGTGGTTTATATACCTGCTCAGTATTTGGACGCTACTGGTTTGGTTATGAAGGGTAGTCGTATCAACCGAACTGCTTATTTCCAGTTTGATCCCAGTAAAGACACCACAGGAGTTTGGACGGATATCAAAGAACAAGCAGAAGGCATTGGCTTTGATGTAGATACCATTGAGGATAAAAAAGACGAGACGGGAAGGGCATTCAAGGATCTTTCAGCATTTCTTGAATTGATAGCATTTACAGCGTTGTTACTCGGGTGCCTGGGTGTAGCTAGCTCCATTTACGTCTATGTAAAAAGTAAGGTGCAAGCTGTCTCTGTGTTGAGATGCCTCGGAATGAAGGCCAGTCAGGCAATCAACATCTATCTACTACAGGTGGCATTTTTCGGATTGATTGGATCAGTGATCGGCTGCATCATTGGGGTTGCCATACATTTATACCTGCCGGAGGTCACCAAATCCTTCATTCCGATTGACATTACCCCTAAGATCTATTGGCCAGCAATATATGTTGGTGTGCTAATGGGTGTGGTGATATCTGTTTTGTTTGGCTTGCTGTCACTGGTGGGATTACGCAAAATATCACCGCTTTCAGCAATAAGAGTGGGTTTTGAGTCTACGAAAATCAAATGGGATAAACTTGTAGCATTGATCGGTTTAATGGTAGTAGCTTTCATCTTTTTCGCCCTTTGGTGGCAATTGAAAGACCCTTTCTATGCCCTTGTTTATACTGCAGTACTTATTGGATCCATCTTCCTGTTGTTCGGAATTGGTAAGGGACTAAGCTGGGGGATGAAGCGAGTTCTTCCTACATCATTATCATTTGTGTGGCGGCAGGGAATGTCAAATCTGTACCGTCCGAACAATCAAACCGTGGTTTTGGTAACGACGCTTGGTCTCAGCACGGCGCTTCTCGCAATGCTGTATTTCATGCAGGATTTGCTGGTTCAAAGGGTATCGATGGCAGGCGAAAATGAACGCCCCAACACCGTCCTTTTTGACATACAGAGTGATCAACGGGACAAACTTCATGAGATGACCCGTGATTACAGCTTGCCAATCATGCAGGATGTACCAATCGTTACCATGAGGTTGCTGGAGGTAAATGGGAAAAACAAGAATGAGGCCTGGAACGATTCTACCGCTCGAGTGCCAGGCTGGGCGTTTAACAGGGAATACCGAGTCACGTATCGCGACTCGCTAATTAGTTCAGAGACTTTGGTCATGGGAGAATGGACGGGGGAAGTCCAGAATGCCACCGACAGTATTTTCATTTCTTTATCAGAGGGGTATGCTGAGAACCTGAACGTAGGGATTGGGGATGAGCTTACGTTTAATGTGCAAGGAGCCGTTGTGAAAACCTATGTAGGTAGTTTTAGAGAAATTGACTGGAGGCGAGTGCAAACAAATTTCCTTGTACTCTTTCCTGAGGGAGTTTTAGAAAAGGCGCCGCAATTCCATGTACTCATCACCAGAATAGATCAGTCAGAGCTTTCAGCGATGTATCAGCAAGCGGTGGTGCAGCAGTTCCCAAACATTTCAATCATAGATCTAGAATTGATACTCAAAACACTAGAGGACGTACTGGGTAAAGTAGCCTTTGTCATCCAATTCATGGCGTTATTTAGTATTGGTACAGGTTTGGTGGTAATGATCAGTGCTATCATCCTTAGTCGTTTTCAACGAATGCAGGAAAACGTACTGCTTAGAACAATAGGTGCGACTAAAAATCAGCTCTGGAAAATAATTGCAGCGGAGTATTTTTTTCTCGGTGGATTAGGAGCAATAGCAGGACTTGCATTAGCTACTTTTTTTACGGGATTGCTAGGTGCATTTGTTTTTGAGTTCACCTTTATCCCGGACCTGATTCAGATTGTTGTGATCTTCTTTGTCGTAACATTTTGTAGCGTGATTATTGGACTGCTAAATAGTAGAAACATAATTAGACATTCGCCATTGGAAGTACTGAGAAATGAACTGTAGTGATTTACTCGTCACTCTGAGCTCTTTGGCGTGGGCAAGATGAAGAGTAAAAAGAGTGTGAGAGTCCCGTTTTTGTTTGGCAAAGTTCCCTCGTCGTCTCCAGCTTATGGCTCTGTCGACGTCTTGGAATAACGCTCTGGGTTGATTGGTCAATCTTTCTTCATATTGTCATGCCTGACCTGTCTGCCTGCAGGCAGGCTTGATCAGGTATCTTCAGCAATCCAATAGAGGAAGATACCGTGTCAAGCACGGTATGACGGTTTTAGATTTCTATTGAAGCTTATAGCGTAGATCTTCGAACTACTTATTAATACAGACGTTAACTTAGATTTGTATCGATACAATGAAGATCCAATCCAACATATTCCTAACCGTTTTTTGTGCTATGGTACTTTTCGCTTGCACGACCGCAGTAGAACAATCAACAGCAGGAACCCAACAGACCGTGACTACAGAGCTTAGCACCAAAAAGTCTGAACGCAAAACCATTTTGTTTTTTGGGAACAGCATCACCGCAGGCTACCAGCTAGATATGGACGATGCTTTTCCAGCAATTATCCAAACAAGATTGGATTCTTTGGGATACAGTTATCAGGTTATTAATGCCGGATTAAGTGGTGAAACCACTGCTGGAGGTAAGAGCAGAATTGAATGGGTACTTAATACCGTTCCTGATGTATTCGTTTTAGAACTCGGAGCTAACGATGGACTTCGAGGTCTTCCGTTAGAGGAGACGAGAAAAAACTTACAGGATATCGTTGATATGGTCAAAACAGCAAACCCAAATGCTAAAATTGTATTAGCTGGAATGCAGGTACCACCTAACCTTGGACAGGACTATACGCGGACGTTTCAGAAAATTTTTCCTGACCTGACGAAGAAAAATGGAGCTACACTCATTCCTTTTATTTTGGAAGGAGTTGCAGGAGATCCTGCTTTAAATCTTGGTGACGGAATCCACCCAACACCTGAAGGACATGCCATTCTTGCTGAAACGGTGTGGAAGTATTTACAACCTTTGCTGGAGTCCCCTCACTCTTAAATCCCGGGTCACCCTGAACTTGTTTCTGGGTCTTCGGAAGGCACAGCTGGATTCTTCCAGAACCTATTTGCTATCTCAGTTGTTGCAAATCAAACGCACGAAATCATGAGCAATTATTGCGATCCCGAAACAGGGATATGTACTCCTTCCTCCCTACAAGAGCTATCAACAGTCGGAACAAGTGAGATTTCCGACAGAAAAGAAATCATTTACGTAGGCGATCCGATGTGTTCCTGGTGCTGGGGAATCTCTCCTGCCCTGATCAAACTGAGAGATCATTTCGTGCCGGAGAAAATAGCGTTCAAAGTACTAGCTGGTGGTTTGCGACCAGGAGGAGGAGAGCCCTGGAACGATGAAATGAAAAACTTTCTCCGACATCATTGGGAGCAGGTGAATGAGAGAAGCGGACAGCTGTTTGGATATGGTTTGATGGATTTAGAAGAGTTCAACTATGACACTGAACCATCATGTCGAGCAGTAGTGGCTGCTCGACCCTTGGTGAAAGAGAAAGAAATGGAATTCTTTGAAGCCATTCAGCGAAAGTTTTATGTTGAATCACAGGATCCGAATTTGCCTTCATTTTACAAAAGTATCTGTGAGGAGCTCGATGTTGACTTCAAGGACTTCCTGGAGCGCTTCGAAAGCGAAGAGGTAAAAAAGGAAACGATGGCGGAGTTCCAGTTGAATCGACAATGGGGAGTTAGTGGTTACCCAACCATGATTTTACTTAACAACGACAAACTTCACATGATTGCGCATGGCTATGCGGAATTTGAACAGATGCGTGATACAGTAAATCACTGGCTACATCAAGAAGCGAAAGAAACTTTGTAAGTACTAGGACAACACCCTGGAAGGAAGCAAAAACAATGCTTTAATAAACTTAAGAATTCCATCCACTGCAAATCCCAGAATTCTAAACGGAATGCTTAGCAGCCAGATAAATGGGTAAAGAAAGAGGACCATCAGTGCGATTGGCCAGCAGATGATAAGCAGGATTAACCAGAGGAGAATTTTCATAGAGGAGTTTACGTGATAGATAGCGTGTAGTTTCTAAAACGAGAAAGTCCTCCTGAATTTGTTTCAGGAACTTCCTTTTACCTCCTGTGTCATACCGTGCTCGACACGGTATCTTCCTTGGTTTTAATGAACTGCTACTCTAGCACTTTTGGCCAGTTGGTATTTCCCTTTTTTATGAATTCCACCTGATTCGCTTCCCATTTCTTTTTGATTCCCTGACTGTAGTTGAGATACAGTTTGCCATCAACGATCTTCCATGCTTCGGGATTAACACGATAGGTGTACCCTTGTGAAACAGCGTAGGCACAATAGCCACCGAACTGTGGAGCGAATTCCTCGGGATTTTCTTTGAAGGCGGTCAAATTTTCCTCACTTGAAAAACGCCAGACGGCCTCATTCCATTCGAAGGAATATTCATCTGATCCCTTTACTGCTGCCTGGTTTTTGAAGTACGCAACAGGATCATAACCTTTAATGGCACCGTCTTTGGTGCTGAACGTCTGTGCTTTTTGCGCGAACGATGGACTGATAATAATCGTTAGGGCTATTGCAAGTATGAGATGGATCTTCATATATCAAAATTCGTGTTTTCTTCACTGATTTAAGGATATAGAGCAGTGTTCAGAGGTATTGTGTCAGAATGCGAACAAATTCTTAGCCAACTCCTGTAACACAATCGCTACTATCGGGTCCAAAAGAAAAAATGTACGTATGAATCCATTTATTGTAGAGTACTCAAGTGACACGGATGATAAGGAACTCATCAGAAAGGCTATTGAGGGTGACAAATCTTCACTTGAAAACCTGCTCAAGAAACACCAACCTTTCGTTTTCAATATTGCATGGAAAATGGTTCACAACCCCATCGATGCACAAGACATTACGCAGGAAGTTCTAATCAAGGTGACGACAAAACTTTCCCAGTTCAAAGGTCAATCAGAATTCAGAACATGGCTGTATCGCATTGTGGTAAACCATTTTCTGAAAATGAAGAAACAGACAAAAGAGCAGTACATAAGTACGTTTGATGCCTTTGGTGCTGGACTTGCCGGAATCGAGGATGTTGAATTGACCGAAATGGAACAGCAGGAAATGAACGCGGAGATACGAGAGGCTAATTTGGCATGTATGTCTGGCATGCTCCTCTGCTTCACAAGAGAGCAAAGACTTGTCTACATTTTAGGTGAACTTTTCAATGCAGATCATACGATCGGTTCAGAAATCTTGGGAATCAGCAAGCAAAATTTTCGAGTCCGGCTTTCACGCGCAAGAAAAGATCTTCTTTCGTTCATGAACAACAAATGTGGACTCGTTAATAAAGCGAATCCATGTCGTTGCTACAAGAAAGTCACTACGATGATCAACAACAAGAAGGTGGATAGCAAAAACCTGTTGTTCAACAAAGCGGATTATGGAGCTTTCCAGGAATATATTTCTAAAAATGCTGATCAGGCACTAACACTTGTGGAGGACAAATACCGAGAATTGCATGATCGACTGCCCTTTAAAAAAGACTTTGACAGGAAAACCTTTCTGGACGAGATAATAAATGACGAAAAAGTTGTCACGCTGTACAACTTAAACTGATCAAACCTGTAACACTCTGCCGGTCCGTGGGTCTAAGTCGCAAATGAAAAACAAAACAGACTTATGGAACGGACATTAAAAATTTTAGCTATGGGACTTTTGGCAGGTTTTACATTTTCAGCGAGTGCACAGAAGAAGGTGCAGACGTTTACAGTGAGCAAAGTATTTCCATTTTCTGCGGAGCAGGTGTGGGCAGTCGTTGGAGAAGATTACGGTAGAATTGCTTACTCACATCCGAAAATTATCGCTTCGGATTACATCAACGGATCACTTAAGGCAGGTGAAGGTGCGGAAAGAGTATGTTATTTCAACGAAAAGCAGACGCAGTATCTAAAGGAGAAGATGATCAACTACTCTCCTGATAATATGCGGTTTACTAACACCGTTTACCAGGCAGGAAAATTTCCCGTCGATCCTGAGTACACCAAGGCGATCTACTCCGTGAAAGAGGTGGCCCCTGGCAAGAGTGAACTCACTTTTGACATGAAATTCAGAACCAAGCCGGCGTTTATGGGACCAATGGCAAAAGGGAAATTCAAGAGATTGATCAATGATTATTTCATTGCGATCGAGCACCATGTTAAAACTGGCGAGAACGTGACCAAGGAGAACTTTAAGCAGATTAAGAAATTGTACACAAAAACAGATAGCAAGCAACAAGAACGTGTGGCACTTGCGATGACATACAAGTTATACTAGTAGACGGCTAGTAATTTTGAGTTAGTTTAAAAAAGGAGCTGGTAGTGCTCCTTTTTTCTTTAGTGAGGGTTAGGACTAATAGCACTTATCGAGATAAGCAACCGTCTTTCGTAGGTTATTCCACTTTTTATGTTCCCTCTGATCACTTTTCTCCAGCGAGAGAAAGTCATAACATCCAAAAAGCAATCCTTCGATCAATTTGTTGTAGTCGCTCTTATACACGATGGTTTTCTCACTACTTTTCTTGTTCAAAATCACCCACTCCTTATTGTAAATCCCCTCATCGGATTCAGCAAATTCTCTTCCTGCAATGGCTAATTTCAATGCATTGACATTGTTGACCAATGATTCATTGCTAGAGCTCTCAATCAATTCATCGGCTGAAGAATAGCCACCAATCTGTACCAGCTTGTTTTGCAATTCTATTAATTCCTCCTTGCTCGAGACCCGTATGACACTATCCATATTTGTGGTGTAGTCATTCTTTTTCGCATCGCTATTCACAATACCCTCTGCCGCAGCCTCTGTTCCAGCCTGGACGCCAGCTTTGACAAACCCTGTTGCGAAGTTGTTGATGGTTGTTGGGTTCGGATTTCGATAAAGTCTGAACGTAGTTCCGTTGAATTCATCTTCCATGAACGCACCGTCCAAGGAGGCATACTTCTTCTCGAATCCATCTCTTGTTTGTGTAAAATCGCTCGCACGCTCTGGTGTGTACTCGGTGTACTCACCACTACCGGACTTGAAAAGAATTTTCTTGGAATAGAATGAGGTTCTTATAATAGCAATTTCGCCAGACCTGGTTGCGCCATTGACAGTTACAGTTCCGGGAAAGTACTTCACATCCATGCTGGATAAATTAGCCTGCATGATTTCGCTGACACTCACTTTCAGACCATACTTCGCCACCTCTTCAGCTTTAAATTTCTCCTTTCCATCAGAAGTTTTTACCTGAAAATTCCAAAGGTCTTCATCTCTTTTCTGAACGCGTAACTGCCCTTCATACCTCTTTCCCGACTTCAAAACAATGTATCCATCTCGCGGCACAGAATTGTAAATCTTTTTGTTCATGACAACTCCACCGTCTCTCCATTCATACAGACTTTCTGAACTCTCACTAATCGGTCCTTTGATGGCAGTATCTTGGGTTTGTTCTAAAGGAGAGGCATTTAAACCGAAGGACTTAAGTGCTGAAATTGGGAAAGAAATGTCTTTCCCTTCCCCTAGAAAATGAACTTCGCTTACGGAGGAATACGAACCAACAAGAGCGATCTGGCCATTAAGCTTTTTCTCTGACTTCAGAACAACATATCCTGATTGGAATTCTGTTTTTTTCTGATTTTTCCACTTGTAAAGCTCTTTCGGAGATTCGTTCGTTTGACAAAATGACTGTAAAGAAAATAGACTGGCGAAAACTAAAACAGTGACTTTATTTTTCATTTGATGAAGATAATTGATAATTTGAAAAGAGATGAAAATCCCAATTTATCAGGTTGATGCCTTTACGGCAAAATTGTTCGGAGGGAATCCGGCGGCTGTATGTCCATTGGAAGAGTGGCTTTCGGATGAACTCATGTTAAACATTGCCAAGGAAAACAACCTTGCGGAGACGGCGTACTTTGTGAAGCAGGGTGATGGTTTTCACCTCAAGTGGTTCACTCCTGAAACAGAAATGGACTTGTGTGGGCATGCGACCTTAGCTTCAGCTCATGTGATTTTTGAGCACTTGGGGTACAAGAAGGAATCAATCACTTTTAATACAATGAGTGGCGAACTGGTTGTGAAAAAGATGGGAGACTTACTGCAAATGGACTTCCCGTCGCGAATGCCTGAATCTGCAACTGTCCCGGATATCATCTTGAAATCGTTTAGTATCAGACCGCAAAAGGTCCTCAAGGCACGGGACTATTTTCTGATTTATGAAAAGGAAGAAGACATTACCCAGCTGGAGGTGGATCAGAGCGGATTGTCCTGGATTGATCCGGGAACAGGAGGCATTATTTGCACAGCACCAGGTACCGAGGTTGACTTTGTCTCACGTTTCTTTACACCAGGAGCAGCGGTTTTTGAAGATCCGGTCACCGGATCTGCTCACTGCTCGCTAATACCTTATTGGTCAGAGATTCTGGGTAAGAAGGAGATGGTCGCCTATCAGCTTTCGAAACGTAAAGGCGAAATTAACTGTGTAGACCAGGGAGATAGAGTGTTGATATCTGGGAATGCCGTGACTTATTTGAGGGGTGAGATTGACGTTTAAGTAGTTAGGTAGCCTTCAATTGCCTTTTCAACGATTTGATTTAATGATACCCCTTCTTCGACTGATTTCAAAGAGGCTCGTTCATGCAATTGAGGCTTGATTCTTACGTTAAAGGTTCCCTTGAAAGACTTTCTAGGGTCCTTTCCGATACTAGCACAAATCTCAAGATAATCTTCAACAGCCTCTTTCATTGCTGACTTTAGTTTGGAGACCGTTTCGCCTTCAAAAGTGATTAGGTCGTTTACACCCTCTAATTTTCCGTGGAAAACTTCATCCTCTGCACTGAATCGTAGTGTGGCTACAAAGTCTTTGTATTTAATGGTATCTCTCATATCAATTCTCGTTGCTTTAATTCCTCAATCACATCTTTGATTTGGTATTCTTTTAATATGTTTCTTGGATGCGGCTTATGCAATCGAATTACGTGTTTAGTCTCTTCATTCACGAACGCACGTCTCGACCCTGCAGTTTTCCCTTTTGTGAATTCGGAATAACCATAATAATTGAGCAACGAGACTAATTCACTATAGGTGAAATCCTTGGGTTTGGATAGTAATCTTACTAGTAGTTTTTCCTTCTTGCTCACTAATCACAACGAATGTAACTAAAATTTAGTTGCAATTAAAGTACTTCTACCAAATGAAACGCTCTTTTACTGGTTCCATCTAAAATCTGATGACGGCAAGAGGTGCCGGAAGCTACAATGATCGTGTCTTTGTCGGCTGCTCGAACTTTTGGAAAAAGAACCAATTCCCCAATTTTCATGGATACGTCAAAATGCTCTTTTTCATACCCAAAAGAACCAGCCATACCACAACATCCGCTGGGAATCATTTGTACGTTGTAATTCGCGGGTGCAGAAAGCACTTTCTTCATCGGAGTCATTGATGCTAGGGCTTTTTGGTGACAATGTCCGTGGATCAGTATCTTTTTGTGATCTCTCGGAAAATCGGCCTCCGTTAGATTTCCGTTATCTAGCTCTTTAGCTAAAAACTCGTCGATGGTGAAAACGAATTGAGCCAATGAAATTGCTTTGTCTTTTTCGTCTCCTCGCAGCAGATCTGGATATTCGTCTCTGAAAGTCAAAAGAGAGGAAGGTTCGACTCCCACGAGGCAAGTGTCTTCATTAAGCAGACCACTGAATGCAGTTATGTTTTCTTGAGCCAAATTCCTGGCCTCTTCTAATAAGCCTTTGGAAAGGTAGGCTCTACCACTTGCAGCGTGTGGTATTTGCAGAACCTGATAACCCAAACGATCTAGCAACATGATCGCTTTTCTGCCAATCTCTACATCCAAATGGTTGGTAAATTCGTCAAAGAAGAAGTAGACCTTTTTCTTGGGTTCACGCTGCAGAGAGTGAAATTTTTTCCTAAACCAAGACCGTAAACTCCTTCTCGCCATTTTGGGAATGGATCGACCATTTGCAAACCCAAGTATCGGTTTGGAAAGATTTCGGGTAAGGTTATAGAGGATTGGGAAAGACTCGAATCGCTCCATGCTTTTGGAGTAATTGGCAATCATTTTCGTTCGCCACGGAATTCCATTGGATTTGTACGATTGATACTGCCATTCTGCTTTGAGCTTGGCCATATCCACATTGGAAGGGCATTCACTTTTACATCCTTTGCACGAAAGACATAGATCCATGACTTCCTTTATTTCTTCATGCTCAAATGGATTGGCATTTTCAGAGCGTGTCAGGAACTCCCGTAAAATATTCGCTCTGGCTCTTGTTGTGTCCTTTTCATCTCGGGTGGCCATGTAGCTAGGACACATGGTGCCGCCTGTCAATTCTGATTTTCTGCAATCTCCTGATCCATTGCAGAGCTCAGCGGATCGTAGGATTCCTTTGTTCTGGGAAAAATCGAAAGCAGTATCAAATTCTTTGGTTCCCTGATCCTGTTGGTATCGTAAGGAAGTATCCATCGGTGCTGTATCCACGATTTTCCCCGGATTGAAAATGTTCTGAGGATCCCAGGTTTTCTTAATCTGTTTGACCAGCTCATAATTTTCCTTTCCGATCATTTGAGGAATGAACTCTCCTCGCAACCTACCGTCACCATGCTCACCAGAAAGCGATCCTTTGTATTTTTTTACAAGAAGAGCGATTTCTTCGGCGATGGTCCTGAAGAGCTTTACACCTTTTTCTGTTTTTAGATCAATGATTGGTCGTAGGTGGAGTTCGCCTGATCCTGCATGGGCGTAGTGGACACTGTAAAGGTCGTGCTTCTTAAGAATCTCGTTGAATTCGGCAATGTATTCTGGTAGCTCTTGAACATCGACAGCTGTGTCCTCTATTACGGGAACAGGCTTTTCATCGCCAGGAACATTGGAAAGCAAGCCTAGCCCGGCCTTTCGCAACTCCCAGACTTTGGACATGTCATCGCCTTGAATAACAGGAAATGCATACCCCAAGCGTTGCTGACCCAGATCAGCCAACATGTTTAATACGCGGATGTCCACTGCGTCTTCAGAATCAGCGATGAGCTCGACCACAAGAATAGCTTTGGGATCTCCTTCGACAAAGAAGCGATTTTCCCGTTGTGCTTTATTTCGTTTGGTTGCCTCCAAAATGTAGTGATCCATCAACTCGCAGGCGTAGGGGCCAAACGGGAGCGCCACCAGGTTAGCTCTTAGCGCTTCATCAATGCTGTTGCAATGGATGCAAACCAATCTTTTGTGCGCTGGAGGAAGCTTAGTCAATTTCAACTTGGCTGCAGTGACAAAAGCTAATGTTCCTTCTGAACCTGCGATTAACGAGCAGAAATTGAATGGTGCACCTTCTTCATTAAATGGCCTCATCTCGGCCAACATGTCCAACGCATAGCCGGTGTTTCTTCTTGGGATATTCGCTTTCGGAAACTCCTTTTTTATTCGCTCAACATATTTTTCATTTCCCAAAATCGAATCGATAGATTGATACAGAGAATTTTCAAATTCATTTGAAGCTTCGAGTTTCCTGGTTGATTCGAAATGCGCTTTTTCGCCATTCGAGAGAACCGCATCAATTTCTAACAGATGTTCTCTGGTGCTACCAAAAACCACGGAGTTTGAACCACAGGAGTTGTTTCCAATCATACCGCCAATCATGGCTCGGTTTGCGGTGGAAGTCTCCGGTGCGAAAAAGTAGCCGAATTGTTTCAACTCCCGGTTGAGCTCGTCCCGCACAATTCCTGGTTGAACCAGCACCCATTTTTCCTCTACATTGACTTCCAGAATTTTTGTGAAATGCTTTGAGACATCCACTACAATTCCATCGCCTACAACCTGGCCTGCCAAAGAGGTTCCGGCTGTTCTCGGAATCAGCGAAGTATTGTTTTCGGCAGCAAAATGAACAAGCTTCTGAATGTCTTTTACAGCCTTTGGAAAGGCTACAGCGGTTGGAACTTCTCGATATGCAGAGGCATCGGTAGCATAGATATGCTTGCTTGTGGTATCCGTTCGGACCTCACCGTCAAAGTCCTTCTGAAGACGTTCGAAGTTCATGCTTCAAACCTAGCAATTTTGCTATGATGAAGAACCACTAGAATAATTTTTAAATGTCTGCACATCAAAATTACGGGCAGATGGAACGAGCCACGCTTCAACATAGGAATTCCTACTAGACGAATGTGTTCTCAGAAATTCACTATTTCCCGACCAAATTTATTGTTTGGATTTTCAGTGACTGAAAATACGCTACGAATAGGTGAGCTCTTTCGAATACGACAGTACCACAATCAGCAATCAGCAGTTGTTGTGGCCACGGCAATACCCCATGCTACAAAATTTGCAGCATCATTCTCATTTAAGCAGTCTACTTCCACATTAGCAGCAGTGCTATCAAAGTCTGCAATGGCGTTTTGCAATGCCTGACAATTGGCATCACTTGGATCCGCTGAATATGCAGATACGGCTGCTTCAAAATCTTGGTTTGCTTCCATAACTGCAGAAAATCCGCAATCGCTACTACTGTCATCATCTCCACAGGAAAAAAGGGCACCTACTATAATCACTATGCAGAATGCCTTAAGGTAAGTTCTAATTCTTTGCATAATATTTGGGTTGTAGAGAATAAGTTATAAAGAATATTGATTAAGTACAAAAAGTGAGACTTGAAACTGTAAGGCGGATTTTGGAATGCAGAGTAAAAGCCTTAGTGGATGAAGGTTTAAAGGTCATTAATCATCTTCTTGCAAGGTCTCTCTTAAAGCCAATTTTTCTTATGCCAATTGCTGTATCCCACTGGCTCTGCTCTACAAACCCTAATTGCTTGTACAACTTTTTAGCTGGTTCGTTCTCCAAACCTGTTTCGACAATGTAAGATTCGGAGTCAAATGTATCAAGCACGAACTGCATGAGCTTTTTGCCGAGACCTTGTCGGAAATAGTGAGGATGAACGACTAAACTGTGTATATCAGTTACTTTCTTATCTGCTTTTACTTCCACAATAGCAGCAATTTCATCGTCTTTCAATAACCCGTAGAATTCAGTGTCGCAGTCGACAAAGTCCTCTAATTTTCTATTTAGCGGAGGGAAATCAGTGGCTTTGAGCAGCTCAGCTTCAATCTTGTATGAAGCTTGAAAAAGCGCACGAATCTGCTGAGACGTTCTTTCGTTTTTGTTTTCCAGTTTCTTGATCAAGGTCATTGTTTTCATTCAACTCAGAGTAAACTTACCGGCTCTAGTTGAAACTCATTTTACGAACAATGCGAATGGTATCTATATCTACCATAGGTTCTAAATTATACTTATTTATCATGGATGAACGTAAAAGTTCTTCATATTCAATGGTCACTTTGTGACCTCTCAGAGATTCATTCAGCACAAATTCCTTTCCAGTATCAACAATTATCTGCTTTGGCGTATTCTGCCATTCGAAATCTATTCTACCCAGTGAAGGGAAATAATTGAAAAACACAAATTCAGTACCGTCAACGTCAACATGATAGTACTCTTCCATTTCAATTGAGCTTGCAGCAATTAGTTTTCCAGTGATCGTTTCAAGCTTTGGTTCTTTCCGGCTGTCGCTCCGTTCAAATACAATTTTCAAATCTCTCTTTTCCCATTTTTGGTTTTTCAGATTTTCATACGTCCAGAAATACCTGGAGGGACTGCTCAAGTTCAGGTAATATCGAGCGGAGTCATTCTCATAAAACTCAATTCGTCTGGAGTCTTCAACAAAATAGCCTGAGGAAACATGAGGCCCCATATCAATGTTGTAAAGGCCGACGGAAACAAAGGACGAATCCGATCTGTTATAGCCAAAGAAGGCGACCTGCTTAATACTTGAGGAGTCAAATTCTTCGTGACTTAAGAGAATCAAACTGTCAAGATCATAGGTGGAGGTTTTTGTGCCTGTTCGTAAAACCTTGTTGTCTGAAGGACGAATCATTGTCCAATTAAAGTTGCCTTGTAGCGTATTCAATACCTCGCGTACGTCACTCGGAAGAGGCTTTTGGTCTTGTGCTATAACACCAAAATTGATGGCGCACAATAAGAATATGAGAACGGACTTCATGTGAACACAATTTAATACGACTCAATTTAGAAAAAACTGAACCTCTCCATCCCCGTCATTTCGAAACGCAGTGAGAAATCTCGTAAACTACCGGGAGATTTCTCTCCCGATAAATATCGGGATCGAAATGACGCTGTAATATTTTAATTTCCCGAGTTTAGTTTGGCTGCAATCTTTAGCTCAATCCTAACCAAAAAAAGAATTATCACAAATTCAAGCAGAAAATAGATCAGGCCGAGTTGAGTTAACTGTTGAAAATGGTAAACCACAAGGCCAATCGAAAGGCAGCAATACAGCAGGTTGGCAATGGCAATAACTTTGATGTAGATACCCCCGTTTCTCTTGATTTGGAAGTAGCACCAAAGGTCGTAGAGCAGAAAAATACATGGAAAGAGGGCAAGAAAGTAAAGTGTTGGTTTTGGCATTCCAAAGACGGATTCAAATTGCACCAAGACTACCCCCAGCAAAATTGCAGAGAGGAAAGCTCCGACTCCATCCAATAGGAATAGAACTTTTGGGTTTGATGTGAGTTGGTTAATGATTTGCTGCATGCCGATGCTCAATGTTTCAAACCTACAATGGGAATTCTAAAAGTGCCTGCTATGCTGAATTTATTTCAGAACCCTTTCAAGCGGACTCCCCGAACCGGGGAAGACCTCAGTTTCACCGGGGGGAGGGAATAAGTGACCGGGGACGCCTGAAATTGACTGGGGAAGGGGTCTGGTCCACTGGGGGAAGAGTAAAAGTCTCTGGGGGCGGAATAAAATTTGCCGGGGACGAATGAATTTCACCGGGGACGGAATAAAATTTGGTTTTGAGTTGATTAACGTTTTCAGTGTCAACCTACTTCAGGACGTGACGGTTATGTTCAATAAAGTGTGTCATTGTTCAATTCCAAGTCTTTTCCCATGAGTAATAGCCAGGATGCTGATGACCTTGGTCCAGGATCTTGGCTTCGACCATCTCTTTTGAACAGTTGAACTGACTAAATATAGTAATT
>JBDVJN010000044.1:0-56970 GCA_039961455.1 Cyclobacteriaceae bacterium | reverse complement strand
CTCACTATCTGACAATTCCAGACAAAGAGAAACTCACTCCCTTCTACTAGAAATTGGGTATACAGTCACCAGAAAGTTTTCAGTGGACTTTTTTCTGCCCTTGATCAGGCAGGAGCGGACCATTATCTCACCGCTTGGATCCATAGATTTTGACAAGACAGAAGGGCTTGGAGACATCGTTGTTCTTCCTAAATATGCATTAACTGAAAAAATAATTGTAGGCTTGGGAGCCAAGATTCCAACAGGGCAATCAAACAAGACCTCAGATGGTTTCACGCTTGTTGCTGATCTTCAGCCAGGAAGTGGAGCGCTTGATGGAATCTTTTATTTCGCCTATTCTGACTATGTCAATAGCAGAAAGAGTCTTGGGTATTTTGGAAACATTATTTTTCGGAAAACAGGGAAGAACAACTCCTATCTCGGAAGTTCCACCTATCAATTTGGAAACGAATTCCAGCTGATCGCCGGGATTGCTGACAGATTCGTTATTTCAACTCTACAAATTGATCCTTCCCTAAAACTCCGATATCGCAAGGCGGGAAGAGACTTTTTTGATGATACTGAATTTCCTGGCTCGGGCGGAACCTTTCTATTTATAAACCCTGGTGTTTCGGTCGTCATTAGCCCCGCACTATCCTGGCAGGTCAATAGCTCTTTGCCTTTGCACTCATTTGTCAACGAAACACAACTCTCACCTACAATTCAGGTAAACACAGGGTTCCTTTTTAAGATAAATCTTAAACAAGACAAAATGCTGCAAATACAAAAAGGCAGTATCCTAAACCAAAAAAATTAGTTATGAAGAATGCACTTTTACTTCCATTTATTCTACTCATCTTGGGGTGCTCTGAGGAGTCCGATCCAGGCACTGTTAGCGATGCTGATTGGTTAATTGAGCGTACCAAAGTGTTTGACGGAGGTCCTGGAAAAGATGGAATTCCCGCACTCGACAACCCCGAAATGGCTCCTATTGGCTCCGCTGGCTTAGACTATCTGACAGATTCGGATCTAGTGTTGGTCTACGAAAATAATGGCGAAGTCAAGGCATACAGCCACCCGGTGTTAGACTGGCACGAAATCATCAATGATCAAATTGGAGATGATTTCGTCGGGGTGACTTATTGCCCTCTGACGGGCACAGGAATTGGTTGGGGAAGAGAGATAAATGGGGAAATCACAACGTTTGGTGTTTCAGGCCTTTTGTTCGAAACTAATCTAATGCCTTTCGACCGACTAACGGAAAGCTATTGGAGTCAAATGGCCAATCAATGTGTGAAAGGTGAATTAATTTCCAAGAGACCAGATTTTTTTAACCTTACTCAAATGAGTTATGGTTCACTCAAGGAGCTTTTTCCAGATGCCCTTGTAACTACAAACACCACTGGACACGATCGAGATTATGACCTATTCCCTTATGGATCATATCGAACCAACAGCGCGGTTCTCTTTCCTGTCAGTATTGCAGATGATCGCCTCCATCCAAAGGAGTTAGTGCGAGGAGTCGAAATTGCAGGAAAAGCAGTGGCTTTTAAATACCCCAATTCTGGTAAACGCGAATTAATAACTCACACCTTCCAAGGAGCCGATCTGGTTGTCGTTGCAGACGAATCGAAGGACTTCATTGTTTCATTCAGGAATACCCAGATCGAAAATACTCCATTGGTTTTCAGTCTTCTAAATGATCAGTCCTCTGACGCAATTCTTGTGGACCAGCTAGGAAATGAATGGAATATATTTGGGACGGCCATCTCTGGACCAAATACTGGATTTCAGCTAGAAGTGCCATACAGCTACGTTGGCTACTGGTTCTCTTGGTCTACCTTTTACCCTGGAATTGAACTATTCGAGTAAATCTCATTGCGCAGCCAATTTCTGAAATAGTTGATCCAAGTCGGAGCTTGAACGGAGTTTACCATCTTTTACAACAATGCTGATTTTCTTTGTATTGTTGATATCTTCAAGTGGATTGGCATTAAGCAAAACAAGATCGGCTAAATAGCCCTCACTAATCAAACCTAGTTCATTTTCCATGTCAAAATAACGGGCTGGATTTAAGGTTGCCGATTCTAGGGCATCCATAGGTGTCAGGCCTGCCCTCACCAACACCGCGAGTTCCTCGTGCAAGCTTAATCCGGGTGTCAGGTAAAAAATAGGACAATCAGTACCAGCCATGATGTCAATTCCCGCATCATTTACTTTTTTAATCATTTCCATCATCCACTGAGGATGTTTTAGCCTGCCTTCAGGAATGGTCATCTGTGATAATCTTGATGCTCCTTCTTTCCAGTTTTCCTCCACTGTAGCAGGTAAATATCTAAAACTCTCTGTAAAATCTTCTCGAGCAAAATGTCGATTTAAAGTTCCCGTAGAAAGTGCAATTGTTGGTATTTGCCAGGTCTGATTTGCGGCAAGCACGGACAAAACATTGTTTGCTGTTTCCTCATCGTAATTGTCTACAGCTTCAGACCTTTGTGCTGCGTGAATATTTGATCTCAAGATTCCTCCTACTTCGTTTGTACCATCAAAAAGCATCTTCTTCCTTTTCTCCAATAACTCTTCCCAATTGTTCGCACATGACATTTCGAGGTTCCGCATGTGCTCCATGCTGTTCAATCCAGCGTTGGAAGCTGAAATTACGTCCATGCTAAGCGGGACGTGTCCCGTCACTTTCAATCCCTTTTCTTTAGCTCTTTGCGTAACTGCTGTGAATTGCTCCGGAGTGAGCATTTCATACGCCTTAATCAAATCAACACCCACACTATCAAATCGATCTACTAAAGCAATCGCTTCGTCAACACCGTTTGCGCCCAGTGACAAGGGCGGACGGCTCGGATCACTTCCGTCATATACGTTCGGCGTTCCATCCAACAGCGGGCCGGCAATCATCACCCTTGGAGCATCTTTCGGTGCAGCCATTGCTCGATTCTTCCACTCTTTTACGAAATCCAGTTTCCCTCCTGTATCTCTAACGCTGGTGATTCCATATGCCAGGAAAAGATCAAACATGGAGGGAGCCAACTCTTCTATGTATGCAAAGTGCACATGAGCATCCCACAAACCAGGAATTAGGAATTTTCCTGTTCCGTCAATGATTTGATTAGAAGGTGCCAGATTAAAACTTTCGGCTTTTCCAATTTTCAATATTCGATTGTCTTTAACAATGACCGTCATGCCTTCTTGTTGACCGCTTTGGGCATCAATGGTCGTAACATTGGTAATACAAAAGGAATCTTCATACACTTCTTGCTTTGGTGAACAAGAAATAATCAACAGTAGTGATAAGGTTAGGATTGAGGTTTTCATATTGGTTAGGTTTATTGCCCTACAAAGAACAAGGCATTTACAAACATAAGCTTTCCATTTTGCCAGAACGATCTAAACAAGGGATTATCAACCATATGCACAATTTGCCCCTGGCCTTTGTCTTCTACCCCAAAGACGAGCGTTTTGGCCATGTCTTCTCGAACGTATTCTCCAGCGAATCCGCTCAGCAGATCGCTCTGATTTTCGATAATTCCAACGTTGTTATCTTCCAGGTAGGCAACACGGCTAGAGCGGGTCTTGAGGGAATAATACGTGTCTGAATATCCAAATACCAGGGGATTACTATCGTCTAATTTCACTCTGTATATAGCTCCTGGAGCATTGTTCTTGATGCTCTCTCTCTGCTGGTTTTCGTACCGGGTAAGTTGGGTACTCTCTTCTCTTTTTTCATCCTCCCTTTCCATTTCCTTCTTTTCGTCGTCAGAATTATACTGGTTCAGATCTGAAAAATCGCTATCCTTCAGTTTATTAAGCGCTCCCTGAATTGCAATGAGCTTACCACCGTTTGACACCCATTCAGCAATTTTCTTCATTTCAGCATCTTTGAAGCTGTTGTACCAGCCGTCTTGCATGACAAGTACGTTGTATCCAGAAAGGTCAACATCACTGAAATAGTCAGTGCCCAGTACAGTGACCGGATATCCTAATTCTTGTTCCATAAAATGCCAGGTCGCCCCAAATGAAAGTGAAGAGACACCATCGCCGGATAGTAACGCAATCTTCGGCCGTTTTAAGTACCGCACATCTCGACTACCTGTATCAGGGCCTTGATCCATGTATCCACTGCCAATAGCTGAAGTGGTGCGATTAAAGTTATTGGCAATTTCTGTAATGGTATTTTCGAAATTGTTACCTAAAACCTTGTTATCTCGCTTCGCTATGATCAAAGTTCCTCGATCAAAAGACTCGCCTTTATAGGAGATGACACGCTCAGTAAACCTTACTTTTATGTTATTCTTCAATAGTTCCGCCAGGAATTTTGCGTCCTCTATACTGTTCCATTTTGCATAAAATGCATACGTCTTAACAGGTGCTTGCTGCGCTTCGAATTCTTTTGTTTCGGATTCATTGATCGGAATGAACTGGGAAGTTGCAAATGCTTGCACTCCATAGGCATATGGGACTCCCCAAGCAGTAATATCATATGTCACCGAATCTACCACCTTCGTTTTTGGTTCAAAAAGGATATGAGCCAGTGTAGCTTTTGGTTGGCTGGTATTGATAACCAAATCATTTGCTCCTACCGAAAAACTACCAGAACCCCCAGTTCTATAGTTGTATCCCTTCAATCCCTTAGTGTTTAACCCAGAACCATATTCAATTCCCAGCGACTGAAGCCACGACCTGAGTGCATTGAATTTATCTTCATTTCCATCATATTTCAACACAAAAGATTTGTACTTAAGACTTGAGTTATCTCCAAAATATTTACCGTATTCGGTGAGCAGTCGATCAGCATTTTCAGAAGCTACTTCAACGGTAGACAAGCCGGTAGTGTAGTGATGCGCAATTCTATCCTTCAGGGTTAGTGAATCATCTTCCTGCTTGATGATCCCCAGTCCGGCACCGCCGCCCCCTGCCTGTTCATAGGTCATCCCAATGGACCCATTGTAAATGGGGTAGCTATCTCCGTAGCTGGGATACAAAAGGTCAAAAACTTGTTTTGTAAAATAGAGCCAGTTGTTCTCGTCAAAGTACTTCGCATGATTCCTTCCTACCTCATCCTGGAAATCTCGCTGAAATTGAGTGATCAACTCGTGATAAGGTTGGGCTGCCGGGGCAAAATAATATGGCGAATTAACGCTTTGCTCATGAAAATCAACATGAACCTGAGGAAGCCATCGATTGTACACTTTCAATCTACTTTGACTTTCTATCTGCGTTTGCCACGCCCAGTCTCTATTAAGGTCAAACAAGTAGTGATTTGCTCGTCCTCCTGGCCAAAACTCATCATGTTCTCTCGAGTTCGGGTCTGGATTATACGGTTGGTTTCCATATTGCCAAAAGAAGTTAGCATACCGATCTCTTCCGTCAGGATTGATACAGGGATCAATAACTACTACTGTATTTTTCAGCCACTCACTCCTATTTTGAATTAGTTCATAAATAGTTGCCATTGAAGCTTCCGTGGACGAGGACTCGTTTCCATGAACGTTGTAACTCAGCCAAACTACCGCTACATTACCTGATGGGCTTCCCTCTAGAATGCCTGCTCTTTTTAGGTTGTCTTTCCTTATCCCGTCGAGATTGGCAAGGTTTTCTTTCGATGATACATAGGCCAAAAGAAGTGGTCGGTCCTCATAAGTCTTGCCGTACTGAGTCAGGTTCACGATATCCGAATTTTCACTGACGTGAGTAAAATAATCGACGACTCTATGATGTCTTGTGAATTTATCGCCAAGTTCATAACCAAGAAAATCCTTGGGTGCTTGTATCTGAGCTTGAAGCAAAACTGGCAACAGAAGTGAAATTGATAATCTGACTTTCATTTTTTTGATTTTTTAGGTTGGGAAAAATACAGAATGTCACTATAAACACAATCACCGTCTCTGTAATCGCATGGACTGTTTATTATGTTATATTTGATTGCCCCCTAAGTTTACATATGAGGCCGATCATCCTCTTTATCGCCGTGATTTGTGCAGCAAGCTTTGTTGCAACAGCACAAACTATCGTTCGAGATAGCTTGCAAGATGCCTATGCTCTTGCAAAGACAGATACCGCAAGGATCAATATTCTACTAGAGTTGAGTAAGGAATATGAACTTTCTGATAGCACAGGTTTGAAAATCAGCAAGCGGGCCTATCAGCTTTCAAAGACGACAAATGTCGAGAATCTAGTAGCAAGAAGCGAGACTGCCCTTGGGCTTTTTTATTTCGAAATTGGAAATGATTCAGGCAGTCTATTGCTGGAAAATGCCATAAGCCGATATCAAGAATTAGGATTGCAGAGTAAAATCGCTGACGTTTTCTGGAATATGTCTTTAGCTTATGAAGCGAGAAATAATTATGATTCTGCTATCTACTACCTACAAAAGTCATTAGCTCTCTCCAATGAAATTGGTTACGAGGAGGGTGCTGCTGAGGCAAATTACTCTCTCGGTTTTATCCATAATCTTCGTGGAAAGAACTCTCTAGCATTAAAGCACAGTATCAAAGCCAAGGAGTATTACAAAAAGGAGGGAATGCAGCTGGAGTTGTCGGATGCGCTCAACCAAATGGGTATCATTTACGACTACATGGGATTGTTCGCTGAAGCATTGGACAACTATCTCCAGGCCAGGGAAATTACCGTAGCATTGAATGACACGCAGAGTGAAGTTTTGATCATAAACAATCTGGGTATCACATATGACAACATGGGAAATTCAGAGCTAGCCCTACAATACTATGAGGAGGCCTTGGAAAAATCAGGAATCTTTCACAACGATGAAGATGAAGCGACTTTACTCAACAATATTTCCTACATCTACTTAGAGCAAGGCGATACGCTCAAAGCAAAAACGGCACTTTGGAGAGCACTAAAAATCAGCGTCACCTCGAGGATGTACTGCTTCGACAGCTATCCTTTGGAAGGACTAGGAGCGATTTACGTATCCGAAGATCAGCTGGACTCAGCCAGTCAATACCTGGAGAAAGCTTTGGTAAGGGCGCTCACTTGTGAAGACGCAGGAATGCTTACTACTATCTACAAGAGTTTGGGTGAATTATTCGAGAAGCGAGGTGAATTTACAAGTGCGCTGAAAACGCTGAACAAATCATTGCAAGTCGGAAGGAAAGCTGCTCTCAACAACGATGTTAAAGAAACTCTCCTGGTACTCTACAATCTAGAAAAAAGGCGAGGCAATACCTCAGGAGCACTACAACACCTGGAAGCTTATCGATTGCTTGCTGATTCGCTACAAAAAGCTAAGAATGTTGAAAAAGCAAATCAGCTGGTTGCAGAGTATGAGTTCAGAAAAAAGGTTGAGGACCTACGAGCTCAGCAGTTGGTTTCAGAAATGGCCCTCGAAGAGGAAATCGCAACACAGAATAGGGAAAGACTGTACATCCTCCTTGCCCTAATTCTCGTTTTCCTACTGCTTCTGACTCTGGGACGTTCCTATTATTTGATCCAAAAGCGGAACAAGACGCTGAAGTGGCTAAATGAAGAGAAAAACACATTAATGGGGGTGGTTGCTCACGATCTTCGAAACCCTTTGAATATGATCAAAGGTTTGATGCAGCTTGTAGTGGGTGTTAAGACAACAGAGGATGATGAAAATTCAGAGAAGTATCTCCATCTAATCAAAATGTCCACACAGAAAATGACTGACATGATTGACAAAGTGCTTGATATCAGTGCAATTGAAAATATGAAAGTCAATCTAAATATCTCAAAAGAGAACCTGACTCAATTACTCAATCGAGCGTCGGAAAATTTTGAGTTTATGTCGTCCAAGAAGAACATTGAAATAGTACATCAGTATGATAATCAAAGCTTCCATATGGCAGAAGTGGATGCTGGCTACTTTGAGCAAATCATGGATAACTTGATATCTAATGGAATCAAATTTTCAGACCCAGGAAAAAAACTCTACCTCAGTATTATTGCTGAAGGTGGTTTTCATATCGTCTCGGTGAAAGACGAAGGTCCTGGAATAGGAGAGGAAGAACAAAAAAGTTTGTTCAATAAATTCAAGACTTTGGCAGCAAAACCTACAAGCAATGAGAAGTCAACAGGTCTGGGACTATCGATTGTGAAAAAATTTGTAACAGCTATGAGTGGAGAGATTTCTTACGAAAGTGAACTCGGAAAGGGGACCACCTTCTATCTAAAGTTCAAAGCAGTCTAGCCTATTTCCACCTTCACCAGACCCGTCAAAGGTTTACCCACGCAGGTGAGAACATACCCTTCGTCTAGTTCCTCTTGAGATAGTCCCTCTGCTTCGTCAGTACTGATTTCACCTTCCAGGCATCTCCCTCTACAAGCCGTGCAGAGGCCACTTTGGCATGAATAAGGCATGTCGAGATCTGCTTTTAACGCAGCATCCAATATTGCACCACCTTTCTTGACAGTAACCGAGTGTTCCTCTCCGTCGAGCAAGATCGTAACTTCACTATCTCCTTTGTCGTCTTCGACAATGATTTCTTTCGGTGAAGTCTTACCTGCCTCAAAACTTTCCATCCGGATTTGGTCCTTCGAATAACCAAGTTTTTCAAGGCCTGAAAAAGTCACATCCATCATCGGCTGAGGCCCGCAGATGTAAAATTCTGTTCGATCGCTACATTCAACATCAGAACAAATTTTCGAAATAATTTGATCAGTCAATCTTCCAGAATAGTCTGCCTCCCCACTTTCCAACACGTGAACCGCTTCAAATCTTCCATCATGGTTTTCCGTAAGCCGATTGATCAAATCTTTAAAGATGATGTACTCATCACTTCGGTTCGCATAGACCAATGTGACCTTGGAATTTGGCTCTTTAAGAAGTAATGAACGAACAATGGAAATCAACGGAGTTATGCCACTACCACCTCCAAAAAAAACAGCATTTCTGCTCTTAGACGCATCATATTCTGTAGTGAACATGCCCATTGGCTGCATAACCTGCAATACATCTCCTGCCTTGATTTCCTCATTGAGAAAGTTCGACATGGCACCATTCGGCACTCGTTTGACAGTCACAGCTGGATTACTATCCTCGAAAGGTGTACTACACAACGAATAGGCTCTCCTGATCTTTTTCCCTTTTACCTCTGAAATTATGGTTATGAATTGACCCGGTTGATATTCGAATTGATCTGGCTGTTCGAAAACTAGATTTACTGCATCCCTTGCAATATGCACAACCTCCCTTACGGTTAGATCGAAGTACCTATTGTCTTCTTTTTCTTTTTTCTTTTTGAATAGTCCGAACGCCATTTTTTGCCTTTTTGCGGCGCAAAGGTAATTCTCGTCCAATCGCCAACCAAGTAAACAGGATAAGGTAATTTTGCGTTCTCATTTTCAACAAAAATTGCATGAATATCAATCCTCTCGAAGGCATTTCCCCGATCGATGGTAGATACAGAGAGAAGGTCTCTTCCTTATCCTCCTATTTTTCTGAAAAGGCGCTTATTCAGTATCGAGTCAAAGTAGAAATTCTGTATTTCATCGCATTGTCGGAATCGGGTATTCCTCAACTTTCCAAGTATGATTCAACTCGCAATTCAGCGTTGAAGAAGATTTACGAAGATTTCTCGCTAGAAGATGCAGAAGCAATCAAAGCCATTGAGAAAACAACAAATCACGACGTTAAGGCAGTCGAATACTTTATCAAAGAGAAATTCGATTCAATAGGATTATCAGAATACAAAGAGTTCATCCATTTTGGTCTGACCTCACAGGATATCAATAATACTGCAGTTCCTCTATCATTGAAGGAGGGTATAATCGAAGTTTTTAGGCCTGAGTTAGCCAAGTTGATCTCAACTCTTGAAGGGCTTTCAGAAAAATGGAAGAGTATTCCAATGCTGGCAAAAACTCATGGTCAGCCAGCATCTCCAACACGCCTGGGAAAAGAAATTGGGGTTTTCGTTTCGAGATTAACTGAGCAGGCAAAAATGCTTGATGCCATTCCCTACGGAGCAAAATTTGGAGGAGCAACGGGAAATTTCAATGCGCATACAATTGCTTATCCAGATACTGACTGGCACGCGTTCGGGGATACTTTCGTAGGTGAGTCTTTGGGATTGAAACGAAGCTACCCCACCACTCAGATTGAGCACTACGACCATTTAGCTGCTCTTTTCGACGCAATTAAACGCATCAATACAATTCTGATTGATCTGAGTCGCGACATCTGGCAGTATATATCTATGAACTACTTCACTCAAACGATTGCCAAAAATGAGGTTGGTTCATCGGCGATGCCTCATAAAGTGAATCCAATTGACTTCGAAAACGCAGAAGGAAACTTCGGAATCGCTAATGCCATATTTGAGCACTTGAGTGCGAAGCTGCCTATTTCCAGATTACAAAGGGACTTGACTGACTCTACCGTACTCAGAAACGTCGGTGTTCCGATTGCTCATTCGCAAATAGCACTGCTTTCACTATCGAAAGGGCTATCAAAAATAAATGTCAACGAAGCAGCTATCACAGCTGATTTGGAAGCCAATTGGGCAGTAGTAGCGGAGGCTATTCAGACGATTTTGCGGCGAGAAGGATATCCCAAACCCTATGAAGCATTAAAGTCCCTTACCCGCACTAATGAGGAGATTGATGAAGCTGCGATAAAATCTTTCATTAAAGGTTTAAATGTCTCTGATTCCATAAAGGATGAGCTAGATCAGATTACGCCTTTTAACTACGTGGGTAAATAGGTCAAGTAAGATTCTATGCTACTTGCTGTTGACACCAGCAAGTAGATAGAGCGCTGCCATTCTTATCGCTACTCCGTTTTCAACTTGATTGAGAATTATGGAATGCTCCGAGTCAGCAACGTCGCTGGTAATCTCAACCCCGCGGTTTATCGGCCCAGGGTGCATAATGGTTATCTCCTTATTTAGAGAGTCAAGCAACTGTTTGTTTACCCCAAAGTATTGTGAATACTCCCTTAGCGACGGGAAATAGCTGGCTTGTTGCCTCTCCAGTTGAATTCTTAAAATATTGGCTACATCACACCATAGCAGTGCTTTCCTGATATCTGTTTCTACGAGCACACCAAGCTCAGCTATGTGCTTAGGTAGCAAAGTCGCGGGACCACAGACCATCACCTTGGCGCCAAGTGTTTGCAACGCAAAAATGTTTGATAGCGCTACTCGGGAATGAAGAATATCTCCGACAATCACCACCTTCTTCCCTTCCACTTTACCGGTCCTTTCCTGAATCGAAAAAGTATCTAACAAAGCCTGAGTCGGGTGCTCGTGCGTTCCATCACCAGCGTTGATAATGTTTGCGTCAATATGTTTTGAAAGGAAATGTGGTGCACCAGGACTGGAGTGTCTCATTACCACCATGTCAACTTTCATTGCTAAAATGTTATTGACGGTGTCAAGGAGGGTCTCCCCTTTCTTCACGGAGCTACCAGAAGCTGAAAAATTTATCACGTCTGCTGAAAGGCGTTTCTCAGCAAGCTCGAATGAGAGTTTTGTTCGTGTGGAATTCTCGAAGAAAACGTTGGCAATCGTCACATCGCGCAAAGAAGGAACTTTCTTTATTGGACGATTAATGACCTCTTTGAAATTGGCTGCTGTTTGAAAAATAAGCTCGATATCCTCTCTATCGAGATTCTTAATACCAAGTAGGTGTTTCGTTTTTAGTTGACTCATTCGTCCTTATTGATTAGCCAAATATTATCCTTTGTGTTGCCTTGCTCTTTCAGTTCCACTAATACTTTTTGAGATTGAATCGTATTCACTTTTCTACCAATGTAATTTGCCTGGATAGGAATATGTCGACTGTAGAGTCGATCGATCAGGACTAGGAGCTCCACTTTTGAGGGACGTCCGAAGGTATTGATTGCATCTAATGCTGCTCTTACACTTCTGCCCGTGAAAAGTACATCATCAACTAAAATCACATTTTGGTCTTCAATTGGGAAGAAGATTTTGGTCTGACTTGCCTCAATCAATTCATCTCTTCGCCTAAAATCATCGCGATGAAAAGTAGTGTCGAGTAAGCCTAGTTTTACTTCCGATATGCCGAGGTTCTCAAGTTCCTTCTTTATTCGCTCAGCAAGGAATATTCCACGCGGCTGCATTCCCATAATAACGGAATCAGAAAAATCTTCATGAACTTCAATGAGTTGCTGGCACAATCGACTGATAGTGACCTTAAGGAGTTGACTGTCGAAAAGCAGGCGCTTTTGCATGATAAAACTTCACGCAAAAATAAGTGTTATGATTTAATTGACTTCTCTATTTAAGTCAAATCGGATTTTATTCAAATAGAAGACCTTGCGGTAAACTTTTCCCGCCACCCCGTTTTCATTTTTAATGTTCTGGACGCCGTAGGCAAACATGGTGTCCCCGTACCACTTTTCAATTCCTTCCACTTGAGGGTCTTTGGTTTTAAGCTCGTCTGTCACAAAAGACAATCTCACTGGATTAAAGGTTCTTCCCTCCACAATCTCATCTCCATCAACCACCTTTGATCTTATTTCATTTTCTTCCAGATACGTAAGCACTATTTCATTTCCGGCACCCGAAACCATCACATTTTCATCGAGAGAAAAGCTTTGCTTGTCCTCAATTTTAAATGTGTGATCCCATATTATATTGCAATTCACATCGAACCCTATCACCACTGCGTGAGTATACTTGTACCCTAAGAAATCCGGATTAAATGATTGATTGCCTCTGCCACTACTATTGTTCCCGAATCCACCAAAGGAGGTTGGCCTAAAAGTGTTACCTGTACTTCCGTAGTTGTACCGAGGGTAGTAGGCTTCTGCGATCATCACATAGTGATCTCCTCTTCGCAAAATTTTGTGGACCAGCAAGCGATAATTGAACTTCTTCACTTTACCTTTTTGCCGTTTTCTCTCAATTCTGCCTTTGATTCTATTTTCTTTCTTTGGCTTCAGATGATTGAAAAAGTTATTCAGATCAGCAAAGGCATAGTACTTGTTAAATTGCTGGGTACCATTGATGAATTTACTAAGATAAAATCCCTGACTGTAGAGTGGAGATTTTTTCGAATGCGTCCCTGCTAGGTACTGTAAACCATTCGCAAACGTGGTACTTGCTCCATCCAGCAAACTCTTCTTTTCTCCAGGATCAAGTAGATTGTCCTGAACCAAATCTCCTTTTTCTGTAAAAGTCTTTACTCTCACAGTCGACTTCTTGTTTCTCATTCTTTCGGAAAGGATAACTGTAAAAAATTTTGATTCTTTGTCTACTACAATGTCCAGCATATCATTTTTACTATCATAAAATCCTGGAACTACACGTGGCTTCTTATCATGAATATTATACGTAATTACCACCGGTCTGAAATTCGCATATCCACCTATTAGAAGCGTCTCACCCACAGATTCAAAATGCGTGATGTTTACCGGAAATACCGTTGTGATCTCATACAGAGCATTTGCCTTTGAATCTGCATTTAACTCTAGTACAACTAATTCCTGACTGCGAAACCTGCTCTTATTAAAAAGTAAATAGAATTTACCGCCAAAGTAATCGTAACCTAGGAAATTGCCCTCGGCAGGTGCCTTTTCCTCACGTGACCACACCAGGTTGAATGCCGTATCTACTAAATGTAATTTCCAAGTCCCGGATCCACCTCCCTCGGTCTCTTCCACTACCAGAAGTCCATCTTCATCGCCTGGAACTACATAAAACTCAGATCTGTCTTTGGTAAGCTCGAATTCGATACGATTTAGCTGGCTAATGATGCTACTTGTATCCTTTTGATTCCTCCTCTTTTGAGAAAACGTAATGATCGGCAGCAACATAAAAAGAAGTAGAAAAATTCTCATAGTATAAGATAAACAATAATAAACTCAGTCTCCCTATCGCTCACTGAGCTCCAGAATAATCCCATACTCTTCCTCGGTTACCGGCTGAACAGATAACCTTGAATGAGTAACAAGTTTCATCCGATCCAATCTCCCATCAGCTTTTACTTCTGCAAGTGTGACGGGTCTTTTTAGTTTTCTGATCGGGACAACGTCCATCACATACCACCGATGATCATCTGTGGTAGGATCTGGGTAGTATTCCTTCACAACTTCAGCCAATCCCACTACTGATTTTTCGGAGACAGAATGATAGAAGAGACAGATATCTCCCACTTTCATCGCCTTAATGTTATTCCTTGCTTTAAAGTTCCGAACACCATCCCAGTGATCGCGACCCAGTTTAACAAAATCATCCCAGGAATACGTTCCTGGCTCGCTCTTTATCAACCAGTAATTCATGTTTTAATTGATTTGATATAAAACTAACCAAAATGCCAGTTGTTTCTACTTTTACTCCACCAGAAATGAAAACTGGCAATACGACCATTTATGAAGATCCTCGTTGTTCAATTTTCTTCCCTCAGTGAGATCCTCCTGACTGCGCCAGTAATTCGGGTCCTGAAGAGTGATCTTCAACATACGGTTCATTATGTAACCAAGAAAGAATACTTCAACAATCTGGTGGCGAGTCCCTACTTAGACAAAATCCATCTGCTCGAAGACTCCACGACACGATTAATCAACGAGCTAAGTAAAGAGAAGTTTGACTATATCGTTGATCTTCAGAGCAATTTCCAGACGCGTGTCATCAAAGCTCAATTAGGCACAAAAAGCCTATCACTCAAGCATTTAAGATTTAAACATTGGCTCTTTGTAAATTTCAGGTTGAATTTGCTTCCAAATGTTCATAAAGTGGAGCGTTATATGGAGGTAGTAAAACCTCTGGGTGCTAAAATGGATAGTCTAGGCCTGGACTATTTTATACCCCACAAAGACGAGGTGGAAGAAAACTGGCTCCCTCCCACACACGCAAACGGGTATGCTGTTTTTGCTATTGGAGCAGACCATGCGACAAACAAATTGCCGGTGAAGCGAATGATCGAATTATGCGATCGAATAAACAAACCAATAATTCTTTTAGGCGGAAAGGAAGACATCAAGTCCGCTAAAGAAGTTGAAAAATTTTTCCAACCAGGATCAGATAAAGAGGAAAAGGCCATAGAAGATCTCAACAAAAAAACAGTGATCTTCAATGCTTGCGGCAAATTCTCTATCAATCAATCTGCCTCTGTCATTTCAAAGGCTAATTGGGTGTTTACTCATGACAATACTATGATGCATATTGCTGCCGCATTTAAGAAACCTATCTATTCTGTCTGGGGTAATACCACTCCAAACTTTGGCAGATATCCATATCGGACACAGTTTACCATCTTCGAGAATAACAAGCTAAAGTGCAGACCCTGTTCCACAACTGGTTTCGAAAAGTGTCCGAAGGGACATTTCAAGTGTATGAATGAGCTTGTATTTGACTTCTACCTTCCTGATTAGCTGGCAGGGCCAGACCTATTCGCTACCGTACGCACAAATTTCTGAGTGAATAGGCTGTGTTCGAAATCTGATTTAAATGATTTATTCCTTACTTTTCACTAAATATCTAGTCTATGAAACACGCAGATAAGTTCATTCTGGCACTGGCATTAGCTTCCTGCGGGCAAGTCCAAGAACTTGCAACTGTTAATTGTCACATGCAATCACCTGTCAATATTGTACCAGGCAAGGGCATTGGGTCTACGCACCAGGTTCTTGTACACTATGAATCATCTAAAGAACGTGTGGCCAATCTTGGCCATACAGTCGAAGTAGAATATGACTCAGGAAGCTATGTAAACTACGATGGAGTCAATTATCAATTTCAACAGTTCCATTTTCATACACCATCAGAACACATGGTTGCCGGGACCGCCTATGATATGGAAATGCACATTGTGCATACGTATGAACGGGAAGGTGCAGAGACGCCAGAATATCTTGTTATCGGCGTACTATTTATGGAAGGAGATGAAAGTGAATTTCTAAGCACTTTTTTAGATGCAATTCCTGAGAAGGAGGGTGATGTGTTTGAATCCGATAAAAAAAGGGTTAATGCTGCTGAAATGATTCCAGAAAAGCTTGAAGACTTTTTCAACTACAGAGGCTCCCTGACTACACCTCCTTATACTGAGACGGTGAATTGGATTGTCTTGCGAGACGCAAGGACAGCATCTGCTGAGCAGATTGAAGTAATGAGAGCAACGGAGGGAAACAATGCCCGAAGAGTGCAATTTCTCTACGACAGAGTAATAGAATCAGTGAATTGAAAGCAGAATGAAAACAGTATTTCTGGTACGTCACGCAAAATCTTCCTGGTCATTTAATTTACCAGACCATGATCGACCTCTTGGAAAAAGAGGAAGAAAGGATGTTGCAAAGGTTGGACGGCATCTAGCTGAAAATCATGAGTCGCCAGAAGTCTACATTTCCAGTACTGCTAGTCGAGCTTTTTATACAGCACTATTCATTTGCGATCAGCTTGGAGTCGACGAAGGCAACATAATATTAAGTAAGGATCTTTTTCACGCTGGTGCGAGTGAGATTTTAAAGGTGATTCAGTCAGCGCCAAAATGTGATCAATTAGCTGTCTTTGGACACAACCCAGGTTTTACAGATTGCGCCAACCGATTGGCGAACACCAACATTGACAATGTTCCTACCTGCGGAGTGGTTGGCATTTCTTTTGATGTTGAAAGGTGGGAAGATGTAGATTTTGGAAATGGGAAAAGGGAGTTTTTCTATACTCCCAAGGGAATCTAGTGAAGTGACAAACTAGTCGCTGATCGCCACCAGCTTACAATCGTCTCCAATCGTGCCGGCGAGATCACTGTGAATAATTCCAATTGCACCTTTCGTGCTAGAAACATAATCAATGATGCTCTCACTGTTTTGCAGTGCCACAGGTAAGTTTCCATTTCCAGAGCGCTCTCTTTTGGTCCAAAACTGACTATAGCTAGTCTTGTTAGTAGACAGAAACTCCCAAAATTCTGGACTTGAAAAATCAGTGTAGGACACTTTGATCCGCTGGCTGCTGTCCCAACTAGCATTAAAACCAAAATAAATTCGCCTGATCGCAGCAGAACTGAGACTACTTTCGGTCACGTCCTTATTTACGATAACAACAAAATCTCCTTGCGCTTTCAGCGTGTTAGTGGAAAGGGAAATGATCGCTAACACAACGCTTACTAAAAAAAATATTCGCTTATTCATCTTCAATTTTTAAGGTTTTCGCTTAATCAAAAATCGAAAGTGGGATCTGAATTTTCTATTGCTGGTAGAATCTCACTCAATACTTTGGCAATATAGAATGGTTCCGATTATTATCAAATGATAATATCGATTAGTTGTGTGAAATAATCGTTGAATGGCGAATACTAGGGTTCTTAGATAGTTAATTGGCAAGTGTATTCGGAGTACCTATTACACTACACAAAATTCAGCGCTTGTCCCAGATCCTCGATAAGATCATCTGCATCTTCCAGACCGACGGAAATTCTCATGTCGCCAAGAGAAATCCCCATACCTTCAAACTGCTCTTCGCTCAGCTCTTTGAGATAGCTAATTGCTGGAGCGTAGATCAGGCTTTCGTGACCGCCCCAGCTAACACCAATTTGAAACAATGTGAGGCCATTAAAAAAGCGTTTGATCGCATCAAGGTCAGTACTTTTCAATCTAAAACTCAGCAACCCGGAGAAACCAGTCATCTGCTTTTTCGCTAATTCTCTCTGAGGAAAACTGGGTATACCAGGGTAGTAAATTTTTTCAATCTTCGGATGACCTTCCAGGAATTCTGCTACCTGAAGTGCGCTTTCCTGGTGCTGCTTCATTCGAATGTCCAGCGTGCGCAGACTGCGCAGGATAAGCCATGCTTCAAATGGAGCAGGCTTAGCTCCTATCCATTCGAATTCCTTCGTGAAGATGGAATTGATTCTTTCCTCTGAACCAATGACCACGCCGGCTACCACGTCACTGTGTCCGCCAATGTACTTCGAACAGGAATGTACCTCAAGATCGATACCCATCGTCAGTGGTTTTTGAAACACCGGTGTCGCCCATGTATTATCGATGATGGTATGAATGCTTTTCGATTTGGCCAACGTGGCAACTGCTTCAATGTCTTGCAAACTAAATATCACCGAAGAAGGACTTTCCAAATAAATAAGGTGCGTATTCTCTTTGATCGCATTCTCGAAATCAGAGACCGAGGAACCGTCAAGGTACGTCACTTCCATTCCGAATTTCGGGACTAGGTACGATTGTATTAGGTTGCTAGCCGGACCATACAGATTCTTGATCGCAATGATGTGGCTATTTGCTTGCGTGCAGGAAAGGATAGCAGCAGAAATAGCGCCCATCCCTGACGGAAACAGTTTGGCCTTCTCTCCATGGGCAATTGTGGCCAGTTTTTCCTCCACGATCTTAACAGAGGGATTGTTCCCCCTGCTATAAATGTAGCTGCCTGTACGATCATCAAAAGCCTGATCTGCTTCTTCCCAGCTCTCAAAAGTGAATAGTGAGTTCTGAAAAATGGGCGGAACTACAGCACCCTGAGGATGTTTCTTTTTTCCGTCGTGCGAAAGGACCGTTTTGAGACTATGCTTCTTCTCCATCGTTATTCTTCTCTGTGTAAAAGCATCCGATTCCTGTAAGTGCGAGGACTGGAGCTACCACCAAATTTATCAATGCAAACAATTGCCAATGCCAGAATTCTGCAAATGAAACTCCAAGCGTGGCCGACATAAAAATAGTAGAGGCATGCCATGGAACGAGAGTTTCGATCATGGTTCCATAATCTTCTATCGAACGCGAAAGTACTTTTTTTGGAATTCCATACTTCTCGTATTGAGATTTGAATGCGTCGCCTACTATGAAACTGGTTGCACTTTGATTGCTAGTGGCGGCATTCGTAAATGCGGTTGCTAAGAGTGATGAGACAATGGTACCGGATCTTGTTTTAACGAACCGAAAAGATCTTGTAACAATGGCCGGCATGGCATCGATCAGATCGAGTGCTCCAATGAACACAAATACCATGAAAGTAAACATGATGGCTTCATTCAACTCGTACATGCCACCGCGGTTGAACAAGACATATAAAGTGTTTGGCAGATCTGTCATTTGTGTGGCAGCCGTAACATCAAAGCCTTTGTGAATGGATGCGATGATATCATCAAGAGCAAATGGTTGAAAAACAAACGCCAATAAGCAAGCTGTCAGGGATGAGGTGATGAGCACCGGAAGTGTTGGCATTTTTTTCAGCGAACCGTACAGAACTATAACTGGTGGTAGTAGCAGCAGTGGACTGAAATTGAAAATGGTTGCAATTCCGCTCAGCACTGCCAGGGTGTCTTGTGTTTCCGTGTTTTGACCAAGGGGCGGATAAACAAAACCAAGAATGAAGAATGCAACTGCAGCGATTGTTGCTGATGGTATCGTCGTATAGAGCATGGATCTGATGTGCTCATATAGATTTACGTCCGTGGCAATGGCAGCAATATTGGTCGAATCAGAAAGTGGGGAAAGTTTATCTCCGAAATAGGCGCCTCCGATAATCGCCCCTGCGGTGATTCCTAAATCTGCATCAATCACCGTGGCTACACCAATGATGACTGCTCCAATCGTTCCAACAGACCCCCATGAGGTTCCTGTAAGTGTCGAAAAAATGATTGGAATAGCAAAGGCCAGCAAGTAGATGTAGTTCGGATTTATCAATTTAATGCCGTAGTAAACTAGCATTGGAATAGTCCCGCTTACGATCCACGATCCGATAATAATCCCGATAGCAAATAGTATCAGGATGGCTGGAAATCCTTTTGTCAGTTTTCGAATCACAGCATCCTGAATTTCCTTCCAGCCAAATCCCATAAAGAGCAACTGACCGATTGTATAGGAAGCAGCAAGAAAGAAGACCATCTCCAGAGGCACTGGAGCTGTACCAAGCATTTTAGGTCCGATCACAAGTCCAAAAGCGATGATCAGCGAGACCACTAAAATGGGCAGCAGTTGATGGATGAATTTGATGTTAGGCATCCGTCAAATATAGGGGATTGGTCGGTTGGTTATTTAATGAATGTCACTTGTCCATTTTGCTATGATCAATGCAAAAAGCAAATATTTTCTATGTGGGGTGAGGTTTTTCTCTCATAGCACGTCTAATGTTCAAAATCTACAAAAATGAAAGAATTGAAAACAGTAATCCTACTAATAGCATGTGCTCTTTTTGTTGCTTGCGGAGACGACGACACAAGCACAGGTGACGATGAGGTGGCGACACTTTCAGAGGCCTTTAATGAATTCGACAGCGATAATGTTACCATCATGCTTGATGGAAGCAACGTTATCATTGAGAGCAATGGACACCCCAACCACACCTCCCCATACTGGTCAACGTCCAGCGATCTCTATGTCACTTCTGATGACGCTAATTTTAATCAAAATAAAGCTCCCGGAGAGATTGACAACTACAATGGAACTACCACATTAACTGTACAAGCAAGCCCCACAAAAGCTTCGAGCAGCAGTGCAACGAGTCTGGGAGCGATCGGAATTGCGGTAAGTGGAGCAGTGATCTATAACGACCAGGAGGGACCAAATGTGCCACTTGAATTTCCAACGGCTTATAGCCTGGACTACACCGGTGCGCATACCGGACCAATGACCTATCATTATCACATAGAGCCAATCGCATGGTCAGAGGATGATGACGAATTGATTGGAATTATCGCAGATGGGTTTTTCTTGTACGGGAGAAAATGCACCTCCACTGGAACCCACCCTACAGATTTAGATGAATCAGGGGGACACACTTCTGTTACTGAACATGACACCAACGAAGTCTATCATTACCACATCGAAAACGAAATCTATCTAAATACCTTCTACATTTTGTTTCCGGGTGATTATCAAGGAACTCCAAATGCAATTAGTCAATAAGTCGTTCTTACTTCTTTTAGTGTTGTCCACTTCATGCTACATGAAGTCAAAAGAAGTGCGTCTTCCAGTCTCAGAAAATATTGAGCTGATCACTGTGGAGAAACGTTTGGTAAAAAACGTGGCTCAAAAAGGTCAGGTATTCTATCTGGATCAGCCGCTCACGGGGTTTACGGTAAGGCACTATGCAAATGGAAAGTTGGCAGAAAAGATAACGTACCGCGCTGGTAAGAGGAATGGTGCGTTTAGCAAGTGGTACGAAGATGGGAGCATAAGCTACAAAGCAAACTACTTGTCAAATCGACTGCATGGAAAAGTACAAAGCTGGTGGCCAAATGGAGTCACTCGTTCTCTTTCGACTTTCGAAGATGGCGTAATGAATGGCAAGCATAGACAATGGTACAACGGCGGTACTCGGTTCAAGGAAATGAATCTTGTCAATGGAAAGGAAGAAGGGCTTCAGCGGGCATGGCGGGAAAATGGAAAGTTGTACACCAATTACGAAGCGAAGAATGGCCGAACGTTCGGTCTGAAACGCTCAGATCTCTGTTATAAATTAGAAGATGAAGAAATACAGTTCCGTAAGTAAACTACTAAGGCTAGTATTGGTCATTGGCATTGTTAGTTGTACCTCTACAGCCGAAAATACAAGTCGTGTTGAAATGCTCCCGTACTATCGAGAAGCGACTTTTACTCCACACTGGTTTGAAAGTAATTCTGAAGTTCCTGCAGATTTCCACAGAATTCCATCTTTTGACCTGTTAAATCAGAATGGTCAGCAGATTACGAATGAGACGTTTACCAATAAGTTCTATGTCGCAGATTTTTTCTTCACTACCTGCCCCGGCATTTGTCCTAAAATGACAGCCAATATGACGGTCCTTCAGGAAGCATTCCTCGAGGTCGAAGAAGTGCTGCTACTCTCCCACTCGGTCACTCCTGAATATGATAGCATACCTGTCTTGCGAGAATATGCCACTGAGAAAGGCGTGATAGACAGCAAATGGCATCTTGTAACTGGGGAACGAGATCACATATATGATCTGGGACGCAACAACTACTTCGTTGAAGAAGACCTTGGCATTCAAAAAGATATTGATGATTTTCTTCACACTGAGAACTTCATCCTTGTGGATAAGGATCGCTATATCCGCGGCATCTACAACGGGCTAAATACAAGTTCAATCAATCAGTTGATTGCTGATTTGAAGTTGTTGATAGAGAAAAGTTAGGGCACAAAAAAGCTCCAGCAAACAGCTATCAAACCTCTATTAGAAGGATTTTGGTATTCGTCAGTACCGTCAATGATCCCTTTGCAGGGCGTGATTTAGTGCACCGAACAAACCCAATTTTGGATACATTCTCAGATTTGTATAGTGTTTCGCTAGAGCAAAGCGAAGTTAGTGCTTTGTGATGATTCACCAAGGTGCGTTTAAAACCTGTCAAGTTATTTTAGGACTACACAAGCACGCGTTTTTCCACCCCAAGTATCCATTTTTCCGGCTGCACTACGCATTTTTCTATCTCAAGTATCCATTTTTCCGACCTGAGTACGCATTTTTCCCTACCAACTATGCGTTTTTCCAAGGTGATGTAGCATTTTTCCAATGCGACCATGCGTTTTTCCGGCTCCGATGCGCATTTTTCCGCACAATTATGCGATGATCCAAGACAGGTTAGGATTTTTCCAATACAAGTGTGCGCTTTCCCTTAGCTTGGAAGCATTTTTTTTGACTTCGGGGTCAAGCGATTTCAGGACATGACCTTCGCCAAATCGCCTACTGGATCAGGTACCAAACCTACTTCTTGATTGACTGCAAATACAATTGCTCCACCTTCTCGCGTGCCCATGGCGTTTTCCTTAGAAATTTAAGACTGGACTTGATAGAGGGGTCATGCGTGAAACACCTGATGGGTATCTTTTTTCCAAGCTTCTCCCAGCCATACTTAGCTACTAGCTCTGCAACTACATCCGCCAATTTTATACCATGAAGTGGATTGTTGGGTTGTTTTTCAGGCTCTGAGAATTCGGTTTTTTCTAAGTCCATAGCGCTTAGTGCGTCTATAAATTAAAACGCGGGCATTTTGTTCTGCACACCAATCCATTTAAACTCGTACTGCTTTTCCGGAATTTTGATTCGCTCTGAAATTCGTTGCAATCGATCGGGCAGTGCCATCAGGTAGTCTCTGGCCTGTTCCGCAGTTGCATTGATGCCTGTTATGTTTTCGATGTTCCACTCTTTTAGTAATGATCTTAAAATGTCCACATAATCTTGTGTGGTATAAACCATGGTACGTTGAGCAGCATCTGAGAAATGTGTGAACAGCTCTCCTATTTTTTCACCAGATTCTCTCATGAAATGAGCAGGCATGACGATCTTCTTTTTCATCATGTCTTCAAAAGCAATCATGATTTCGCTCGGATCGATTTCGAATATTCTTTTCACAAAATTCTTGTACGCATTCGCATGTCGTGCTTCATCGGAAGCAATCACTCCACAAATTTTCGCCAGCAAATTGTTTCCAGCCTTCTTTGCCAGCGTTGCCACTCTTCGATGCGAAATGTTAGTGGCAAGTTCCTGAAAACTGGTGTATACGAAACTCTTGTACGGATCTTTGGATGTCTGTAAATCGAACCCGTCATTGATCAGGTGTTGTGTGGACGTTTCCATTTCACGCATGTTTACACGTCCCGACAGGTAGAGGTATTTGTTTAGTAAATCTCCGTGACGATTTTCCTCTGCCGTCCATGCTCTGACCCAACTTGCCCAGCCTTTCTTATTGTCCTGATCTACACCCTCAATGTCCATCAACCAAGCCTCGTAGGTTGGCAACGCCTCTTCCGTCACTGTATCGCCAATGAGGACTGCCAGCAAATCATAATCCATTTCCTCAGCCGTGCCCTGCAGCTCTCTGATTTCTTCAAAGAAGCTTTCGTCTCTCGCATCAGGCAGCATATCGGCAGGTTGCCAGATTTTCTCAATGGGCTTCAGGTATTTGGTCAGCAGCTCATCCATGGATTTCTCCAGAGTCTGCATTACTTCGCGGCGAATGTTCAATAAATTCATACGCCTACGAAGGTATCCCGACAAGGTGGTTATGTAAGCTGTCAGGCATGGATATTATTTGAGTGGTTGAGGTGGGCGACAAACACAGGCTCGCGTCGGTAGGGATTTTAAGGTAGCGATAGAATGCACGAGCTGCAATCTCGCGCCAGCGAGGGGTGCCTCTTGTTGATCAAGGCAAATTCCTCTCCAATTCTAGACGGGATGGAAGCAGCACGCAGTAAGCCCGTCTACATGGCATTTCGGAAGGCTGGCGGACCACTAGGATATCTTATCATTCTGTCATGCCTGACCTGATCAGGCATCTTGTGAAAAGAACTGGAAGATACCGTGTCAAGCACGGTACGACAGAGGGAAAAATGTCCAGGCCAGCCTTGTCATGCCTGACTTGATCAGGCATCCTGTGAAAAGAAATGGAAGATACCGTGTCAAGCACGGCATGACAGATAAAGCGCGATAGGACATCCGTTTGAGTTGATGACCAGATGTATACATTGGCTTTTAGCATCTCCCAACTAGTCTGGTTTCATTTGTTCTAATGCCATACAAAGAGTACTACGTCTATATGCTTACCAACTATTCAAGGACTGTTTTGTATACTGGTATCACTAATGATTTAGAAAGAAGGGTTCATGAACATAAACAGAAACTTGATCCGAAGGCATTTACCACCAAATACAAGGTTGATCTGCTAGTTTGGTTTGAAACTCATAATGATGTCGTCGAAGCGATCCGTAGGGAGAAATTGATTAAGAAATGGAGGAGAAAATGGAAAGAGGATTTGATCAACAAAGAAAATCCCGATTGGGAGGATCTTGCCAAAGGCTGGTATGACTAATTGGGGAGATACCGTGTCAAGCACGGTATGACAAAAGGAAAAATGTGCAGGCCAACTCTGTCATGCCTAACCTGATCAGGCATCTTATACCAAAGAAGTGGAGGATACCGTGTCAAGCACGGTATGACAGAGGAAAAATGGCAGGCCAACTCTGTCATGCCTGACCTGATCAGGCATCTTGCGCAAAGAGATGGAAGTTACCGCGTCAAGCACGGTATGACACCACGAGTGGTTCTAAGTAGAATCATCTTCGTCTTGTCATTTCGGTAGAAGGATTCGGTTGGGAGTTGTTTGGGATTTCGTCGCTGCGCCTGCCTGCGGCAGGCAGGCAGGCTCGGAATGACGGTTTCAGTTTGTGGTTTAAGAGGAATAGACAATTCACCGTTATTGCGAGGGAGGTACGACCGTAGCAATCTCGTTGACATGAAAAAGATTGAAATGATTACGTGATCTAAGAGATGCTCTCGCTCTCGGTTTATTCATTCATCTCTTCCTGGCTATTGTAAATGTAATTTGACATCTCCCTGATGTATCCATCCATCTTTTTTACCGATACTTTGAGGTAGTCAACAAATTCTCTCACCGTGCTTTCAGACAGATTGTGGGAATTAAAAGCCTCAACCAGTCCCAGGCTATTGGTGAGCGGCTGTCTGATCTTGTGAGAGAGGTCGAACATCATACCCTCAAGTGTCTCTGTATAAATCACTTTTTTAAGTTCGGCTTCCTTTCTCCTGGTTACCTCCTGCACCGTTCCGCTCATCCGCGCAACCTTTCCCTTGTCTGTTTTTACATTGCCGATGGTTTCTAACCAAATTTCATTGCCAGATTTTGTGGTGATCCGATATTCTAAAATGGCGTCTTTTCCGTTTTTCACTCCTTCAAGGAGGGTTTTCCTTACCAATTCAGAATCATCAGGGTGTACTTTGGACATCCACTCTTCGAAAAGGTTTTCCACTTCTTCAGGTGCGATGTCATATATCTTGTACATCTCAGGTGACCAGTACAGATCATTTGTTTTTAGATCCCAATCCCAACTGCCGATTCTCGCGGTAGATTGAGCTTCAATCAGTCGATCAAGCGTCTGGTCAAGTTCAAATTTCGTGAGGCGAAGCTCCCTTTTTCCCCTGAGATTTTCTTTGCGGAGTTCAAGCAAAGTCATAATCCTCTTTGCAAAGATTTTGAGAATTTTTGCTTCTTCCTCTGTAAAATCACGCGGCTTATCATCAAGCACACACATGGTGCCGATCGGTAAGTTATCTTCTGTCGCTAAAGCTGTTCCTGCATAAAAACGGATTTTCGGGTTCTCTACAACATAGGGGTTGCTTTTAAACCTCTCATCTTTTGTTGCATCATTGACCACCATTACTTCATCGGGATGGTTCATCGTGTAATTACAGAACGCATATTTTCTTTCTGCTTCTGCTACTGGTAAACCTTTAATCGACTTGAACCACTGTCGTTCTGATTCAATTAGGGAAATAAATGAGATTGGAGTGTTAAACATGGCTGAAGCCAATTCCACAATTTCATCAAACTCTTTTTCTGGAGTAGAGTCAAGAATGTGGTATTCTTCGAGTACTCGAAGTCTTTCTGATTCGCTCATTACAATAGGTCGGGGTGAGTTCTCAAGTCAACCCTAAGTGGTTTTCGCTTGTTGCTAAAATAGGTTAAAAATTGGGACAGCAATTACAAATCAGGTGAATCGACTAATTCTGACGATAAACAATGAATATTGATAGAAGTATTCTAAATGGGGTGATAGAGATAACAAAGGGGCTCAGTTGTAAGTTGTTTGGGATTCCTCGCTGTGCTTCGGAATGACGGGGTTGGGGTCGGGAGGACCAAGTTGGTTTTCGTTCCAGCACGGTTGTTCAGGGTAATCACTCTCCTTAGATTCGGATAGAAGCAGTACGAAAGCAAGTGCAACCGGATGCACTTCTTGTCATGCCTGACTTGATCAGGCATCTTGCGTAAAGAGATGGAAGATACCGTGTCAAGCACGGTATGACAGATAGAGCACCTATGATATGCAGCTTGAGTTGATGACCAGATGTATACATTGACTTTTAGCATCTCTCTACTAGTCAAGTTTCTTTTGCTCTGATGCCATACAAGGAGTACTACGTCTATATCCTAACAAATTATTCAAGGACTGTTTTATATACAGGAATCACCAATGATATTGAGAGAAGGGTTCTTGAACATAAACAGAAACTTGATCCGAAGGCATTTACCACTCAGTACAAGGTTGATCTGTTGGTTTGGTTTGAAACTCACAATGATGTTGATCAAGCTATTCAAAGAGAAAAACTCATCAAGAAATGGAGAAGAAAATGGAAGGAGGATTTGATCAACAAAGAAAATTCGAATTGGGAGGATCTTTCTAAAGGGTGGTATGATTGAGTGCGAAAGATACCGTGTCAAGCACTGTGTGGCAGAAGAGAGAATTGGCAGGCTAGTCCTGTCATGCCTGACTTGATCAGGCATCTTACACAAGAAGTGGAGGATACCGTGTCAAGCACGGTATGACAGAGGTGGATTTTGACATAAGAGGCGCAAGGCAAATCTCTCGGCAATCTAGACCGGATGGGAAGCGGCACGAAGTAAGCGGACAGCTGGGATATCAGTGGATGTGGAAAGCAGGTTGTTCTCTTCTCTTAAAGGAAGATGCCTGATCAAGTCAGGCATGACATAAGGGGCATGGTATGACAAAAAATTATTTATCCACATCTATTTATCGGATCGGGCAAGGCTAGTAGTTTTGGCAACCGAAATTTTATGATTTTATGACGCACGAAGAAAAGATTGCGAAGGAGCTGGGAGTTGGCTCGCATCAGGTTGCCGCGACGGTGAAATTGCTGGATGAGGGGGCGACGGTTCCGTTTATTTCGAGGTATCGGAAGGAGGTGACAGGGAGTCTGGATGATGTGCAGGTGACGGCTGTGCGGGATCGGATTGATCAGCTTCGGGAGTTGGATGCGCGGCGGGAGGCGATTTTGAAGTCGATTCGGGAGCAGGAAAAACTGACGCCTGAGCTGGAGAAGAAAATTCGTGCGGCGGAGACGATGACGGCATTGGAGGATTTGTATTTGCCGTACAAGCCGAAGCGGAAAACGAAGGCGAGCGTAGCGCGGGAGAAGGGATTGGAGCCGTTGGCGGTGCTGATTTTGGAGCAATCGAATGTGGATGTGGATGATGAGGCATTGAAATATATTGATAGTGAGAAGGGTGTTGAGTCGGCGGAAGAGGCGCTGCAGGGAGCACGGGATATTATTGCGGAGACGATCAATGAGGATGCGCAGATTCGTCAGCGGATTCGGGATTTGTTTTTGCGGAAGGGGCTGGTGTCTTCGAAGGTGTTGAAAAGCAAGGAGGCTGAAGCGGCGAAGTTCAAGGATTATTTTGAGTGGAGCGAACCGCTGAACAAGGTGCCTTCGCATCGATTGCTGGCGATTCGTCGAGGCGAAAAGGAAGGATTTCTGAGCATGGATATTTCTCCAGAAGAAGAGGCTGCGATCGAGCAGATTGAGCGGCAATTTGTGAAGGGACGAAATCAGGCGGGTGAGCAGGTTCAGATTGCGATCAAGGATTGCTACAAGCGGCTGATGAAGGTGAGTATTGAAACGGAGGTTCGTGTGGCAAGCAAGAAGAAGGCTGATGAGGAAGCGATCCGAGTGTTTGCAGAGAACTTGAAGCAGCTGCTGATGGCTGCTCCTTTGGGGCAGAAAGCGGTGATGGCGGTTGATCCCGGATTCCGAACGGGCTGCAAGGTGGTGTGTCTGGACAAGCAGGGAAAATTGCTGGAGTTTACGGCGATCTATCCGAATGAACCGCAGAAGGATGTGGTTCGAGGTGGTGAGACGATCAAGCATCTGGTTGAGAAACATAAAATTGAAGCGATTGCAATCGGGAATGGAACTGCTGGTCGTGAGACTGAGCAGTTCGTAAAGAAATTAGGATTGCCTGCGTCGGTGGTCGTGGCGGTGGTGAATGAAAGCGGCGCGTCGATTTACTCGGCTTCTGAAGTTGCCCGGGATGAGTTTCCGAATGAGGATGTGACGGTTCGTGGTGCGGTATCGATCGGTCGTCGGATGATGGATCCGTTGGCGGAGTTGGTAAAGATTGATGCGAAGTCGATCGGGGTTGGGCAGTATCAGCATGACGTTGATCAAACGGCGTTGAAGCAAACGTTGGATGATGTAGTGATGGGTTGTGTGAACAACGTTGGTGTCGAACTGAACACGGCAAGTAAACAATTGCTTACCTACGCGTCGGGTCTTGGGCCACAGATCGCGGAGAATATTGTGAATCATAGAAACGAGAACGGGCCGTTCAAATCGCGCGCGGCATTGAAGAAAGTTGCTCGTCTGGGTGACAAAGCGTTTGAGCAGGCAGCGGGGTTCCTGCGAATCGGAAATGCTGCAAATCCTTTGGACATGAGTGCGGTGCACCCCGAACGTTACGATACGGTTGAGCGGATGGCGAAGGATGCGGGTTGTTCTGTCAAGGAGTTAATGAGTAGCGGAGAGCTTCGTAAGAAAGTGAATTTGAACAGTTATGTAGCCGGAGACCTTGGTCTCCCGACGTTGAAGGATATTATGGATGAGCTTGCTCGTCCGGGACGTGATCCTCGTGAGCAGTTCGAGGCAATCGCATTCGCGGAGGGTGTGAACGAGATGAAGGACTTGAAGATTGGCATGTCATTGCCTGGTGTCGTCACAAACATTACCAAATTCGGTGCCTTCGTAGATGTGGGTGTTCATCAGGATGGATTGGTTCACGTGAGTCATTTGTCAAACTCGTTTGTTTCGGATCCTGCTACCATTGTCAAGCTTGGTCAGAAGGTGCAGGTGAAAGTGTTGGAGGTGGATGTGGCGAGGAAGAGAATCTCCCTTTCAATGAAGGTGGGTGCCCCACCGGCCATTAAGTCGGCTAGGCCGACGGCGAATCAGGGGAAGGAGGTCCTTCGACAAGCTCAGGGTGATAAGAGCGGTAAGGGGCAAGGGACAAGTTACAAGGGAGGTAGTGGCAGTAAGACCCCTGGTCAAGCCAGGGGTGACAACAATAGCCAAAAGCCAGCGTACAAGCCGAAGCAGGAGGAGCGAATTCCGGATGGTGATTTGCAGGCGAAGTTGGAGGCGCTGAAGGGGAAGTTTAAATGATTGGTTGATTTGATGATTAAGGCTTGGTTAGACGCTTACTCCCTTTCCTCAAACAGCACAATCACCCCTCTCTCAACATAGTCTTTCAGTCCCTTGAGAAGTATTGCCCAGCACCAGGAAGATCGCCGGTAGTGATGGTTACGCTCTGGCCATCCGATGTGCCAGAATTTCACGCTTACGCCACCTTCCACTTCTTCGAGATCAAAGCCAAAAGACGTTGGTCTCCAATCATCATCGGCGTTGGTCATCTTCACATGGAATGCCTGATTGGAATCAGATTTTATTACCTCTCCATTCCAATCGTATTCAGCAGTGAAATAGAAATTATATGTTGTGCCAACCTCAGGTGTACCACTACTTTTAAGCGGCCACCAATTATTTAGGTGCTCGGGAATAGTAATCGCATCAAATACTTTGTCAGCTGTTGAATTCTTAATGAACAGGTCGTGATGTATCTCAAAATTAGCTTTCATAATAATTCTCAGTTTATTCCATCCACTTTCATGACAGGGCGAACTTCGATTTTCCAATCTCCATCCTCAAACCTCGGGTCGGATTTTGCAATCTCGATTGCCTCGTTTAAATCATCCGCCAGCAGATGGTAATATCCCAAAATTCCTTCTTGGGATTCATCGTATTTTTCGTCCACAAAATTGCCATCGTCAAATGAAAGTGTAGTTCCATTGGCTTCCAGTGGTTGCGCAGATTTCATTTTCCCCTGCGTGGCTAATCCTCCGATAAAGTTTCCAACCTTCTCGATGTGCGCTCTTTGCTGTTCACCGGGTAGATGCGACACAGGATTTCCTTTTGCTTTTATAAATAGCATGTATTCATTCATAGTACTTCTAGTTTAAAGTTCTTAATTCATTTATAGAGAATGCGGTAGCGTTTAGGCTTTGGAGTCCAAATGTTTTTCCAAATTGTCAAGAGCAGAATCCCAATATCCTTCATAGAAATTCAACCATTTGCTAACTGCCTTCAATGGAGTGGTATCAGCCTGGCAAAACCTCTCGCGACCATTGGTATTGATTTGGATTAGCCCAGCTTCCTCCAATGTTTTGATATGCTTTGTCACTCCCTGGCGACTGATCTCAAATTGCTCAGAGATTTGAGTAATCGGCAACGCAGCGCTGGCTACCACAAGCGCGTGAAATATTTCACGTCTTGTGGGGTCAGCGATCGCCTTGAAAATACTATTGATGTTAGGCTGCATGAAACTCTTTTACTAAATACTTGTCCAACTCGGAAACACAATTATCCCATCCGCCATTGAAGCTTTCAAACATTTTAACTGCGCTTTCACCAGGATACTGCGATATTCCTGAATGCTCAATTGTCAGTTTCGTCTGATCCCCTACTTGCTCGAGCACCCATTTCACTAGCGTCTCCACATTGGTGTTTTCCACCTCCCACGTATAAACCAGGGTATACGGCGTAGCTTCTTTCACGACACCGCTAATCAACGGGCAAACCTCATCTCCAAGCGACCTAAATTCATAATTATAACCGACTTCTGGTTTAAAGTCAGCTTTGACAAACCAACTGGATATTTCTTCACCGACAGAAATTGCTTTCCAGACCTTGTCTATGGAATGCGCAAATACTTTTTCTTTTGAGATTGAATCTTTCATGATTGTTTAAATTATTTATGCAACTAATTGGTTGCTAATTTATAACATATTTTCAATAATGCAACTTTTCGGTTGCTTTTTATTTTGAAAGGCAGGTTTCCTAAGAATAAACTCTCCCTAGCCCCTCTCTTAAAAGAGAGGGGAAGAATTCCTGCGGAATTCAGGGTGAGTTCACAAAGTTGGAGGAGAGTTTAATATGTAAATGAGAGAGGAAATTGAAGGCTGAACTAACAGGCAACGAGTCCTCATCCAAAGAAGGGTACTTTCAAGAGAGAAAGAATTCTGAATATTTTAGAGTGAACTAAAGTCCTTACTTCTGCTGCAGTGCCTTCATCAACTGATCCTTAAGCTGGCTGCTTTCGGAAATCAATTGACCGTACACGCTAATGGCTTGATCAATCAATTGGTCTCTTTCTAGCTTGTCTTCTGACTGTTTTGCTCGTAGCAATAGATCGATTGCATTGACTGTTTTTTTATACTCCTCTTCAGGTTCGTGAATTGTAGTTATCTCGTCAGAAATTGTAGAAAAGAACGACTCATAGTTTTCGTCATCCATCTCTAGCGTCAAAAATCTTCCCAAATCCAGATGAAAATGGCTAATCAGCCGTTTGTGGAAATCTGCCTTGGCTTGCGTCTCATAAAAATATCCCGCTACTTTACCACGTTTTACGTCCATTAAATCGGCGAGTTTCTGCTGGCTCATGCCCATTCTTTTGCACAGGAAGCGTAGATTATGGTTAAACGCACTCAATTGTAGATAATTTGTAGTTATAATTTGTTATTGTAGTTATTATCTACAATATTTGTCCGAGAGTCTTAGACAAATATGCCTAAAACACCGGTAAATATCCATGCCTTAGTGGAGTCGGATTTCCGTGAAATACAAAAATTACTTTCAAAGAAGTTCGGAACTGAATATACTACAGGATATATACGTAAGGTTTGTAAAGGACTCAGACATAACACTAATATCATAGCCATGACGGAGAACTACCTGAAGGTAAGGAGGGAGATGGAATCAAAAATTGAACGGCTATCAAATTAGTGTAACACATGAGCAACCCACTTGATCAATTCGAGTCAGAACAAAAAATGCTGTCCGAATTAAAGGATCTATTTCAATTTGCACCACCGGGTGCAATCAGACGGAATCTTGAGGATCTTTACTTTCTTTATATGTCATCGACAGAAGACCCAGATCTTCCCAATCAAAAAGGTTTTGTGACCAACTTTTACTACTTGATCAATTTCTTGAATGAAATGGATGATTTGGTAAATAAGAAAAAGAAGTAGTCTATTGGTACGATTCCCACCAACTTGAGTAAGTGACGGTGTCTGGGAGTAATATCATTTGACCAACTTCTGGTGTCACGAGCTCAATGTTTTCCTCATTGGCTTTTTTGGTCAATCTTCGAACTGACTCTTTCCAAGGGTGGAGACTTAGATCAAATTTTCCCCAGTGGATAGGTACTAAAAGTTTTCCCTGGACGTCTAAGTGTGCCTGCGCGGTTTCCTCAGGAAACATATGAATTTCGCTCCAACCTTCATTGTAGGCTCCACATTCCATAAATGTCAGATCAAAGGGGCCGTACTTCTCTCCAATCTCTTTGAACCCTGGAAAGTATCCACTGTCTCCGCTGAAATATAGGTTCTTGGACCTACCCGAAATTACCCAGGATCCCCAAAGCGTATTAAATCGGTCCCGTATAGCTCTTCCTGAAAAATGTCTTGTAGGAGCAAACACCAACTTCAGCTCACCAAGTTGGATTTCATCCCACCATTTCAACTCTATAATATTTTCCTTGGGAACACCCCAGTGCTCAAAGTGTGCTCCGACTCCAAGCGGCATGTAGAATTTGTCAACCCTTCCAATCAATGCCTTGATCGTCGGGTAATCCAAATGATCGTAGTGATCGTGCGAAATCAGTACCAGGTCGATCGGCGGCAGTTCATCCAGCTCAACATGATGGTCGTAGTTAAATCGTTTAGGCCCCATGAATAAAAACATAGATGCACGCTCTCCCACCAGAACAGGATCTGTGAGTATTGTCATTCCATCGATTCTAATTAAAATCGATGAATGTCCAAACCAGGTTATCGCCACTGCAGAATCCACTGCATTAAATATCTCCTGATCAAATGGTTGGGTTTTGACTATTTGCTGCGGCTCCTTTGGGGTCTTGTCAGCAAACATGTAATGCGCTAATACTTTTCTTAGTGTGCTGAACGGCATGTCCATATTGGTATCTACCGTGTTCTCGAATTTCCCATCCTTAAAGTTGGAAGCAGACTTCATTCGATTGAGCCGTTCCCCCTCTGGAGATTTTCCTATTTGCGGAGCTGTCTGGAAGAAAATAAATACACCGACTGCGACAATCAGAATTACAGATAGCAAAGTGATCATAACATACTTAAAAATTCTCATACTGATTGATGGCAGTCCAAACGGGATGATTGATAAAACTCAATCAAGATGCACTGATGCGAAGAGATCCTTGCGACTGCTTATGACTCCTTGGGAGCTTCCTTGGATTCTGTTCCTTCCTCGTCTTTTTTCTCTTCCTTCTTAGGCGGCTCCTCTCCTGGAGGCGCTTCAAGGATATTTCCGTAATCGTCTACATATGCCATCATATCAGAAAGATCTCCTCCTTTGGCATTGTTTTCCTGACGTTCTTTCTTTTTTTCTTCCTTTTCTTTTCTCTTCTGAAGTCTCTTCTTCTCCTTCTGGCTTTTGATAAAGCTATTCTGCGATCTTCCCATGTGCGGTAACGTTTAAGTTGATAATCCGACGATTGATATGATGGACAGACTTCGAAAAAGTCCAGTCGGCAGCTCACAAATCGCCTTCCAGATCTTAAAGATAAACTTTATCTCTTTCTTCTTTTCGGCCTTCCATAATCTTTTTTCGAAAACTTCCGATCTGGACGATATTTCTTCTTCATTTTTGGTCCTCGATCAGAACCGTCTTCTCTATTCATTCGAATACTTCGTCCATCTAAATGAACATTCTGAAAACGACTGGCAATGTCGTCATCGTATCGCTTGTCGACCTCAAAGTACGAACAGTTTTTTTGCAGGTTTATATCTCCAAAAAACTTCGCCTCAACCTTAGATATTTCTGAAATATAATAAAGCACTTCTCCTTTCGTCATTCCATCCATACTTCCAACATTGATAAAGTATCGATTGAATCTTCCTCTATCTCTCTTCTCAGGAGATCCGCCAACTTTCTCATTCAAATTGGTTTCCTCTCCTCCTTTTACAAGGCTGTCAATCTGAGAGGCAATTAATTTTTTTAAAACATCTGATTTGGATAGGTGCTCAAACTCTTCCTCAATAGATTTATAAATTTCTTCAGCCTTACTGTCAGCTTTCGTCTCCAGGATTCCATCCACCCAATTCTTAATTCGCTGCGCCTTGATTGACTCCACACCCGGAACTTCGATGTGTTCAAACTTCACTTTTATTCTGCGCTCCAATTCTGTGATCTTCCTTCCCTCTCTTGGGTTAATAAAAACAAGTGAGACTCCCTTTTTTCCAGCACGACCTGTTCGGCCACTTCTATGCGTATAGCTCTCTAGTTGATCCGGCAACGTATGATGTAACACGTGGGTTAGATCATTCACATCTATCCCTCTTGCAGCCACATCTGTTGCAATCAAAAGCTGAATGTTCTTCGCCTTGAATCGCTTCATCACAGCGTCTCGCTGCTGCTGAGAAAGTTCTCCGTGCAACGCTTCGCTGTTATAGCCCTGTTGGCTTAGTTCATCAGCGATCTGCTGGGTCTCTCTTCTCGTTCTACAAAACATCACCCCCCGCATATCCGGTTGCAAATCAAGAAACCGCCGCAATGCTGCCAGCTTGTTTCCCGTCTTGGTCATAACGTACTTATGTGAAATATCCTTGTTACTCTTCTCCTCCCGATTGATCGTAACTTCTTTCGGGTCAGTCATATATTTCTTGACAATCCGTCTGATTTCAGCTGGCATCGTTGCTGAAAAAAGCCAAGTGGCATGATCTCCTGGAATATGGGAAAGGATCTCATCGATCGCTTCTTTGAAACCCATGTTAAGCATTTCATCCGCTTCATCCAACACGACGTACTTGACGTTTTCGAGTTTCACAGCCTTGCGCTTGATCAAGTCCATTAGCCTCCCGGGAGTAGCAACCACAATCTGTGTAGGCTTTCTTAATGCCTTGATCTGATTTACAATGGCAGCGCCTCCATAGACAACTTCTACGTTAAGGCTTTTGTGATTTTTAGAAAAATCCACAAGCTGCTTAGCAGTCTGCTGACCAAGCTCTCGTGTCGGTGCCATTATTAGCGCTTGAGTTGATGAGTCATCACTATTGATAAGATCCATCAAAGGCAGGCCGAAGGCAGCGGTTTTTCCGGTGCCTGTTTGAGCAAGGCCAATGAAGTCGCAAGGATCATTTCCAAGCAATAGTGGGATCGCTTCACTCTGCACAGGGGTTGGTTTTTCAAACCCTAGCTGGTCTAGTACATCGATAGTTGTGGACGAGAGTCCTAATTTTGAAAAGTCGTTCAAAGAGGATTTTTTAGATGAGGCGCGAAGGTAGACCTATTTGATCACATAAAGCCTGAAAATCAGTGATTTATAGAATATTATTCTCCCAAAATCAAAATTGATTATCAAAGGTTTTACAGGATTCCTTTTTGTTTCCTAATCTTTGTGAAGAGAAGTATCTAAACCCATGGCTCATCAGATTCCAATTTCTCGGATTAGATCCGAAATACAAGTAACCACAGCCAGAAGTGGAGGACCAGGAGGGCAACATGTGAATAAGGTGGAGTCGAAGGTGGTGCTTCGATTTAATGTCAGGGAATCCAGCTTGCTTTCCCAAGAAGAAAAAGAACGAATCCAGGAAAAGCTGGGAAATCAATTGACCAAAGAGGGTGATTTGATCATCACTTCTGAGAGTCACAGGTCGCAACTCAAAAACAAAGAGATTGCTTACAAGAAACTTGATCGACTCTTATCAAAAGCCTTTTTCATTCCAAAGGCTCGAAAGAAAACCAAACCATCAAAATCTGCAATCGAGAAACGAATCAAGGGGAAAAAGCAACAGAGCGAAAAGAAAAAGTGGCGGCAGAAACTCTGAGGAGGTGAATTTTCAGGCACAGTGGAAGTAGTTAAAAATGGTCTTCCGGTAGGGTTACACTCAACCTTGCTGTATAAAAGCTAAAGCACACATCCATGAAATACATCAGTCTCCTACTTTGCGTTGGACTTTTTTTACAAGCTTGCGAAAGCGAAGATCCCTCAACTCATATTAACGTAAGCGCCACATCCGGAATTGATCTTCGGAATCTGAAAAGTGGTCAGGAATCGAAATACGTGTTGTATCAAAGTGATTGTTCCGCGAACTTTCAATTCACTGGCGACACACTGGTCGTTGAAGTAATCACCAGAAACGATTCCCTATTCTTACAGGAAAGCTATACAGATGGCAGTCAAAGGGAACGTTCAGTGCAACACACAATCATACCAAAAGATGGGTACATCTTAATTCCCCAAAGATTCACTTCAGAATTTCTTTTTTTCTATGGTAATGACACCATTTATCTCGACAAACCCGCAACGACTCAGCTAATCCAGAATGGATGTCAGCTTATGGAAAATAGTAGCCCATTTATTGGGAATGCCATAGGTTCGGTTCAGGAGTTCCAATTTGGAACCATGAGAGTAACAGACACAAAAGGTATTTCCTGTGTTCCTGGAAGCTTTAATGTCGAGGCATACATTTTCTACACTGATCATCTGAATGCGGTGCACATAGTTCAGGAGGGACTAGTGGAAAATGTGTTTGGGTTTATGGCAATAGAATAGTGCTACTTTCTGTAATCAAGTGGCGGATTTCTATCACCAATTAAAGCATCATATACAAAGTTTTCGCCCTGCTGCTTGATAAGCTCCTTCTTTGCTTCATCGACGATCTTCGGATTGTTGTAAATATCGACCGCTGTCAGCGCGATTGTTTTTGCAGCTACAATCAATCCTTTGTGCCCGATACTCGTTCCCCCGGCAGCAACCGCTTGCCATGTGTGTGCTGATGTTCCCGGAACCCAGGTTGCGGCACTCATCCCAGCTGTAGGCACAGCCCAACTTACATCGCCAACATCAGTTGATCCTGCTGATTTTCTGATTTCCGTACTAAAAGGGCTTATTCGATTTGCGTCTTCCAACTTGTAATCTCCCTTATATGTTTCCAGAATCTTCTGAGCAAACGCTGTATTTCCATCGTCGTACTTTACACCTCCAACCTTGGTGAGGTTGGCATGCATCACCTTTGATAAGGTCTCGTTCGGAAGTAAATTATAAAGACCATGAATTACCTCGTAATCCATTGTGGTGTTTGTTCCCAGGGCGGCACCTTTTGCACAGTTTACAACTTTCTCAAAAATCTCCTTGACATTAGCCACATTGGGGTGTCGTGTATAATAAAAAACTTCGGCGAAGGCCGGAACCACATTCGGCGCCTCACCTCCTCTTGTAATGACATAGTGAATTCTTGTTTCCTGTGGCACATGCTCACGTAGCATGTTTACCATCATATTCATGGACTCAACCCCATCCAATGCTGATCTTCCTCTTTCTGGAGATCCTGCAGCATGTGATGCCTCGCCGTAGAATCTGAATTTCGCGGATTTGTTCGCCAAGGAAGACCCTGGATTAGCCACATTTCCACTCCCGGGATGCCAATGAAGTGTCACGTCTACATCGTCAAAAAGCCCCGCGCGAACCATGTAGACTTTACCAGCTCCTCCCTCTTCAGCGGGTGTCCCGTATACTCGCACAGTTCCTGATTTTCCAGACGATTCCAACCATCTCTTTACCTCAATACCTGCTGCGCTTGAAGCTGTTCCAAATAAATGATGCCCGCATGCGTGTCCTGCGCCACCTTCCACGACAGGATCGCGGGTCGGGATTGCTTTTTGGGAAACTCCTGGCAATGCATCAAATTCTGCGAGAATCGCTATTACGGGACTTCCAGATCCATACTCAGCGACGAAGGCCGTTGGAATATCAGCAACTCCCTTTTCGATCGTAAACCCCTCTTTCTCTAGCATATCACTTAACAGGGCGGAGCTCTTCTCTTCTTGATACCCTACTTCCGCCCAGTCCCAGATCTGTGTTGCTATTTGTGCATATTTATCTGACTGCGTGTCAAGGCTCTTGATGATTTTGTCCTTTTCCTTTTGCGAAAAAGCTGGTAATAAAACACTTAGAGTTAGGAGGATGGTTAGGATCTTCTTCATTGTTTTGTTTATTTCTCATGAAAATTAACTCATTGAAAAACAGTTCGCAACTTCAAACACAACAGAGCGAAAATATCTATGGTTACAGATCTACATCGGAGATTCAAGTCCCTTAGATGTCGGGAGACCTTTTCTTCGCGGGCTATTTTGAAGCACATACCGCATCCGTTCAATCTGATCATTTGTAAAAATATTCATCACCTCATCCTCACTATAATTCATGTAATTTCCAATCATGATTTGATTGCCTGCACAGCCAGCAAATGCTTCTCTACCAAATACAAAATCATCCACAGCTGGTGTATCATCACAATAATCGTTGAACTCGCAGTCCATAGCTCCCCAGGTATGTAAAAGCCCAAGATAGTGGCCCATTTCGTGCGTAAGTGTCCTTCCAAATCTGGCATGACAGTCAATTGAGGACTCTCCAAAATGAGCCCAATTAACCAAAATGCCATCCGAATCACCATCTCTAGGAATCAAGAAATGATCCCCTCCAGGCAGGTCGGTTACCGGGCCAGTGGACACCCCTAGTGCCAGGCATGCTACTTCAATTGGCAATGGTGTTGTCCAAATGTTGATGTAGTGCTCAGGGTTCCAGTAGCTATACTCCGAAAAGAAGTTTTGGCTATAGCTTAAATCGATATCTATATCTATCCCTGTTGTGTCAATCCTAACAATGCCGGAAGTGGGTTCTCCGTTCGGGTCCTGTCTGGCTAGGACAAATTCGATCTTTGAATCTCCACCGTCTGGGTGAGTGTTGAAACCTCGAGTCCCTTCCTTCCGCCGAAAGTCCTCATTCAAAATTCTAATTTGTCCTTCTATACGTTCTTGAGATAGGTTTGGGCCATCTCCAATCTCTTCTCCACCATGCAGTACATGCACCACAATCGGAATCCAGATAATCTCATCAATAGCGGGAAAAGATGGATCATCATCTTTTGAGCAGGAAATTACAACTAGTGAAAGAAGGATGTATTTAAGTTTATTCATCGAGTGCAATTTGCACCTCTTTCACGGTTAAGGGTTCCATTTGGATTCAGGATAATGGTAGACATAAGGTGAACATTCATCAACATATACCGTCAACAGCTTACAGACTTCTAATGTGCAGAAGTAGCCTACTTAGCGTCCTGCAACGAACTCATCTGAAAACCTATCTTATTTCCAGCTCCTAGAACCTCAGTTTTTGCCAGCTTCTGTTGTAGTGTAAGTCCTCTGATTTTTTGAAACGGAGGCGCCACAAGATCATTTTCGACAGCCTGCGTGACAATTAATTGAATTAGGATATTCAAATCGGTGGGCTCTAACTCCTTGGAAGAAACACTTTCGAACATGAAGTTGATTTGTCCATCACCCTCCACTATGAATCGATTTTCCGCGTTTATCATCAGTCGGGATAGTAGGTAGCCAGGATCATTAACTCGATTGAACTTCAACGAATCGGACATGAAATTGTATACGTTGATTTGCCCCAGGTATTTCCGTAATGGGTTTTCAAGAACGTACTCACTCTTATTGTAAGAATAATCATCGCTCAACGTGATGATGTTTGTATGTAAGAAAAAGACCAATAAATCACCGGCAACTTTGAGGTGAAATTCTTGATCACTTACATCATCAACTGAAAGAACAAGATCTTCATCTTTTGCACTGGTCTTGGCATTGATCTCTTCAGTGATTTTCGATGCTTCCTTCTTAAGTGCTTTAAAAGTCTTGCAAACATTCCGATAAGTTATCTGCTTGACATCAGACTTTGAGGTAAGTAGTTGCGCTATATGGGCGGAAGGATTTTGATCCATTTCAGTTCATTTGTTTGTTCTCCTCTAAAATAGAGAAAGAATTGAAGGCTACTGACAGGAACAAGATCGGTTTTGCTAAATGGAATCAATAATGTCGTTCAAGGTACTACTAGGTCGCATCGCCTCGGCTACTTTTTTAATATCAGGTTGATAGTAGCCCCCGATATCGACTTTGCTACCCTGCGCTGCAATCAATTCTTCATTGATCTTCGATTCATCTTCTGCAAGTCGGCTTGCAATAGGTTCAAAGGTTGATCTAAGCTCCGCATCTTCATTTTGAGCAGTTAAGGCCTGTGCCCAATACATCGCAAGGTAGAAATGACTTCCGCGATTGTCGATCTCGTTGACCTTTCTCGATGGGGACCTGTTTTCGTCAAGTAACCTAGAGGTAGCATTGTCCAATGCATCGCCAAGCACCTTTGCTCTTGGGTTGTCAAAAGTAGTACTTAGATATTCCAATGAGACGGCAAGAGCTAAAAACTCTCCGAGCGAATCCCAACGCAAATGACCCTCTTCAACAAATTGTTGTACGTGCTTCGGAGCTGATCCGCCGGCGCCAGTTTCAAAGAGTCCGCCTCCATTCATCAATGGGACTATTGACAACATTTTCGCACTTGTACCTACTTCTAAAATAGGAAATAGATCAGTTAGATAGTCCCTAAGCACATTTCCGGTAACGGAGACCGTATCCTTTCCCTCGATGATTCTTTCCAATGAAAAGCGAGTGGCTTCCACGGGTGAAAGAATTCTAATATCCAACCCATCCGTATTGTGATCTTTCAGATAAACATTCACTTTTTCAATCAACTCACGATCGTGCGCCCTGTTTTCGTCTAACCAGAACACAGCAGGCACCCCTGTTGCGGTTGCCCGATTGACAGCAAGCTTCACCCAATCCCTGATTGGTGCATCCTTCACCTGACACATTCGCCAGATATCACCTTCCTCCACGTCATGTTCGATCAATACATTACCTGAGTCATCTGATACTCTTACTTTACCATCTCCCGAAAGCTGGAATGTTTTATCATGCGAGCCATACTCTTCAGCCTTTTGTGCCATCAATCCAACGTTGGAAACACTGCCCATCGTAGTAGGGTCAAGTGCTCCATTCTTTTTACAAAAATCGATCGTCGCCTGGTACACCCCTGAATACGAGCGATCTGGGATTACGTACTTGGTATCTTTCAAATTACCATCTGGTCCCCACATTTGCCCAGAAGTACGAATTGCAGCTGGCATAGAAGCATCAATAATCACATCGCTTGGCACATGTAAATTGGTAATTCCCTTGTCAGAATTTACCATCGCCATAGCTGGTCTGTTTTCATAACACGACGCTAGATCAGCCTCTATTTCCGATTTTTTATCTGCAGCTAAATTTTCAATTTTAGTGTAGAGGTCACCTATTCCGTTGTTGGGATTAAACCCGAGCTCATCCAGCGTGACTTTGTGTTTTTCAAGGACTGGACCAAAGAAGGCAATAACTGCAGCTCCGAAAATGATTGGATCAGAAACTTTCATCATGGTCGCCTTCAGATGCACAGAGAATAAAACATTCTGCTTTTTTGCACTTTCAATTTCCTCCTCAAAGAATGAAATCAATTTCTTACGGCTCATTCTTGAAGCATCAATAATCTCCCCTGCTTGCAAAGGAATGGTTTCCTTGAGCGTGGCAGTACTTCCATCGGCATCGATAAATTCTATCTTCGCATTTCCTTCGCTAGCAATCGTTACCGACTTTTCGCTACCGTAGAAATCCCCATCACTCAAACTTGCTACATGCGATTTAGAATTTGAGCTCCAAGCACCCATTGAATGAGGATGCTTTCTGGCAAATTCCTTAACGGCCTTGGGTGCTCTTCTATCCGAATTACCTTCTCGGAGAACAGGATTAACCGCGCTGCCCTTGATTTTGTCGTAGGTAGCTCGAATGCTCTGCTCTTCATCGTTTTGAGGCTCATCAGGGTAATCTGGCAAGCTGTATCCCTGCGACTTCAGTTCACGGATTGCTTCTTTCAATTGCGGTATCGAGGCACTGACGTTTGGCAGTTTGATAATGTTCGCCTCGGGGAGTTTGGTCAGATCTCCTAGCTCTGTCAAAGCATCCGCCACCTGCTGATCCTTGCTCAAATAGCTTGAGAAATTCGCAAGAATCCGACCTGCCAGCGAAATATCTCTTGTCTCAACTTTAACATCCGCAGAAGCTGTGAAAGCATTGACGATTGGTAAAAAAGATTGGGTCGCGAGAGCTGGAGCCTCGTCGGTGTGCGTATAGATAATTTTAGCCATCGAATTCTATTAGTACTTGGTTAGTGTTAATAACTTTCCTTTTCGTTAGGAAAGTCCTTGGATTTAATGTCAGAGACGTAATTCTTAACAGCTTCAGACATTACCTGGTTCAGGTCAGCATATTGCCTTAAGAATCTTGGTTTGAAATCTTGTGTGATGCCCAGCATATCATGAACCACCAAAACCTGCCCATCTGTATCAGGGCCAGCTCCTATGCCAATCATCGGAATAGAAACCGACTCGGCTGCTCTCTTTGCAAGTTTGGATGGGATCTTTTCGAGGACTATTCCAAAACAGCCCAGTTCTTCCAACAGCTTTACGTCTTCCAGAAGTTTGTTTGCCTCCGCTTCTTCTTTCGCCCTAACGGTATATGTTCCGAATTTATAAATGGATTGAGGTGTTAAGCCTAGATGGCCCATTACTGGTATTCCTGCGGAAAGTACACGTTGAATGCTCTCCTTTATTTCAAATCCACCCTCCATTTTTACTGCATGCGCACCTGACTCTTTCATAATCCGGATGCAGGACCTAAGTGCTTCCGACGAACTTCCTTGATAGGATCCAAACGGCACGTCGACAATCACAAGCGCCCGATTCACAGCTTTTACCACTGAAGTCGCATGCCAAATCATATGGTCAAGAGTGATCGGCAATGTTGTCTCATTTCCAGCCATCACATTCGAAGCACTATCACCAACAAGAATTACATCAATCCCGGATTGATCAATGATTTTAGCCATTGAGTAGTCATAGGCAGTAAGCATGGTGATTTTCTCACCATTCGCTTTCATTTCCTGAAGCTGATGTGTGGTTACTATTTTGATGTTTTTCTGTACGCTCATATCACTAAATGGAAGCGCAATTTACACAATGAAGAATGGAGTTTGAAATGACTATTTCCCAATAACTGAGGTAAAGTGTCCTTAGCCTTTCCACTTAATGTTACATCCCATGCTGGGAATCTGTTCTTCCAACGGTGGCTGGCCTTCCAATAAGTTATCGATTGCCATGCTCAGATCTTCTCCATTTACTGGTTCATTGTTCCCAGGAGTGCTGGCATCAAATCTTCCTCGATAAACACATTTGAGGTCCTTGCCGAACAGAAAGAAATCTGGTGTGCAAGCCGCATCATATGCTTTCGCGACATCCTGAGTTTCGTCGAACAGGTATGGAAAATTGAAATCGTGATTTTCTGCTTGTTCCTTAAGTCCAGCAGGATTATCCTCAGGATGACTTTCACTATCATTCGAAGATATTGCTACGAATTCAACACCCAAATGCTGATAATGTCTTGCAACAATGCTCAACTCCTCTTCAATACTTTTCACATATGGACAATGTGCACAAATGAACATCACAACCAGCCCTTCGACGCCCATGACATCGGCTAAAGTCTTGTTTGTTCCGCTGATAACATCCTGAAGGTTAAAATCTGGAGCTTCTGTTCCTAGAGGCATCATAGTGGATGGAGTGAGTGACATAGCTTTGAAATTAGTTTGTTTATTTTTAAACACTTAGAACGTAACAATAATACACTAACCTATGAAAAGATTCCCTAGCACCCTCTTATTTCTAATCGCAAGCTTCACGCTGTTCGCTCAAATCACACCTGCTCCTTCCAGAACAGAAGGCCAAGGTCCATTCGAGCAGCTAATCATTAGAGGCGCGATGTTGATCAATGGGAACGGAGCACCTCCTATTGGTCCGGTAGATATTGTGGTTGAACAAAATGTGATCAAAACGGTAAAGGTAGTTGGCTATCCAGGGGTTGCAATAGACAACGAGAGCCGACCAAAATTCAATGGCAAAGGACTAGAAATCGATGCTGAAGGAATGTATGTGCTACCTGGTTTTGTAGACATGCATGGCCATATTGGGGGAACGAGTCAAGGTACTCCGGCGGAGTATGTCTTCAAACTGTGGCTTGCCCATGGTATCACTACTATCAGGGAACCTTCCGCCGGCAATGGACTTGATTGGGTTTTGAGACATAAGCAAAGAAGTGCGCGAAATGAAATTACAGCTCCACGAATCTTCGCCTATACTTCCTTTGGACAAAACCTGGAAGACGTGCCTTCGAAGAGAAGTATTCCAGGTGAGAGAAGCGCAGGTTCGGAGTTTCTTAATGGAACCATCACGAATGCTGATGAAGCGATCTCCTGGGTAAGAGCTAATTACAGACGAGGAGCTGACGGAATTAAGTTCTTTGGAGCATCCCCTGAAGTAATGGATGCAGCACTTAAGGAGAATAAAAGACTAGGTCTTAGATCTGCGTGTCATCATGCTCAGCTGAGCGTAGCGCGTTGGAATGTGTTGAATTCAGCCGAGTCGGGTCTGACATCTATGGAACACTGGTACGGATTGCCAGAAGCGCTGTTCGATGATCGAACCGTGCAGAACTATCCACTCGATTACAACTACAACAATGAACAACATCGTTTTGGAGAAGCGGGTAAACTGTGGCAGCAAGCAGCAGCGCCGTATTCAGATAAATGGAATGAGGTGATGAACAAATTGTTAAATCTGGATTTCACACTAGACCCAACGTTCAATATTTACGAGGCTAGTCGTGATCTAATGCGAGCAAGAAATGCTGACTGGCATCGAGCTTACACACTTCCATCTCTTTGGAAATTTTATCAACCAAGCAAGGTATCACACGGATCTTACTGGCATTTCTGGGGTACTGAGGAAGAAGTAGCTTGGAAAGAAAACTACCGACTCTGGATGACTTTCATCAATGAATACAAAAATCGTGGCGGAAGGGTGACTACCGGCTCCGACTCTGGTTTCATTTTCCAGCTATATGGTTTTGCTTATATCCGAGAAATGGAGCTCTTACGTGAAGCGGGGTTCCACCCAATGGAAGTAATCAAATCTTCTACCCTAAATGGAGCAGAGGCACTGGGCATGGACAAGCAAATCGGATCCGTAGAAGTAGGGAAATTGGCTGATTTGGTATTGATAGATCAAAATCCACTTCAGAATCTCAAAGTTCTTTACGGTACAGGAGCTATCAAACTGACGGAAGACAACGAAGTAACAAGAGTTGGTGGTGTGAATTACACGATCAAAGACGGTATCGTCTTCGATGCTAAAGAGCTACTTAAGGATGTTCGGGAAATGGTTGAAAAAGCCAAAGACGGAACAGATATCGAGCAACCAGGCTATCCAAACTGGAAAGAGTGAAGCAACGACTAGGTTGAAATTGAGCAAAATCAAATGGTGCTTGTTGCAGGAGCCTGCAACAAAGCACCATTTTCGATCTAACTTCTCAAAGTCATTTACAATTCAAAATTTATAGTTTAAACCAGCTTTGAGGATAGTTCCATTAAAACCAAATTGATTTACTTCCCAAGGATACTTGAAGCGTCCACCAAGATCCGTAACAAAATCACCTCCAGTTTCTATAACGTCGGGATACACATTAAACAGATTATTGACTACGACGTTGATATTTAGTTTTTCACTTAGATCATAATCGGCGACCAGGTCAGTAATGACCTTTCCAGAAAAAGTCTGATCGTTTGCAGGATCAGTTCCATGTTGCCAGGTGACCTCTCCAAAATATGTATTGTTAATTGATACTCCCAGATCACCGAAACTAAAATTCAATCCATACAATATTTTGAAGTTCGGACGAGCTGTGGTTACTCTGGACTGCTCCTTTCGGTTGAAGATGTCATATCCTTCCTGCCCAATAACTCCAGGAGCTACAATTGAACCATCAATTTTGGTTTCATTGGAGTTCATCGAAAGTGTCATATCCAACTGGCTAGAAGCTCCCAATTCAATCCCTGTGTAGTCAAGGATCAAATCAAATCCTGTCGTTTTAGTGTCCAACGCATTTACGAAAAACTTGATACTGGTCACATCATTAGCTATCAGGATTTGCTCAACCGAATTGGTCGTCGCATCGTCTGCATCAAAACCAATCTCTCCTGTAAAAAGGACTCTATCATCAAGATCGATGCTATAGTAATCCGCTGTAACACTAAAGTTATCAGTAAGTCGGTAGGTAACACCTGCTGTAAAATTTAAAGATGTCTCTGCATCCAAAGCAGGGATTCCCAGACCTCTTATCACATCACTAACATTGTTAAAGGTTCCTTGATTTGATACAGTCCCGCCGGAAACAAGTGTTTGAACATTGCTTAGGTAAATCTGATGGAGTGAAGGTGCACGAAACCCTGTACTTACAGAGGCTCTAATAGAGCCTTTCGAGCCAGCAAATAATTGACGTGCGTTGATTTTCCATGATAAATTGCTTCCAAAGTCAGAATAATTCTCGTATCTCACTGCACCGCCGACAAGAAATTCTTCTGAAACATCCCAATCAAGCCCTCCATAAAATCCTATGTTATTTCGGCTCTCATCCAAGGCATTGCCAGGTTGAAGTCCCGGGAAAGACTGCGCTCCTCCATCAACGTAAGACTCTTGTTGTCCTGCCGTAACCTCAAAGGACTCGCTACGAACCTCACTGCCAAAAAACACAGTAACATCATCTAGATTTCTCGAAATGTCGAAGTTTCCTACAATGGTTCCAAACTTGTATCCACCCGCATTAAAAGAGGTTGGACTATTAGGTAGAAGAGAGACATTAATAGTACTTCCGATTGTGTAGTCCACACTGTTTGAGCCTGTGGTAATGCTCAAATCAGAATTCCAAGCACCTAGTTTATTCTTGGTACCCGCTGTGAAGGTAAGATCATTGATCTCGGTCTCAAAGGTAGGCTGAAAGCCCTGGTATGCTTCCCCTGAAGGGGTCAACAATCCAGCGTCGTCGGTAACCCAATATGGCGCTCTGTATAGAGCAAACGACTTTCCATCACGATAGGTATAACCTCCAAACGCATAGAATTCGTTTCCTTCTCCATAAGGAAGACTCAAATTCGCCATAAACGAAGCTTTATCATATTCTGGCTGTCCTATGGTCATTCCTAAATCAGGGTTGTCCACTAGCCATGGATGGGTACCATTCAAAATTGAGTTAGCGGAGGCCTGTTGGGCATCAAATTCTGCTTGCGTAATATTACCGTCAATAACATCTTGTGGGTTAGGTTGAAAAATCACACCAAACAAACCATCACCTCCCGGCTCTCCTGCTCTATTTGTTAAATCCTGATGATAAAAGTTTCCGGTCAGATTTAATACGCCATCGTTGCCAAGCAAAAATCCTTTATTAACTGAGGCGTCATAGGTAAAGCCATCCCCTTCGGTAGTGACGCCTGAGCTAACCTGAGCAGAACCAGTCACACGTTCTTTCAAAACTATATTGATGACACCTGCAATGGCGTCCGAGCCATACTGAGCAGCTGCTCCATCGCGAAGCACCTCAATTCGCTCAATTGCGCCAGTAGGAACACTTTTAAGATCTACTCCAACTTCACCTTTACCTGGTGTATCATTAACATAAACCAATGCACTTTGATTTTTTCGTTTACCATTTACAAGAACTAGGGTTCTCGAGGGGCCCATATTTCTAAGTTCTGAGGGATCAAAATGAGCTGTGGCATCCGAAATAGTCTGGTTCGATGAGTTATAAGAAGGCACCCTGTAGTTGATCATTTGTTCGATATTGTACTGACCACTTTGTGCAAGCGCACTGGCATTGATATTGTCAATGGCAACTGGAGATTCTAAAACTGTTCTTGGACGACCTCTTGAACCAGAAATAACAACCGAACCCAGATTAGAAGCATCTTCTACAAGCGAGATGCTCAAATTCGTTTGACCCCCTACAACAACCTCCTGTCGTGCATATCCAAGGAAAGAAATGACTAATGTTTGTCCCTGTTCTACGTCAATGGTGAAATTACCATTTAGGTCTGTAACGGCACCTTGCGAAGTGCCTTTAATAATCACCGTTGCACCAATTATAGGTTCACCAGTATTGGTATCAATCACTCTCCCAGATACCTCCACATCTTCGATTAAGGGTACTTTGGACTTTCGGATAATAATCGTGTTCTCATCAATTTCATACTCCAGGTTATGTTCTTTGATTAATCGATCCAAAACATCACTTACTTGAGCATTTTTTACATCTATGCTCATTTCAGGTACCTCATTTAAGACCGCACTCTGAAAAATAAAATTGTAATCGCTTTGCTTCCGGATTTCTCTTAAAATCCTCCTGAGACTCTCTTGCTGAACTGAGATCGAAATCGTTTCTTCGTTTCCAGTAGTTGATGCTTGGACCTGATCAATAGATCCCAGAAAAAAGAGCGCAGAAAGCTTAATAAGTAAAATCATTCTAAACTTCCTCGAAAGGGGTAAATTTGTAATTGTGTAAACCATGTGTTCTAGTTTAAATTGGACATATGTACAAAAGGGGGTGTTGCAGCACTCCCTTTTTGTTTGAACTATCTTACAATGACAGTACGATCTTTAATTTCTATTTTGACTGCATTTGTTTTTTCAATTAGTGATATAATGTTTTCTATATTCTCATGACGCTCAATTTCACCGGTGAACTTCATTCCCTTTGCCTGAGCATTTACAAAGAAGATATCTACGTTATACCATCTCGATAACGTCTCAAGAATTTCTCCCAGGCTTTGATCCTCAAAAACAAACCATCCATCCTTCCATGCAACAAAAAGTTCCGTATCCACATCTTTAATCGTTAGCAGGTTGGTTTTCTTAATCAATTTTGATTGTCTCCCGGGAGTTAGATGTTCTTCATTCAAATTGGCAAGACATTGCACTTTCACGGCACCTTCAACAAGAGTAGTTAACACTTCCTCACTTTCAGGATAAGACGAGATGCTAAAACTCGTCCCAAGTACTTGAACTTTTTGCTCTTTAGAAATTACTGTAAAAGGCCGGTTTGAATCATGCGTAACCTCAAAGTAGGCTTCTCCTTGCAACGTGACAGTTCGGTCGGTTTCAGAAAATGCAATTGGGTATTCCAATCTGGAATCTGAGTTGATCCAGACTCGAGTCCCGTCTGAAAGGGACACAGCAAATTTTCCACCCTTCGGAATAATCAATGTATTCTTTATGTTCCCTTCTGCACTATTCCTTTCATTTGTATAGACAATTGATTTCCCGTCTGATCTAAGACTTACTTCTTCCTCCTTCACATCCAAATTAACTCCAGAGCTCAGTTCAATTGATTCTCCGGCGGAGGTAATTAAGATAGCTTTATCGCTACCAGGAACAATGGGATTGGGAGTTACTTGTGCTTGTTCTAGTTGCTCATTTGGCACTAGCCCTATAAATACGAAAGTCAGTATCAAAACAATCCCCGCAACTATAGAAATTACCTTTCTATTCCTTTGATTTGATTTCCTTTTTATTTTTTTCCACGGCAGAGAAGCGATGGAACTTTCCGGCAGTCTTTCACCTTCTGACTGCTCCATCACCTGATTGAAATATCTCTGATGGTCTTTGTCCTTCAGCCAGCTATTTAACTCACTCTCCTCCTCCTCTGTAAGAGTGGCATTCATTTTTTTCCAAATCAGCTCAAAATCAATTGTCTTTTTGTCCATCACTAGTACTATGACAGTACAATCACAAAAACAGGTGACAAGAAATTCTGTTTTTTTCAATAAAACAAAATAAACAGCTTGAAATGCGAAATTCGTTAGATACGAAAGCGAAAGATCATGAACTGAGCGAGTTCACATTTGATTAGTGAGTAAGAAAAATACCACCACATTTTGGATGGTGGAAATCGCCTCTTTTAGCTTAGATTTTCCTCTTTGCAGCTGCGTTTTAACAGTATTTTCCGAGATATTCATGGCGGCAGAAATCTCTGATATTTTTTTATTGTCGGAATATTTTAATAGGATAACTTCCTTGATTTTATCAGGTAGCTTTTGAATGGCATCTCTCAAATGCTCTTCCAGATTTAAATCAATTCGTTGGTGCTCTTTATAATAATTCAACATACCCTCGAGCATCAAAAGATTGTGTTTATCCTCAATTTGCAAACTCTTAAGCCTGTTTAAGCAACAGTTCTTGACGGTGGTAAAAAGGTAAGCATCGATGGAACCATCAATGGTTAGCGTCTCACATTTTTCCCAAATTTTCACAAAAACACCCTGAACTAAATCTTGTGATTCCGCAAGATCATATAGGTAGGAATTAGCAAACTTGACCAACGGTTTATGGAACTCTTCAAAAACGATTGAAAACGAATTCTCATCTCCTTTACGAAGATTACGTATGACTATGTTTCTATCAAATGACAAAAGGAGTCTGCTAAATTCTACGTGTTAATTAGACTAAAGTTAGCAAAATTTTAGAGGTATTGAGTAGCGCTACTCCAGTTTACTAAGCTCATCACGCAGCGTAATTGCTATGTCTGGATAATCGGTTATAATTCCATCAACACCAGCATTTAACATTTTAATCATGTCGTCCCTGGTATTTACAGGATATGCATGTACCTCAAACCCTTGAGCGTGCATTTGAAAAACTCTCCTTGGAGATAGTGTTTGCCATTCAGGGTTGATGGCTTTCATACGGTTGCCCTCTTTGGCCCGCCCCATGTGCATTCTTGTTTCAATGTAGAATGCAATTAAAGGAGCAGAATCTTCTCCTATGATCAAGGCCTTTGTTTGTATCAAAGAATCCAAATCATGAACCTCATCTAGATAAGTTGGTTCATACGACTGAAGAATGATCCAATCTTCTCCATTTTCTTCAGCCATCACAACCTCTACCAATTTTTCTGCAAAATCATGGTAGTGAGGATGGTCCATATGCTTAATCTCAATTAGCACTTTACATCGACCATTGACAAAATCCAGAACTTCCTTTAACGTAGGAATCCGTTCGTTAGAAAATCTTGAATCTTTGTGTGACCCTACGTCAAATTGCTTTATTTCTTCCAGTGTGTAATCATGCACATCTCCCGTTACGCGATTCCCCAACGTATCCTTGGCAAGTCTATCCAGAGTCTGATCATGAAAAACAACAATTTCCTCATCCAACGTGTGACGAACGTCAAGCTCTATTTGGTCCACACCAAGTTCCAGAGCTCTTTTGAACGCAGCCATTGTATTCTCGGGCGCATTTCCGGAGGCCCCTTTATGAGCTATGATTTGAAACTCTTTACCACCAAGTCTGTCTATCGACGTGCTTGAAAAAACATTTCGATACAACCACGGTTCGAACAATGAAAGCGCGGCAAACAGGAAAAAAAATGGCGCGGAATAAAGTAAAAACTTCTTGGTCATGGGTGATTATTTAACACAAAAATTAAACAATAAAGAACTAAATACTATGTTTTGCTTTTCTGATTTAAATCAATACCTAATTCCGCTAACTGATCTTCCGAAATTTTAGATGGGGAATCAATCATGATATCCCGCCCAGAATTATTTTTAGGAAATGCAATAAAATCTCTTATGCTTTGATCCCCGGTCATAATAGCACATAACCGATCAAAACCAAAGGCTACACCACCATGCGGAGGTGCTCCATACTCAAATGCGCCCATAAGAAAACCAAACTGATCTTCTGCTTCTTCCTTAGAAAAACCCAGCACTTTGAACATTTCTGCTTGCAACCCTCGATCATGTATCCTGATCGAGCCTCCACCAGCTTCAACACCATTGATTACCAAGTCATAGGCATTTGCCCTGACACTGGCAGGGTCTGATTCTAACTTACCAATGTCTTCTGGCTTTGGCGAAGTAAACGGATGATGCATCGCATGATATCGGTTTGACTCTTCATCCCACTCCAGCAAAGGAAAATCCACAACCCAGGCTGCTGCCACCTTGTCTCTGTCGCGAAGCCCAAGCTGCTCACCCATCTCGAGCCTTAGCTCATTCAACGCCTTTCTTGTCTGATCTTTTCCCCCAGCTAAAATCAAAAGAAGATCTCCCGGTTTAGCATTTATTTTGGTTGCCAAGCCCTTCAAAGCTTCCTGATCAAAGAACTTATCAACAGATGATTTGAAGCTTCCGTCTTCATTGCATTTCACATAAACCAATCCCTTCGCTCCAATTTGTGGTCTTCTAACAAAATCGGTCAACGCATCTAGTTGCTTTCTGGAATATTCGGCGCATCCTATTGCGTTTATTCCAACCACCAGTTCCGCACTGTCAAACACGACAAAATTTTTACCCTGAGCTTGTTCAGTAAGCTCACAAAACTCCATGCCAAATCTAAGATCAGGTTTATCAGAACCGTACTTTTCCATAGCTTCATCATAGGAAATTCGCTGAAAGTCTTCCAACTCAACACCCTTGATTTCCTTGTAAAGGAATTTCGTCATTCCCTCAAACGTGTTGAGTACATCTTCTTGCTCCACGAAAGCCATTTCGCAATCAATCTGTGTGAACTCCGGCTGACGATCGGCTCTTAAATCTTCATCTCGGAAGCACTTCACTATCTGAAAATAGCGATCTAGTCCACCAATCATCAAAAGTTGCTTGAAAGTCTGCGGAGATTGAGGTAATGCATAGAATTCTCCCTCGTTCATTCGGGATGGAACTACGAAATCTCTGGCGCCCTCGGGGGTTGACTTTATCAGATAAGGTGTTTCCACTTCGATGAAACTTTCACCTGTCAGATATTCACGAACTTTTTGCATCATCAAGTGCCGCAATTCAAGCTTCTCTCTAACCACATTTCTACGAATATCAAGATATCTGTACTGCATCCTAAGGTCTTCTCCTCCATCCGTTTCCTCCTCTATTGTAAATGGTGGCGTCTTAGATTCATTCAGAATTTCTAGATTTGTGACTCTGATTTCCACCTCACCTGTAGGGATTTTGTCATTCTTGGAATATCGTTCTACTACCTTCCCACTCGCTTTCAAAACAAACTCACGTCCAACATTTTTTGCCTGTTCGATTAATGATGGATCAGTTACGCCTTCCTCAAAGATTAGCTGAGTGATACCATAGCGATCTCTTAGATCTATGTAGACAATCCCCCCCTTGTCTCGCTGTTTCTGTACCCAGCCAGTTAGTGTAACTTCTTGATCAGCATGACCAATTCTCAATTCTCCGCAGGTATGCGTTCTAAGCATCTTTTTTGTTTTCTCTAAATGAGCGGCAAAGATAGATTTTAGATTAGTTCGATTAATAGATTTTTCGAATATCTGAAAAGGCATCGAAATAATCTTGAAATCTCTCAATCCATAGAATTCAAGAATTCAGGTTTAGTTTTGAGCATGCGAATTTTAACCCTAGTACTGTCCATCATTTCTTTTGTCGATTCCTACTCTCAAAAACTGGCACCTGTCAAAATTGGAGAAGACATTTCAATAAAGATTCCAATCTCATTTGTCAACATGTCTAATCAAGATAGGATGGCAAGAGTGGCTTCGTCTAAGGTGCCTCTCGGGATGTTCTCGACAGAATCGCAAGAGGTAACATTGGGTATCAATGACAATATCATGCAGTGGAAGCCAGAAGACACAAAAGTTGTATATGGCTTTTACAAAGCCAGTATTAATGCCCTTTTTGATGAGATACAATTTATTCAGGATACAATCAAACAGATCAATGGTCGCGAGTTTGTCGTTTTTGAATTTGTTTCTACTATACGAGACGAGAATGTATTTTCCTCCAAAAGTGGTGAAAGGAATTATACCTACATACAGTACACGTCGTACAAAGATCAGGTGCTCCTATTCAATTTTGGTGCTCCCGCTCGACTTCAGCTCGAGTGGGAAGACATAGCAAAAGAGGTTATGCAAAGTGTAAAAATCAAATGACAGACCTAAGCGTATTTAGCGATGAGCATTTCATGAAGCAAGCGCTAAGTGAAGCGCAAATTGCCTTTGATGAAGGTGAAATTCCAGTGGGAGCAGTAATTGTCTGCGAAAACCAAATCATAGCAAAAGATCATAATCGAGTTGAGAGATTAAACGATGCCACCGCACATGCCGAAATGCTGGCAGTCACTGCGGCCCAAAACAATTTAAGTTCGAAATATCTAAATGAGTGCACATTGTACGTCACACTTGAACCCTGCAATATGTGTGCTGGCGCACTCTTTTGGACTCAAATAGGTAAATTGGTAATTGGTGCTCCTGATGCTGAAAGAGGATTCATTTCCTTCAATAAAAAGATCGCACATCCAAAAACTAAGATCAAAGAAGGAGTTATGGCTATCGATAGCGAGGTGATGATCAAAGACTTTTTTAGAAAACTTAGGAACTAGATTTAGCGTTTGGTGATTAATTAATTGGTGGACTGGTTAAATAATGGGGCCATAAATGACTCCTCTAGCATTTAACCAATTAACCAGATTTGTTACCTTCACATTTGAAACTCAACAATTAATAAAAAGAAACAATTTATGGCTTTTGAATTACCTGATTTACCATATGCACATGATGCGTTGAACCCACATATTGATACGCAAACCATGGAGATTCATCATGGAAAACATCACAATGCGTATGTGACAAACCTTAACAATGCCACAGGAAGTGGGCCGATTGGAGACAAACCAATCGATGAGGTTTGCAAAAATCACTCAGATATACCTGCAATCAGAAACAATGGTGGTGGACACTACAATCACTCTCTATTCTGGACAGTTATGAGCCCTGATGGAGGTGGAGAACCTACAGGAGCGCTTGCCGATGCCATAAATGCTGCATTCGGTTCTTTCGAGAAATTTAAGGAGAAGTTTAGCGCTGCAGCTGCTACTAGATTTGGTAGTGGTTGGGCCTGGCTTTGCAAAAAAGCTGATGGATCCTTGGATGTTTGTTCATCTGCGAACCAGGATAATCCATTAATGCCAGGTGTTGGTTGCGGTGGGACTCCAATACTAGGTTTGGACGTTTGGGAACATGCCTACTACTTGAATTATCAAAATAGACGTCCTGATTACATAAACGCATTTTTTAATGTGGTAAATTGGGATGAAGTAAGCAGAAGATTCGAAGCATAATTAGAAATTTAAAATTGCATACTATATTCGCAACTCAATTATGAACACGAACAGACTACATCATGTACATCATTACAACTTCTCTCTTGAAGAGGTAAGAAGATGATGCTGTAGTTTGAAAAAATAACAAAGGCCCGTCGGAATACCGTCGGGCTTTTTTTTTGTGGTCGCTACGCGACTCGAATTCATTTGAGAAAAAAAGAAGGTCGAGTCAAGAGAGCAACACATGAGCAGGTTAGATGATATGAAAAAATGAAAACAGAAGTATTAAAAATTGCGGTACAGAAAAACGGGAGACTCAACGAGAAAAGTATGGGGCTTCTAAAAGAATGTGGAATCAAAATCAACAACGGAGGCAAACTAATGTCATCGTCTTCTAATTTTCCATTAGAAGTCTTCTACCTCCGTGACGATGACATCCCGCAATATGTGGCCGAAGGTGTGGCCGATATTGGGATTTTGGGAGAAAACGAGGTGCTTGAGAAAGATCAAGATGTTGAGATCATCAACAAACTTGATTTTTCCAAATGCAGACTTTCACTAGCGGTACGAAGGGAAGAAGAATACACAGGTCTTGATTGGTTTTCAGGAAAAAGAATTGCTACCAGCTACCCTGTTATTCTAAAGGGATTTCTCGAAGAGAAAAGTATTGACGCAGAAGTAGAGGTAATCAGTGGAAGTGTTGAGATCGCACCGGGAATCGGCCTAGCTGAAGGAATATTTGATATCGTTAGCACCGGAAGTACCCTACTGGCTAACGGGTTGAAAGAAGTGGAAACCGTTCTAAAAAGCGAAGCTGTGCTGGTAACTAACCCCAGACTTTCGCTTGAGAAAAAAAATTTGTTAGGAAAGCTGCTCTTTAGAATACAAGCGGCAAAAGCGGCAAAACAGAACAAGTACATTCTTCTGAACGCACCCAACGACCAGCTAGAGGCAATCATTGGGTTATTGCCAGGAATGAGAAGCCCAACGGTACTTCCACTTGCAGAGGAAGGTTGGAGCAGCATCCACAGTGTAATTAGTGAAGATGATTTCTGGGAGGTGATAGATCAATTAAAGGAAAAAGGAGCTGAAGGGATTTTGGTGTGTCCGATAGAAAAGATGATAGTGTGAGGGAACTGAGATCACAACCTCATGGGGAGGTACGACCGACGGAATCTCGAGATTGCTTCACTTCGTTCGCAATGACGTTCTAATTATGAAAAAAATAAATTACCCGCACCAAGAAGATTGGACGGAACTATGTCAG
>JBDVJN010000043.1:0-24140 GCA_039961455.1 Cyclobacteriaceae bacterium | reverse complement strand
GTAGAAGGGGGCACGATCACGGGAGTAACGATTACGACGGCTACGATCGGTACGTTGGGAGGTACGGCTTTGAATGCGAACAATGTAGACATCACCAACATTGATGTAGATGGAGGCACCATTGATGGCACGACGATTACCCAAGATGATGGCTCATTCACTCTTCGGGACGAAACAAACACAACAGCAACCGCAGTGTTTGTGATGGATAATGTAACTGCTGGACAACAAAGTTTGATTGAAATACCTGATGCGGACGGAACAATAATGCTTTCGTCAGGAGCTCTAACTGCTAATAGAACAACTATTACGAATGGAAGTGGAGTAGTGACTACTTCCACAGTCACCAGCACCGAACTTGAGGTTTTGAATGCAGTTACTGGCGGTACAGCCTCTATCAATAAAGCACTTATAACGGATGGCTCGAATGACATTTCGAATATAAATATTCTTGCAGCTGACAGAATAAATGTAAACAGTGTCCAAATAGATGGAAGTACCGTTTCTACAACAGCGAACGGTCTAAATCTTGTTGGAGCAGCAGGAGTTAGTGTTTCAGCAGACGGGAACCCCGTCATGATTTCAACAACAACGACAGGATCTATCCAACTAGACGGAATAGGCGGTGTAGACCTAAATTCAACTGGAGGGGCTATCAACATAGGAAATGACGGAGATGCAAATGCCATTAATCTCGGAACCGGAGCAGCGGCCAGAACTATTTCAGTAGGAAATGTAACTGGAGCAACTGCTGTTAATTTGGATGCTGGAACCGGCGGTATTTCTCTGGATGCAGGAAACGCATCAAACTTAACAACTACTGCAGGCGCAATCACGATTGACGCGCAAGCCAGTTCAGTTGCAATAGATGGAAACTCTGGTGTAACTATCGATGCTTCAGCAAGTGGCAATGTCACAGTTACAGCTAGCGCGGCAGCAGGCGGCATAGACATCGATGCGGGTGCAACCTCAGGAACAGTAAACATCGATGCAGGAGGAGCCATAGGAATAGGAACAAACGGCTCAGATGCAGGAGCAATTAATATTGGAACAAGCACTGGCGGAAGAACCATAACTCTAGGAAATAGTACCGTTGATAGTAATGTGGTATTAAATGGCGATGAAGCAAATACAGTCTCTACAACTGCCACAGTAAATGGAGGATTGACTGTGGCCAGGTTCAATGAGACGGTATCTGGTGCCAACTACCCAATAGCAGTTGCAAATCGATCGTTTATTGCCATTACAGATTCCGGAGCAACAACAGGAATCACGCTTAATGCCGGCAACACTGCTGGGCAGGTGCTTGTATTATTAGCTGCTAATATTACAGGAACAATGACATTGTCTGATTTTGGAACAACAAGACTTTCTGGTAATTGGGCACCAACAACCTCAGACACAATTACTCTCATCTGGGATGGAACCAACTGGAATGAACTTCACAGATCCGTCAACTAAAATGAGAAAGATAGCTATCTACATATCGCTCATTGTTTCTCTGACTTGTCAGGCTCAACAACTCTATGTTGCGAGCGATGCTATCTTATATGTCTCGCCTGGAGCAAACGTTGGAGTGACTGGAGATCTGGAGAACGATGGGACTATCTTAAACACTGGGACCATCTCCCTTTTCGGCAATTGGGCCATTAACAATATCTTCAATGGGAATGAAGGAAATCTCGCTTTCCTAGGCGGGCAAAGCCAAATAATATCAATTGCCACACCTCTCCTGGTAAATTCACTTTTACTTAATCAAAGTGGAGATGTTTTATACACGGGCAATGAATTGAGGATAACAGACGACATTACCTTCACCAATGGAGTGATGAGGATAGGTGATAATACCCGATTTGTTTTGGGAAGTAACGTGAGAGTAATAGGAGGCTCAGTCACCTCTTATTTCCAGGGTAAATTAACTTATCAAGGCAGTGGAATTCGCAGATTTCCCATGGGTTATGAAGGAGTCTATGCTCCTATCACAATGCTTGAAGTCTTCGGTGCAAGCCCCGAGTTGACAGTGGCTTTTCAGACACCCAACAGTGAACAACCTATGCCTGATAATGAGTTATTGGGTATTTCAAGCAATGGTATTTGGGAGGTGGAGTTATCAGCTGGGACAATGAATGGAACGCAAGTCCAAATAGATTTCAGTGGAGAAGACCTGGAGAACTTTGGAGTAGCAAATAACATTCGGCACCGCGTTAATTCACCTGTAATAGCTGTTTCGGATTCTCCTGGCGGAGTTTATACATCCCTTGGAGTAGAATCATTGCTGGATTCGGATTCTCTTACGCGGGGTTCAATTGTCACTGAGATCGATTTTGAGCTAACCGATTTATCAACTGCGTACCTAGCAATCGGATTGGCACCGCGAATTGATCCCGCTGGTTTAGTATACATTCCAGAAATATTCTCGCCAGCCGCCACAGACCCTGATAACCAGACTTTCCGAGTCTTCGGTGAGAGAATTCTTCAGGAAAATTTTAAGATGGAGATTTACAATAAGTTCGGATCTCTAGTTTATGCTACTAACTCGTTCGACGAGGCAAATCAAGTTGGATGGGATGGAACAAATCAGCGAACGGGGAATGAGGAACCTTCTGGATTATACTATTACCAGGTAATTTTGACTCGAATAAGTGGTGAAATCGAAGAGCGGTCTGGACCATTCTATTTACAGAGATGAAAAAGATTGGATTCTACATATCGATCCTTCTATTATGTAATGCTGTGCAAGCTCAGGACACGCAGTTTTCACAGTATTTCTCGGCTTCTTTGTTCCTGAATCCTGCGTTTGCGGGAGTGTACAACGATCCATCCCTACACATGAATCATAAGCGGCAGGTGCAAGGTGTCGATGTGATTAATGAGTTAACGCAAGTGTCGTTTATTTTCCCCTTGAAGCCTGGAGGAAGCTATGAACGATCCATTGGGGGAATTGGAATAATGGCTTACAATGAGCGCAGCGGGATTAATGGAGTTTTTCAGAACAGTGCAGCATTTCTGACCTATGCGCACAATTTCAAATTTGGTCTACTGAGTTCTGATATTGTGACCTTGGCGGTTCAGGCCGGCTATGAAAACCGAAGCTTGAATTTTAGTAGCCTGGCTTGGGGCTCGCAGTACAATCCATTTTATGGGTTTGATGATACTTTGCCAATTCCCGTTACCGAGTTTGACAATCAAAAGGGGACGGTTATTGTGAATGCCGGATTCATGTACTACTACAATCCGAATAGAAATTACTTGTTGTACACTTTTAGTGCCTTCTCAGGTTTTTCTGCAACGAATGTAAACCGTCCTAACAAGTCATTTAATGTAGATAACAAAAGCACTGAGCCTATGCTTTTGAAGTACAACGGGGGAGTGGAAGCAAAATTCAACAAGATGTATGTCACACCAAGTCTTCTGTTTCTGTATTTAAGAGGAAATGTTCAATTCAATGCCGGAATGAACTTTGCCTACTCTCCAAATCAAGACCGATATCGATCAAGGGGAAGTCAGATCTTGTTTGGCGCTTGGTATAGATTCAAAGACTCTTATATCTTCATGGGAGGAGTCAAATTTTCTTCGATGGCTATCCGTGTTAGCTACGACCTGAATAGTAACTTGTTTATATCTGATAGAGGAGTTGATATTTCTCAACCTTCCTTTGAAATCTCCATACAATATCATATATCTAAGAACACAGGTTATCGGAAAATTTCCAATCCACTCTTCTAGCGAAATGAACTACTGGAAGGCAGAGTTGAAGATGCAGCTCTTGCCCCCTGGGACTTTGGAGGCAAGTAGCTTGTGCCAAAGAAAGGTGTACCTTTGAATACACCTTTTTGAAAATCCTGATTAAGCCTTATTGCTTGCCTGTGGAAATTTGAAGCTCCATGCCTTCTTTAAGAGTTGGACTCGTTAGCTCGTTTATCTCCATGATTAACTCTTCTGGCATATTGAATCGCTTCGAAATATCTGCAATTGTTTCGCCTCGCTTTACTACATAGATTGTATTTGAAGCAATTGAGGAGTTGGAAGGTACAAGTAGATTTGAATCAACACTTTGCGTTTTGCTAGATTTTATTCTTAAAGGCTGATACTCACGGACACTTGAAGAGGTTAATCCATTTGTTGCCATTATCTCATTAACGCTTACACCCAGATTTGTGGCAATGGCCGTTAAACTTGCACTTGGCCTTACCAAGAAATACTGGCCTGCAGTAAAGTTTATCTTGCTTGTTCCCAGCATCCTAATATCCATTCTTCTATTTAGCTGACGGCCATACGGGTTGTCATTTGAAGCAATTGGCTTTTCAAACCCGTGCCATACAACAGAAATTTCTGATTTTTTAACTCCCTTGGAAACAAGGTATTCGAAGGCAGAATTTCCTCTTCTTCGACTCAGCTGACGATTGTATTCAGCATTACCAACATCATCGGTGTGAGACTCAACTTCAATTCTAACAGGACTTCTTCTGTACTCGGTCACCACTTCGTCCAACAGTTTCTTAGCTTCTGGTCTCAGTTGCTCAGAGTTAGTATCAAAATAAGCGACGGAACTTTCTTCAAATGTTTTCGCTGCATCTACCCCCACAACGGTAAACTCCGTTACCGAAAATTGTGCCGTTTCAGCTCTAGCTTCGGTAATCATCTTGTATTCAGAGGCTGGAATCTTGAATTCAAAAACTCCATCATTGTCTGTGTATCCGGTAATGCTTGTTTCTGTGTTATCTTGTTTGAGAAGTGTCACCGCCTTCCCAGGCGCAATTCTCCCCAAGCGATTCATAAGTTTCCCTTTCATCGTCATTCTCTGATAGCCTTGGTAGGCATATTTAGGAATTTCAATTGGGATGAGGAACAACCCGTTGTTAGACACAGGAGCTGCCTCAACTTCCGCGGGTCTGGCTAAACTTATTGTTTCAACTTCTGGGTCTGGATGATCCAGCGCTTCAACTTCTTGGTTTTGAGTAATCACTCGTGCGTTTTGGAATCTGAACCGTTGAATTTGCTCTCTAATATTTCGCTCTTCTGCGCTGAGATTTCTGCTTTTACCAACATCTTCAAAGTCAAGTGAATACCTGTCGTTCCTTTTTAGGAAAGTTCTACTCAATACCATGCGATTGATTACTTCCTTTCTGCTCTTTGCTAGATTGTTGTAGTAGGCGAATGCCTCATTCACGCGGAGCTTTTCGTTTTCCTTTGTGGGCTCTCCTCTAAAATTTCGAGAAAGCACTTCAACAAATACCTTTTCTCTTTCAGCAAGATTTCTATATTCTTTTGGATCTTCTGTTTCAAGGTTGGTTCCCTCGTAGGCCTTTCTGACATAGTCTAGTCCAATTAGTCTATCTATGATGCCCCTCTTCTCCGGAGAAAGTGCAGCGTATTGATCAAGTGTTTCTTGTGAGAGAACGAATGGTCGATCATCTTCTAGTGGCTCAGCAAGTGCTTTGGTTGCAGCGGTACTTGAATAAAATGGCACCCTCTCCTCAATAGCAAATCCACCGGTATCCGATGCAGGTTTAATAAAGACTGGTGCAACTTCCAGGTAAGCTTTGTAAGTGGATCTGACAAATCGCTCAATGGACTCCTTGTCTGTTTCGGTCATACCTCGATCCAGGCTAAAAAGCTTTTGGAGTGTTTCGTCGGCAGTACCAGAATTAGCAGCAAGCAATTCTCCAGTTTGAAATAGAGTTTCTGCCTGATAAGCATCGGCGCTAGCCAAATTGGAGATCATTTTGAGGATTAACTTGTTGACCCTCTGATTTGCAGCCGTACCCATTCTGGTAAAGGTTGAAAGATCCGTCTGATCGACTTTTTGATCAAATGAATTCAAGTCTGCCACAAGAAATGCGCTGGCAATTCCCTTTAAACTTTCTTTTTGAGAAGAAGTCAGGTCTTCATAAAATTCGTTGTCTTCAAGCAGTAATTTGTACTTTTCTTCTCTGCTTAGATCCAATAATTTTTCCTTGATCGCTGAATTCACAGTAACGGATTTCTCATCCACCATGTCTCTCATAAATACTCTTTCAGCGACTGACAGTCTGATTCCGTCAATGCTTCTTTTTTGATCCAGGTACTTCAAAACAATACCATCCACACTCTTTTTGTCCTGATCTGTTAATTTTTCGTAGTTGATCGAACGAGGACGATAGTCAGCTGAAGTCTTTAATCTTTCTGAAATCAAAATATCCAGCTTCTCTCTATCGTTCGGATTTTCTTCGTTGTAGAACTGGTTGCTTTCATCTGAAAGTGCGATACTTAAACCAAGCCCCTGTCCTTCCAGGTAAGTAGATACAACTCTATCAACTTTCTTTCTTTTGTCTGCGTCCAGTTGCTGATAGTAGTATTCATCTTCAGATCGTATTGATCGAAGACTTGAACTTGTCATTTTTCTAATTCGCCCGTTCACGATCCTGTCAATTCGCTCCTTATCATCTCGTCCAAGAGAATTGTAAACGTTAAGTTGCTCTGTGGTCAGATAAACTGCTACTTGGGAAAAGGAAGATGACAACCTTCGAGATATAATCTGGTTAATGACATCCGTTTCCTGACTATCAAAATTGTAGTCGTCTGTGAAAAGTGAATTCCTACCAGCAATCGTCTCGGCTGACGAAACTTCTGAAACAATTCTTGCTTTTGATTCAATGTCAAATTCGAAAATGTCAAGTTTTCCAACACCGCCTTCTCTGTTGGAGGAGAGATATCCTTTCTTGTTTCCAAGGAAGAAGAACACATCATCTCGCGATGAATTAAATGGCATACCGGCGTTATGGATTTCTGCTTGTTTGAAGCTTTTGCCTTTAGCGATGTATATATCAAGACCGCCAAAACCACGGTGACCATCTGAAGCAAAGAACAAAACTTTTTCCGAGGGAGAGTAGAATGGCGAGACCTCTCTAAACCTTGTGTTGATCTGATCGCCTAGATTAACAGGAGGACTCCAGTTATCACCTCCAGCGTTTACACTCATCCAAATGTCGTCACCACCTAATGTCCCGACACGATTTGATGCAAAAAACAAGGTATCTCCGCCAGGAGTAAGTGACGGATGCTTAGAGGTGTAGCCGCTCAGATTGATATTTGCATTCAGGGCTATGGGTTCAGACCACCTTCCTCCTTGAAGGTAAGAAACGAAAATGTGGCAAAAATCGCCTAGATCCTCATTACAGTTGGTATAGTAGAATTTCGATCTTTCGCGATTGAAAGATCCAGAACCTTCTCCCCATTTTGAATTCAAAGTCGACTCAAATCGATCTTTAGGACTGTACTCGGTCCATGTGCCGCCGGCATCTCTTTGAAATCGATAAAGATCCGTGAAAGATTGGCCAAAGGTGTTGTTTTGTAAAGCACCTTTTCCTGCTTTCCGCGCAGAGGTGATACATAAAAGGTCATCTGTGCCAAGTGAGAAAGCTGCAAAATCATTGAAAGGGGAGTTTAGTTCCCCTAAAACCGGTGCCAGGGAGTGATCAGGGTGCTCCATGGCAACCTGGTTTATTGCTAACTGACAACCGTCAATTTCAACTTTTGCTTGCTGGTAGAAAGGTCTGAACTTATCATCTTCAGTCAGTTCTTGATCCTTAATTAGTCTTTGAAAGATTTTGAAAGTAGTGAGAGCATTTGAGTACTGCCCTCTTAATTTTTGCATTTGTCCATAGTAAAACCCTGCGAGGGGATATCTAGGATCATTGTTTTTTGCAATGTCACCATAGTAAAACTGTGCGCTTTCATAATCAAAAGTGAATCGATAGCATTCACCCAGCTGATACTTTGCTTTGACATAATTTGGGTTTTTTTCTAAGGCTGCATCATAGTAGGGGATTGCCTTTACATACTGAGCTGCCGCAAATAATTCGTCAGCCTGCGATACAAACAGTTCGGTTCGTTGCGCGAATGTGAGAACTGAGACGAGGTGAAGGACAAGAAATAATACTTTTTTCATAACACTTTTTTCGGATCAATTTTTATCCATTTCCTACAAGCATAAACGATCCCCAAATTCGAGGATCATTATACTTGGTTCTAAGTTTTTGCTGAGCAAAGCGTAACGATTCATCAGCATCTTCAGTTTCAATAAACTTGTGATAAAACAAAACGATCAACTCACTTCTGGCGTTGGTATCAACTCTTGAAAAATTGGTGAGCAGGTTTCTGGCGCCAGCAACAATAAAAGCTCTCTGTAGCCCGTACACCCCATCTCTATTTTCAAACTGGGTAGCACTGGCTTCCGGAGCAGACAAAACCACTAGCTTAGTTCGTTTCAAATCTAAGTCCATTGCTTCATATGTGGTTAATATTCCGTCATTTAATTGATTTGCATCAAATCCATTAAGAAACTGATCGTAGCTTCGAGACGCCCCTGCCAGGAATAGTCCAGAGTTAAACATCGGGTTGTCGATCTTGCCAACCTTGGAAAAGAAAGGCTCGTCTTTTGAGTAATATCCGTGAGTGGCTATGTGAAGAATCGTTGGACTGAAGGCCGATCGCATTCTTAGTTCAGAGGCATCTGCCTTAGCATAGATTCTGGCATCCCAATTTTTTGGTTGTAGGATTGCGGCAAGTGAATTGATTTCGAGCTCTCCGATTAGGAGGGGGTTTAGACTTAATTTGTTGTTAGCGGAGTTTTTGAAATCTGGATTTCCAAAGAGCATGGACTTCTTAGACAATGCTTCCACCTCTTCTCGAAGTAGATCTTTGCAACTGGTTTGGTAGGAAACAAAGTATTCATCAATTAGGTATTTGTCGCTACCTGACTTCAAAGCATTCGGGTTGATCTTGTTGTAAATCCCGTCTGGAGTTGCTCTTACCCTAGTCACTTTGCCAAGTTGATCATGGACAGAGCTCCATAGAAGATTGAAAGCTTGCTCTTCATTTCCTCGGGCTACTGCATTTTTATAGACATCAAATTGATCATCGTCATATCTGAATCTATCTCCAATTACAGCATAACCAGGACTTTTGTCAGTTCCTTCTTTAAAAATGATAGCCAGGTACTGCGTTAGATTGGTAAACCCGAAAATAATTCCGCTGTCGTTGGTCTGAGATTTGAATTCGCGAATTTTTATCAGTTCTACAATCGCCTCACCTTGCTTTACTTGTTTTTGTATATCACTCCAATTTTCATTCGTTTTTGGTAGGATGCTTTGGAATTCCTCCATTCTGGCAATAAGCCCTCTTTCCTTAACTATTACACTGCTTTCTTCCTCTGCTAAATTGATGTTGTTTTCCTCGAGCCTTTGCTCACCAATTCGGTAGTAGTTTGCAAGTAGTTGTTTTTGATCTCGCCACTCGAAGTATTGATTTCGTAAGTCTTGATCGTTCCCATTGACGATTCTCTTTTCAATTTTTCCACTTGGGGTGAATAGAAGCGTTTTCGTTTTAATCTGATAATCAAAAATGTTCTTGATTAAATCAGGATTTTCATCCAAGAGGCCAAATGCAATAAAATTGTAGCGATCCACATCCTCTCTTAAGCGATCGTAGAAATTCTCTCGATCACGAAATGGTAGTGCAGCAAAAATGGACTCGACCTGCCCTATTTGAATCTCGATCGCTTCTCGAAAATAGGCCTCGGCATCCATCATTTTGCCCTGCGCCATTGCATGTAGCCCCACGTTCTCAAGCGCGCGGTAGTAAGTAGGGTGATTCTTGCCAAGAACTTCCTTCCGGATGGCTAACGCTTCCAAGTAGTAAGTATCTGCTTCAGCATCTCGCCCCGATGCACTGTAAAGGATTGCAAGATTCATTAAGGTTGTAGCGTAGTCCGGGTGATTTTTCCCGTACAGCCTTTCGTCTAATGCGAGGACTCTCTTGTAATATTTCTCAGCCACATCACTCTCTCCCAATTGACGCTCGACCCTGGCAAGGTTGTTTAGAACATTTGCAGACAAGGGATGATTGGGGCCATATTTTGTATCATATACGGCCAAGGCTTCCTCAAGCAAGACCTTTGCTTCTGCATCCTCTCCTTTTTGCATGGCAATTGTTGCCAGATTGTTTTTAGCAGTAGCGTAAAACTGATGATCTGTGGTTAACTCTTCCTCACATTTTTCAACAACTTCCAGAAACATGTCTTCAGATTTATCATCATCACCCAGATGCCTATACAAGATTCCTAGATCATTCAAGGTTTCGATGATTAGTATGTTTGCTTCATTTGGAATTCCTCTTTTAATCTCCAGCGCTTCTAAGAGCGTCTGTTCCGCGTCTTCATATCTTCCAAGCTGTTCGTAAAAATTCCCGAGACCCTCCAGAGATTCTGCTCGTTCTACATCAAAATCCTTTCCAAGCTGCCTGTATATAACCGTGCTTTCATTTATGTATTCTTCAGCCCTCGCCGGTTGACCCTGACGAATTAGTATTCTTCCAAGATGATTACATGCCTCTGCGTATTCAGGTGAAAATGCGCCGAGATCTTTAAGGGATTCGTGGCTTTGGAGAAAAATATCATACGCTAAGTCGTAGTAGCCTAACTCTTCATAAACTTGAGCTAAGTCAATTCTTGCTAGAGAGTAGTCGGCACTTTCCCGACCTTTGTCATCCACGATGACTTGTATGGCTTGGTCAATGTAACTTTTTGAGAGATCGTACTGGATTCGTGCAAGAAACAACTCACTCATATGTTGAAGTGCCTTTGCATAGTTTGTCTTGTCAGGTACGCCAGCCTCTTCGTGTCCAAGTATGGAAAGGTTTAGATGATACTCAGCTTCATCCATATTTAGCAACCTCAAACTCAGATAGCCGAGATCGTTGTGAATCTTAGCTTTTTGAAGAGCGGTCACCGAAGTGCCATACTTTTCGAGGATTGATTTGAAATCCTTTGTCGCTTGAACCCAATCATCTCTCTCTAGTCTCTCTTCAGCAGCTCCAATGAGAGCATCTATAGACTGTCCTTGCACCGGCTGGGCGAACAAAATCGCTAACCATACAGTAAAAAAGGCGTATTTCATCTAGGCGACTAATTATTTGGTTTAAAATTATTAGTATAATAACGGAAAAAAAACACTATTCGACGAATGGCCGATTTCCTAAAACAGAAGGACTAAATGTTACAATTTGATTTCCTTTGCGAATTATCTAAAATCAAGCATGGTCGGTAAGCTCAAAGTTTTCAATTCAATCACTAGAAAGAAAGAGGAATTCAAACCTCTGGACCCTCCGTATGTTGGCATGTATGTGTGTGGGCCCACGGTGTATAGTAACGTGCACTTGGGGAATGTCCGTACTTTTTTAAGCTTTGACGTGATCAGAAGATACTTGCTTTTTTCTGGCTATAAGGTTAGGTATGTAAGGAACATTACGGATGTTGGTCACTTGTTGGATTCTGGCGAAGACCGAATTTCTAAAAAGGCGAAGTTGGATAACCTGGAGCCAATGGAGATTGTTCAGAAGTACACCAATGACTTTCACGATGTGATGGCTACCTTCAACGCCATCCCACCAGATATTGAACCTTCAGCAATTGGCCACCTGATGGAACAATTGGTTATGATTGACGAGTTGACCGAGAATGGATTCGCCTATGAATCAAATGGCTCGGTGTACTTCGATGTCGAAGCTTATAATAAAAAGCATCCCTATGGCATTTTGAGTGGAAGAAAAATAGAAGATTTAATCAGCGATACCAGAGATCTGGATGGTCAAGGTGATAAGAGAAGCCCACTTGATTTTGCTTTGTGGAAGAAAGCTGCTCCCGAGCACATTATGCGTTGGGACACAAAATGGAGTGACGGTTTTCCTGGCTGGCATTTGGAATGTTCCGTGATGAGTACCAAGTATCTGGGTGAAGAGTTTGATATTCATGGTGGAGGCATGGATTTGAAATTCCCACATCACGAATGTGAGATTGCCCAAAATGCGGGGACGCATGGAAAGCAGGGAGCCAGATATTGGCTTCATACAAATATGCTGACGGTCAATGGTCAGAAGATGAGCAAATCGCTGGGTAATTCGTTTCTCCCGGGTGAGTTGATTGCCGGAGAACATGAGCTCCTTGAGCGAGGATACAGCCCGATGACCATCCGATTTTTCATGATGCAATCGCACTATGCGAGCACATTGGATTTTTCCAACGATGCACTCGAAGCTTCAAGAAAAGGATACGTTAGGTTGGCCAATGGTTTGAGACTCATAAAGGAAATGGAGTTTCAAAATGACGATGGCGAAATCAACCAGGAGCAGATAGATCAGGTGAACAAGTTATGCGATGACTGCTATCATGCGATGAACGATGACTTCAACACTGCTTTAACAATTGGCCATCTTTTCAATCTCGTAAAGAAGATCAACTCACTAAATACTGGTCAGGTCAAGTTCAGTGAGATTGGTCAGGAAACTTTCGATCGCATGAAAAGTACTTTCCTTGGATTTACCGAAGATGTGCTGGGTCTGAAATTGGAAGCTGATGTGAATTATGAAAGTCTCCTGGATACCATCTTAGAAGAGTACAAGTCTGCAAAATTCAACCGGGACTTTGACAAAGTTGATAAGCTTCGAGCGGAGCTAAAATCTGAGGGTATCGTTGTCAAGGATATGAAAGACAAAATCGAGTGGGCATTTGAGGAATAACATTGTCATTTGATAATATTTCACTCAACGCAAAGAGGCACTCTTAAAATTCTCCTACATTTTATTCTTATCCTACTAAAAACGGCCCAAAATACCCCGGAAGGGGTATTGACATTGGTTATGGGAGTGGTGAGCTTTATTCCGAACTGATTTAGAGGTAAGTGAATTGTGCATAAACTGCAGGCAAATTCTTGAGAAGTGATCACTGACCCAACCAAAAATATTAAGAGATGAGATTAACAAAGAGTTCCAGAAAATCTGTTTTTTGTACGCTCATGCTGATGATTTTTAATTCCTGTGATAACCCCCAGGATTTAACTATGAATGGCTGTGCAGATCCACTTGCACTCAATTACAATGTTTTGGCGGATGAAGAATGTTCAACAGGCTGTCAGTACAGTAATGTTGTGTTTTTTGGGCATAAGGATGATAGTCTTACTTATCCCATCACAATAAAATTGGGTGAGATGCCAGAAGAGAATCTGACGAGCGAGGTAGGTATAGTTCCACAGGTATGCCTCACGGAAGGAGTATCTGGCCTCCTATCCTTCCAGCTCACTTCTTCAGATGAATTGCAATGGTTGGCGTTATCGGCTCAAGATAGCTTGCTCTTCTCAGGAACTCTATCTCCGAATCCAATTCAGTCTTGTATTCAGATCAATATAGCTAAAAACGGCCGAAACTAGCCCCACCGCAATGGAAGAACAACTAATTCTACTTTTCAGCCTGTTATTCGTTCTAAGTCTGGTGTCAGAACGGTTAGCAAATTTCTTGAAACTGCAGCTCCATGAAAAGAAGGTAGCAGGAAAACTAAAATTTCCTAACCTCAGGTTGACCTCTGAAAATAAGGATAAGGAAAAAATTCGTGAAAAAGCTGTCTTGGTCATTAATCTCATTTCCGGTTTAATTATCGCAGTCTCAATGAACATATCTCTGATCGAGATAATAAACCATCTGGATTCGATCGATAAATATATTGGGTGGGATAGAACATTCGCGGTTACGGGATACACAATTTTTGGCTGGTGTTTCACAGCTCTTTTTTTAAGCCTTGGATCAAAATTTTGGCACGATTTACTAGGTATCGTATGGGCAGTAAAAGATGCAAAGAAGAAGATAGGAACACTTTCCTCCTCTGTGGAGCGAAAATCCACGGCTGACCTTCCCGAGGTCGAGCAAGAAATAATCCTTGAACAGGCGATTGCTCGAGATGGCACTAAATGGAAGCATCAGTACTCAGGTATCAGAAGTATTGCTATAGGACGAAATGTTAGCGATGGTCAAGCAGATAAAACAGGCCTCACCTTACGATTTGGTGTAGCGGAAAAGGGTGAAAATATTAGTTCTATCATCCCGAAATTTATCAGGTTTGAGAATTACCAGATTCCAACGGATGTGTACACTACTGGCGGGTTCTCTTTTAACTCTATCGACACTGGAGCAACAGTGTTCCGCGTTATTGGTGAGCCAGGGGTTTGTAGCCTAAGAGTGAAGCGGAAGGAATCTTCAGCAATAACCAGCCACTATTTTGTGTCTTGTTACCATGTCATCTTTCATGATGAACTCTTCAAAAATGGAGTAAAAGAATTCACAAGCGCACCACCCAATCCAGACGTGTTTGATGCAGCTGGAAACAAGGTGGGTACTGCTGACGAAGGTGCAATGAATACGTTCATTGATGCAGCAATTGTGAAAGTTAATGCAGAATCTGACATTGTTCCTCATGTGGATATCAAAAGCAATGAGGTGGCGAAGGTAGATTCCTCCAATATTGAAGATCGCGTACATATCCTTACCCCGAGCGGAAAGAAACCTGCGAGCATAAAACATCCAAAAGTCAAATACTTCGCAAATGAGTTAAACTTCAAAAATGATTTTGAAGAGCTTATTGCTATCACAAAGATGACCGTGGGAGGGGACTCAGGTTCTCCTGTAATCAGTGAGGAGGGGAAAGTCATCGGGATCGTGATGGGAACAGATGATGAACATACGCTCGTGGTCAACTTTCAGTTTATAATCAATAATCTCGATGTCACACCAAACAACTAAGATGATGAAGAAGCTTGTATTCCTATATTTTTTCCTTGGATGTATGACGCTGCAGGCGCAGATCGTCGAATTAAAGTGTGATTTCACTGCAGGCCGTGAAATCTCAATGAGCAAAGCCAATCTTACTTTAAAGTTTATAGAGTGCGGCGATAGCTGCAATACAATCAAAGTACAGAATCCGAGAGATGAGAATCAGTCAGCCCAAGTAAAGGATGATTGCACGGTCGATCTCTCTACTCTTCTGGCAGGAACCAACAAGAAAAAGCTTCAGGTGGTGATCAATGATATAAAGAAGGACCTAACCATCAAGGTTAATACAGCTTCAGGAATTATAACAGGAAGAGCTGGCGACCCAATTGAAGATATTCTGCCTGAGAGCTTTCTCAATTTTAAAGAGAACGACTGCCTGCCCGAGTTGAAAGAGGGACCAAAATCCAAAGTGATCGAGTATAATGTTTGCTGCAACCAGTTTTATTATAGCTATGATTATGATAAACCGTGGAGTAAATTCGTTAGCAAGAAGTTCCCATTTCTGTTCTCTTCCACCAGAGATCAGCTTGTGGTAAACGACCCATTGATTTTCAAACTAGCCAATATCAACTACAGAGATTACCTCGCAACGGTCACACGAGCGTATGCTAACTATAACGAAGAAGTACCTGAACAATTTGAAAAAGCATTTGGAGGTGGAATGCAGTTTCAAAGCGGGAGTGATTCTGCGAAGCGAGCGGAACTTGAACAGTTGAAACAAAGATTAAATGTATGGGTACTGGATATGACCAGTCAACTGACCTCATACTATCAAGGGCTCCCCCAATGCATGGAAGTTGGAACGTTTAACCTCTGGAACAAGCAGATAAAGGACAACATTAATCAGTCTATTATCACTGCGTGTGATAGTTGCAGTACAAGTCGCGATGCAATAGCAATTCTGAAATTCTACTTTGCGAAGGAAATCAACGCTACTGATGGAGCTAAACCAACTGCCGCATCAGCTGGATCAAGTTCCGCGAGTACAGGCTCTTCCAGCAACGCTTCGTCATCAAGCTCAGACAATAAAAAATTAGCGGATAAAGATGCAAAACAGGACCCCAAACCTGAAGGAGATGATCCCAAACCCGCTAATACGACCCCTTCAAAGGATCCGGAACCAGACCCCGAAAGCCTCAAACTTGTTGGAAAGCAGATAAAGGAATTTATGAAACTGTACTATGGTTTGGACAAGAAGTCATACGACTATCAGTACAATATACCACAGGTCAAGAACTACGACGAGATTGTTTTTACTACCAATATCCATCCTAAGGACAGCACACCAGGTATATATTTGAAAGACGAGCTAATCAGCATACCCATCTATGGCGGGTTTAAAATTGATGGGAGCTCAGGCCTGTTTTACAGTTCATTAACAGATCATGTCTTCAGTACAGTCACGGACTCTGTCAGTATGATTGCTCCTGATGGCACTGTCTCTTATAGAAGTGGTAATAGGATCGTTCGGCAAAATAGTTCGACCGGTGATCCCGGGATTGCAGGGCTTGTTCACTTTTACTCAAGGCTAGGGAAATCTCTCAACCTGGCATTCAGTATGGGGGCAGGGTTCACGTTTGAATCAACCCCCAAGCCACGATACCTATTGGGAGGCAGTTTGCTCATCGGTCGGAATGAGCGAATCTCTTTGAGTGGAGGGGCAGCATTTGGGCAGGTTACTCGCCTGAAAAAGGAATTTGAGACTCCTGATCTATACAAAGATGTGACGACTATCACGACCGAAAAGTGGAATAAGGGATACTTTTTCTCTCTCACTTACAACATTCCGTTTAGGAAAAAGAGCCAGCAAGTGGCACCGGCCGCTTCATCTACACCTTCCCCCGTAACACCAAGCAGTGCGACGAGTGATGACAGTCCAGACAAGGAAAACGGTGAGGATGAAACGAAGGAGGAGGGTAAAGAAGAAGACAAGAAGGAAGGAGAAGAACAAAAAGAGGGTGATGGTAAAAAGTAGTAACAGAGCCTTAATATTTAAGTGATGAAAAATGTCAGACTAATTTTTGTCATAGTTTTGACCTTTACCTCGGTATTAGGGACCGCGCAGGGGAAGCTGGAGGCTACGCTTATAGCCGATATCACTTTGAAGTTGTCGGACAAGTCTTTGGGAGGCTTCTCGGGAATCACCTGGTTTCAAGGAGACAACTGGAAGGATGGAATAGATTTTGTCATGGTTTCTGACGCATCGAAAGATGGTATTAAGCCGTATCGACTCCAAATCACTCTAAAGACAAAAAAAATACAACGTGAGAAAGATGTAAACCCTCGCAGACAAGAATTTTACAACAATCCGGATTTGGAACCGGAGTCTGTAAGATTTAGAAATGGATTATTCGTGGGGACAAGTGAGGGAAAATCAACTTACTGGAAGAAAGTCTGGTTTCTCTATCCCGAGCGCAAAACGATGAGTTTCACTCCAATAAAATCCGATTTAGAATTGAAAAAGAATTCCGGTTTTGAAGCATTCGATATACAAAGTAACGGCGTGTGGTGGGTTGGTCTGGAACGTCAAAATGATGAACCTTCATTTGATGATCCTTGCCCAGACCCAGACCCCATTAAAACCACCATGCTAGTTTCTTCTATGGGAAAAACCTTGACGTACAGTTTTCGATTAGATCCTGATAGCGTGACTTGCCGGCAAGGCTTGTCAGACATGGTCTTTTACAATGACACTACTTTGATCACTTTGGAGCGGAGATGGGAGCCTATTAAAGACCGGGTGCTTGCTGGTCTCTATGAGGTCAACATGAATACTGGAAAGACCAACTCATTGAGCCTAATTCACGAGAAAGTCGAAAAAGTTGGTAACCTTGAAGGTATGAGCTTAGGACCGGCAATTAAAAAAAATGGAATAGAATACATTTCTTTGATTGTAATCGCCGACAATAATTTTGGGGAGGGGGGATTAAAAAACCAAATCCTCCTTTTCGGACTGAAAGAAAACTAAAAAATACCCAACAGGATATTGCCTAATCCCTCTACCTCACTAATTCCTCAACCCCATCTTCAAAATTCTCAATACTGAAAATCACTTCTGCAGGGAAGCGATAAGACTCCAATTACGAAGTAAAGTCCATCAAACGAGAGATTCTCCGCCACTGTAAACCCTATGTATAGCGTATACTGCTTCCGGTATAAACAATAATTGCTCTATTTAACTCATGTCGAATTAAAACATGAATGAATTATGGCAATTAAATATGCATTGTATCCCAACCACCTAACCAGCGATCCGGACGACTTTATGGCGGTGGTGCAAGACCAAGAATCACGCACTAAAGAAGACCTCATCGACGTGATGATAGGTAGAGGCAGTACCGTAACTAAAGCAGAAGCTCTTTCTGTGCTGGAGGAATTTGAAGCAGCCGTCCAGCAGGCATTGGAAGAAGGTAACAGTATCAATACCCCACTATTTCGGATCAGCGCATCCATACAAGGAGTGTTTCTTGGGGAATCAGAGAGTTTCAAGGATAACCAACACTATGTACGATTGAATGTTAAACCCGGATCACGCATTGGGGAGATTGCGGGAAACATTGATGTACAAAAAGTAGAGGCGAGTGCCCCTCAACCCAATCTGGTCAGCTTTCGGGATGTGGTTTCAGATACCACCAATGAAACATTGACTCCCGGGGGAGTAGGAGAACTTACCGGTAGCAGACTCAAAATTGGTGCCGACGATCCTACACAGGGAATTTTTCTGGTTGCTGCCGATGGTACAAGCACTCAAGTGGCTACAATCATTCGAAACAAACCAAGTAACCTCATCTTCATGATTCCGGTAGGACTCCCTTCAGGGGAATATCGAATGGAAGTAAGGGTTGTTTTTCGTGGCACCACGTCCCTCAGAGTTGGCCAATTGAACCATACAATACAAGTAGTATAGGCTGCACCCTTTATGTAGTTACTACTACAGACAGTGTGTAGTCAGCACTACATGATTGCTGGAGTAGTAGCTACATGATTGAGGGGATAAAACAAAAATCAGTTGTGGCCAAAAAGAAAAGAAAAAGAAAAGTAGTTCATCGCCCAAAGCCACTTAGCGGCAAAGAGCTGAAAAAGAGAGTAGATCTTTTTTACACCAGAGTACTGGAAATATGTGAGACTTTCGGAGCAAGGCAAGCGATGGAGCAGGTTCCGTATTCTGAAAGACTCCCTATGTACCAACTTAGGTTTCGTCCGATGAAACTTAAACAAATGGATCATGTAAAGTTTCATCCATTGCTTTTAAAAACGCTAAGAGCCATGTTGGATGAAACCTTTCTGAATAAGAAAACCTTCACCTTCCCAGGGAGTGCTATTGAAATTCCTTTTTGCGATTACTTCACCTATGTGCTCACCATTTTTTTTTGGTATGGAGCAGTAGATGAAGAAGACAGCCTGAACTTCGAGTTGCAGCGACAAAAACTAAAACCACTGTTTGATTTTTGCCACCGCGGTGAAAATCCTGAAAAGGAATTAAGCTACTTCTTGAATGTTCTTGGGTCCAGGCTCACCGGGAAGCCCCATCAGTACTGTTATTACTTCGAAAAGAAAATAGAACAGAATGTGAAGCCTGTGCCTTACTATAGTGTACATATCACACTAAAGGCAATTAGATCAACTACCAGAAAGGTCAATTTTGGGAAAGACAAACGAGAAGTCTTCCTGGTCACAGGGTGGAGGCCTGGGTCTCTACAAAAAACGCAGCTGAATGCTGGCGACATTTGTGGAAACACGTTGATACAGGATATGAAGTTCGATGTGTACATGCAAAAGCATGCGTTAGATCGTCTCAATGAGAGGCTAGATCTTTTCCATCCTACGGAACTATTCTCTCACGTGGCAACATCGATCGAAAAGGCTGAGTTTATTGCAGACGGTCACAACAAAGGGTTGCTTTGCTACTACTTTTATGGATACCTGCTAGGCTACCTAGTAGTAGAAGTTTCAGAAGGGATTGCCGTGATTCGTACCTTCCTGTTCCTGACCAATGATGGCACACCAGAAGGGAAAAGGCTTACGAAAAGCTTAGGAGTAAGTAAGCTTGATAAGTCATATACTGGTTTAGATCGGATAAACACCTTTTTAGGTAACCTGAAGGAAGACAAACAGCTAAGTAAACTGCTCACAGATGCTGGATGTGGAATTTTACTAAACATAGATTCCAAATTGATTCCAAAAAGTAAAAGGAGCGAAGTCCAGATCGATGTTCCCGCCTTGAAGAAATACCTTGAACTTGAGGAGAAGTAGCTACTGCTAGTGTGAACGAATCGTACACTTTTGGTCCGAGTGGCGACCACTTCCTCATTTAAACCATATGTGAATGTTGGCGCCTTTTAGTGTCCACTCAGACTTCAACAACCAAATGGAAAATACCCAAAATAGGGTATTGACTTTGGCAATGGTGATGATGACCTTTAGATAACCAAACTAAACTCACTATCATGGCCAATCTAAAACACGTACTATCTATCGACGGAGGAGGAATTCGGGGAATTATCCCAGGGCAGATCATTGTAGAAATCGAGAAGGAATTTGGGATCAAAGTCGCAGACTATTTTGACATGATTTCGGGGACCAGTACTGGTGGGATCTTAACCTGTGCCTATCTTTTACCCGGTACGGAAAATCCCAAAAAACCCAAGTTCAATGCGGAGGAAGTAGTGGGCTTGTACTTCGAACGAGGCGATAAAATCTTTGACCTTCCGCTATTTCATAAGATCAGGACCGCAGGAGGGCTCCTCGATGAAAAATATCCTGAGAAGGGAATTGAGAGAGCACTGAAAGAGTATTTTGGTGATGTTTGGCTAAAGGATCTACTCAAGCCATGTATTATCACCGCTTATGACATTACGAACAGGAAGGGGCATTTCTTTGGACAGCACAAAGCCAAGAAAGATCCGGATTGCAATTTTTTGGTTCGAGATGCGGCGAGAGCTACATCCGCTGCTCCGACCTACTTTGAGTGCGAACAGGTTAAATCGCAGGCAAACAATTCATTCACACTTGTCGATGGAGGTGTGTTTGTTAACAATCCCTCTTTGGTCTCTTATGCAGAAGGTCGTTCCATTTTTAGGGGAGCCGGCGGGAAAAAGGCCACAGCCAAGGATATGAAAATACTGTCTATCGGCACAGGGTATACACGCAAGCCTTATACATTCAGGAAAGCGAAAAATTTTGGCATGGCACAATGGGTGCAACCTGTTATTGATATTATGATGTCGGGTGCTTCTGAGGTTGCCCATTTCCAGCTGGATAAGATCTACGGTACGGTAGCCAATCCAAAGCAATACCTCCGCATTGATGGCGATCTACAACCCACAAACATTGATCCTGATATGGACAATGCGACTGAGGAAAATATGGAAAGACTCAAAGTGTTTGGCCAACAACTCTTCGCTGACAATAAAAGAAAGATTGCCGCCTGGCTTAAATTGTAGACTTCATTCCCTTCTCGGCCTTTCCGACGCAAAGCTCATGAAGGGTGGAGAGGGTGTAGCCTTGCTTCACCGGAACGACTGATTATCTTTATCCCAATGAAACGTCGAAAGTTCCTCACTAAAGCAGCCATGGCCACAGCAGGTGCTTCTAGTCTTGTAGCATGTGCCGCAAAAGAAGAAACAGCCAAAGGACCATATATCAATTTCAATAATACCTATCGGTGGAAGATGACAACCACCTGGCCACCAAATTTTCCTGTCGTAGGAGAAGGCTGTAAGCTATTGGCAGATTGGGTTCGAGAGATGTCTGGTGGGCGAATGGATATTACGGTGTATGGAGGAGGAGAATTGATCCCGGCACTCGAGGGTTTCGACGCAGTTAGCAATGGGGCAGTAGAAATGAATCATGGTGCGGCCTACTATTGGGCAGGGAAGGTTCCGGCAGCACAATTTTTTGCAGCGGTTCCTTTTGGAATGAATGCCTCGCAGATGGGTTCCTGGATTATTTCGGCTGGCGGAGACAAACTGTGGGAAGAATTGTACGAGCCCTTTAACATCACGCCCATTTTGTGTGGGAACACAGGTATTCAGATGGGTGGCTGGTACAATAAAGAAATTAATTCCATTGCGGATTTGCAGGGTTTGAAAATGCGTATTCCCGGTCTTGGAGGAAAAGTGTTAGCCAAAGCGGGTGGAACTCCGATGCTTGTACCCGGTGGGGAGATATATACCAACCTCGAACGAGGCGTGATCGATGCTACGGAGTGGATCGGTCCGTTCCACGATTATTTAATGGGCTTCCACCAGGTTGCCAAATACTACTACTATCCAGGCTGGCATGAACCGGGTGCAGCACTCGAGATGGCCATTAATAAACCAAAGTTTAATGCGTTGCCATCCGACTTGCGAGAGATCGTTCGAACCGCCTGCTTCCGTCTAAATCGATGGATGGGAGCCGAATTTGACGCCAGAAATGGAACCTACCTAAAGAAAATCATTGACGAGACCGAAGTAAGTGTAAAGCCATTTCCCAAAGAGGTTCTTGATGGCTTGAAGGGGTTTGCGAAAGAAGCCTTAGATGAACTGACGGAGCAAGACCCGCAAAGCAAAAAGGTATATGAAGCCTTCAATGCATTCCGCGAGAATGTTGGCGGATGGATGAATGTAAGCGAGCGAATCTACTACGAAAGTCTCATGTAGCCGCTCAAATAATAGTTGCTGTTCCTGAGGGGGTGAAGAGGCTATATTTAAATCCTCATTTACAAATTTCATTATGCGAACAACAATCTCATTCCTAGCAACAATTGTTGCAACGGCACTTTTTTCTCAACCATTGATCATCAAGCCGGCAATAAGTCCGGATGGTAACCAAATAGCATTTTCATACCAGGGAGACATCTGGAAAGTATCGGCGAATGGTGGACGTGCAGATCGGTTGACAATCCACGAGGGATACGATGGGTCACCGATTTGGATGGCTGGACAAAATCTCATTGCATTTCAATCTGACAGATATGGGAACAATGACATTTTCACTATTCCACAGGATGGCGGTACGCCAAAGCGATTAACCTTTCACAGTACTTCTGATGGTCTTTACAGCGCCACGTCGAATTCGCTTCTGTTTGTGACCAGGAGGAGCTACCAGCAAGTGGAGTGGGACTCCGAAATGTATGAGGTAAAGATTGATGGAAGTACACCCACAAGATTTATGGATGCGCTTGGCTCCGATCCGATCGTTTCCCCTGACGGTACCAAAGTTGCTTTTGTGCGAGGAGCATGTCGTATTGCGCGAGAAGCATATCGAGGACCGGCAAATAGAGATGTTTGGATTTGGGACAAAAATGCAGACACATATACGCAGTTGACCGATTTCAATGGAAATGATTTTAATCCTCAATGGCTGGATGATAACAGCCTTGCCTACATCAGTGCGAAGAGTGGCAGATACAATGTGCACCGAATCACGCTTGGAGGCCAGGATACTCAATTAACAAAAGAAACAGAATGGGGAGTGAACTCCTTTAGTGCAAGCCCACAAAGCGGAAAGCTTGTATACCAGTATGGTGATAAAGTCTCCCTATTTGGACTTCAGGATCAGCAGAAATCGGAATTGTCCATAGACGTCAATAGCGATTTTAGATTTGACCCAATCGTATCGAAAAAGGTATCCAATGAGGTGGAGCAATTCGCGATTTCCCCAAATGGGAAATTGATTGCATATGTAAATCGAGGGGAGATTTTCGTAACCAGAAATGACAAAGAAGACAGTAGAAGCGTTCGGGTTACCACAACTCCATTTAGGGAAAGGGATGTGACTTGGTTGAACGATGAGAAACTGATTTTTGCCTCCGATCAGAATGGACAAAATGATTTTTTCATGGCCTCCTCAGCGGATGAAAACGAAACGTCTTTGTTCAAGACGCTAAAGCATCAAATGCAGATTGTGAAGAAAACGGATGAGGAAGAATTTAATCCTGTCATTTCTCCCGATGGGAAAAAGATAGCATTCAGAAGAGGTAGGGGAAAGCTATTCGTCGCGGATATCTCTGAGGTTGGCAAACTCTCCAATGAGAAAATTTTGCAGGATGGATGGGATATGCCGGGGGGAGTAAGTTGGTCACCTGATAGTAAGTGGGTAGCATATTCATTGTCGGGGTTGTACTTCAATGAGGAAGTGTATATCCATGCCGCGGACAATTCTTCCGAACCTGTTAACGTTTCAATGCATCCAAAATATGATGGAAGTCCGGTTTGGAGTAAGGATGGAACGAAGCTGGGTTTTATTTCACAGCGAAATAATGGGGATAGCGATATATGGTTTGCCTGGCTAACAAAAGCGGATTGGGAAAAATCACGTGAGTCGCGAAAGAGAGAGGAAAAAGAGGATGATGATGAAAAGAAGGATGAAGAAGAAGGTGGGGTAGTTGTGAAAATCGACTTTGAGAATATTTACAGAAGATTGGTACAGATCACCAGTTTTGCTGGAAATGAGGGAGATTTTGAGTTTGATAGCAAAGGAGAAAATATATACTACTCGCTCGGGGGCTCAGGAAGACAGGG
>JBDVJN010000042.1:0-85089 GCA_039961455.1 Cyclobacteriaceae bacterium | reverse complement strand
AGAGTTTTTAAGAAGGATTTTTATATCCAGTTTTATCTGGACGAATTAAAGCTCAAGGAATTAGAAGCAGAGAAGTATTCCAGCCAATATGAATCAGCTTTGCAGGATGAAGAAAAATCCGTAGCTCTCACACTCTTGAATTCCACAAAGCAGGAGATGGAACTTTTGAAAGAAGAGATTAGGAAGGTAGAACAGGGTTAAGCTCTAACTATCCTGAGGCTCTCACGGCCACCACCCTCAATCCCTCATGTGCTTCAGAGTGACGTTGCTGCTGGAGATTACTCATACCTCAACGATTTCACAGGATTGAGCTTTGAAACCCTGATAGCATGGAAACTTGTTATTGCGAAAGACAATACCAACGTTATAATTGTAGCCACTAAGAATGCAAGCCAGCCAATTTCAACGGTATACTCAAAATTTTCCAGCCATCCCTTCATGGCTATATAAGCAACTGGCCATGCCAGCACATTTGCAATCAGCACTACGATGACGAAGTTCCTGGACAGAAGCATTATGATAGCACTAGTCCTTATTCCAAGGACTCTTCTAATCCCAACCTCCTTGGTACGTTTTGCAATCATAAAGGAGCTTAGACCAAAGATCCCGATACATGCTATGATGAGTGCAATAGCCACCGCTAAATTGATCAATTGCGAAAGTTTTTCCTCTCGACTGTATTGAACGGCCAATTTTTGATCAAGAAGATGATACTCCAATGGCCATTTCTCACTAAACCCTGCCCAGACCGACTCTACTCTCTCGATGAAATTTGGAAACTGATCTGTTCTAAATTTGATCACGTAATTTCCAAATCTAGGCGCCAGGCTAAACACTGCTGGTTTAATGGGATGATGCAGCGACTCGTAATGGTAGTCTTTTAGAATACCTACCACTTGTCCTTTCATGATAATTTTCTCTGTTCCAGGGCCGAATAGCTCCAGACTCTTCCCGATCGGGTCCTCACCCCATCCCAAACTTTTAACTGCTTCTTCATTCAGAACAAATGCTTTATTGTAGTCTGCAGGGAATTTTTTATCAAAAAATCGACCAGAAGCCACTTCAATATTCATCGTCTTAACAAAGTCATATCCCACAGATGTGTGCGGCATCAGCACGGGTTCCGCTCTGTTACCTCCTTCAGGAACAAATCTCCAACTTCCCATTCCCTCCCCGGGGACCTCGGTAATACCTGAAATGTTTACCACCTCAGACATTTTCAGTAACTCGTTTTTGAATGCTTCAAAATTCTGATTGATGTCCCGACGTGCCTTTACCACCAACATGTTCTCTTTATCAAATCCAATGTTCTTCGAGTAGATGAAATCCCTCTGTGCATTGATAATTATCACTGAAATGATAAGGATGACGGAGGATATGAATTGAATGCCGACCAATAACTCACGAACAAATGAGCTTGAAACTCCGCCACCAACATTGTTATTTACAGCACTGATCTTTCCGATCTTAGAAAGGTATATGGATGGATAGATTCCCGAAACAATCCCCAAACCAATGAAAAGTAGAAGGTAAACAAAGAAGTTAAGTACTGTGAAATAAGCTGTCGGATCAATGGATTTGCCAGTGATCGCATTTAGATAGGGGACTGTTAGATAACTAAGAAATAGACCAATAAAGCCTGAAAACAAGCAAATCAGGATCGTCTCAGTCAGCACCTGGCCCATGACATTTGCACGAGATGCTCCCAAATTCTTTGCAATCCCAATCTGCTTAGCGCGATCCATACTTTGAGCAAGAATGAGATTCACAAAATTGATAATCGCTATCGATAAAAGTACCAATCCGATAATCGAGAAAATTTTGATGTTTGCAAGGCTTCCGTTTGGTTCTATTTCATATAGCAAATCTGAGTTCAAATGAATTTCATCGATCCGCTGAAGGTCAAGTTTACTTTCGTTTCTCCATTTCTCGGGAAAGTGATTTAGCACGAAGTTTGGAAGATCGGTTAGCACTTTTTGCTTTTCAGTGACATCACTGAACCTCAGATAGGTCCAGGCACCGGTCCAGTACCATTTGTTTTCCCTTCCTTCAGTTCCGGAGACTTCCTGCCATTGATTCAATTGAAATTGGAGAGGTGAGACGAAATCGAACTTTATATGAGAGTTCAGATCTGATTCTCCAACAATTCCTGTGACCTTGAGGAGTTGACGGTCGTTGTACGTGATGAGTTTTCCCAGTGGATCTTCCTTGCCAAAGTACTTCTCAGCCATCCTTTCTGATAAGACAATGCTGTTGGGTTCGCGGAGTGCTTCCTCTGGAGATCCGGCAATCAACGGATAGCCAAAGAAGGTAAAGAAGTCTGGGTCGGCTAAGAAAAACCGTTCCTCAGTGTACTTCCTGTCTCCTTGAATAAGCAAAGGATCTCTCAAGGGCTTAAACAACCTTACTGTCTTTTTAATACCCGGGTAATCTTCTCTAAGTGCCTCCGCCATTGGGAATTGTGTCCCGGCTTCATTATATACTCCACCAGCTGCTTTAATGGAAACTGTTATCCGATGGACGTTTTCATATTCAGGGTGAAACTTGTCATAGCTCAGCTCATCACTCACATAAAATGCAATGTTGAGACATATGACCGTGCTAAGCACGAGTCCAAATACATTTATTCCTGTATACATCTTTTGATGCTTCAGGTTTCTCCATGAAATTTTAAAATGACTTTTAAGCATAAGCGCTGTGTTTGAATTGTGCAAATAGGACTTTAGGGCAAAGGGTCGAAGAAAATTGAGCATGTTGATCCAGTATCGAGCATCCGCAACAAGCTTTCTTCTTTGAGAGCGATCGAATACGTATTGCTCATGAAGATCTCCCCTTATTGGCTCTAACCACTCGTGTTTGCAAAACCACTCCAGAAGTCGGTCCGCCAATTTGGGAGGGATAAGGGGTCCATTATGAGAAGAATTCGATCTCATAGTTTAATTTTTCCAGGCTAATTCTGGTATCTGATTCCAAAGTTCATTTCTCAACGATCGATTGTATTCAACCGCCTTCTTTCCCTCCGCAGTTATGGAGTAGAGTTTCTTTCTTCGCCCGCCTCTCTCACTGGTGCTTTCCCCCAGGTGAGACTTCAGGAATCCTTTCTCTTCCAGTCGGCTAAGTGCGGAGTGAACTGCACCAATAGCCGCCGATCTACCAGTTTGCTTCACTACTTCGTTCTTAAGTGCCAGGCCATACGCGTCGGGATAAAGCACTCCAACGAGTAGTAAAACGAGCTCTTCGAATTCACCTAGATGTGTGCCTTTCATGGATAGGTTTTTTCGTAAATGTAGAACATATTAATAAGTTCTACAAATACGAATCATGGGATTTTTCAAAAGTGTTACAATACAGAAATTTTTGTTGACTAAAACCCCGGGGCAGGACAAAAAGGAGTCATCCGAAAATAGATTCAGAGTGACTTCTTCCTCAGATTATTTAAAATATTTTGCGAAAACTACTGAGCAAACAAGCTCATTCGGTATTTTAAATTGAAAGTTCTTCCAGGATTCAGCAAGGAAAATGTAGCATTGGAAGAACCAAATGATTCATATTCCCGTCTTCTCTCAGAATCGAGAATGTTGTTGACTTGAAAACTAAGTTGTTGATTTTTCTGCTTGCCAAATTCCTTCTTGATGCTGAAATTCAAACTGTGAAATGGCACATCGTACACGTCAGCTGCAGCTCCTATCCCAACAATGGAAATTCTTCGCCCTTGAACATTGTAGTACAATCCGCCTTCCCAATCAGAGTCGAAAGGGGCATAGTTAACTCCAGCGTTTATCAAATAAGGCGCTTGTCCTTGCATAGGTCTGGTGTCCTCAATTGTTTCTCCATCTCTTAGATTGTTCAACCTGGACTCATACTCGCCACCAGCACTTTTGTCCATCTCTAATGCGGACTTAATAAGTGAAGTATTCAAACTGAACATAAAGTTGTTGAGATTGGGAGCAATCACTCCAAGTCTCTTTCTTATTTCAAATTCAATTCCATAGACTTTGGCATCGCCCAGATTTCTTGGCTGAAAATTGTCCGGCGCAGATTCACTGAACACAACTAATTCTAAGGGATTTTGGAACTTCTTGTAGAAAAAACTTAGCGAAACTGTCTGTCCACCATTTTGGAACGTTTCGTATCTGATATCAAAATTATCTATATCAGTCTCTTGTAATCCGCCATTCCAGATTGTGTCTCCAGACACAACAAAGGGTCTAAGTCCTCCAATGAACGTTCTGCCCGTAAGCGGATCGAAGATCTGCGCAATGGATGCTTCCTTGAAGGAAGGTCTCGCTATCGTTCGTGAGTAGGAAGCCCTAATGTTGGTGCGCTCATTGGTGCTATGCGTCAAATTCAAGCTTGGGAAAAACTTTGTTGAGCTAATGATTTCTTCATCATCAAAAGAAGTTCCTGACTGATCGACTCCTGTATAAAATTGTTTGTAATCCTCAACCCTCACACCGACAATGGCTTTGGATTTAGTGGAAATTTGAAGCTCCGATTGGACGTAAACAGCAACGTTCGTTTGTCTCGAATTGAAAGTGTTTGATACTTCAAAGTTTCCAAAAAGATACGATCCTTGATCTGAATCGACAGTCCATATATTTTCCTCAAGCAATAGCTGATTAGGGTCTCCAGTCAATTGGATATTCCCGTTTGGATCTCGTAGTACCAATCGGTAATTGAAGATCTGATAGTCTCGTTCTTTTGCGGTGATATAGCTACCGAATTTCAATTTACCATCTCCGTTCAGCACATTGATCTTTTTTGTGATATCAAAGCGTCCGACAATATTCGATTCATCCAGATTTCTCCAGATTCTCGTTGGATCCCCGGACTCACTCGGCTCAATTTCGAAGCCTCCACCATCCGTTCTGAAAGGAGTATTTCTAACATCTTTATCTTCAATTTTAGACCACGTCGGTGACACGTTCCATTTGATATTCCAATTATTCTCATTCAATGAATACTCCCCTCCAACTAGTAAATTCGTCAGTGATCTCTCTGTGTACTCAAGGTTGTGCTTGATTCCATCCCATGATCCGGAAATTCTGGAGCCGACATTGAAAATACCTGCTCTGGTTTCTCCATTTTGTATCTTCAGAAGATTAACCTTGAACTTCGAGCCTGCAGTTTTCACAGCTCCTCCAAACATTCCACTGATTAGGCGACTATCTGCAGACTGGCTACCGTTTTGAGGTCTGTTTAGCAGTAACTCAAACTCATTTCCCAAGTCTGGTTTTACGTATGAGTTATTTTCTGCCTGATCGTAAAAAGTGGTATTCTTCCTATAAGAAAATGCAGCATTGTACCCTACCGTTAGTCCCTTGACATCAAATTGATTTCCGAGGCCACTGCTTAATGAGAAGTTAGGTGTGCTTGTTTTTTTCTCTGCTGCCAATGTTTTGTTGAATGCTCTTGCTACTTGAGTCGTAAGTGGATTGTCTAGTACTGGATTTGGAACCTGCACCAATGGATGCACTTTCAAACTTCGAGTCCCGTCGTCCTGACCAAGCCAATCTGTACCGCTTCCCTCATACGTTAAGTAGTCGCTGTTGAAATGCATAGATGGGTTGAAGCCAACGCCAGCAGAGACATCAAAGGTCTTTTCTGCTGGAAAATCCTTTGTCTCAATATTCACCACACCTCCGGTGAAATCCGCTGGGAGATCCGGTGTGAAGGACTTGTACACGATAATGTTGCTCAACACATTCGTGGGAAAAATATCCATCTGCAGGTTGTTTCGATCAGGATCAAGGCCAGGAATGTCCATTCCATTCAGCATTGATTTTGTATACCGATCTCCGAGGCCTCTCACGTAGACATATTTTCCGTCTTGGACAGAAACACCTGTTACTCTTTTGACCGCGGCTGCAGCATCACTATCACCAATCTCCCGGAAACTCTGCGCGGAAATACCGTCAAGAAGGTTAGCAGACTTTCTCTTTACAGTGAGGATAGCCGCTTCGGATTGCTTTATTATTTGTGCTGTCACCACCACCTCTTCTAGTTGCGACACTTCTTCCTTTAGTCGCACCTGGTCAATGTTCACAACCTGACTTGATTGAACCTCAAGGCCTGTAATAGAAATCGTTTCAAATGAAACATATGACACTTGAAGGTCATACGTTCCCGGAGCTACTGACAGCGCAAACGCACCATCCAGATCAGTGATCGCACCATTTGTGGTCCCTTTAATCAGTACCGTAACACCAATTAGCTCTTCGCCGCTCGTATCATCTATAATTTTACCTCGGATAGTTCCATTTTGGGCCGAGACGCTTCCGGCAAGAAGGAATGATACCAGAGAAATTAGGTTTAAGATTTTCATTGATTTATTAAGGTTCTTATACTAAGAAACACTCGCAGGTATCTGCGAGTGTAAAATGTTTGTGTTCGTTTTTTGCTCTATTGAATGTCAACTATTTTTCCCTTTTCGGAAGCATATGTCCAGCTAGAAAAAATAGACAGATCCACTCCTACTGTTTTTGTTCCCGCTGTTACTGAAGTAGCAAAGTTTTGAATGTCAGTCTCGATACCAGAAGTGGATACTTCAGCCTTGTCAGCAAATATGTCTTCAAGGGTAGTTCCCGATGCAAGGTTGATTTCCCATGCACTGAAATTCAGGACACCAGAAGCATAATTTGCAGAGGTTTCATTATCATCCAGTTCGACATCGCCTTCGCCGTCAGCTTCATTGTTTGAATCCAGATCAGCCAATGGACTTACAAAATCCGTCACATAGATGTTAGTTAGTGTGCCTCGGGCTCCATCTCTAAAGTCAGCGATTTCATCATCCACACCGATCAGCGTAGCATTTGACAGTGTGAAGCTTCCTTCCAAAGTTCCTTCCGGCCCGTCGATCTCCAATGCATGGTCTGTGCCACTAAATGCTAGAACAAGTGCATTGTTTATTGTCCCGGAATATGCCTGATCTACGTCCAATGCATCATCATCCGCAGCCCAAACAAGCACGTTCGAAACGTTTACGCTACCACCAAACCACTCGATGCCGTCATCTTTGTTTCCTACCACTTCCACGTATTCTATGATAGTACCGCTACCTACACCTCCCAAAGTGACTCCATTGATCTCGTTTCCTTCTCCGATAAGCGTTCCGCCATGTCGAACAGATATGTATCTGATTGTGCCGGAATTATCGCTCGAAGAATTGCCTCCGTAAAGGCCATATGTTTCATCAGCAGGTATTCCTTCTATTTGTACTTCACTCGCATCGGCAGAGATAGGTGCTTTTCCAAGGATGATCAATCCGCCCCATAGACCATTGTCAACCTCGGATAAATTAGAACCAGACTTCTGTGCAATTTCTATGTCATCGAGAATGGATGTGAAAATGATCGGATTCGAAGATGTTCCTTCCGCAATCAACCTTCCGCCTCTCGCGACGATCAATGCTGAAGCCAAGGAACCCTCGCCTTCAACTCCTTTTATGATTGTGCCTGGTTCGATGGTTAACGTGATTCCATCGTCAACCACAACTTTGTCTCCTAAAATATGGATTTCATTTGATGACCAGGTTTCGCTTGCAGCGATGATACCTGAGTGAACGATTTCTGTAGCAGAACATCCATTATCATCTGGAAGAACAACAAATGAATCATCACTTCCACATGATACGATTAGAAGTGATACTGAGAGGTAAAGTGCGATAGCCGTTAGCTTTTTCATTCTGTTAATGCGATTTAGATTAATTTCTATCGCAAAAGTGAATGCCACATGTTAACAGCTATGAAAAATGGTATTACTAAACAGTTAAACCATTGACTGTGGATGTAACGATGCTGTTACTAATGTTATCTCAATGTAAACTGAGAGCTAAAATAGTGCTCTGAAAGCCTCTATTTGCTGATTTGGACCTTTGAAAGGATGGACTGGATGATATCATGAGTAGAGACACCATCTGCTTCAGCTTCGTAGTTAAGAAGGATTCTGTGGTTCAAAACATCTGACGCTATTTCCTTCACATCCTCCGGCAACACATAATCACGCTGATTGAAGAAGGCAATTGCTTTTGATGCCAGATTGAGGTTGATAGAAGCTCTTGGCGAGGCGCCGAACTGGATATACTGCGCTTCGTGATCCAACTTGTATTCCTTTGGATTACGTGTCGCAAAAACCAACTCTATTATGTATTTCTCGATGGATTCAGAAACAGTTACCTGATTAATCTCATTTCTAATAGAGAAAATATCTTCTTTCGTAAGAACTGGCCTAGGATCAGGCGAAAATGACAAGTCAGCGATTCTACGCATCACCTCCAATTCCCCATCTTTATCCAAGTATCCAACATGAACTTTCAGCATGAACCTATCTACTTGCGCTTCCGGTAGCGGATACGTACCTTCCTGATCAATTGGGTTCTGAGTTGCCATGACAAGGAATGGGCGATCCAGTTTGTAGGTAGTGTCCCCAATGGAAACTGTTTTCTCTTGCATGGCTTCCAGCAAAGCTGATTGCACCTTGGCTGGTGATCTATTGATTTCATCCGCCAAAATCAAATTAGCGAAGATTGGTCCTTTCTTCACTTCAAATTCTGCTTTCTGTTGATTGTAGATCATTGTACCCACCAAATCCGCAGGAAGAAGGTCTGGTGTGAATTGTAATCTTTGAAAATCTAAATGCAGAACGTCCGCCAGCGTGTTGACCGTTAGCGTTTTTGCAATTCCTGGTACTCCTTCCAACAGGATATGACCTTGAGTAAAAAGTCCCACCAAAAGTCTGGTGACCATAAAGTCCTGGCCAATCACCACTTTTCCAACTTCCGAGACTACCTGGCTAATCTTTACCTGATGTTCTTTTTGAAGGTCTTTATCAATCGGTTGAGTTTCCATGTATTGAATTTTTTAACGGTGCAAAAATATCAGAAGCGCGCAATTTGCGAAGAATGATTTGAAGTAAGGAAAAAAGTAATGATCTACGGCGTTAAGAATTGTTAATTGCAGGCACAAAATTCCATAATTAACACTTTCCAGCTTAAGTGCCTACTTTATACACTCAGATTTTAAAACTTCAACTCTTACTTGAATTTCTATTGAAAGTACGAATAATCAATCTCGTTCCTTTATCGTAGGTAAGATAACTCCAGACCCAATTGTTCAGCGCTATCAGTTTGTTCCTAAAGCCGATTAAGTACAAAATATGAATGAACATCCAGATAAGCCATGCCAAGAGCCCTTTGACATGAAAGCCGCCTGGCATATCAACAACTGCTTTGTTTTTTCCAATTGTTGCCATAGATCCTTTGTCCAGATATTTAAATGGCTGCATCTCTTTCTCTTTGAAATATTTTTTGAAATTAGCAGCTAGGTGCGTTCCCTGTTGCATCGCTACAGGTGCAAGCATTGGATGGCCATTTGGAGAATCTTTTGTCTGCATCAGCGCTACATCTCCGATAGCAAAAATGTTGTCCGATCCCTTGACGCGGTTGAATTCATCAACCAAGATTCTGCTTCGTTCAATCGAACTGGCATCCATTCCGTCAAGTATATTGCCACGTACACCGGCAGACCATATCACTGTTGAGCTTTCAATTGATCCATCACTTAGCTGTACTACGTCGTTTTCATATCCTTCCACTCGGGTATTTAGTTTGACGTTAATTCCCAATCGCTCCATATACTTGAGCGAATTCTCACCTGAGGCATCACTCATTCCATTTAAAAGGCGTCCAGTTCCTTCGATCAGATGAATGCTCATTTGTGAAAAATCCAAATCCGGATAGTCCTTTGGTAGAATGTGTTTCTTCAACTCTGAAAGGGCACCACAAACCTCCACTCCCGTTGGTCCGCCTCCTACAACCACAATATTCATCATCTGTTGCAACTTACTTTGATCCTTGGTGAGTACTGCTTGTTCAAAATTTTGCAGGATATGACTTCTCAGATTCAAAGCGTGCACAATTCGCTTGAGTGGTAGCACTTTCTTTTTCATCTCATCATTTCCAAAATAGTTGGTCACAGACCCGTTCGCAATCACCAGATAATCATAGGAAAGGTTACCAACTGCCGTCTCAATTTCATTCTTGGCAGCGTCAATTCCGGTAACCTTGACCATACGGAAAAAGTAATTTGGATTACCCTCGAACGACTTTCTCAAAGGTCCTGCGATGGAATCTGGTTCTAGTCCAGCGGTGGCTACCTGATAAAGCAGCGGCTGGAACGTATGAAAATTATTTCGATCCAGCAAGACGACTTGAGCCTTTGCTTTTCGCAGCCCCTTGGCCAATTTCAGTCCACCGAATCCACCGCCAATAATGACAATTCTGGGAAGATCTGAGTCTGGAATGGTGAGAGAAAGATGCTTGGGAATTGGCATAATTTCTTGTTTGAGTTAAAACAAGATTACATCAAATAAGATTCGATTCTAAGCCTCTTTTAATTTTGAAAAAACATATAACATTTCAGTGGCTATTTGGCGGCATCTCTCGTCGTATTTTGAAGCTTCTTCAGATGTTCCGTCGGCAATCTTGGGATCTTCGTACAGGAGTTTGATGCGTTCCGATACTCCAGGGATAATTGGGCATTCCTGATCAGCTTCTGAGCAAGTCATGATAGCTGCAAAATCACTTTTCGGGTTTGGCTCATCATCGTACTTCTTCGAGAAGCAGACCAGGGGATCTGCTTGCCTTGAGAATCTGACGGAGTACCTGGGATTTGTCTCATCAGAAGCTTCAATTTCAAAACCTGCTCTTTTCAGGGCTGCGATAGCGTTTGGGTGAAAAACTGTTGCCTCCGTTCCTCCCGAAAATGTTACCACTTCCTCATCGAAATAGGCAGCGGCTGTTTGTGCCCAAATTTGTCCGAGGTGACTTCTTCTGGAATTGTGAGTACAAATGAAATTGAGTCTGGGGTGAGAAGAAGTACGTACATATTCTGTAACAGACAGCAGGAGTTCCTTCCGACCAGTATCAATCAGATCTAATTCTGGCTTTAGTAAAGTAATGTACTTTTCAAGGTCAGGATTGAGTTTCACCGGCTTTAAGAGTTAAAATGCAAAGGACACAAAGTTTTCACAAAGCCCACTATTACCTAGAGACTTTGTGAACCTTCGTGCTCTTCACGGTAAGTTTAACAACAAGCAGCTGCTCCTTCTTTCTCTGCCGGAGAGCAACAAGCTTCGCCTTCCGCGTCAGCCTTGCTTCCCATTCGAGCGTCGTCAGAGATGAAATGGTAGACTTCCCATTCATATCCATCCGGATCTGCTACCCAAAATTTATCCTGAATGGCATAGCAGCAAGCTGTTCCCATTTCTTCGAGTTCCACAATTTTCTGACCTCTTGCCAGATTCAATTTGTCATTCAACTCTTCTTTGGTCTTCACCTGAATTCCGAGATGCCCAAAATGCAGTGGTTTCGCAACTTCCTTGCTTTCTACAAAGGAGATGGTCAGGGCAGGTGCATCCAACTCAAACTTGGCATAGCCCGCTTCCACTTTTGCCGCCGGTGTATTGAAAAATTTAGTGTAAAAATCCACGGTGTTGTCAATAGACTTTACATAAAGCGAAATATGTGTTCGCGGGAAAATTGTTTTCTGTTCCATTGTTTTGAAATTTAATTATTTAGATTCATTTGTTCATTGCTATATTACGATGAATGAAGTCAAAAAAAGTCAGCAGCAGCCAGCATTGGCATCATGTTTCTCGAAAAGCTTCTCCATTCTCTCTTTTACTACATTCCATACTTCAGTATTTATGCAGTAACACATCGAGGTCCCCTCTACTGTCCCCTGGATCAATCCAATCGACTTCAATTCTTTTAAGTGTTGCGAAATCGTCGCTTGAGCTAAACCCAGTTCCACTACCAAATCACTGTTTATACATTGATTGGCTTTCAGAAGGTATTCCAAAATGGCAATACGGGCCGGATGCGCAAACGCCTTGGCCAATAGTGCCAATTCATTCTGCTCCTCACTAAATAGATCCGACTTTGTTATTCCCATATCGCAATATTACGATGAAAGGAATAAAAGAGTTTCATTTTTCTCAAATTTCTTTCAATAAAGCATGTTAAGAGAGTTCTTCGAATACAGAAATTACCTCTGCAGCCATTGCTTCCACGTCTTGCTCTGTCCGCTCGGGATTCCCATAGTACACTCTTAAATGAGTCTTTTTATGCAGTTTCGTGCCTGTGATGAAGATGTTTCCCTTGGACTCAATCGATCGTACAGCTGCAATGTTGATGGCTTCATTCTCGTCTTTCGACAAATTCGGATCAGCCCAACGGAAACAGAGAATAGATAGCGGATGATGTGGTTCTATCACAATTTTTGGCGATTTCTTTAGTAGGTCCGCCAAGTATGTGATCAGTTCAATGTCGTGTTTTACAAAACTTGTCAATTGAGCAGCTCCGTAATACTTCATTGTGAACCAGATCTTTAAAGCTCGAAACTCTTTTGATAGTTCGATGGTATGTTCTGACGATTCCCATCGCAACCCAGGATCTTCGGTAAAGAGGTAATCAGGAGAAAAGTTTATAGCATTTGGAATTTCTTTCAGTAGCACACAGCTTGCTTCGAAGGTGACGTACATCCACTTATGAGGGTTAATCGTAATGGAGTCTGCCTGTTCAATTCCATCGAATTCTTCCGTGAGCTCTGGTAATCTCCGAGCGGGAAGTCCGTATGCCCCATCTACGTGATACCAAAGGTTATGCTCCTTTGCGATCCCAGCCAACGACACCAGATCATCCAGACTTCCGGTGTTGGTGGTGCCTGCATTACCAATTAGCATGAGTGGCTGAAACCCATTATCTACATCGCTTTTGATTACTTCCTCGAGTTGCTGCACGTCTATTTCATACTGCTCATTCACATCAATTTTTCGTAGGTAATCTCTACCTAAGCCCAAAAAAATCATAGCGCGATCTACGCTTGAGTGTGTTTGATTGGAACAGTAAATGGTGAAGGGTTTTTCTGAAAAAAGTCCCTTCATTTCTCTTCCGGGAAATTTTGAAGCCAGGGCAAAGTGAATGGCCATAAGGTTGGACATGGAGCCGCCTGAGGTCAGAATTCCAGTATTGAACGCTGGGAGTCCTACGAACTCAGAAATCCACAGGATGACCAGCTGCTCCAATTCCGAGGCAATGGGTGAGTTGTTCCACTTGAGTCCATTCTGATTGAAGAATGCTTTGATAAATTCGGCCAGTGCAGAAACGCGAGTACCACTTCCAGTGATGTAGGCTCCGAATCGTACATCTGTATTTCGATTCAAATACGGCAAAATTTGAGATTCAAAATCGGCAAGCACATTATCAAATGACTGTGAGGATGAGGGGAAGTCTCCATCAAGTGCAGCTTTGATTTCCTCCGGATCGTTCGAGCCAAGAATTGGTGTCGTTGCAAATTTTTGCTCCGCTTTACTCACGACCTCCCATGTGAGGTCAAGGTTGGATTTTATTTCTTCTAAGTTCATTTGAATGATCGATCAATATTTCTCAAAAAGGTCATTTACATACTCAGGGATTAAAGCTAGTAGCTTTAGAAAAACTGAAAGGCACTTCTCACTAACTCCATCACAAAATTTTCATGGTTTACTCTTAAAAAGACACCGTATCAAGTGCAAGAATGCATAAAAGAAAATCCCATCCAACTTGAACGGGATTTCTAAATCTCACGGGAACGCGCACCAGGGATGGAGGTATTGTTGGAGCCCGAAATGGATCTTGCGCTGCCGGCGACTACCGACAGCCCGACGGGTTAACCTGTGAAACAGGTCCACCCGTGGTGCTCAAATTCCTCTGTAAAGTCTAGTTACCTTTTCCCTCAACTGTATCGATCGTTGCGTCTTCCGGTTTGGTTGCCTTCTCCTGTAGCAACACTTCCACAGCCTTCAAAAGCTGCTCATCTTTACCTTCAGCCAGCATTTCATAGCTGTTCTTGACCTTGATGTCCGGCTCCAACTGCTTGTTTTCCAGGTAGTCACCATCCACATCGACCATCCCAACCTGTGGAATTCCAAAAACGAGTGACGGATCAATTTGTCTTTCCCACCATACTGCAGTACCGGTACCGGGAATAGGCATCCCGATGGTGGTGCCAACACCAAGTGCCTTGTAAGTGTAGGGAAACATGTGCGCGTCGGAATAGTTGCTTTCGCCGACAAGAACGGCCGTGGATTTTGTCCACTTGAACTGCGGCTCTGTGCCCAGGTCCTGGCCACGTGGCATGAATCGCAAGTAGGCCTTACCGCTCAAAAACGTCGCAAGATCATCGTGCAGCCAACCTCCACCATTGGAGCGTGTGTCGACGATTAACGATTCCTTGTCGTAATGCTCACCAAGTACCTCCTCAAATACTGTCCTGAAGCTCGGATTGTTCATGCCCCGAACGTGGACGTATCCGATCTTGCCGTCGGATGCTTCAGCAACTTCCTTCTTCCTATTGTCAACCCAGCGTTCGTAGAGCAGGTTGTATTCCGGGCCTCTGGTGATCGGTTTCACTACACGATCAAATCTGCTCTTCCCGGAAGGATCGTACACTGACAGCCGAATTTTCGATCCTCCTGTTCGGTTCATCACTTCGTATTGATTGACAGAAGGTGACAGCGTCACGCCATCAATTTTTTCTATGATCATTCCAGCGGTTATCCCGACTTCCTTCTTATCTGAAGGTCCATCTTTCAACACCTCGGCTACTTTAAGTCCTGTGCCTGTATGGCTCTCATCGAAGAAAAGTCCAAGGGATCCAGTCTGATCTGAGGAAGGAAGATTCGGTCGAAAGCGACACCCAGTATGTGATGCGTTGAGCTCACCAAGTAGTTCGCTCATCAATTCAGAAAAATCACGGTTGTGGGTGATGTGAGGTAAGAATCTCGCGTAGTCTGTTTTGTATCCTTCCCAATCTACATTGTGGAGATCTTTTACATAGAACTTGTCTTTGACCTGCTGCCACATGTGGTTAAACATGTAGGTATATTCGCCTGTCTGCTTGAGTTCCATCTCGCCTCGGAAATCCATCCCTTTCTTGCTTCCTTTTTCTGCATCTATTTTGGAAGCTTTCCCATCTGCGATCACGTAGATTGACTTGCCTTCCTTGTCGAGGATCAAACCAGCTCCACGAGCACCTAACTTCGTCAGCAGCTTGGTTTCGTTGCTTCTGAGCTTCGTCATCCAAAGATCTGCTCCACCTTCAAAGCGTGCGAGGTAGTAGAGTTTTTCTCCGTCCTTCGACAAAATAGCGTCACTTAGTCGAGATGAGTGAACGGTTAGCTTTACCCTTCTCTTAATGAGATCGGTAAAGTCGATTTCAACCGGATCAACTTTGTCTTTGTCTTCTTCTATCGCTACTTTCCCTTTGTCTTTTCCCTTAGGTTCATCCTCTTCTTCGTCCTCCTCTTTTTCTTCATCCGCCAGCTCTTTCTCTTCTTTGTTTAGCTGATAGCGATCGTATGCTTCCTGCGTCAGGAGCACACCGTAGATATCAGACTCGGAGCCCCAGCTGCCATGGTTTTTCATGCCGTCGCGATTGGAAAACCAATACACCATACTCCCGTCTGCTGCCCATCTTGGGCTGCTATCAGAATAGCCACTTTTCGTAATGTTTGTTACCTGCTTCGTAGCAACGTTAACAATGCCAACTTCTCCAATCCACTGTCTCGGCATAATGATGTCGGAAGCAATCCATTTGCTGTCAGGTGACCAGCTGAAGAATATGTCGCCATCCGAGTATGAATAGTTGCTCAGCTCCGGAAGCACTGTTTCGGATGCTTTTGAACTGAGATCAACAACTTTAAGTGTCGTTCTATCTTCCAGGTATGCGACCTTTTTCCCGTCCGGTGAATACAGTGGTTGAAATTCCATCGCAGTGGTTGCCACTAGCGCCGATTCGTTGATCAGGGTAGAAGCGAAAAAATAGGGTTCTTCTTCATCCATGATCTTCGATTCATAAATGTTCCAGGCACCATTTCTCTCCCCGGCATAAACAATGGATCTGCCATCAGGGCTGAAGCTCACGGATCGTTCTTGTTCGGGAGTATTTGTAATTCGCTTGGTAGTACCGCCGTCCACTGAAGAAACAAATACTTCGCCACGCTTTACAAAGACAAATTCCTTTCCACTGGGTGCAATCTCCATCTCCGTAATTCCTGAAGAAACGGACAATGTTTCTCTTTCCAGATTTTGACGGATACTGGTAATTTGAATGGCCACCTTTGATGGGGTTTGACCTTCCCTCATGGTGTACAATTCGCCGTTGTAGCTAAAACTCATCAGGCCATCACTACTGATAGAAAGGTATCGAATCGGGTGTCTATCAAAGGACGTCAGCTTGCTTGAGTTGCCTGAAGCTAAATCCAGCTTGTGAACATTGAATGAACCGCTTTCCTCACAGAGATAGTACAGGGATTGCTCGTCCGGGCTGAGCAGTGGACTCCGATCTTCCCCTTCAAAGGTGGTTAGCTGTGTGTGTTTCTTTGATTTCTGATCATACTCCCACAGATCTCTTGTAATCGAAGAGACATGGTGTTTCCTGAACGGGTCTTCATATCCCTTGCGATCCTGATAGTAGATTTTATCTCCAGCCTTGTTGTATTTCACTTCTTCTGATGGTGTTGTAAGGACCGTAACTGGTCTACCCCCTGTAGTTGGTACGGCATAGAGCTCAGGCATACGACTGTTGGGGAATTGGGCATACTTCGCAAGGTCTACACGCCATGAATTGAATACAACCTGATTATCGTCCGGGCTAAAGGTGGCCGGCATATCGTCGGAGGAATGAAATGTTAATCGCTTAAGATCCCCACCATCCAGAGTCGTGATATAAATGTCAAAATTTCCGTACCGATCAGAGGCAAAAGCCAGGGACTCCCCGTCGTTGGACCACACCGGCATGTATTCATAAGATGCATCCAGGGTGAGCGGAATGGCGGTGCCTCCGTTGCTTGGAACGAGATAGATGTCACCCTTGTACGAAAAGGCTATTTGTGAGCCATCGGGAGAAATTGAAGATGATCTTAACCAGAGAGGTTGGGCATCCAGTAAGAGCGCAAATAGGGTCAAAATGACCCCGAGGGTCAGTGATGAAGTTTTCATAATCGCTGTGTTTTGAGTTAGTGTGGAATAAAGCTATTTAATAATGCTCTATTGCAAACCACCAATTACACTAGCGGAAATACCTACGAAAAAGTGGTGCTACTTTAAAGACCTTTGTGTGTGCCGTCACAAAATCCGGGGTTATCTGTCTGCTTGCATTGACAGAGATACGCTGTCTTTGTTTCTTCGGCTTGAAAAACTTTAGGCTGAAATTCACTTCCCTTGTGAGACCCGTCGCAAAAGGGTTGACTAGTTGATGAACCACATGAACACCACGCGTATGTCTTACCTGCTTCGAGCTCTACGGCTATTGGTTCCTTTGCTGCTACTATTCCTTTCATGATTAGTTAATTTATATGTATGGAAATTAAATGTAGGTACATATAATTGGAAATGCAAGTGTGATTGAAATCCAGGCAAACAAAAAGACCCCTGAAAACTAATAAGTTAACAGGGGTCTTTGTACCTCGGGCGGGACTTGAACCCGCACGGCCTAACGGCCACAGGATTTTAAGTCCTGCGTGTCTACCAATTCCACCACCAAGGCATGGTGTCTACAAAAAAAGATGCCGCATCTAGCCTGCCTAACGGCATAGGCAGGTGCGGCATGACATTTCTGTCTGAGCGGGAGACGGGATTCGAACCCGCGACCCCGACCTTGGCAAGGTCGTGCTCTACCAGCTGAGCTACTCTCGCTTGTTTGAGTGTAGCTTCCAGAGCTTTGAAAGATCAATCTTTCTTGTGCTCTACTCCCGATAGCTATCGGGAAGCTACTCTCGCTTGTTTTTCCTCGTTTGGAAAAGGAATGCAAAGTTATCACTTGCGTACAATTTCACAATGATTTCTCTTAGGTTTTATTTTTAAGCAATTCCTTCATCTCATTGAGCCTGAGTAATGCTTCCACGGGAGAGGTAGCGTTGATGTCTACATTTCTTAAGATCTCAAGCACTTTCTCAAATCGTGGATCTGCTTCAAACAAATTCATCTGAAACTGCTCTACTGGCATTTCCTGCAATTTGTCCCTATCAGAGTCCGCCAGTTTTTCTTTCTCAAGGTGTTTCAGAATGTCATTGGCTCTAATCACAATCTCATTGGGCATACCGGCCATTTGCGCGACATGAATACCGAAGCTGTGTTCACTACCGCCCTCCACAAGTTTTCGCATGAAGATCACCTTGTTCTCGAGTTCTTTGACAGACACGTTGAAGTTCTTGACTCGAGGTAGGTCTTTGGCTAGTTCATTCAGTTCATGGTAATGCGTGGCAAACAAAGTCTTGGCCTTGAATTTTGGGTGGTTGTGCAAATGCTCTACAATCGACCACGCGATAGATATTCCGTCATACGTACTCGTGCCTCGTCCGATCTCATCCATCAACACTAAGGAGCGATCACTTAAATTGTTGAGAATGCTAGCTGTCTCTGTCATCTCCACCATAAAGGTCGATTCGCCCCGTGACAAGTTATCGGAAGCTCCAACCCGTGTAAACACTTTGTCGACCAGTCCGATCTTTGCGTATCCCGCAGGCACAAAACTTCCCATCTGTGCCATCAAAGTGATCAAGGCCACCTGTCTCAAAAGGGCGGATTTACCAGCCATATTAGGGCCGGTGATAATCATCACCTGCTGCGATTCATTGTCCAGGAAAATATCATTGGGAATGTATTCCTCACCGGAAGCGAGCGTACGCTCAATTACGGGGTGACGTCCCTCCTTTATGTCCAGAGATTTATCGTCGGAAATCGAAGGCTTGCAATAGTTGTGTTTTGTAGCCTGATGTGCAAAGCAGGACAGACAATCGATCTGAGCAATTACTCTTGCATTTGTCTGAATACCATCGATGTAGGTTTTTGCAAAGCCCACAACTTCATTGAACAGGTTTTGCTCAATCACATGAATCTGCGATTCGGCATTCAGAATTTTCTCTTCGTATGTCTTTAATTCCTCAGTGATGTAGCGCTCAGCGTTGACCAATGTCTGCTTTCTGATCCACTCTTCCGGGACTTTGTCTTTGTGGGTATTGGATACTTCCAGATAGTATCCGAAGACCTTGTTGTAAGCGATTTTCAACGAGGAAATACCGGTTCGTTCAATTTCTCGATTGCGAATATCCTCGAGATATCCTTTTCCAGAAGTAGAAATCTTCCTGAGTTCATCCAGCGATTTATCTACACCATCTGCAATTACATTTCCAAGATGGAGCAGCAACGGCGCATCGTCGCTAATTTCCTTCTCCAGTCGATCAATCAACTCAGTGCATGGATCCAGCGCAGCATGAAACCCTTTAAAAGGCTTTACTTTTTTTATCGCTTCACTAATTGGCTGAATGTTGCTAAGGCTCTTTTTTAGTTGGAGGAGTTCTCTTGGGTTGATTCTGCTAGTCGCCACCTTCCCGGCCAGTCGCTCCAAATCTCCAATCTGCTCCAGGTGATCCTGAGTAATGTCACCAAGTTCCTCATTCTTGATCAGCGTCTCCACAATGTTTAGACGCTCATCGATTTCCGATTTGCTTTTCAAAGGAAGCACCATCCATTTTCTCAACATTCGTCCGCCCATCGGTGTGAGTGTCGCATTCAGTGTATCCAGAAGCGATACACCGTCAGGTTGTGTGGAAAGTACCAATTCCAGATTTCGGACGGTAAAACGGTCGAGCCAGACATATTTGTTTTCATCAATCCGGGAAATCGAACTGATGTGATCGGTCTGGCGGTGCTCTGTTTCGTCCAGATAAAAAAGAACTGCACCTGCTGCTATGACTCCCGAACTTAGATCTTCAATCCCGTATCCTTTAAGATTTTTTACTTTGAACTGACTCGTCAGTTTTTCATACCCATAGTCCTGAGTAAAAATCCAGTCTTCCAGAGCATACGAGGAGTAACTGTCGCTGTACTGCTCCTGAAACCAATCTCTTGTACTTTTCGCATAGACAATCTCGGAGGGTTGAAACCCCTGAATCAGTTTATCAACGTACTCATCTGAGCCAGAGGAAACCATGAATTCTCCCGTTGAAAGATCAAGAAAAGCAACCCCGCATGTTTCCTTTGTCTTAAACAAAGAGGCCAGATAATTATTCTTTTTCTGTTCGAGAACGTTGTCGTTGAGCGAGAGCCCGGGAGTAACGAGCTCCGTTACACCTCTTTTTACAATTCCTTTTACCCCTTTTGGATCTTCAAGTTGATCACAGATAGCAACCCGATACCCCGCACGTACCAATTTTGGAAGATAAGTATCCATTGAATGGTGAGGAAATCCAGCCAGTTCCATCTCGGATGCAGAGCCGTTTGCTCGTTTCGTTAGAACGATATCCAGTGTTTTGCTGGCCTTAACCGCATCCTCCCCAAAGGTTTCGTAGAAGTCTCCAACTCTAAAAAGCAGCAGCGCTCCAGGGTACCTGCTTTTAATCGCATTGTACTGCTTCATCAGGGGAGTTTCTATGCCTTTTGTACTGGTGCCTGCCATGCAGTGGGTTGGAGTTAATTTTATGGCAATATTACCCGATTAAATTGGGAGATAATTATTGAAAAAAGAGTTTTTACCAACAAAGAATCAACAACCTCGAGCGACTATGTTAAGAAGGGAAGAATTAAGACCAAATGAGAAAAATTAAGAACGATGAACTGAATCGATTGACGCCAGAAGAATTCAAAAATTCTGCAAAACTCAATTGCGTTATTGTCCTTGATGATGTTCGTAGTGCGATGAATGTTGGCTCTACTTTCCGAACAGGTGACTCGTTTGGGATTGAAAAGATCTTTCTATGCGGCATTACAGCCACTCCTCCTCACAGGGAAATCAACAAAACAGCATTAGGTGCCCAGGATACAGTAAACTGGGAACATGTTGAAGAAATTGAATCTTTGATTTCGAACATGAAAAATGAGGGTTTTATAGTTGTCGCCGTGGAGCAGGCGGATGAAAGTCAGTCGTTACTGGATTTCACACCTGATCAAGAAAAAAAATACGCCTTCGTTTTCGGTAATGAAGTGTTTGGTGTCAAGGACGAGGTTGTCCTCACAGCTGACGCAGTCTTAGAAATTCCACAATACGGCACCAAACACTCTCTCAATATTTCTGTGAGTATGGGGGTTGTTCTCTGGGATTTCCTCGCCAAACAAAAAAGGCTCCCAAAATGAGAGCCGTATCAATTCCTTACTAGTTGGGAGAGCACCTAATTGTCGTCGTAGGAAATGTCCAAAATTCTCTCTTCGAACATTCCAAGAGCAATTTTATCTTCTCCTAGTACATCAAACAATTCGAGTGCGCGTCGTGCGATGTACTCTTCCTCTATTTGCTCCTGCACAAACCAACGCATGAACTCTTCTGTGGCAATGTCATTGTATTTCCTGCATTCCCCAACAATTTCATGGATTGCGTCGGATACAGCAATCTCCATTTCAAGCGCTTTTTCAAAGACTTCTCGCAGGGTTCCAAAGTCATGCTGAGAGTCAGATACCGACGGAGAAATAGCATCGCATTCCATGTCCGCCAAATAATGAAAGAGTTTGAGCTGATGCTTTCTCTCTTCATCTGATTGCTTGAAGAAAAATTCCGCACTGTTATCGTAACCTCGTACGTCACACCATCCTGCCATTGCCAGGTAAGCAGCTGAAGAGTGTGCTTCAATCTTTACTTGCTTGTTCAGAATTTCGACAATTTCGTCTTTCAATACGTGGTGTCTTCTCAATATATCTTTCATCGGTTTTCTATTATCGTTAGAAATTAAAAACTCCCTTGCGCAGAATTTTCTGAATTGCGCTGTTTAATGCTAATGTATCAAAGGTTCCATTTAGAAGCTCTCTAAATTCCAAAACCTCCAAGATACTTAATATTAAAAAGCGATCACAGTGGGGAAGATGTATGATTTCCATATCCGGTGAGTCGCAATCCAAAAGCTCAACTACGTCAAGTTCCATTATTCGCTTCCTGAATGTAAAAAGATCGCAAAGCTTGAATGAGATCTCGTTTTGATCAAATCGAAGCAAGAAGGAGTCTGTGGACTCACATTGAATTATGGCTGCACTTTTCGTGCTAAAAACTTCCTCTTGAATCATTTACACCTGGTGTATAAAATTGGACATGATTTGCAGTACTTGCCTTTCTTTTTCGTGTACTTAAAGCAGCATTCGTCCTTCACTTTCTTACCCTTCTTTTTCAAAAGGTATTCCTCATAAAGTTTAGATACACGTGGCTTTAAAGCAGTACTATTCATTTAACACTCCTTATTTAGATAGATTCTAAATAGACTGCAAACCTACCTTTGAATGGGTAACTAGACAAGCTTATTTAGTATTATTCTAATTGATTTTTGTCATTAGAAAACCTGGTTGAAAGTCATAGTATCCGTTGGGATAGAAATCCGAATAAAAGCGTGTTGCGTTGCCTGATGGCACAGGTTACAGCCACTAAGCATTAGTTCATAATGTTCTCGGAAAAGCACCTCATCTTTTTCCTTAATCGCCTCCTCAACTTTCTCTATTTTGGGAAGGAAAAGAGACTCTGAAAGATTACTTAGGTTGTAATCATCATGGATGAGGTCACCTTCAATCAAACGTTCTGTCACTTCTTCTAATTCATGCGTGTAGAAGTCAGCCAACTCCCAGTTTTCGTTCGTACCAGCCAACCACAATTTGTGAGAAAATCGCTGATAATAACCCATGGTTTCCAGAACCGGGTAGCTTTCATATTCCTTCTTTTGTTCACTTTGACTGCATTGAAAAAGAGTGATAGCTACGAGGCCAACAAGAAAAGTGCTTTTGAATTTATTCATTTAGATTTTGAATTGTAGGGTCAAGTAAAAGCTGCGGGGTTCAGACGGAATGATTCCTGGCCCCGGATATCCAGTGGCTCTACGTGTAAAGTATGTTTCGTCAAGAAGATTGTTAACGCCTGTTTCCAGCTTGATTTTCTTAACAGTGTAGGAAAAGGACAAATCCATGATTTGATACGAAGGAATGGATCCTATCAAGCCATTTCGGCTGTCACCCTCTGGTGCTGTTGTCGAATTTTCCACGTCAGTGAACTGCGAGGAGACTCTCGTAAATTGGAGGCTTCCTAGTAAATTTTTGTACCCGAAATGAAGGCCGGATTTCAAATTCAAATTTGGGATGAATTCGACTTCCTTGCCCTTCACATTATTTTCCTCAGAAGCAACGTACTCAGATCCGGTAACTGCTGCATTAATGAACCAATTGAATTTGTATTGACTATTTTCAATGCTTATGGCCTTCGCGAGATTAACGTCTGAAAAAACCTCCAACCCGTAGATGAGCGCTTTACCAATGTTCTTTCGAACTCGATTGGCTCGATCATCAAACACAATCCCAATTCGATCATCGTATAGAAGGCCAAATCCGCCAATATCGTAGGAGATAAACTCATTCCATTTCCCCCGGATTCCCAAATCAAACGTGTAGCCTTTCTCATCAGAAATGTTCGGATCAATTATGAAAGAAGGATTTACAACTCGAATATCGCTAAAGGTGACGGAGCGGTAATTTTCAGAAATGTTTGCGTAGATCTCAAGATTCTCAGTTGGCTCAAAACTGACCCCAAGTCCAAGAAGCAAAAAATTACGATCCAGTTCTCGATTATCGGACAAAACCTCATTGGAGATAGGATTCCCAGCATTATCAAAATTTACTTGCGTATAGCTTCCATCGCTTTCTGTCGAAATATGTTCAAATCGAAATCCCGGAGTAACGGAAAATTTATCACTTAAGAAAAAGATGTGTTCTCCAAAAAATGCAAGGTTGGCATTCGGAAATTTGAAGCTCGATTGATTTGGATAGTCAGGGAATTGTGTATTTGCAAAATCGAAATTAGCATCACTCCCATCAGTCCCTGGCCCTTGTTGACTTTTGTTGTTTGCACGATACACTTTTGCTCCTAATAAAAAGACAGCATCTTTTCCGCTCAGCTGATAGCGAGAAAGTAAGCGTCCTTCTGCTCCCCAGTTTTGGAATTTACCAACGATTACATCCCTGGGAAAAACGTATGACCCATCCGAGTTCAGCTCGTCTTCGTCAGTAATAGGGTTCGTATTAAGCGAAGATGGATTTCCTCTAAAACCGACTGCCTTCCGACTTGCATTGAGACCAAATACATTGAGACTTAGCTGAGTGGCTGTCGAGAGTTTATGCTCCAGCTTAAGTGCAAAGAGTTTCCAATTCACATCAAACCAATTTCGATTTCGATTGCTAAACGTTTGATCTTGTTTGAACTGAGTATCCGTCAAGCCTCCAGGTTGCTGAGCCAGGTAACTGAGATATGTAGTTTCAAACGTCAGCTTGGTTTTTTCATTGAATTGGAATCCGAAGCTTCCAAAAAAATTATTCGATTCAAAAGATGAACTCGGTCTAAAACCATCTCCTTGTTTATAGTTGTAGTATGTGTAGTAGCTGAACTTTTCTTTTGTCCCGCTTAGACTATTAAAGGAATTGAACAATCCAAAAGAACCAATAGATTGTCTTGTTGTAAATTCAATAAGCTTATCAGATGGTGGTTTCATTTTGAAGTTTATGAGTCCTCCAAATTGAGTTCCATACTGAAGAGAAGCTGCTCCTCTAATTACCTGAATTTCGCTCAGCGCTTCAGCAGGAGGTGTATAGTAACTCTCTGGATAGCCAAGGACATCCGCACTTATATCATAGCCATTCTGGCGGGTGTTGAAATTCGCTGTTCTATTCGGGTCGAGTCCACGTCCCCCGATATTCAACTGCAGTCCAGCATCAATACTCTCGTAGATATTCAAGCCAACCACCTGCGAATAAATCTGTCTGGCATTGTTGGCAGCTGCATTTCCGACCACTTGATCAAGCAAAACAACTTCTGTTTTTTTACCGGCATAAATGGCGGTTCCCTCGACAGGCTTAAGTCGGTTGAGAGCAAAGATTTCCTCTTTTTTCTGGCTAATAACAACTTCTGAAAGTTCCTGGGAAAATTCATTCATTGGAATTGTCAAAACCACATCTCCGAGTACCTCCACTGTCTTATTCAATGTCTCATACTCCAGCGAAACCACTACGATGGTGTAGGTTCCCGAATCAAGATTTTTCATTTCAAAAAACCCATTAGAATTGGTCGAAACGAGCAATTTCTCCGTTTCGTTATACACCTCTGCATTAGAAATGGGTCTGCCAGTAACGGCATCTACAACCGTTCCTGAAAGGCTGTAGTTAGCCTTCGCCGATGCTCCAAAGAAGAGCAAGATCAGAATCAAACTATAAACCTTTAATCTCATCATTGAATGGTAAAATCCAGGTTTTAGGTTTAAATGATTCATCAAGAGTGGCAAGATTGACGTTTGGGTCAATGTATGGTCGGCTTCTTCTCCCATTCAGCGCAACATAGCTTTCTACGTGAACTTCAATTTCACCATGACCCTGCGACTGAAAATGTTCTGATAAATACCGCGCATACTCCAGAATAAAGTCAGGTTGAAAAGACATTTGCTTTTCCTGAAATGGAGTCAGGAAATCGCTGTTGTCTACGTAAAACTGTTGTCCGGTTTCCGGGCTCACTATTCTAAAATTTGCATAGCCTGCTTTTTCCATCAGCATCACTCTCCATGAAAATCGAAATCCTTCCTCTGTCCAGAAAAGTTCTCCCGGATAGAGCATGTATCTGAAGGGAATCAGCAATTGAGCCGCAAAGAAAACAACAATTACAGTCATGCTCAACCTTTTCAGAAACATGCTCTTTCTCAGGTGCACAAGTCCCGTATCAAATGAGGATTTAGTAAATCGAAAGAGAGTAGCGATCGTGTTGAGAATCTTGTGATGTAATCCCGAATCAAAGAAGATCAACGCGCTTACAATCATGATGTACGGAAACATTCCGATAGGAAATAGCATTCGAGTTAACACATGAAAAATAACCACCAAAGCAAAGGCCAACATGCGAGTTCGTTTCCAGAAAAGAAGGAAAGGAATACTAAGGTCATATATGGCTCCACCCCAGCTGAATGCATAGATTACCCACTCTTTGTGCAGAATATCTCCAAGTATTGGCAAATCATATCTTGACGGCAGCCAGATCTTCAATGGCATTCCTTCAATGAGCCAGTCAGAATTGAGTTTGGCCAATCCCGCATAGAAATAGACGATGGCTAGCAAAATCTTGATGGCGTCAACAGTCCATCTTGGTATTCGCTGGTACGAAATCCCCTTCTTTGCGTCCACTGAAAAATAATCAGAAGCCGGTAAGAAAATCATCAGAAAACTGAGAATACTAATGAAATAGTAGTGGTTGAGATAAGTAGTCTTATCCATCAGTTCGATGTAGGTGAACGTTAGAAAAAAAGTAATGATGGCAAAACGATACTTAAATCCAACTGCTATCATCAAAGAAGTAACTGCGCAGATTACGAACAACAGATAGGTGTAGTTTCCAAGTGGCTTAACCCATTCAAAACCATAGTACGAAAAGAAAAAAGATGGATCTATGTACAGTTTTTGAATCCAACTGTTTGCCCAGAACCGAACGATGCTTGCAAACATCATCACACCAAAGAAAATACGAAAGGCTGCCAATGGAGCAGCCTCAGTTTCTTTATCTAAATAGGTGTTAATCCTGTTCACGATTTCATTTCTTTAATCTAGTCTAATCACCATCCGCATCTACAAAATCAACGCGAATGCTTAACGCTTGAAGCATATCCACTTTTAAGTAGACCACATTCTTTTGAAGCTCATCATAAGTTGCCAGCATTTTGTTGTTGTCCATCGTTACCTGCACTTCAAAGTCATCGTTCAGCTCAGCGGAGACTGTGCGCACAGACGCAAATTGATTATTTATGAGGGTGGTCAAATCTTCACCTCCGCTAATCTCATTTAGGAAATTCAAATAAGTATTCAAACTTTCTCCTGTAACTGACTCACCTACAGATTTCCCATTAAAAAAACCCTCGAATGAATTCAGTGCTGTTTCAAATAAGATTTTTGATGACCCTTTGCTGTACAGAGCTTCCACCCTGTCACTAAGCGGTGCTGAGGAAAACACACCCGCTGGTATCCCGATTTTGCCAGCTCGAAGGTGTTTTTCGTAGTAAAAAAGCAGGTCGTTAACCAACTTATTTACCGAGCTGGTTGCCTCCGATCCGTCATTATTGACAAACGTGTCTCGATATCCATTTTTCCAATCTTCGAGAACTTGAGTGGCCAGTGAATTCAAACTGGTGGAAAGAGCAACCAGATAATCCCCATGATTGCTTTCGGCTGTTTCTTCAAGGAAAGTATCAACGATTCCCTGGTCAGTGTCGGCGAGTCCATTGATCAGATAGTCAAGCGCAGGAAAGCCCTGTTCATCTTGCTTGTTTACAGAAGCAAGATCGAAAGATCCGGTGGCAATAGTTGCCTCCATGTCTGCTTTATTCACAGGGAAGACGTTCGTAAAATTCCTCAGTGTAAGTTCTTCTGCCTTACCAATTTCAAACATTGAAACTGTTTGCCAACTTTGGTAGGCATCAAGCCATGCGGATCGAAGGCCTGAAAGGTTGACCAGAGATGTTTCATTGTTGAAAGTTTCACTTGCAGTGACCAGCGCACCTAACCTGTCAACATAGACCTCATACGATGGAACGATAATGTTATCAGCCCAATGAGTCAGCATCGCCTGACGATCAAAGCCATCCCCTGAAGCCGAAGCACCATCATCATCTCCACAGCTGGTAAGTCCCACCAATGAAACCAACATTATCAAAAAAGCAATATTTCGACTCATATAAACTTCTCTTCTTTTAAACTCGAAAAAGAGGCCAGTTTCCTGACCTCTTCATTTTAATCTATTTACAATATCTAGCTACCTGCCTGATCAACTGTAAAGTCAAATTTGGCTGCAATACTTTCAGAAATATCATTCAACGTTGCAGTCGTTACATTCCATAATCCGTTCGCCCCGTCACCCATCAAATCTGAGATAAATCCCTGCACCTCAGTCCTGGAGAAATACGATTCATCCGTCGCAGGATTTCTTGTAAACTGCAAACTGTAGATAAACCCATATCCTTCAGAAAGATCATGAAATACTGCGGCCATATCTGGGTTGGCAGCCTCTAATCCAGCTTTTCCCTGCTGCAAGTAGTAAACAGCTCTCACGCCAATGACCATCGAAATTTTCTCTCTCAGAATAGTAGCTTGCGCATCACGCACAGTATAGTCACCTGCAACAATTGCCGCTCGCCCTAATTTGAATGCATTGAAAATATCACCGGCAATCCCTGCAAAGTCATCATCTCCTTCTACTCGCCCAATGTATTTATTCAGGAAACTGTCATCCGCTCCAATGGTTGCGTTCGGATTCGTTTCGTCAGTCGATGCTCCGTAAGCATACCCATAGGCTTCGTCCCATTTGTGCTCCATCGTGGTGTAGCTCTTCCCTTCATCAACAGTTGCAACATCATTATTTGTAACGTTGTCACCCGCATCCAGCACCGCAGTCCCCAAATAATTGTTAAGAATCTGGTCTGTCATCAAAGCTCCGATGAGCGATTTTGCAAATGCCTGATTCAATTCAAGACCATTCGCATTGACATATCGGGTCGAGCCTCCACCTGCTTCTTGAATACCACCTGGTGTTCCAGCAACTGCGTCACTTGTCCAGTTTGGAAAAACTTCGCCCACCTGCTCGGCAATCCAACCATCAAATTCAGCTTTGATAGCTGTTGCGTCTGTTGTGTTGGAAGAAAAGAAGTCCGTTGAAGCAGCAGTTTTACTTCTTACGCTTTTTGTGGATGCATTTAAATTTGCATCAGAAAAATCATCGTTTCCCTCCTGGTGATCAAACATTGCATCGATCTGAGCTTCAGAAAGTGCAGCGTCTTTCAGCGCGCTAATTATTTCTTCCGCCATCGCAATTCTGTCGGTCTGTCCACTAAAGGAGACAGTAGACGACCCATCTCTTTCGAAAACGTATGTTTCCGGCTCATTGATGGAAATCGTTCCACCGTCGTCTTCACCACAGCTGGATAACGCCATCAAGATGGAAAGCGTGATAAGGATTTTTATGTTCTTATATATGTTCATTTTATGGTTTCGTAATCAATAACACAAAGCCGGCTATTTAGAATAATTCTAAACAATGCAAAGATGCTCCTGTACCATGATGTGTACAATCGCTAGTGATGGCGAAATTTCAACTCACTAGTTCTAGTGAGTCTCAAAACTTTTCGCATGCAATGTGAGTTTCATCACTACGTCGAAAATCTCCACCCTATGACATTGCAAGAACGAATCAATCAATCTGAGACCAGAATTTTCAAAGCAGTATTTCCAAATACCACGAATCACTACGATACACTGTTCGGAGGAACTGCCATGCATGCCATGGATGAGGTTGCCTTCATTACTGCGACAAGATTTAGCAGAATGCGGATGGTCACAGTAAGCAGTAGCAAAATAGATTTTAAGAAACCAATCCCGCACGGCACAATCATAGAGCTCGTTGGAAGAGTACATGAAATTGGCAAGACCAGCCTAAAAGTTTCTGTTGAAATCTATATTGAAGAGATGTACTCAGATGGAAGAGATAAAGCCATCGAAGGGGAATTTTCCTTTGTCGCCATTAATGAGGATCGCAAACCAACTCCACTGCCGGAGTTTTCATCTTAGGATTTGACAAGTCCGGATTCCAGCGCGTAGACGATCAGTTCAGCAGGTGACTTAAGGTTCAGTTTTTTTAAAATGTTTTTCCTGTGGGAGTTGATCGTATGCACGCTTAAGTGCAGTTTTTCAGCAATTTGGTTCGTCTTAAATCCCTTTGTAATCAGTTTCAGTACCTCGTACTCTCTTGGAGAGAGATTCGTGGGCTCACAATCGTCCTCTTCATTGTTGCCCTTTACAACAAGGTCCAGCACGTTGTTACAGAAAAAACGATTCCCTTGAGACACGGCTCTCAGTGCATTCTTGATTTCCTCCTCACTACAATTCTTGGTAACAATGCCTTTGATTCCGATGCTTATGAGTTTCTGGACTGACTCTCTATTTTGGCTATTGGAAATAACTAAAAATCCCGGCCCTGGTTTTTTCTTAATTTCTTCAAGTTCTGCAATGAGTGATGAATCGTTGTTGGAAACGTCCAAAACAACGACATCGGGTTTCTCCTGATTGATGCATAGTGCCAGTTCTTTGGCATCATCCACCTGCTTGACGATGTTGAACTCAGGCAGGCCTTCAATGAGTAATCGAATACCTTCTCTGGTCAAAAATTGAAAATCTGCAAGTAAAACTGAAGTCGACTCTTTAGTCATTATTTAGAATCATTCTAAACAAAAATAGGTTGCCTTTCTTGATTACACAAAAACAACTATCAATGAAATCAAAAAGAGGTAGTGATTGTTAGATTTGTAGGACAATAATCAACTTATATTGAATGGAGTATCGCGTAGAACATGACACCATGGGTGAGGTAAAAGTACCTGCTGACAAATATTGGGGAGCCCAGACCGAGCGTTCCAGAAACAATTTCAAAATTGGTGGCGAGAGAAATCAAATGCCATTGGAAATCATCAGGGCGTTTGCCATTCTGAAAAAGTCTGCCGCTGAGACCAATCAGGAGCTTGGTGTTTTGGCAAAGGAAAAGTCAGAGCTGATAGCAAAAGTATGCGATGAAATTCTTGAAGGAAAACTGGATGATCAGTTCCCGTTGGTTGTTTGGCAAACGGGATCGGGCACGCAATCCAACATGAATTCCAACGAGGTGATTGCCAATAGGGCGCACGTCATGAATGGAGGTTCACTAGAAGACGACGAAAAAGTCATTCATCCAAACGACGATGTAAATAAGAGTCAAAGTTCCAATGACACTTTTCCCACGGCCATGCACATTGCCGGATATAAGATCATCATGGAGCAGACGATCCCGAAAGTTGAGAAACTCAGAGATACATTAAAGAAAAAATCAGATGCTTTCCAGGAAGTGGTAAAAATTGGACGAACGCATTTTATGGATGCGACTCCGCTAAGTCTTGGCCAGGAGTTTTCTGGCTATGTTTCCCAGCTGGATCATGGATTGAAGGCATTAAGAAATACGCTAGATCATTTGTCAGAATTAGCACTAGGAGGTACAGCTGTTGGAACCGGACTAAACACGCCTGAAGGATATGCAGAATTAGTAGCTGAGAAAATTGCAAAGCACTCGTGTATGCCTATGCGCTCTGCAGAAAATAAGTTTGAGGCTTTAGCAGCACACGATGCAATCGTAGAATCTCACGGAGCGCTTAAGCAGCTGGCAGTAAGCCTGATGAAAATAGGCAATGATATTCGAATGTTATGTTCTGGCCCAAGAAGTGGAATAGGTGAAATCATCATTCCAGAAAATGAGCCAGGATCTTCTATCATGCCAGGTAAGGTAAACCCCACCCAATGTGAGGCGCTAACAATGGTATGTGCTCAGGTAATCGGAAATGATGTTGCTGTGTCCGCAGGTGGCATGACTGGCCACTTTGAACTGAATGTCTTCAAACCAATGATGATCTTCAATTTGCTTAATTCTGCGCGTCTAATCGGTGATTCCTGTGAATCGTTCAATGACAATTGTGCCATCGGAATCGAACCAAACTACCCTGTAATCAAAGAAAAATTGGAAAATTCGTTAATGTTGGTGACAGCACTCAATACGCATATTGGATATGAGAATGCAGCTAAAATTGCAAAGAAGGCGCACAAAGAAGGAACCACTTTGAGAGAAGCGGCAATTGACTTAGGTCTTGTTACGGGTGAAGAATTCTCTGAGTGGGTAAAACCAGAAGATATGATTGGGTCCTTGAAAAAATGATTTTCAGGCTTATTTATAGACTTTTTTGTACTTTAGTGGTAATAAAATTGCATTTCAAATCAATTTCATAAGAAAATGAAAAGAGTAATATCCCTATTCGCACTAGTACTTTGCTTCACATTTGTATATGATGCCTCTGCTCAAATGAGTAAGAAAGAAGCAAAAGAATGGAAAAAAAGAATCAAGAAACTTCAGCCAGAACAATACAAGCAACTACTGGACGAGAATAAATCTCTGAAAGGGCAGGTAACAAGCTTGCGAACTGAACTAGGTAATGTTGATGATCGAATTGCCGAGAAAGACGAGCAAATCTTGTCTTTCCAGTCTCAAGTTTCGGATCTTAGGAATGAACTCACAAGAGTTCAAAGCCAGGCTCAAGCTCAAGCACAGCCTGTTGCTAGCTCTGGATCGGGCGATCAAGATAAGGGCTTAGCATTCAAAGTTCAGATCGGGTCTTTTAGACAAAAAGATTTGAGTAAATATCTGGACAATTCGAAAAATTTCAGTGGAGAAGAAGAAGATGGAATGAGAAAGTATACCATTGGATTCTTCAGAGACTACAATGAAGCGGACACTTTCAAGAAGTATCTAAGAGAAATGGGTGTAAAAGATGCATGGATTGTACCATACAATGATGGTGCTCGTGTAAGCATCAAAGATGCGCTTGAAGGAAAGTTCAACTAAGCCGACTCTAGTCTGACTGTGAAGTCATAGAATTAGGCAAAAATCTTAGCCCCATCCTGTCAATGACGGATGGGGTTTTTTGTTTATTATTTTTGCACCGCCATGATCCAATACAAAACCAAAGAGGAAATAGAATTGATGCGTGAAAGCGCACAAATTGTATCCAAAACGCTAGGACTGATGGCTTCTAAAATCAGAGCTGGTGTTAATCTTTTGGATTTGGACAAACTGGCGGATACGTTTATTCGAGACCATCAAGCAGTGCCTGGCTTTCTAGGCCTTTATGATTACCCGAAATCAATCATCACCTCGGTCAACGAGCAAGTGGTTCACGGAATTCCAACAGACCGAGAGCTACAGGAAGGAGATATCGTGGGAGTAGATATTGGAGTCTTAAAGAATGGTTTTTACGGTGATCATGCATACACTTTCGCTGTTGGGGAAATTGACCCCAAAGTAGCTCAACTCTTGAAAGTCACAAAAGAATGCCTGGATCTTGGCATCGAGCAAATGGTAGAAGGAAATAGAATTGGAGATGTAAGTTTCGCCGTCCAGCAGCACGCCGAAAATCACGGGTACGGGGTGGTACGAGAATTAGTTGGTCACGGGCTTGGCAAGAAGATGCATGAGTCCCCTGAGGTTCCAAATTTTGGAAAGAGAGGGCGAGGAAGCAAAATCAAGGAAGGTTTGGTTGTGGCAATCGAACCCATGATAAACATGGGCACACGCCGTGTAATGCAACTGGACGATGGCTGGACGATTGTAACAGCTGACAAACAACCCTCTGCACATTTTGAACATGATGTAGCAGTAGTGAATGGTAAACCGGAAGTTCTTTCGACATTCAAATTCATAGAAGAGGAACTACAGAAGCAAAATTCCTTGTTGGTATGATACCTTTGCCGCAATAATGGCAAAGCAAAAGCGAAGCAAGTTTAGTAGTTTAATGATCCGGTTTCTGGTGTGGCGTCTGAAGCACATCAGCGACAATAATTTCTTGCTGATCACTGCAGGTTTCATTGGACTTTTTTCTGGATTAGCTGCCGTTATACTCAAAAGTACTGTCCATTTCATTATTGATTCATTAGACGTCAACCGAGCACTTTTTGGATTCAACTATACGTACCTGGTCTACCCACTTCTTGGGATTCTCCTTACCTCAATCGTTTCCAGATACCTCTTCAAGGAGAAGCTTGGACATGGAATCACGCAGATCTTGTACGCCATCTCAAAGAACTCCAGCATAATACGAAAGACACGAATGTATTCGCGCATGGTTACAAGCGCAATTACGGTTGGATTAGGTGGGTCTGTGGGACTGGAGGCCCCAATCGTGGTGACTGGATCGGCCATAGGCTCAAACCTCGCACGACTATTTCATCTTAGCTATAAAAAGAGAACACTGCTACTAGGCTGTGGGGCTGCCGGCGCCATATCAGCGATCTTTAACTCTCCGGTCACGGGTGTGATTTTTGCTATGGAGGTCATCTTAACAGAAGTTAAGATCAATCGCTTCATACCGCTGCTCATGGCATCCGTTTGTGGGCAACTAATCTCAATAGTACTGCTTGGTGACGATATACTTTTCTCATTCAAACTAAAAGATCCGTTCGTCGCTCCTGACATTACCTACTATCTACTTTTCGGTGCTCTTTGTGGAATGATCTCTTTGTATTTCACAAGAATGATTTTTGTTTTTGAGGGGGCAATTCAGAAGCTCAAAAATGACTTTGGTCGTGCTTTCATTGGAGGTATTTCTCTTGCCGTTATCATTCTGCTATTCCCCCCGATCTACGGAGAAGGGTACGCTACAATAAAAAATTTGCTTGATGGAAACTCGGATAATATATTTTTTAGCAACCTGCTCAGCTTCCTTTCCGAAAGCCAAGCCACCATCCTGATCTTTCTACTTCTAGTCTTACTCGTGAAACCAATAGCCACCGCCCTTACAATAGGAGCAGGAGGTAGCGGAGGAATTTTCGCCCCATCTCTCTTCATGGGTGGTATCTCAGGGTACGTATTTAGCTCATCCGCCAATACAATTTTTGGCACTTCACTAAGCACAAGTAATTTTACATTGGTTGGTATGTGTGGAGTCATGAGTGGAGTACTTCACGCCCCCCTTACGGCCATCTTCCTAATAGCTGAAATAACAAGTGGGTACATGCTATTCGTGCCGCTGATGTTAGTCTCCGCAATATCGTATAGCACTATCTCCTATTTTGAAAAGTATAGCATATATACAAAACGATTGATTGAAACTGGAGACCTAATCCAGTATGACAAAGATCAGATCGTTTTGAGTTTGATAGATCTTAAAAAAATAGTAGAAAAAGACCTTCTGACCATTCGTCCTGAACAAACATTAAATGATCTAGTAAAGCTTGTGAAGAAGAGCAAGCGTAACATTTTTCCTGTGGTGAATGAGGATCATCAACTCGAAGGAATTGTAACCCTGGACGACATACGCGAAATGATGTTTGATGAAGAATCACGAGAGAACGTAATCATACAAGCAATCATGCAAAAGCCACCAGCAAGTGTATCACCACAGGAAAAAATGCAATCTGTGATGAATAAATTTGAGGTCACCCAAGCATGGAATTTGCCGGTAATCGATGATGACAAATACATAGGATTCATTTCAAAATCTAGAATTTTCAACGCCTATCGAAATAAATTGATCCGGCAGACGTCTGAATAAGCTTCTTTATAATCTTCTGATTTTCAATGACTTAGATAGCTTTTATTATAGTTATCAACAAAAAAAACATTTTCAATCTAATACTTAATTGCCTGATTTTCAGATAACTATGGCTATATCATATGACAATGTGGATAACTTGCCTCATTTGTTGATAAACTTTGATTGGGAAATCGTAAGAACTAAAATTGGCATTCGGTTAATTCCAAACCCATTGACAATGTCCAAAAGTTAATTTGATGCTCAAGCTACTCAAGATCATATTGGCAAAATATCATGGTAGAACACTCCAATCTTTGAATTACTGAAAGTCCTATTAGAAAAATCCAATTTGTCATGAATTTGACACGTGATCTGAATAACTCAATTTCATTAAATTCGTATTGAAATACTCCAATGAAGAAGCTTTTCTTTTTACTCCTACTAGTCACATGTCTGAGTGCAAATTCTCAAACTGTGGAGACGATAAAATTTTCTCAACTTCAAGATAAGATACTATATGCTGATGCTCCACTGACCGTGTTCAATTTTTGGGCTACTTGGTGTGGTCCATGTGTGAAGGAGATGCCTCATTTCGATGCGCTTGAATCCGATAATGGTGACATTAAAGTCTATTTTGTTAGCGTAGATTTTAAGCAAGATTTCAACAGGGTAGAGAAGTTTTTAGCTAAAAGAGATTTAAAATCAGAAGTTCTATTTCTTGATGAAAAAGATCCAGATAGCTACATGAGAAAAGTCAGCAATGACTGGAGCGGCGCAATACCTGCAACGTTATTTGTAACAGACCTAGGCAAAACTTTCTTCCATGAAAAAGCATTTACTAAAGAAGAACTTCAGGAAACAGTTGAAAAATATTTGAACTAAACCTCATATGTCAGAAAACATGAAAAAAACCTTTATCCTTCTAACAGGAGTACTTGCTGTAGTAGCAGTACTTTTCCTCAACGCGAAAGAGCCAGCGCCAGGTTATGGAGTTGGAGACTATGCCATCGATTTCAAATTGCCAAACATTGACGGGAAGCAAGTTTCGCTTTCAGACTACAGTGATGCAAAAGGGTTCATCGTAATCTTCACTTGCAACACCTGCCCATATGCTCAGGCCTACGAATCACGGATCGTTGACCTTGATAAAAAGTACGCTAGCAAAGGCTTTCCAGTTATTGCAATTAATCCAAACGACTTAAGTCAGCAACCGGATGACAGTATGGAGAAAATGAAAATCAGGGCTGCCGACAAAGGATTTACCTTTCCATATCTAAGGGACGATAATCAGGACGTAACCAAAGCTTACGGTGCCACGAAGACGCCGCATGTTTATCTCCTTAACAAGGAAGCATCAGACAAGTACAAAGTTGAATTCATTGGTGCGATCGATGATAGTCCAAGAGATGCTAGTGACGTCTCTGAACGTTACGTTGAGTCCGCGATTGATGCGCTTTTAACAGGTGGCAAACCAAGTGTCACTGAAAAAAGAGCCATTGGGTGTACCATCAAATGGAAAAGCTGATTTATTAGAAGAACTCCAATAAAAAAGCCTCACAGAAATGTAAGGCTTTTTTTGAATCATCAATATTAATGTGCTAGCAGTTTTTCCTTGTGCTTCTTCAATTGTCTCCGTAGTCCTTCCACTGCGTCATCTACTCCTGCCTCAAATGATTTTGACTGCTCTTTGGCAAAGAACTGATTGCCGGGGGAGTTCAACTTAATCTCTACAATCTTATTCTCACGATTTCCATCATTTTCGACTCTCAAGAAAACTTCACCATCAATCACTCGATCATAATAAGTTTCTAACTTATCTACTTTTCTCTGTATAAAATCCAGCAGTTTGTGATCTGCGTCGAAATGGATAGAATGCATTTGTAACTTCATCTTGTCACGGTTTATAGGTTGAACATTATGCTTTAGGATGTGCCTGATCAAAGGCACTCTTCAGCTTTTCAATAGAATTATGTGTGTAGACTTGTGTAGCTGCCAAACTTGTATGTCCCAACAAATCTTTGACAGCATTCAAATCTGCTCCTTTATTTAGTAAATGTGTTGCAAAGGAATGTCTCAGTACGTGAGGGCTTTTTTTGCTCAGTGTGGTTACCGCCTGAAGATAGGTTTTGACCTTTCTTTGGATAAACATTGGATATGCTTGTTTCCCCGCATCTGTCAATATCAAAAACTCACTGAACATACCGACTTCCTTCTTTTTCTCTTTATACTCCTCCGTTAATAATACTAACGTTTCAGGTATAGGAATGATTCGTTCTTTGTTCCTTTTTCCGAGAACTTTTAAGGTACTATTATGCACGCTAACGTCGGAGTCTTTTAAACCAGTCAATTCCGAAAGACGTATGCCTGTGGCATAAAACAACTCCAGCAAAAGCTTATCTCTTTTCCCTTCAAAATCGTCAGCGAATTCTACTCTATCCAGCAAAGAACTGATCTCCTCTTCCTTGACAAAAGTCGGCAAGTTTTTGGCAGTTTTTAGCGGCTTTAATTTTGAGGCGGGATTTACCTCCACATACTCGCGTGCAAGTAGAAATTTGTATAGCGACTTTAGCGTTGCAATCTTCCTGTTCACGGACTTTGGAGAAAGGTCTGTTTCCATGAGCGAAACAATCCATCCTCTAAGGTGAGTATGTTTCGCTTCAGCTAAATCGTCGAGCTCAAAGTCTGACTTTAGGTATTGGGTAAATTGACTTAAATCCTTTTTATAGGCCTCAACTGTATGAACGCTGTATCGCTTTTCAAAAGAGAGGTATTTTAGGAAAGTTTCTACCATAAGCAGCAAAACCTCCTGAATAAAAGAGGTTATACTAACTTAAGAAAATCTTGGGTGAAGAGAAAGGGAGACTCCTTATTTATTTTCAGCGTCTCTGAGTCCCTGGATGTATCGTGCTTTAAGAACTTCGTGACGTCTTTTTACAGAATGTTTTGTGAAAGCAGTTCTTGATCTAAGCTCTCTCAAGACTCCGGTTTTTTCGAATTTCTTTTTGAACCTTTTAAGGGCTCTATCTACTGACTCGTTCTCTTTAACGTTTATTATTAACATTTCGAATTTTTTAAAGGACCGCAAATATAGAAGCTAAAAAGCTGCAATCCAATCATTATGAAAGTAAGCTTCTTGAAATTACTATTTTTTGGATCTCAGAAGTTCCCTCTCCTATGGTACAAAGTTTGGCATCTCTATAGAATTTCTCAGCAGGATAATCTTTTGTATATCCGTAGCCTCCAAAAATTTGAACTCCTTCATCAGCAACCTCAACGGAGATATCCGCTGCGTATAATTTAGCCATTGCAGATTCTTTAGTAACGTTCTTTCCTTGATTTTTCATGTCAGCCGCCTGGTAAGTTAGAAGCTTAGCCGCCTCCACTTTAACTGCCATATCTGCAAGCTTGAAGGAAATTCCCTGAAATGATGAAATCGGTTTTCCAAATTGCTCTCTTTCCTTCGAGTACGCTAATGCCGCATTCATGGCTCCCTCAGCAATTCCGCAACTAAGTGCAGCGATCGAAATTCTTCCTCCGTCGAGCACTTTAAGTGCTTGAATAAATCCATCACCTACTTCACCAATCAGATTCTCCTCTGGAATTCTACAATCCTCGAAGATCATTTCAGATGTCTCAGAGGCCCGCATTCCTAATTTGTTTTCTTTTCTTCCTTTATTGAACCCAGGAGTACCTCGCTCCACGATATATGCACTCGCATTTTTTGATTTTCCCGGCTCCCCGGTTCTTGCAATTACTACTGCCACATTTCCTGAATTACCATGAGTAATGAAGTTCTTAGCACCATTCAAAACCCATTCGTTTCCTTCCTTCACTGCAACTGTCTTCATATTTCCCGCGTCAGACCCAGTGTTTGGCTCCGTCAAACCCCAGGCACCTATCCACTCACCACTGGCCAGTTTAGGCAAGTACTTCATTTTTTGCGACTCGTTGCAATGTTGCAGGATATGACCAGTGCAAAGTGAGTTGTGGGCTGCCAAAGATAATCCGAGAGATCCATCAACTTTCGACAGTTCTATGATTGCGGTAACATACTCGTGATACCCAAATCCAGAACCGCCATACTGCTCAGGGACTAAAATTCCCATCAATCCCAGCTCTCCCATTTTATGAAAAAGATCAAGTGGAAAATGTTGGTCCTCATCCCATTGCATCTTATTTGACTCTATCTCTTTTTCAGAAAAATCTCTAATCATCTGCGAGATCATATTCTGATTTTCTTCTGTAACAGAGGTATCTGCGGGTAGTGTATCTACGGACATATTGGGCTTTAAATTTAGAAACGCAAAATTATGAATCTTGTTGATCAAATTCGTATAATCTGCGAACTGATTATTTGTCTGATACTATACTTTTGCGCTTCAATAACACTTAGATATGAAAATAGCAGTTGTAGGAACTGGATACGTCGGACTGGTAACGGGTACATGCTTCGCAGAAACAGGAAATAATGTTACCTGTGTTGATATTGACGAGAACAAAGTTCAGAAACTTAAGAATAAGCAGATTACCATATATGAACCTGGGCTAGAGGCTCTGTTTGAAAGAAACATTCGTCAGGGGAGACTTGAATTCACCACTGATCTTGCAGAGGGAATCAAGGGTGCTCAAATAATTTTCCTAGCGCTTCCAACTCCTCCTGGTGAGGATGGGTCAGCTGACTTGCAGTACGTATTAAGAGTGGCAGAGGATCTTGGGCCACTCCTTGAGGATTTCACAGTTGTTGTTGACAAGAGTACAGTTCCTGTTGGAACGGCAGAAAAAGTAACAGAAAAAGTAGCGTTAGGAGCTAGGGTAGATTTTGAGGTCGTTTCTAACCCTGAGTTTCTGAGAGAAGGAGTCGCAGTTGATGACTTCATGAAGCCAGATAGAGTAGTTATTGGTGCAGAATCTGAAAAATCCATCAAACTAATGGAAACACTCTATGCGCCATTTGTGAGACAAGGAAATCCGATCATATTCATGGATGTGAGATCCGCAGAGCTGACCAAATATGCAGCAAACTCTTTCCTGGCAACCAAGATCACCTTTATGAATGAGGTGGCTAATCTTTGTGAGCTTCTTGGCGCAGATGTGGATAAGGTGAGAAAAGGGATTGGCACAGACAGTAGAATTGGAAATAGATTTTTGTTCGCTGGAATTGGGTACGGAGGAAGTTGTTTCCCAAAGGATGTCCAAGCTTTGGCAAAATCATCAGACGAAGCCAATTACGATTTTAAGATTCTCAACTCTGTTATGTCTGTGAATCAGATCCAAAAACAGAAGATGATCGATCCGGTCAAAAAATATTTTAATGGAGATCTGAGCGGTAAAACAATTGCGATTTGGGGTCTTGCATTTAAACCTTATACAGATGACATTCGCGAGGCTCCAGCGTTGGAAAATATAAACATCCTCCTGGAACAAGGTGCAAAAATCAAGACCTACGATCCTGAGGCAATGGAGAACGTCAAAGAGTTGTTTGGTGATAAAATCTATTTTGCCAAAGATCAGTATGATGCGCTGGAAGATGCAGATGCGTTGATGATCATGACGGAATGGCCGATCTTCCGAACTCCTCAATTTGACCGTATTGAAAATACATTAAAGAATAAGGTGATCTTTGATGGCCGAAATCTCTATGAATTAGAGCAGATGGAAGAACTCGGATACCAGTATTACAGCATTGGTAGAAGGTCCGTGAGTTAATTAAGTTATCAAATCAAAGAAGCCACCTTAAGGATGGCTTTTTTTGCTCTAATCTTGAAAACTATTTTTGCTCATTCAAATCCCAATTGTAGTCTTTGAAATCAAGCTTTGCGCCATTATCGAGCCTCACATCAGAATATTGGCTTATGAATTCTTCTAAGGAAGTTTTCTTTGTAAAATCCCCTCGATACCAACTGAAGAGTTTAGATAACTCGGCCTGAGATGAACTCTTTATTTCATTTTTTGCCGGATCCGCTAAAAAATCTTTGGCAGCATCTGTGAGTTGTTCGTCCAAAGTTTCTGGCATGTAGGCCCTGTTCTGAAGTTTTGGACATGAAAACGCAGCGCAAACCAAAGCAAAATGAATCCGGGGCTCGTCAAATTTCTTTCTGATAATTCCATGCTCTATATTATTCAGATCCTTTTCATCGTCGCCTATCTTAATGAATTTAATATCCCAGGGAGTGTTGACAAACGGGATTTTGATTGCTGCACCAATATCCTTAATACTCGTCACCGGATAATGTGTTAAAATCAATTCAAGAGTAAACGCATTGTAAGCATTTATCCAATAGGCTAACTGTTGGTCATTTGACCACGCATCTTTGGGTTCATTTGCCTCTAGCATACGCAAGTAGGATTTAAGCTTCAACCTCTCAGTCTGCAGTCCCTTGTAATTGACAAGGCCACTCTCGTCAACGTACTTCTGCAAGAGTTCATCAAATGGTCGATGTGAAACACCACTTTGAGCTGCAACACCCATCACTGCGAATACACCGAGGAAAAAAACAATGATTCGATTCATATCTTTAATATATAATTGTCAAATTGAAAATGTATTTAAGCAACGGAGTAATCCGAGCGAATGATTTCATTTATGGGCCGTTCGAATCAAATAACCAGCAAAAGGTACGCCAAGAGACACAATTTTGGAATTAGCACTAACCAATAAAGAATTAATCTTATTAGTAGCTGGCTTTTTTGTCGTTGCAATATCTGCAAATCAAATAGCCAGAGCTTTTCAGCGAATTCGACTCCCGCTGATTACGGGGCTGATTTTTACGGGGATAGTGGCTGGACCTTACATTATTGGGTTGATCCCGATTGCTGCCAAAACAAATCTGAATTTTATTAATGAAACGGCGCTGGCATTTATTGCCTTTGCTGCAGGTGCCGAGTTGTATGTCAGAGAGCTCAGAAGTCGAATGAGTTCGATCAAATGGAACACCTTTGGTCAGCTGGTTGTAACGTTTGTGTTGGGATCACTTGCTGTTTATTTTCTGGCAGATTATATCCCATACATGTCAGAAATGACAGTTTCTGGTAAAATTTCAGTGGCCATGATCACAGCTGCAATCTTTGTGGCCAGATCGCCAGCTTCAGCCATAGCAGTTATCAATGAATTAAGAGCGAAAGGCCCATTCGTCCAAACAGTAATGGGAGTTACTGTCGTGAAGGATTTTCTAGTGATCATCCTATTCTCGATATGTCTATCGCTTTCGCAAGTCCTTATTTCGGGACAGGATTTCAACTTCATCGAGATCTTGATCCTATTGCTCGAACTGGGTTTATCATTTGTTGTGGGGTTCTATGTTTACGGGTTCATTCTAAAAAGGACACTAAGCTTCCGGATCCGTAGAATTCCAAAAACAATACTCATTCTCCTCGTTGGTTATTCCGCTTATTTTCTTTCTGCTCAGGTTGGGATCTACACCGAAACCACCTTAGATCACAAGATTTTTCTGGAGCCCTTACTCATGTGTATTCTGGCTAGTTTCCATGTTACGAATTTTTCAAAATCTCGCCCGGAATTTCTCAAAATACTGGAGGATGTAAGTATTCCTGTCTATGTCTCATTTTTCACTCTGACAGGAGCAACATTATCTGTGAATGTGATGGGAGATGTAATTGGTGTTGCACTGATTCTCTTCCTGATCAGGATCGTAACGATGATAATTGGCGGGTATACCGGTGGTCTTTTGGCAAAAGACCCTATGAAGTTTAATCACTTTGGATGGATGCCATACATCACCCAGGCTGGAGTGGCGCTAGGGCTGGCAACTGTTATTTCCAATGAATTCCCAGATTGGGGTAACCAGTTTGCAACGGTGATAATTGCGCTGATCGTTATAAACCAATTCATAGGACCACCGCTATTTAAGTGGGCCATTCACAAAATTGGCGAAGATCGCACCAAAGCAACGACACCAGAATTTGATGGAATACGCGATGCAACAATAATTGGCTTTGAAAGTCAAGCGGTCGCCTTAGCACTTCAGCTACAAGGAAATGGATGGGATGTTCAGCTCGCAACGATCAAGGACAAAGGCAGCGTTGAAGAGCCGGACGGAGTAAAAGTGGTCTACATCAAAGATTTATCCATTGAGGAGCTCAAAAATATTGAGGCTGACAAATCCGAAGCGGTTGTTGCCATGTTATCCGATGACGAGAATTACCAAATCGCCGAAATAGCATACGAAAAATTCGGAACCAGAGACATTATCGTCCGGCTCAATCAGCGAAATAATTATCAAAGATTCCTAGACATTGGCGCCAAAATCGTTGACCCATCAACGGCGATGGTTAGTTTGCTGGATCAATTTGTGCGATCGCCTCAAGCAGCATCACTGCTTCTAGGGATGGAAAAAGGGAAAGACACAAGAGACATCGAGTTGCTCAATCCAGATCTTCACGGAATTACGCTACGTGATCTAAGGCTTCCTGCAGATGTAATCATCCTCTCCGTCGTAAGGGGAGGACAGACCATCATCACGCATGGTTACACACGGCTAAGAATCAAGGACACCATAACTGCAGTAGGTTCGATAAAAAGTCTGAATCAAGTTCAGTTAAAATTTGACAGATAGAAAAACCCAAAACCCAAAACCTAAACATATCTTTGCGGCCATGAGCGATGCACCTGAAGGAGGAACACTAAAAAACATTGTTTCCCACTGCAAAGAGTACGGATTTATCTACCCATCAAGCGATATCTACGATGGCCTAAGCGCCACTTATGACTATGGTCCAAATGGATCAGAGCTTAAGAAAAACATCAAAGAATACTGGTGGAAATCGATGGTTAGTATGCATGCAAACATTGTAGGAATAGATGCTGCTATCTTCATGCACCCCACAACATGGAAGGCCTCTGGCCATGTGGATGCCTTTAACGATCCTCTCATCGATAATAAAGATTCGAAGAAACGCTATCGTGCGGATGTTTTGGTAGAAGACTATGTTGCCAAGGTTGAAGGAAAGATTTCAAAAGAAGTAAGCAAGGCTGCCAAGAGATTTGGAGATGCATTCGATGAAGAGCAGTTCGTTGCTACCAACCCACGAGTAGTCGGATATACAGAAAAAATTAAGTCCATTGAAGATAGAATGGGTCGTGCACTTGAGTCAGGAAAACTTGATGATCTAAAAGCACTAATAGAAGAACTTGAGATTGCTGATCCTGTGTCTGGTTCCAAAAATTGGACAGATGTCAGGCAGTTCAATTTGATGTTTTCAACAGAAGTTGGTTCACTTGCCGATGGGGCGGAAAAAATCTACCTGCGGCCGGAAACTGCCCAGGGTATTTTTGTCAATTATCTGAATGTGCAAAAAACATCCAGAATGAAGCCACCTTTTGGCATAGCTCAAATTGGTAAAGCTTTCAGAAACGAAATCATTGCACGCCAGTTCATTTTCCGAATGAGAGAATTCGAACAAATGGAGATGCAGTTCTTTGTACGGCCCGGGACAGAAATGGAGTGGTACGATCACTGGAAGGAAAAGAGAATTAACTGGCACAAGTCACTAGGGCTTGGGGAAGAAAAATATCGTTTTCACGATCATTTGAATCTAGCTCACTACGCCAATGCTGCTTGTGATATCGAATTTGATTTTCCAATGGGTTTCAAGGAACTGGAGGGGGTTCACTCCCGAACTGACTTTGATTTAAAAGCACATGAGGAACACTCTGGAAAAAAACTGCAATTCTTTGATCAAAACACGGACGAAAGCTACGTTCCCTATGTGGTGGAGACTTCCATTGGATTGGACCGAATGTTTCTTGCAATAATGTCTTCTGCTTATCAAGAGGAAAAGTTAGAAGACGGTACTGAGCGGACCGTTTTGCGAATTCCTCCAGCGCTAGCTCCAAATAAAGTGGCCGTACTTCCATTGCTTAACAAGGATGGTTTGCCTGAAAAAGCCGAGGAGATACTTAATGAAATCAAGTTTGATTTTTCGTATCAGTATGACGCAAAAGATGCGATTGGAAGAAGATATCGCAGGCAAGACGCAATCGGCACTCCATATTGCGTCACCATTGATCACCAAACATTGGAAGATAACACCGTCACGATCCGCGAAAGGGACAGCATGCAACAAGAACGAATTTCTGTTAGTGAGTTAATTTCGACGCTGCATGAAAAAGTAGACATGAAGCATCTGCTAAAAAAGTTGGCTTGATTTTCATCTTCATTGTCTCAGTTTTCATTGTGATCCAAGGTGTCACACGTTATCAAAAAACGGGCTCCGTTTACCAAGCAGTTTTCCTGAGTAAAAAGCACCTTCACTATCTAAACGCATACTTCGCTTTTTATCAAAAATTACCGGCTGAGTCAAAAAAGATTTTTAGGCAAAGAGTAGCCCGCTTCATTACCAGCAAAAAATTTATTGCCAGAGACATCGAGTCTGTAAGTGATGAGATGAAGGTGTTGATTTCCGCTTCTGCTGTTCAATTAACTTTCGGATTTCCGGGGATTCAATTGAGTCACTTTCGAAATATTCTGATCTACGCTGATTCTTATTACAGCACCATAAATAAAACCTACCACAAGGGCGAGGTAAATCCCAGACTTAGCGCAATTGTTTTATCATGGAAGTCCTTTGTTGAGGGTTATATTCGATCTGATGGTCGAAACCTTGGGCTTCACGAAATGGCACATGCGTTGCGTTTGGAAAACAAAATCACGAACGAAGAATATAATTTTCTAGATCCACATATTTTGAAGGAATGGGAGGTTCGTGCTACCCTTACCATGAAAGAAATTGAAGAAGGCCGAGAAGATTTTTTCAGGGAATATGGAGCTGTGAATAGAGAAGAGTTTTTTGCGGTTGCAGTCGAAAACTTTTTTGAGCGGCCTGTTCTCTTTTCAGAAAAACACCCCTTGACATATACCACACTTTGTCATTTATTGCGACAAGATCCCGCTTTGCTGGAAAAACCCTAATTTTTCAAAATGAATTGGAATCAACTACTTTCCTCGCAGAGAAGTGGCGAGTCAAAATTGCAAACATCTGCTGATACTCGAAGTCGATTTGAACAGGATTACGACCGGATCATATTCTCGCACCCTTTCCGAAGGCTTCAAGATAAAACCCAGGTCTTTCCGCTCCCAGAGGATGATTTCGTTCACACAAGGCTCACACATAGCCTTGAAGTTTCAAGTGTTGGGCGATCGCTTGGAAAAAATGCCGGAGCATTTCTGCTTCAGAAATATCCTGAACTAGCCAAAGATGGTTTCACAATTGGCGATTTCGGCGGTATCGTTGGCGCAGCATGTTTAGCCCACGATCTTGGCAATCCTCCATTTGGTCATTCTGGTGAGGATAGTATTTCCTCCTTCTTCCTAACCAATGAGGTTGGAAAAACTTATCAAGAAAAGGTGTCGTCAGAAGAGTGGAATGACCTAACAACTTTTGAAGGAAATGCCCAGGGGTTTCGAATTCTAAACAGCAAAGTTAACGGTGGCCTCAAGCTCACTTTTGCGAGTTTGGGGGCTTTCACCAAGTACCCATTGTCTTCTTCATGTGAAAAAGAAACGGGTCGGAAAAGTCAGAAAAAGTATGGCTACTATCAGTGTGATTCAGCTCTTTTTTCGCAAATGTCCGATGCCATGGGGCTTGTTAAACTTGCGGAAAACAAGTGGTGTAGGCATCCATTGGCTTTCCTAGTCGAAGCAGCAGATGACATTTGCTACCATATCATCGATCTGGAAGATGGATGCCGGCTAGGGCTCATTTCATTTGAAGTTGTCAAAAATCTACTGGCATCCATTATCGGGGAAGCTTTTTCCGAAGAAAAACTATCTAAGATTCCTTCTGTAAATCAGAAGTTAGGGACATTGAGGGCGATGGCAATAAGCAAGTTGATATCGGAATGCTCGCAGGCATTTGAGAAGCAGGAAGAAGCTATGCTTGAAGGATCATTTGACAAGGCATTGACAAGTCTAATTCCTTCGTCTCCAGAATTGGATACTATCATTAAACTCTCTATAGCCAAAATCTACCAATCCAAGCAGGTGCTCGAGAGAGAAGCTGGTGGTCACGAAGTTATTGATCAGCTAATGGAGGCCTTTGCCGTATCAGCATACTCCTCAAGATTTGATGTAGCAAAACCAAAGCATATTTCGATTCTTAGACTTTTGCCAGAGGAATTTTCTGTACAATTGAATGCTGAGCTTTCGATTTATGAGACACTGCAAATCATCATTGACTTTATCAGCGGACTGACAGACTCCCACGCTGTTCGACTTTATCAGACGATCAAAGGGTATCGACTCCCAGTCTGAAGTCTAATCGTCTACGGACTGTCCATCCTTATCTAAGATTTCCCACTGCAGTACATACGCTGCTGTGCTGTTCTCTTCAACCAATTTCATCGTATTTGAGTAAAGCCCAGGACTTCCATCGACTTTAAAGCGAAAAGTGCCTAAAAAATCATTTCGACTTAAGTAGTCAAAATCCCATAGCTCGATCTCCGTCCAGCCTTCTTCCACGTCCAGGGTGAGATTAACCGGAGCCACATCACCTGTGTCCACGCGATAATAGATTGAGCCTTTGGGCCAAATTTTTCTCCCATCATGCCTGAGATACATCTCGTCTTTGTCTATTTCGTCAGGCAATGTACAGTGTACCTTATTCAGTCTGATTTTTTGCATAGCTTCCTATTTATAAGAATACGATAGTATCCCGGTAGAAAATGGTATTACTCACCCTGACCTAGCGTAAAGCCTCGTTCCGAACCGAAGTAATAGAGATTCTCTGTTTTTATTACATCGTAACCGTCCTCTATTAAACCAGACATCAGCTTAACTACATCATCAAGGTTGATCTTCTGATAATTGGGTTTACCTGATAAGTCAACATTAGGATTGACAAACCGACACCTCCAGTGATCTGTGCAAAACGTTTCAGGGTTTCCATTTGGATACACTTTCACACCACGATTGGTGATCATTTTTAATTGAAGTAGTCTGGCCGTTGCTTTCCTTAGTTTGTTACCCAATGCGTTTGGGTCAGCCCCTTTTGAGTCAAGAAAAACATCAACACCTACCAACATCTTTTGTGATTTTGATTCGTTCAATGATTGTTCCTCAACTAGCTTCATTGCGCCTTCCTTAAAGGAAACCGGATTCAATTTTGCCGGCTTTTCACCTAAGCGCTCAATCACAGCCTTCGCAAAGGCTGAAGTTGTCACTTTCATTTTGCTGAACTCTTGATTAAAAACATCCTCCGTATGTATTCCGTCTTCAAGGGTCTTCAACCAAGCATTGGCTATTTTTTCAGCAACACTGGCTTGGCCTATGTGCTGAAGCATCATTACCGCGGCATTAATCAGACCTGAAGGGTTTGCCATGTTTTCGCCAGTGATATCAGGGGCAGACCCATGAATAGCTTCAAACATTGCATAGTTCCGACCAATATTTGCAGAGCCAGCCAATCCCACAGAGCCAGCAATTTCTGCTGTTATATCTGATATAATATCCCCATAGAGGTTTAGCGTCACTACCACATCATAGTTTTCAGGCCTAGATGCCAATCTGGCTGCTCCAATATCTATGATCTGTACTTCTTTCTCGATGTCAGGATATTCACCTCCCACCACATCGAAAACTCTGTGGAACATCCCGTCCGTATGCTTCATAATATTGTCTTTGACCATACAGGTCACCTTCTTGCGCTTATTCTGTCTGGCATACTCGAAAGCGTATCTTATTATTCTTTCACTTCCTGACTTAGTGACTAGTTTGAGGCATTGTATTACATCATCCGTTTGCTGATGTTCTATTCCAGCATACAGATCTTCTTCATTTTCCCTCACAATAACAACATCCATTCCGGGATGGAGTGTCTTCACATAAGGATGCATCGATTTGCAAGGCCTTACATTGGCAAACAAATTCAAAGACTTCCGAATCGTGACATTCAGACTCTTATATCCGGAACCCTGTGGTGTAGTAATAGGAGCCTTGAGCAGAATTTTGGCATCATTTATTACATCCCATGCCTGATCAGAAATACCAGCACTATTTCCCGATAAGTAAACTCTTTCTCCAACATCTATCAGTCTTGGTTCTATATCGGCCCCCGCTGCTCCTAATATTTCAAGGGTTGCATCCATTATCTCAGGACCAATTCCATCGCCTTTGGCAACTGCTACTTTTGTCCTTACCCGCTTTTCCGATTTAGACTTAGGTTCGATTGTTTCCGCTAACATTTTTAATTTGTTTGCAGCAAAACTAGGTGCCCTGAATCAGATTTATATATAAATAATGATTCATATTATTTATATATAACATAAATCATTGTTAATGATCTAGTCTTAATTAAAAAGAGATGTATTCGTTGAAATTACTGAGAGTTATTGTAGGATCCTACTCCGGGATTTCCCAGAAAAGCATATAGCTGGCTGTGCTATTACGCTCAAGTAACTCCATGCTAGTTGAGTATTTTCCAGGGGTATCGTCAACCTTGAATTTAAAAACCCCAAGAAGATCATTCAGGCTTACAAAGTCGTAATCCCACAATTCTATTTCATTCCAGCCTTCGGCTACTTCAAGCTCTTTATGAATTTCCTCAACATCGCCTGTATCTACTCTATGATATTTTTCTCCTTCCGGCCAAATTTTGTGGCCATCAAACTTCAGGTACATTTCATCTTTATCAATTTCGTCCGGCGTTGTGCACTGCACTGAGGTAATTATGATCTTTGGCATTTTCTGTCTTAGCTGATTAGGTTATAAATATAGTTTCCAAATTTCACAAAATAGCACTCTGAATCCTCTACAATGGATTTACAAATAGTCTTTACTTTTAGAGGATTGATAGTCTAAAGTCCCCTGACACATAATTTGTCGATGTACACTTGTATACCTATAACACTTGTATACCTATAAAAAGATGAACACGAAGACACCAACAGCTCTTAGAAACTGGTTTGTAATTCATTTCTTCATTGATATGATGGTAGGTGTTCCGCTTTTCTTTTTCCCAGAATGGTTTTTAGGGATATTAGGCTGGACGCAAGTTGATACAATAATGACCAGAATTGTTGGAGCAGCGTTCTTTGGAATCGGGATTGAATCTTATTTAGGTCGCAATGCCGATATCGAAGTGTTTAAAGGGATGCTCAATTTGAAGATTATCTGGTCAGCTACGGCCACTATCGGAATAGGGTGGTCATTTCTGGAAGGCGGCCAGGGGAACCCGCTCTGGATATTACTCACATTGTCCACTTTTCTCCTCTTCCACATCAATTGGATTTACTGGAGAATTAGAATCAGCAAGTCTTAGCATTTGTTCCCCTACATTGAAAAATGGTTGACTTAGGGGAGAGAATTTGCTTTCAGATTTGCACTCCATTAAACACAACAAAAGTCAATCAATGCGTTACCTTCTTCTGACTACTTAACCTGTTGAAAGCCTTGCCTCTACGGCTTATCCTGTTACCTTTGCGCACTATTTTAAAATGTGGTATAGACTCTCAAATATTATCCTTCGTTTCCGGGTGACCTTGATGGTTATTCTTTTGCTAATAACCGTCTTCATGGGCATGCAAATTAAGAACCTTCAGTGGTCTTTTGATCTTGCTAACATTGTCCCAGATGACGATGTAGACATGATTTACTTCAAGCAATTCCGGGAGACTTTTGGAGAGGATGGAAATATGATGGCTCTGGGGGTAAGAGATAGTGCCATTTACAAAATTGGTGCTTTTAGAAAATTATCTGCCCTAACCTCTTTCATAGAAAGTAAGGAGGGTGTCAAAAGTGTTATTGGAGTTCCGAATCTGCAGAAGTATGAGAAAGATGGAAAGAGCGGTTCATTCAAGCTGAAAGACATTTTTGAACAAGTTCCTGAAAGTCAGCAAGAGCTCGATAGTCTTCTAAAAGAGGTTGCAAAGCTTCGAATGTATAGCGGCCAATTGATTAATATGTCAAACGGAGCCACTCTAGTTCTAATCACAATTGACAAAGACGTTCTCAACTCAAAGGCACGAGATATCCTTATTCCAGAGATATTAAATGAGGTTGAGAAATTTGAAATAGAAACAGGCATTGATTTGAGAATTGCAGGTTTGCCCTACTTAAGAGTAACCAATACAGCAAGGGCTAAGTCAGAACTTATCATGTTCACAATCCTTTCTCTGGCCGTGACAGGGGTTATTTTGTTTCTGTTTTTTAGATCATTCAAAGCGGTAATCTTTCCGATGGTTATCATCGGAATTGTGGTTGTCTGGGTGCTTGGTACCTTGGCCCTTCTTCAATATAAAATTACCATTCTTACAGGTCTGATTCCTCCTATCATTGTGGTAATCGGTATCCCAAATAGTGTGTATATGCTCAATAAATACCACCAGGAGTATCTAAGCCATGGTGATCAAATGAAAGCACTACGGAGAATCATTCGGAAAATTGGAGTGGTCACTCTCATCACGAATTTAACAACTGCAGTAGGATTTGTGGTGCTGGTTTCGACACAAATCAAAATCCTCGTTGAATTCGGGATCGTGGCAGGAATCAACATCATGGCAACCTTTCTTGTAAGTATTATCATGATCCCTGCCGTTTTCTCACTCTATAAACCACCATCCAAAAAGCATCTAAAGCATCTCGATTTTCATATCATGGACAAGGTACTGACCTTGATTGATTTCATCGTTCGCAGGTTCAGGCCAGTAGTATTTCTAATTACTATCGGAGTTGTAGTGATTTCGGCGATAGGCCTTAGCCGTATTCAGGCAGTTTCATTCATGGTTGATGATCTTCCAGAAGACGATGCTGTGCGAAAGGATCTTAGGTTTTTTGAGCAGAATTTTAGTGGCATAATGCCATTAGAAGTTATCATCGACACAGGGGGTAAGAGAGGAGTACAGAACATAAGAAATCTTCGAAAGATTGAGCAACTTGAATCATACCTTAGTTCAATTGAGTTTATCTCTGAGCCAATCTCGGTGGTAAGATTTGCCAAAGCAGCAAGACAAGCCTTCTACAATCAAAACGAAAATTTTTATTCGCTTCCCAACTCTCGCGACTTGGGGTTCATCATGAAGTATTTAAGTACGGGCGAGACGGAAGAGATCTCAAAGTCATTCATTGATTCAACAGGGCAGTATACCAGGGTCTCTCTTAAAATCGCCGACATAGGATCCGTTAAACTGGACTCACTGGTTTCGCAGGTTGTCCGACCACAGATTGATTCAATTTTTCAAAACACAAAAATGAGTGCCAACTTAACTGGCACTACACTCATTTTCATTAAAGGAAATAAATTCTTGATCAAGAATCTTCTTACTTCCATGGTTATCGCATTCTTAATCATAGCAATAATCATGGGAATGCTGTTCAAGAACTTCAAAATGATTGTGATTTCAGTCATTCCCAACATGATTCCACTGTTGATCACTGCAGGGCTAATGGGGTATTTTGGTATTCCGCTAAAGCCAAGCACAGCACTGGTTTTTAGTATTGCGTTTGGGATATCCATCGATAATTCGATCCACCTTCTCGCAAAGTACAGGCAAGAGTTGTTTATTCATAAGTTTGATGTTTCAAAAGCTATCAGTGTAAGCATTCGCGAGACTGGATCGAGCATGATTTACACAGCTATCATTCTCTTTTTCGGATTTATCATCTTTACCCTATCGGAGTTTGGTGGAACAATTGCCTTAGGCAAACTAACAGCGATTACCTTATTTGTGGCGATGCTCACCAATGTTGTACTACTCCCTGCCCTTATTATGCAATTTGATAGTGGCAAACGAAGCAACAAGTCGCATCCACTGATAGAGGATGTACCTGAATTAGCTGAGGGCATTGATGATGACATTAAAGAATCAAGTAAGTAGTTTTTAATCTTTCCTTTTCCGTGAAATATCCCGAATACAAAAAAGTTAGCTACCCTGAAATTGCCCAAGAGATTCAAGACTTTTGGGAAAAAGAGAATGTATTTGATCAATCGATAACATCAAGAGAGGGCAAGGAAACATTCACTTTCTACGAAGGTCCACCATCTGCAAATGGCACACCCGGCATTCATCATGTAATGGCGCGAACTGTGAAGGATCTCTTTTGCAGATTCAAAACACTTCAGGGATTTCAAGTTAAGAGAAAGGGAGGTTGGGACACGCACGGCCTTCCGGTGGAACTCCAAGTAGAAAAAGAATTGGGGATCACAAAAGAAGACATTGGGAAAACAATCTCCGTCGCTGAATACAATGCTAAGTGCCGAGAGGCAGTGATGAAATTCAAAGATCAGTGGGACGATCTTACAAAAAAGATGGGGTACTGGGTTGATCTGGACAATCCCTACGTCACTTTTGAAAAAGAATACATTGAGTCTGTTTGGAACTTGCTGAAGAGGCTTTTCGACAAAGGACTCTTATACAAAGGATATACTGTGCAACCATACTCCCCGGCTGCAGGAACAGGACTTTCCTCCCATGAACTGAACCAGCCTGGAACATATCAGGATGTAAAAGACACGTCCGTAGTTGCTCAGTTTAAGGTCAGGAGAAATGAAAAATCCGCATTTCTTTTTGATAGTGAAAACGAAGATGTAAGAATAATTGCCTGGACTACAACCCCATGGACACTACCTGCAAATTGTGCGCTGGCAGTCGGAGAAAAAATTCAATACTCAAAAGTTAAGACCTTCAACCAGTACACTGGCAAGCCTATTTCAGTCCTTCTTGCCACCGACCTGCTTGGAAAGTTTTTCTCAGAAAAGGCCAAAGATTTGGCATTGGACGATTTCAAAGAAGGTGATAAACTTATCCCTTTTGAGGCTGCTGGAGAATGGATCGGGAAAGAACTGCTTGAAATCAGGTATGAGCAGTTGATGGCATACGTCACGAACGATGATCTAGAACAAAATGCCTTCCGAGTAATTGCGGGAGATTTCGTTTCGACCGAAGATGGTACGGGAGTGGTTCACACAGCCTCAGTCTTTGGGGCAGACGACTTTAGAGTAACTCAAGCTGCTGGCGTTCCTTCAGTAATGGTCAAAGACGAAAATGGCCAAGATGCGCCACTAGTTGACAAACAGGGAAGATTCGTTCAGGAGGTTACAGATTTCGCCGGTCGATATGTAAAAGAGGAATACTACGATGATGAAACTCGCAAAGAGCCTGACTTCAAGCCCACAGATGTTCTGATAGCCATCAAACTGAAGGAGGACAACAAAGCATTTAAAGTAGAAAAATACGAACATTCCTATCCACACTGCTGGAGAACTGATAAGCCAGTCTTATACTACCCACTAGACTCTTGGTTCGTAAAGACTACAGCACTAAAGGACCGTCTCGTTGATTTGAACAAAACAATTAACTGGAAGCCCGAATCCACCGGAACCGGACGATTTGGAAATTGGCTCGAAAACTTGGTTGATTGGAATCTGAGTAGGTCCAGATATTGGGGAACACCCCTGCCGCTTTGGGTCTCTGAAGATCGACAAGAAATCAAGTGTATCGGGAGTATTCAAGAGCTTACCTCGGAAGTGGAAAAAGCTGTTGCAGCCGGTTTCATGAAAGAGCCAATATCAGACGATTTTGATCTACACAGACCCTATGTTGACGATGTGTTCCTTGTGAGCGACACAGGTAAGAAAATGACCAGGGAACCAGATCTCATCGATGTGTGGTTCGATTCAGGTTCCATGCCATACGCCCAATGGCATTTCCCGTTCGAAAACGAAGATATTTTTAAAGCCAATTTCCCAGCCGATTTTATTGCCGAAGGAGTAGACCAAACCAGAGGGTGGTTTTTCACACTGCATGCGATATCAGTACTTCTATACGATGATGTTGCCTTCAAAAATGTGATAGCAAATGGGCTAGTTCTAGATAAAGACGGGAACAAGATGTCAAAACGTTTGGGCAATGCTGTCAATCCGTTCGATACACTAGGTCAGTATGGTGCTGATCCTACTCGTTGGTACATGATCGCAAATGCCAACCCCTGGGACAATCTCAAATTCGATCTCGATGGAGTAATCGAAGTTCAAAGAAAATTCTTTGGAACACTCACGAACACCTATTCATTCTTTGCTCTTTACGCAAATCTGGATGGCTTCCAAATGGATGAGATGAATATCACTCCTGTCGAGAAAAGGCCTCGATTTGATCGATGGATACTCTCAGAACTTCAAATTCTCATTAAAGACACAACAGCATTTTACGAGGATTATGAGCCCACTAGGGCAGCCCGAGCTATCCAGGAGTTTGTAAATGACCAGCTTTCTAACTGGTACATCCGCCTTTCAAGGAAACGGTTCTGGAAAAGTGAAATGAACGCGGATAAACAAGCCGCCTACGAAACACTTTATGAATGTCTAATGGTAACTGCACAGTTAATGAGTCCAATTGCCCCGTTCTATTCTGACTGGTTGTACAAGAACCTCTCTGACGGCATTCGGGAAAAAGCGAAGGCAAACAACACACCACTTAAAGAAGCTTCTGTGCATCTTTCGACGTTGACAAAAGCCGAAGAAGATAAGATCGACAAGGACCTCACCAAAAGCATGCACTTGGCTCAAGGGGTCTCTTCTCTTGTTCATTCCTTAAGGAAAAAAGAAAAGATCAAAGTTCGACAGCCGTTGAGTAAAATACTGATTCCTATCCTAAAGCCCGAGACCAAAGAACTAATTGGGGCAGTAGAAGAATTGATTTTGAGCGAGATCAATGTAAAGGAGATTGAATATATCAGCGACGATTCGGGAGTTCTTGTTAAGAAAATCAAACCGAACTTCAGAAAGCTTGGTCAAGAACACGGTTCGAAAATGAAAGAAATTTCCAATATTATAAACGGCTTTGGAAAAGAGGAAATCTCCAAAATAGAAAGTGAGGGAGTTTTTGAAATCGAGGTACAGGGTGAAAAAATCAATCTCACGTTGGAAGATGTTGAAATTATCTCTGAGGATGTTCCTGGATGGCTAGTAGCATCAGAAAGTAGCTTAACTGTAGCACTAGACATTACGTTAACAGACGAATTGAGAAAAGAAGGTCTGAGCAGAGATGTGGTTAATAGAGTTCAAAACCTCCGCAAGGACAAAGGTTTGGAAGTGCAGGACAAGATCGCAATCCAGTACTTTACCAACGATGTACTATTAAAAGATGCAGTAACCGTCTTTGATGAATACATAAAGGAAGAAACACAAGCCCTCTCGCTTCAGTTCTCAGACAATCCACTGAATTCTGAAACGTTTGATATTGACGGAATCGAGTTGAAAGTGCAAGTAGAAGTATCCAGATGACACCAACAATAAACCAATGAAAAATCCAGCTCTGAAATATTTCCTAATTAGCCTGATCATTATCATCATAGATCAGGTGGTCAAAATGTTGGTTCACAATAACATGACGATGGGGTCAAGTGGGCAGATTATGATCTTCGGATCATGGTTTAAGTTACATTACTTGACCAATCCTGGGATGGCATTTGGGCTCAAATTAGATTTTATTTATGGCAAATTGATTCTAACTGTTTTCAGAATAGGAGCCATGTTCGCAATCGGGTACTACTTGTATTCTCTGGTGCAAAAAGAAGCTCACAAAGGGCTTTTGTTTTGCATAGCACTTATTCTTGGCGGTGCGATTGGAAACCTTATTGACAGTATTTTTTACGGTGTCTTACTAGACAATGCGCCTTTTGACGCTCCTTCCGCCTGGTTCCATGGTCAAGTAATCGATATGTTTTACATCGACATTTGGGAAGGTTATTTGCCAGACTGGCTACCATTACTAGGAGGTGATTACATGGCTTTGTGGCCAGTCTTCAATATTGCCGATGCATCTATTTTTGCCTCCATCTGTATCATATTGGTATTTCAAAAACGTTTTTTCAAAAAGGAAGAGGAAGAAGATACTCCAGAACTTGAAGAAGCCGCCAGCGCTTAAATCGCTTGAAAGTTTTTCACATCCTTAATGGTGATGCACTCAAAGGTCAGTTCCCGGCCAATTCGATAACAGGAGAAATCATAGTTGCTCGTGAGTGCCTTGTAGATGGGGATGTTTCAGGCGAAACGCTACAGGAACTTATCGAGTCGAGGGTTGCCTCCATGCATGAAATGTACGGAACATCACGGGAAGGCTATTTGCAGAAAGTAGTGCCAGAATTTAATAAGATAAACGACATAAAGTTGGGAGAGGTGAATCTTTGGTTTGAGGACGACCTTTTTTGTCAAGTCAATTTTTGGTTTGCCTGCAGTCTTCTAAAAGAGAAATCAATTTCTGCTTTTTTAGTAAGACCTAGCGCATCGCTCCGATACGGGTTTGGAGGCCTGAGTCCGGAAGACCTTAAAAAGGCATTCGAAAACAGAAAGCTTCTCACTACGGAACAAATCTCACAATTCGCTAAGCTTTGGCGAGCATATCAAGACAAGGACATTATAAGGTTGTCATCGATCTCTAAGCTCTTAGTAGATGAGTTTGAATTTCTCAAAGAGGCAATCCAAGCGCAAATCGATCGAATGGCGGATGGCGATAGTCTGCCAGAGCGGACGCTTCGAGAGCTAATGACAGAATATGGAGATCAGGACTTCGGTCTTGTTTTCAGGGAATTCTCAAACCGTTTACCTGTCTATGGTTTTGGTGATTTACAGGTCAAGCGCCTTTGGGATCAGCTCTTACAAAATTAACTTGCTTGGGTATATTTGGAGAAATCCTAACCCAATGGCCAGATCCAAAATTGACTTACGCTCATTAATCATTGAAGCACTTCTCATTGTTTTCACAGTCTTGCTAGCCTTGACTCTAAGCGAGTGGCGGAGTAGTATTAAGCAGGAAGACACCAAAAAAGCAGTTCTGAATAATATCATTCGGGAGATCAAATCCAACAAGGAAGATCTGGAAAGCAAAATGGAGTATCACCTCGAGATGTCGAAGAAGCTCAATAACTATGTCCAATCCGATGGCCTTTGGTCCACCTTGACATATTCGTCAGGTATTGAAGCGATGATCCAAATCATGGAAAAAGGTCTTCTAAACCCAACCCTTCAGTCAGGAGCCTGGAGAAGTGCCGAGCTCAGTGGTATTGTTAATACGTTTGATTTTGAAACAATACTGATCCTATCAGCCGTCTATCAAGTTCAACACGAAGGTCCTGAAAGTACCTGGAAAACAATGGCTGGTCATTTTGGGAACCCCTTTTCGTATGAGCCAAAAAATGCAAAGTTATTAGCCAGAATGCTTCAACTCGGATTTAGCGAGCTTTATGCGCAAGAGCGAAGTCTTGTTTCTTCCTATCAAAATGCACTAGAAGCGTTGGCTGAGGCTAAAGAGTAGAATTGCTCCGTCAGAACTGCTTCATCTAACCTCCTCGGTTAAGATTTCAGGCTTCCCTTCAAGAGTCTTGTGAACGGGACATCTGTCTGCAATCTCGATCAATCGCTTTCGTTGCTCGGGTGTCAAGTCTCCTTTTAAGGAAATCATACGTTTTATCTGGTCAATCTTGCCTTTCGAATCCTCACTATTTTCTCCATCCATTTTGTGAATCTTATCATGCGTAAGCTTCACCTTGACTTCTTCTAGAGGAATTTTCTTGAAATCAGCATACATCCGCAAAGTCATCGCTGTGCAAGCACCCAAACCGGAAAGTAAGTACCCATAGGGTGTTGGTCCGAGATCATCTCCTCCTACACTTGGTGGCTCATCAGCAATCAAATGATGGCGTCCAGCAGTTACCTCAGTCGTATATCCTTTTTCTCCTACGCGCGTCCAGACCTCACCTTCAGGAGCTTCGTCTGCCTCACTTTCTGAGATGTACCTGCTGGCCCATCCCGCTATAACGGAACCCACGTATTGCGCGTCTGCTTCTTTCAATAAAAGGTGATCTGCTCCATCTAACGAAACAAAGCTCTTTGGATGCTTTGCTTCGACAAAAATCTCCTGAGCACTCTCGATTCCTACCGTGGAATCTTGAGGCGAGTGCATGACTAGCAAAGCCTTGTTCAAGTTCTTGACGACACCTTTTTTCTCATTCTCTACTAGATCATCCAGGAATTGTTTTTTCATTCTAAATGGTCTCCCACCGATATTTACTTCTGCCTCTCCCTTTTCCTCCAGTTCCATTTTTCCTGAGGCAAGTAAGTGTGAAACATGCGTCGGTGAGGATGGCGCCCCGACAGTTGCCACCGCATTAACAGCAGGAAGTTGGTTAGCAATGTGAAGCACCGCTGCTCCTCCAAGGGAATGACCAACCAGAATTTGCGGAGCCTCGAAGTTTTTCTCTAGAAAATCATACGCCTCTTTTAAATCAGAAAGGTTTGATGTGAAGTTCGTGTCCGAGAAGTCACCCTTGCTCTGACCAAGCCCAGTGAAATCAAACCTTAATACCGCCATACCACTTTGAGTGAAGGCTCGTGAAATATTGTCCACGGATTTCAAGTTCTTCGAGCACGTAAAACAGTGTGCAAACAATACGTATGCCTTTGGTTTTCCGACCAATGGAAAATCAATTCTTCCGGAGAGGTCAATGCCGTCCGTATTCTGAAAGGTTATTTTCTTAAATCGCATGAGATTGGAGAGGTTTAATTATCTTGAACGAGAAACTGATCTGGTTTAATGGTGTCGTTAAGCTAACGGGTTTTAAAAAAATGGGTAAACTTTCTACCATAATAATATTTCTCTTTTTAGCTGCATCATCTGCAAACGGACAAATGTTGAAGTATGATGTTGTCAGGGGAACCAAAAAGCTTGGCGATATGACAGTGGAAAGAAGGTCTTATAACAATGAGATTGAGTACCACATAAAAAGCAAAGTAGTTTTTCGAATCCTGTTTTCGTTCACTGTAGATTTTGAATGCACGGCATTTTACAAGAATAATATTCTAGAGAGAGAGTCAACCGTTAGCAAACTAAATGGGTCAAGTCAAAAGGCTTCGGAATTAGTAAGAAATGGAGATAATTATTCTCACACACTAAATGATTTGACAACAACCGAAGAGGGTCCAATTGACTACTCCATTGCAGCAATCTACTTTAAAGAGCCATACCCCAATCAGAAAGTATACTCTGCACAATTTGGCCAATACCTAACTTTCGAAAAAATTGGAAACAACGTGTACAAAATGGAATCCCCTGACGGGATAAACATTTACACGTATATGAATGGAATTTGTACTGAGGTAAAAGTTTCGCGGGATTTCGCCAAGTTTTATTTCAAAATGGCTCCGGAAACCTTCTACGCACTGAAAAATGGGTTAGACTCGGCAGTTACGGGTAACTAGTTACTCATTCGAGTTTGATTTCTAACATCAATCAGAAATTTAAACCTCTACCTTTTCTTGACTAAATAGTGGCAACCTTACAGTAAATGTGGTTCCCCTTCCTTCTTCGCTTTCCACAGAGATGCTGCCCTGATTTACTTCCAAAAACTCATGCACAAGTTGCAGTCCCAACCCTAACCCTTTTTCTCCGGTAGTTCCATAGGTAGATTTTTTGGCATGAAGTCCAAATAACTTTTCAAACTTTCCTTTTGGAATCCCAATTCCCGTATCGCTAACAGCAATCTCAGCAAATCCGTCAGCCGTTTTTACACGTACAGTAACAGTCCCTTCTTCAGGTGTGAATTTCACCGCATTGTTAACCAGATTTCGAACAATTGTATGTGTCATGTTACTGTCTGCCCACAATTCTACTTCTTCCGCAATTTCAGATTGGAGCTGAATTTTCTTCCCGGAGGCCATGTTGCTGAAGGTGTCAAGAACACTAGTTACCAGTTGTTTGCCCGACACTTTTTCTGGAACATTTGGAAAATGTCCTTGCTGTTGCATCGCCCAATTCAGCAGATTATCTAGTAAGCTAGATAGCCTCCCAACAGAAGTTTCCATTTCATCTGCAATTTCAATAAGCTGGTCCGTGTCTTTGGATTCTACAAAATACCGTATCAACTTGCTCACACCCATAAAAGAATTTACCGGACCTCTCAAGTCGTGAGAGATAATAGAAAAGAACTTGTCCTTCGTGGAATTTAGCCGTTCGAGCTCTCCCTTTTGTTCTGTCAACTGAACTGCCTGACTTTCTAGTAGCTGGTTAATACGATTCTTTTCTCGATAGTTTTTCAATGTGATGAAGGCAAATACTCCCGTTATCAATAAAATGAGGCCCAAGCCCATTGATACCACTTGCTGGTTCCTTTTCTCAACAGACAATAAATCTACTTCCGTCTGTTTCTGACCCACTTCGAATTCTGTACGTAAATCTGCCAGGCGCTGCGTTGTTTCCTGATCCTGAATGCTATCCTTGTAGGCAATGTATTGTTCTTGATAATTGAGGGACCTTTCATAGTCATTTTGCTCTTTATAGAGCTTCGAAAGAAGTAAAGATGCGTCTCTTACCTGCTCCTTGAGATCTTCCGCTTTAGCCATCTCTAAACCAACGGCAGTGTATTTTATTGCCTCTCTATTTTGATTTTGTTCCAGGCAGATATTCCCTAGTTGGTTGTAGTAATCTGCCATTCCATATTGGTCACCCAGTGGTTCCAACATTTCAATGGCTAGAAAAAGATCCTTTTTGGCCCTTTCAAATTCATCTTGTTTCCAATACACTAGCGCTCTATTTCCAATGGTGTAGGCTGTGCCAATTTTAAGGCCTATTTCTTCAAAGATTGGTTCTGCTTCGTTGTAGTAGGATAGCGCGGTGTCTAGGTTGTTGATGGTATAGTAGCTAAATCCGGTATTTAATAGATTTATTGCAAGAAGTTGAGCATTGCCCGTTTTTCTAATAATATCAATCGCCTTTGATTTGTAAATCAAAGAATTATCAGGGTCATTATTTTGAGTATAAGTAGAAGCAATCTCTATATAAATTTCACTTAAAATGTCTAGGAATTTCTCAGATTCGGCAATTGACGCACCTATAAATAAGTGTTCAAGAGACTCTTGCAAATCGCCCATGAATCTAAAACCTCCTCCCAAATATTGTAGTGCTCGACTTTCGTAAAATTTCGATTGTCTTTCTTGAGAAAGCTTTAGTAACTTTTTTGAGTAGAATATAATTTCAGAAGGCTTTGCAGAAAGCCTTGAAATTCTACTTAAAACAAGGAGCCTAGTTGAATCGTCAATCGTCGATTTGGAATAGATTAATTTTAGACTGTCAGCGGCATTTTGATTTTGACCAAATGTTGAAAAAAAGAAGAGGAGGGTTATAGAAAAAAGGGAAACCCTCCTTAAGGTATTCTTGGCTATCACCCTTGCCCTGCTTTTAATTCTGGATCCAAAGTAAATGGACTTCCAGAATTTCCAGCAACCTTAAATGTGATACTAAACTGTTCTGTTTCTGGACTAGGGACATTGCTATTGACAGTTCCTATCCAATCATTGTCCGCAGATGGTAATTCTGAAAAAAGATCACTCGTTCCAGATTCAAAAGTAAAATAGTTTAAGCTTGTTCCAGTAGTTCCATTTTTGGAAACAATTGAAAAGCCCACTGTTTGTCCTGCAGTTGCATTGATATCGAAGGTTGAACTATTTCCAGGTGTGCTGGGTCCGTCGCCAGAGTGATCATCTGTGATCACAACTGTAGTATCAAGGTTTCCAGAATTGATTGTGTCTGTATCAACAGTGAGTAAAACATTAATATCTGCCATATTATTTTGGTTTATTTAGTTGGTAAAAAATTGACTTCTGGAAAAGTAATCAATTTTGATTATTACCAAATGAGGATAAATGGATAGTAGTTAATTCTTAAAGAAAGAATCGACAAACTCGACCTTATTGAAGACCTGCAAGTCATCCATCTTTTCTCCAACACCGATATACTTCACGGGTATCTTAAATTGATCGGATATTCCAATTACAACTCCTCCTTTTGCCGTCCCATCCAGTTTTGTTATTGCTAGCGACGAGACATTTGTTGCTTTCGTGAATTCCTGGGCTTGGATAAATGCATTCTGACCAGTGCTTCCGTCCAAGACCAGCATTACATCATGTGGAGCCTCAGGTATGAACTTTTGAACTACATTTTTGATTTTTGAAAGCTCATTCATCAAATTCACTTTGGTGTGTAACCTTCCAGCGGTATCAATTATCACAACATCAGCGTTTTCTTCGCTACCACGCTTAGCTGCTTCAAAAGCCACTGCAGCAGGATCCGTATTCATCCCCTTGGATACTACAGGTACTCCAACACGTTCTCCCCACATAATCAACTGATCTACTGCTGCCGCTCTGAAAGTATCTGCCGCCCCAAGGATCACATTCTTACCGGTAGCTTTGAATTGAGCAGCCAGTTTTCCAATAGTAGTTGTTTTTCCTACACCATTGACTCCAACCACCAAAATCACGTACGGCCCATCGACTTCCGGAATGCTGAAATCTTCCAGGTCAACCGTGTTATTCTCAGATAGTAGGCCGGCAATTTCATCTCTGAGAATTTTATTGAGCTCATCCGTATTTAAGTACTTGTCTTTGGCAACCCTTGCCTCAATTCGATCAATAACTTTTACTGTGGTTTCTACACCAACATCAGATGTTATAAGCACCTCCTCCAGCTGATCTAATACATCAGCATCTACAGTCGATTTTCCAACAACTGCTTTGTTGAGCTTTGATAAAAAATTGTTCTTGGATTTTTCCAATCCTTTATCCAGAGACTCTTTCTTTTCCTTACTGAAAAATTTAAGTAAACCCATTGTCGAGGCAAAAATAGAGTGAAAAGCATAAAAAAGCCGTCCGCTAAAATAACGGACGGCCTTCCTCAATTTTTTTCTGCAAGCTATCTTGCAAGTGCGTCTTTTACCTCACCCTCCATTACCATTTCTTCTCGATAGCTGTAAGAACCATTTTCGTTCTTGATTGCTTTAATAACCTTGGCGAACTTAGCTCCGCCCGGTTGCTTTAGTGTTGCTACTACCTTCTTTGCCATCTTACTTAATTTCTTTGTGAAGTGTATATTTTCTCATGATCGAGTTGTATTTCTTCAATTCAATTCGATCAGGAGTGTTCTTTCTATTCTTAGTAGATATGTACCTGCTTGTTCCAGGCAAACCACTGCTTTTGTGCTCTGTGCACTCAAGTATCACTTGTACTCTATTACCTTTCTTGGCCATTTCGTATTCTTCTTTTGAAAAAGGAGTGCAAATATAGAAGTTATTAATGATTTAGTGAAGACTTCCCGGGTTAAAATAATTTCCTCCAAATAGGAATCAATTAAATAACGATCGATCGCTTTACCACTTAACCAACCTACTCTTTGTCCAACTCCGGCAGGACAAAAGAATCAAGTGGGCTCGGCTGCTTCATCAGCTCCTCAATTTCATCACTGGTTCTTGGTGCTAAGTCAGAAAGTAGCTCAAATCCATCCTCTGTAATCAATACATCATCCTCGATGCGAACGGCAATTCCCCACCACTTTTTATCGCACTTGGCATTCTCCGGAATATAGATACCTGGCTCAATCGTAATCGCCATATTAAGTTCTAGATATTCATAGTTCCCTTTGTCATGAACATCCAAACCTATATGATGTCCCAGTCCATGTGGGTAATACAAATGAAACTGATTTACGCTGTCTATAATTCCTAGCTCAACTAAGCCCTCATTTATGATCTTCTTGGCTATCGCTTCATTCAAATCCCTGGCGATGTTCACCCCTGGCTTACATGCTTGAATTGCTGCTTCCTGAGCTTTGTAAACTAAATCGTAAATAGCCTTTTCCTCTTTGGAAAATTTGCCGTCCACAGGAATAGTTCTGGTCACATCTGCTGTATATCCATGATACTCCGCTCCAAGGTCCATAAGAATCATCTTATCACTTGAAATTTCTGGTTTATAATTCTCGATGTAGTGTAGGATACAGCCATTGTTTCCTTCACCCACGATTGAAGGGTAACCTTCATACTCTGACTCGTACTTCTTGAAAATAAACTCATGAATGCCTTGTACTTCTCGTTCACTTAGACCCGGCTTCATTGCTTTCATTACCTCTGCCTGCGCAATACAGGATATATCAACCGCCTTTCTCAGAAGGTCAAGTTCTTCCTCTGTCTTTATTCCTCGCAAATCTTTCATGATCTGATCTAGTGTCTCCATGTCCAGATTGTTGGCGGTAGACTCTATATCCAATGCACCTTCTGTGGGATATCCGGACTTCTTCTTGAACGATGCAATAAGATCGAAGAGATCCCCCTGGGTATTGGTATCTCTCACATCGTTAAAAAAGTCATAGAAAAGAACTTTATCGAATTTCGAGAAATCGATATTGTATGCTTCGAATTCAGTATTGTTAAAAGCTTGATTAAACTCCAGCTTTTCTTTTACTCCTCCAACTCCTAATCTCCTGCCCGTCCACAATTCCGCCATTGCATTTCGCGGCTGAATAAACATGATCTCGTTATATGTTCTGTCCGGCCCTTTTTGGTCTTCCTTAAAAATCATCAAAACTGAATGCGGTTCTGGGTATCCTGTGAGATAATAAAAATTTGGATCCTGGTGATAGATATAATCTACATCATTTGCTCTGTTTCTTACTGGATTTGCAAAAAAGACAGCCACGGAGTTTGCTGGCATTTTATCACGAGCCAGCACACGTCTTTCCTTGTGAAATTCCACGGACAGAAAATCCGTTGGTAGGTCTTGTGCATAGCAAATGACTGTAGCAATGAACAGAAGAATAGCAAGGGATTTTTTCATTTCTATTGATTTTTGAGGAATTAAATATACCAACGGCCAATTTGAAAAATGTTCCTTTTTAAATAAACGAGTAAATCATTATTTAAATGGCAAAAAAAATCCTGTCCCAAGTATTGAGACAGGATTTCCTTCAAACCGAAGGCAATTTCTTAGTCTACAACCATGCCATTGGCACGAGCCTTCTTCAAAACAGCCGCAATTCCAATTTTGTTGATCGTCCTCAATGCTGAGGTCGAAACTTTAAGAGTAATCCATTTATCCTCCTCAGGAATATAGAATCTTTTCTTCTGAAGATTTGGATTGAATCGTCTTTTCGTCTTGTTGTTAGCATGCGAAACGTTGTTTCCTACCTGTGGTCTCTTACCTGTTAAATCGCAAACTTTTGACATCTCTTTTTGTTCTTTTGAAAAATGGAATGCAAAATTGACTATTTAATTGGAAACCAACAAGAAATCATTCCTTTTTAAATCCATACGGACAGTGTCTGCAGCCAGATTTACAGCAAAATCCGCGATCTAGGTGAAATTTTTCGGTAAAGACCATTAGTCCGTTCTCAAAATACCACAATTCATCATCTTCCTTTGCTGTTTTCTTTCTACCCATATATGAAGTAATTACCTTTGCACTTGTAAATAAACGCCAAAGATATGTCAGCAGTAAATACGCTCTCGAGTAATGAATTAATGGAAATGGAGAACCAGCATGGCGCTCACAATTACCATCCACTACCTGTTGTTTTAGCAAGAGGAGAAGGTGTCCACGTCTGGGATGTCGAAGGCAAAAAATATTACGATTTTTTATCTGCCTATTCAGCCGTCAATCAAGGACATTGTCATCCCAGGATAGTCAATACACTAAAGGAGCAGGCTGAAACCTTGACCCTCACAAGTCGCGCATTTTATAATGACGTGTTAGGACATTATGAAAAATTTATTACCGAGTACTTCGGTTTTGACAAGGTGCTTCCAATGAATACTGGGGCCGAAGCTGTTGAAACGGCCATTAAGCTTTGTAGAAAATGGGCATACGAGAAGAAAGGAATTTCAGAGGATCAAGCAAAAATCATTGTTTGCAACAACAACTTTCACGGCAGAACAACAACGATTATCTCTTTTTCAAATGATCCTGACAATGGAAATTTTGGGCCATACACAGCTGGATTTGAGAGAATCCCATACAGCGATCTTGAAGCGCTAAAAGTGGCACTAGAAGATCCCAACGTTGCAGGATTCTTGGTTGAGCCAATTCAAGGAGAAGCCGGTGTGATGGTTCCGGAGGAAGGTTATTTGACAGGCGCTCTTGAACTTTGCAAAAGCAAAAATGTTCTGTTCATTGCCGATGAAGTGCAGACTGGAATTGCTAGAACAGGAAAACTGTTAGCTGTTGATCATGAAAATGTTCGTCCAGATCTTCTAATACTTGGCAAAGCAATTTCGGGTGGAGTCTACCCTGTTTCGGCTGTTTTAGCAGATAACGAGATCATGGAAGTAATCAAACCAGGACAACATGGATCCACATTTGGGGGAAATCCAGTTGGTGCAAAAGTTGCAATCGCGGCACTTGAAGTAGTCCGAGATGAAAAGCTTGCCGATAATGCTCAGAAATTGGGAGAAATATTCAGAGATCGTATGAATCGTTTAATTGAGAAGTCAAACCTTGTCAATTTAGTGCGAGGAAAAGGCCTTCTCAATGCAATCGTTATCAATGATTCAGAGGACAGCTCGACCGCTTGGGACATCTGTGTGAAACTAAAAGACAATGGCCTACTTGCTAAACCTACACACGGCAACATTATTCGTTTTGCTCCCCCTCTTGTAATGACAGAAGAGCAACTTCATGAGTGCTGCGACATTATAGAGAAAACCATCTTAAGCTGGGGATAGACCTTTCGCATAAAAGTCTACATTTTAGGATTTTGTTTTAGCTAAATTCATGGCTTAACCTACATTAGCCATGAAAAGATATTTCCTTTCTACATTTCTGTTTGCTGCGGTATGCGCCGTTATTGCTCAAGGAAGCATGCTTCTGCGCCAGCCCTCAGTAAGTGACGCGAATATTGTTTTTGTCCACGCAAATGACCTTTGGGTTGTTGCAAGAGAGGGTGGGGATGCCCGTCGACTTACTTCTTCAGAAGGAGCAGAGTCTTTTCCTCATTTCTCCAGTGATGGAAATTCAATTGCTTTTAGCGGTCAGTATGATGGAAATATCGATGTTTTTGTGGTGCCACTCGAAGGCGGTGAACCCAAAAGACTTACCTATCATCCAGGCGCGGATATTGTGCAGGGTTGGTCCCCTGAAGGGGATGTCATTTTCAGGTCAGCAAGAAAGGCACAACCCACACGACTTAACAAGTTCTACTCCATCGCCGTTGACGGGACTTTTCCAGTTGAGCTACCAATCCCAAGAATTGCTTTTGGCGAAATTTCTCCAGATGGAAAGTATGCGGCCTATACACCAATCACATCATGGGATCCGGAGTGGAGAAATTACAGAGGTGGACAAGCAATGCCGATTTGGATTTTGGATCTCAAAACAAATGAATTAGTAAGGACACCGCAACCAGACAAGGAACGACAACTTGACCCCGTTTGGCACAAAGGCGACGTTTACTTTCTCTCAGAGAACGACTACACAAGTAATATTTGGTCATACAACATTCCGACTAAGGAATACAAGCAAGTCACCTTCCATACAAAGTTTGATACCAAAAGTCTCGATGCTGCCGAGGACATGATTGTCTATGAACAAGGTGGGTACCTGCACTCTTTGATACCGGAAACGGGAGAGCGAAAGCAGCTAGAGATAAATGTAAAGGGTGATCTGAATTGGGCTCGCGAAAGATGGGAAGATGTTTCTGGAAGTCAGCTGCAAAACGCCTCCTTATCACCGAAAGGTCAACGTGCCTTGTTTGAATATAGAGGAGAGATATTCACCGTTCCAAAAGAAAATGGTTCCTGGAGGAATATTTCTAAGTCCTCGTTTGCAGATCGATCGCCGGTCTGGTCTCCTGATGGTCAGCAAATCGCTTGGTTCTCCGATCGATCAGGGGAGTACAAAATGATCATCAGCGATCAGTTTGGATCTGAAATCCAGAAAACAATCACTCTTCCAAATCCAACTTTCTACTTCAGACCAGCATGGTCTCCGGATGGAAAATACATTAGCTATACAGATACCGATTTTAATATGTGGGTACTTGACTTAGCAACTGGAACAGCAAAAAAGGCAGATACGGAAAGGTACGCTCATCCTAATCGATCACTTAATCCCGTTTGGTCTCCAGATAGTAAATGGATCGCATATGTGAAATTGACAGATGCGCAGTTCAAGGTGGTAAAGGCCTACAATGTAGTGTCCGGAAAAATTGTCAACATTTCAGATCAGATGGCCGATGCACTCCCACCGGTCTGGGATGCATCAGGTAAGTATCTCTACTTTCTTGCAAGTACCACATGGGGTTTGAACACTGGTTGGTTGGACATGAGCTCATACAATATCCCAGTTGTTAGAGGCCTCTATGCTGCAGTGCTTTCAAAGGATGATCCATCACCCATTCTCCCAAAGAGCGATGAAGAAATGGAGAAAAAGGAGGAAGGTGAGAAAAATGGAAAAAAAGAGGACAAAAAACTAGAAGATGTTGCAGTTAGGATAGATGATGATGTGTTATCCAGAATCATTGCCATTGACATGCCACTGAGAAATTACTCAGGACTGGTTGCTGGCCCAAAAAACGTTGTCTTTGTAGGTGAAAATGTACAAAATGAAGAGGGAGTCACACTTCATAAATATAATCTTGACAAACTGGAGTCTACAGAGTTCATGACCGGAATCAGGTTCTCTCAAACATCTGAAGATAAAAAGCAACTGCTCTACAGAGCTGGCAGCAATTGGGGAATTGTAGAGACCGCGGGTAAAAGCCAAAAAACGTCGGATGGAAGATTAAAAATTGACATCAAAATGAAAGTCAGTCCGACTCAGGAGTGGCAACAGATTTACAGAGAAGCCTGGAGATACCAACGCGACTTTCTCTATGTCAACAATACACACGGAGCACCTTGGGACGACATTTATAACTGGTACAAACCCTGGGTCGATCACGTGAAGCATAGACAAGATATGAATTACATCATCGACATTTTGGGTGGTGAAATTGCTGTTGGCCACTCCTACACACGTGGCGGCGACTTTCCGGATTTAGACAATGTTCCGATTGGGCTGTTAGGTGCGGATTACACAGTCAAAAATGGCTTCTATCAAATTAGTAAGATTTACTCCGGAGAGAATTGGAACCCAGGTCTGCAAGCACCTCTGGACATGCCAGGAATCGATGTAAGTGAAGGTGATTATCTGTTAGAGGTAAACGGGACCAGGTTGGATGCTTCAATGAATTTGTACAGTCTCTTTGAACAAACTGCTGGCAAAGTAACGCAGATTAAGACAGGAAAATCAACCAAAACAGCTGAAGCAAAAACCACAAACATTTTGCCCATTTCCAATGAAAATCGTTTAAGGTCGCGCAATTGGGTTGAGGGGAATAGAAGATATGTGTCTGAACAAACGGATGGAAAAATTGGATACACCTATGTTCCAAATACAGGCGGTCCTGGCTATACATCTTTCAACAGGTATTACTTCGCACAGCAGGATAAGCAAGGGATGGTTGTTGATGAAAGAAACAATGGTGGTGGCTCAGCAGCTGATTATATAGCTGACGTGATGAACAGAAAGCTCTATGGTTATTTCAACAGTAAAGTTGGCGATCATAAGCCTTGGACTACGCCAATGTCTGCGGTTTGGGGACCCAAAGTGATGATTATTAACGAACGCGCAGGCTCAGGAGGAGATTTGCTTCCATATTTGTTTCGGGCAATGGATATAGGTACACTGGTAGGAACTCGGACATGGGGGGGATTGGTTGGAACCTGGGATACACCACTGTTCATTGATGGCGGAAGAATGGTAGCCCCTCGAGGTGGTTTCTTTGATGTGAACGGGGAATGGGCGGTTGAGGGAACAGGAATTGCGCCAGATATTGAGGTGATCCAGGAGCCTAAACTCGTTCTCGAAGGAAAAGATCCACAATTAGATGCAGCGATAAAAGAGGTACTAAAAAGGCTAGAAACGGAGAAAGTGGAACTCAAAAGCGAGCCCGCTGCTCCTGTCAGATCTAAAAGAGCAGTTAAAAAGGATTGATTCCAGATTCGCTTAAAATCATTCTTCCGGTTCTAGCATTTGTACACCAGATGGTAATGTATGGTTTGTGAGGAAAGAACCCTGATCGACGTGATCAGGGTTCTTTTTTTACTTTATCTCTTCACTAGTTTTTTGGAATACACAGCGCTGCCTGATTTCAGGTTCAGCATGTAAACCCCGGTTGGCAAGCTTTCGAGATTGAACTCGGCAACCTGCGTTTGGCTTTCAATCATTATTCCCGACCTATTTATCACTCTCCCATCCAGGGTCAGCATCTCCGATTCATAGTATCCCGGTGAAAGATTGGAAATGCTTGTGAAAGTTGTTACGGGATTTGGGAACAGGTCAAAGGTGTGTGTTTCACCATTTTGGAAGTCAACAACCCTCACTCCCAAGCCCTCACTTGTGCCGTCAAAATCAACCTGCGTTAATCGATAATATTGATAGCCAATAACTGGAGTATCGTCGATTACTTTATATTCTGTTAAGATACTGGTATTACCTGCTCCCGCTACAATTTCAAAATCCTCGAATAAATGACCATCAATCGATTTCTCTAAAAGAAAATGATGATTGTTGAATTCAACGCTAGTCTCCCACATTACATTGATTGAATTCCCATCAGTGATTGCTTCAAAAGAAACCAGCTCAACTGGCAGTGGTGCACCATGTGAGCTTACGCTAAATGGTGAAAAATTTGCAACATTCAATGCTTCTGCAGAATATATTGTGCTGGTAATATGTTCAGTAGAGCCTGCGCCCCCAACCCCTGCAAATTCCCAACGCATATCTACAGCATTATAATGATTGACCTGAGCACTTGCGTTGATAAACTCATCTCCTTCAGTAGAGGAATTCCAAAATAATCTCAGGTTTGAATCTCCAGAACTTGTAGTGACATCCCATGTTTTGTTTACATCATTCACTTCAATCTGAGTACCTCCGCCCACATCGTCGCAAGTGCCATCGTCAAAAACCACATCACAAATTGATACTGAATAACCTCCAGTCAACGTAGCTCCTTCATTGTTCGTAAGCTCAACTCTTGCGAATGAACCCTCTGTATCTGTGTTATCATGCGAAACGGGAAAAATGGCAGTGGCAGTGGTAGGAACATTTTCGATAGTCAATGTGCCGCCTGACCCAAGGATGATTAGGTTGGAAAGTGAAACTGACGGAGCATAAACTGTTGGTTGACTGAACGTGACATTTTGTCCGTTGGCATTTAAGTGTCCTGAGCTCGGATCACCAAAACTTAAACTGCGGGTAACCACCAAATCAGTGCTTAACACCACGCTACTGTTAGCGGCAACCGCAAGATTGGGAATCGTGGTTGATATTCCTGGACTTGTAAAAGGTATATCAGTTCCAGACGCGCTAACAGTTCCAGACAGTCCAGCACCAGCAGAAAATGTTTCTACCTCGCAGCTACAATCAACGGCTAATTGTTGATCGTTCAGATCCAGGGTAGCACCAGCGGCGCCATTTAAATGCCCCACAGTAGTTGGAGCTGTCAGGCTCAATACTGTACCTGGGTTGTACACAAAGTCCATATTTTCCCAAGGTGGAATACCTGTATTCCAATTGGTTGGCTCTCCCCAATCTCCATTCGTGGTTCCCGTCCAGGTTACTTGCTCAGGGTCAAGTGCAAGGGTCGAAAAATTCGCCACATCGGTAATGGTCCGGTATTGCGCTCGCACCTTATCTGCAGACAGTGCTGAACTGTAAACACGAAGGTGATCGATCGATCCATGCAGATTTTGATCCTCAGTTCCAAGATGGTCAGAGTCGTCTCCAAGGTACATGGTTGTTGCTGCCATTCCTGAGATGTTCCCATAGTCTTCGGTTTTGTACTCTATAAAGAGGGTCGCCGTCCCGCCGGCACCAGTAGTCGGGCTATCTCTGGCTCTTACCTCTCGTTGGCCCGTGTTCGTTCCGGATATAATGAATGCCATACTACTCCCGGGAGCCCAATTACCACCAATTTCAGGATCAGGATCAGTATGTATTATGTATTCTATAATATGTGAGATATCGGGGCTGTTATGCGCCTCCACATCATCGTTAGAAAATGGGTCGATACTCCAATCTTGTTCAGGTGCACCTGCCACGATCAGGTTAGACACAGTATGGTAGGTCTCTAGGTTCATAGCATCAGTATCCTCAAAAGCGTTCGCCAGATGGCCCTGATAACCATAAATTGTGACTTCGCAGGCATCGGAAGCCGGATTGCGCGAGACAATCTGAATAAAACTGGAAATCACGGTTGCATTAGCAGGAATGTCAACATTTTGAAATCGCAGACCTATTGTTCGATCATCTCCGTTGTCACTTCCAAAATCCAGGGAATTATCACCAATTTCAACAAAACCTGTCTCATCTTCGATTGCATCGTCTGCTGAGTCTTGAATAAGCCTAATATCTGTACGATGCGTTGATGTTCGAGTGTCCTGTGGTTCACCATCCAAATACAGTGACAACCTATCAAGCTCCTTAACTGCAGCAAAGTGATGCCATTGCAAATCATCTACATCATCAAGTGACTTCACCACTATATTGCTAGATTCCTCCCAGGTGGTAGGGTCAGTGTTATCTATTGCAAAACTCAGTTTTCCATACTCATCGACCCAACCTCTAAAACCTCCATGCTCATCATGCCGACTTATGATCGTCTGTGGTTCATTTTCACTGATATAATAGGAGATCTGTAGTTGCGGGCCTGCTTCGGCACTCACCCCGCGACTTACTGCTGTTCTACCCCCATCGTCAAACATTTCTTCATCTTCCGGATTCATCTGGAACAATAGAGTGATAGCATTGTTCGCTGACCATTCCGCCTGAGAGAAAAAGTTAGTAAACAATGAACTCAAATCCGGAGTTTCGTAATTCACTCCAGCCACCCATCCGCCGGGTTCCCAATCTACAGTAGTCTCTATTTTTCTGCGTTCTTCGCTTAACTCATTATTCTGAACAACGAAGGGGTCGGAATCGTAAGAATCTTCACGGTAAATTCGAATTTTGGTGTCATTCCCAGTAAGATTCTCAGAATGAGACCTGAAACTAACCCGAACTTCATCAATGACTGCATTGTTTGGAATATTAACATCGGCAAATCTCACTCCCACCCAATCATTTGTTTTTGGCCTTAGAGTAAGCGGACCACCAGTTCCAACCGTACCATTTAGAGCTTGTTCAACGTCATCTACGCCATTTACTACCGTTTCCTGTAGGAGTGTCGCGTCATCCGGATTTGGATTATCATACTCAACAACAAGATTTACCACTTCACCATCGGCATCAACTTCCCTTACGCCAAATCCATCTATCAATATAGCGATGTTGCCTGAGGTCCAGAGGCCATTATCTACTATCGGTTGTATAAGACTTGCAAGATTAGGCGTGCGATAGGTCTGACCTTCCACCCACGATGTGGGTACCCACTGCACAGGTGTAGCGCTAAGGGCTCGTTCTGAAGGCAATTCATCTGAACCTGTACTCCCAAAAGCTTCGGGATCCAGACTTTGATCCAGATAAATATCGAAGCTGGCAAACCCGGAATTGGTTGCATGCGCCACAAATTCAAGGTAAGCATCGGTGACCAATTGGGAGGATGGGATTCCCAATGAATTAAATCGAAACCCCACACGACTAAAATCATTGAAGTCGGTCACATTTCGACCCAGCTGGATCACCAGTCCATTTGTACTAAATCCATCCGAAGTATTCTTAGGTTCCTCCGCATGCTGGACACTTTCAGCGGAAATCTGGATGAACTCTAATGGAAATTCTCCCGGTTTTGGCTGGACATTGATCCACCCCTCCACACTGAAACTTGTATCGGAAAAGTTTAACGCATCGGTACTTATTGAAACATGATCCTGAGAATTGAACGTGATGCATTCATCAAGTCTTCCGGAGGAGCTTTCCACAACTACTGGAATTGTCAGATTCCGACCGTTGCCTGATACGTCGGCAGCCCGATCCCATGTATCAAAATGCCATGCCCCTACAATGTCGCTGGCATAAGGGTCTAATGCCACAGGGTCTGTCGCTCCACGCTCACCAAAATACAAATAGATCTCAGTATCACTCGAAGCCAAAATATTTGGAATCTCAACCCATCCTCGATACTGACCTGTGGCCGCAACATATTCAATAATATCATTATTAAGGATCATACCTCCATCATCTGTAAAAACGAAATCAAAGCCATTTTCATTTTTCACAAAACTGCAGTTATCTGCATATGAAAAATCTTCACCGGAAATGGAGAAATAGTAAATTAAATTCGCGACATCCTCATCAAAGTCAGCACTATTAATTGTAATTGCTCTACGATAGGAGCTTCCCGAATGCCAGGGTTGCGATATTGCACTAAATATCGAAAATAGGGCGAGGGCAGTGATTGTAACTCGAATTCCTGTCGCACGAACTTCGTTGATGCAACTTTCCATGTTAATTTTTTCCATGATAACCACGTTAATCTTTTAAATGACTTTTACCAAAAGCATGGATGCATCGAAAAGGAATCTCCTAAATCGGGCAATACATTTTCTGCCAAAAAGTATGTGTGGTTAATTGTGGTTGATCAGATAACTCTGTCAATTAAATCCAATAGTCATCTAACCCTAATATATTATTACAATGGTACGTCAGTGTTCTACCAGAGCAGGTTCGTAGAAGTCTACACCCAATATACAGTCCCGAATTGCTCGACTAATTTGGCAATTTGCTCGACAAAGTTTTTTTGTACAATTCACGTCTAAAAGACATAGTATTTGGCAAATTGAGTCTGCCTACCTATCCTATTTATGTAATATTGTATGCCGGAAAATCAGGGTATTAAATGAGTGAATTAAGGAACAACTGGACATCGCAAGAGATAGAAGAGATCTACAATAAACCGTTGTTGGAGTTAGTGTTCGAAGCAGCTACCGAACACAGAAAATTTCACGCTCCCGGGGAGGTGCAAGTCAGTAGTCTGATCTCAATAAAGACAGGAGGATGTCCAGAGGATTGTGCGTATTGCCCTCAGGCTGCACGATATCATACAGACATCAAAGTTCACAAGCTGATGGAGGTTGAAGAAGTGAAAGCGCAGGCGGAATCGGCGAAGGAGAATGGTGCCTCTAGAATGTGTTTGGGTGCTGCGTGGAGAGAAGTTCGTAACAACAAGGATTTTGACAAAGTGCTTGACATGGTGAAGACTGTCAATGACCTCGATATGGAGGTTTGTTGTACGCTTGGCATGGTCTCGGAAATGCAGGCAAAAAAATTAGCTGACGCAGGACTTTACGCTTACAATCATAACATAGACACATCAGAAGCTTTTTATGAAGATATCATTACCACCAGAGACTTCGATGATAGATTGAAAACCATTGATAATGTTCGTAAGGCAAACATCACTGTTTGTTCCGGGGGAATTATCGGAATGGGTGAGTCCTCGCACGATCGGATCGGGATGCTTAAGACGCTGGCAAACATGGATGTTCATCCTGAATCCGTTCCAATTAATGCCCTGGTTCCTGTGGATGGCACACCATTAGCGGAGCAACCGCGAGTTGCCTTTCATGAGCTGGTAAGAATGATCGCAACTGCAAGGCTAGTCATGCCTAAATCCGTCGTAAGACTGTCCGCAGGACGGGAAGGAATGAGCCTTTCAGAGCAGGCAATGTGTTTTATGGCAGGAGCAAACTCCATTTTTGCAGGAGATAAACTACTGACTACACCAAATCCGGATTTCAACGATGACAAAGAAATGTTCGAAATTTTGGGGCTGGTACCACGAGAAGCTTTTCAATATAGAAAAGAAACTGCGCTGAATGAATAGGTACCAGCATGAGCTGGAGGAGAGAAAGGAATCGGGTTTGTTACGAAGTTTAACAACTCCCTCCGCAGCTATTGACTTTTTTTCCAACGACTACCTGGGATTTTCCAGATCAGAACAGTTATATCAGAATGTGGCTGATGAATACCATTCGCTGCCCCGAAAAAGAACCGGTTCAACTGGCTCCAGATTACTGAGCGGGAATAGTGCATATGCAGAATCGATCGAGGCGCGGATAGCAGATTTTCACGGTACGGAGTCATCATTATCTTTCAACTCAGGATATAATGCCAATGTCGGGTTGCTCTCTGCCTTGGGAAAAAGGGGAGTGACATTTGTCTCAGATGAACTGATTCATGCGAGCATGATTGATGGGATCAGACTAAGTCACGCAGATAGACTTAGGTTCAAGCACAATGATCTGGAAGACCTTGAGCAGCAACTTTCGAAAGCAAAAGGTGAAAAGATTGTCATTGTTGAATCTATCTATTCAATGGACGGAGACACGGCCAAGCTTGAGTCAATTTTGGAAATTTGTCAAAAGAACAAAGCACAACTAATTGTAGATGAGGCGCACTCAGTTGGTGTGATGGGGAAAATCGGGGAGGGTGTTTGCTCGAGTTTAGGCATTCAAAATGAGGTTCTGGCAACGGTCGTGACTTTTGGAAAAGCGATGGGAACGCATGGAGCAGCTGTCTTAGGTAAGAAATGGCTCACGGAATATATAACTAATTTTTCCCGATCTTTCATATACTCTACCGCACCTTCTGATCATCAATTTGTCTCTATCAAATGTGCCTACGAGTTTGTTCCAACAGCAGATAATGCAAGAAATCAGCTTAACTCAAACATCGAGTATTTCAATAAAAAAATGGAGAGCATTGAGAAATCAAATTGGCTAGACTCCCGCACCTCAATTCAATCACTCTTTATACCCGGGAATCAAGCTGCGATACAAGTAGCTAAGGAGCTCGCCACAGAAGATATCAGCATTCTTCCAATCAGAAGTCCAACAGTGCCAGCAGGTAAGGAGCGACTCAGAATTTCGCTCCACTCGTATAATACACAACAAGAAATCGATTTTCTTTTTACTTCACTTGAAAAATGGAGTCAAAAAAAATAATTGTAGCCGGGATCGGGACAGACACCGGGAAGACTGTGGTATCCGCAATACTATGCGAGGCGCTAAAGGCAGACTACTGGAAACCTATACAGGCCGGTGACCTTGAAAATTCGGATTCTATCAAGGTTGGTGGATTGATTTCAAACGACGAAACTGTGATACATCCCGAGGCATATCGATTAGAGACACCAGTGTCGCCACACGCGGCAGCAGAAATAGATGGAATTGAAATTGATCAAACGAAAATTGTCATCCCTCAAACTACCAATCATTTAATAATCGAGTTCGCTGGCGGATTGATGGTTCCTCTTTCCAAGAATTATCTAAATATTGACTGGGTTGCTGAAGTTGATCTTCCTGTGGTCTTGGTTTCTAACTACTACCTGGGAAGTATAAATCACACACTGCTTTCTCTCCAACTATTGGAATCCCAAAATGTGGAAGTTCTGGGACTGGTGTTTAACGGTGAAAAAAACAAATCCTCTTTTGATGTAATCATGCATCGATCACAAGTGCCTTGTCTTCTAGAGCTTTCACGGCAAGATCAAATCAATTCAGAAACGATAAGAGAGTATGCCCAACGAATCAGCATTTAGCCAATCGCAAGTTGAGTTTGATAGGGATCATATCTGGCATCCTTATACATCATTGACTGATCCGCTTCCTGCTTATCGAGTGGTTTCGGCTGAGGGTGTAAGATTGAAATTGGACAATGGGGGTGAACTGATTGACGGCATGTCTAGTTGGTGGACTGCTATTCACGGGTACAATGTACCTGCTCTAAATCAAGCAGTAGCAGACCAGCTAAACAAGGTGTCGCATGTGATGTTCGGTGGGATAACTCATCAACCTGCAATTAAACTTGCGCAAAAGCTGACGGAAATTACTCCTAAGGGACTCGAGAAAGTTTTTTTCAGTGACAGCGGCTCTGTTTCTGTTGAAGTGGCAATGAAAATGGCCATTCAATACCAACACTCAGCAGGGTTTCCTTCCAGAACAAAATTCATGACCATCAAAAATGGCTATCATGGAGATACAACGGGAGCAATGTGTGTGTGTGACCCGGAAAGTGGAATGCATCATTTATTTTCTGATTTCTTACCAAAACATCGATTTGTGAACGCTCCAAGAGCGGGGTTTTCGGAGGATGTGGATGACAACGTATTGAGTGAACTTGAAATGTTCCTTACGCAAAATGCTGACGATTCTGCGGCATTCATTCTGGAGCCAATTGTTCAGGGGGCTGGTGGAATGCGGTTCTATTCCCCAGATTATCTCGCAGCGATACGATCGCTCTGCACCAAATATGGACTTATCCTTATAGCTGATGAAATTGCCACAGGTTTTGGAAGAACCGGGAAACTCTTTGCTTGCGAACATGCCGACATCGTTCCCGATATTATGTGCGTTGGCAAGGCTTTGACTGGTGGATATCTCTCTCTGGCAGCCACTATTTGCACAAAAGACGTCAGTGACACGATCTGCAAAGGAGAGGCTGGCGTTTTCATGCATGGGCCAACCTTTATGGCAAACCCGCTGTCGTGCGCCATTGCCGGCACCAGCATCGATCTCTTACTTTCTTCCGAGTGGCCGAAAAATGTTGGTGCAATTGAATCGCAACTAAAAAGGGAGCTTAGCCCCGCTTCCAATCTTGAATCGGTTCAAGATGTACGGGTTCTAGGTGCGATAGGGGTAATAGAAACAAAAGAAAATGTCGACGTAGCCAAAGCTCAGAAATTTTTTGTAGATCAAGGCGTCTGGATCCGTCCATTCCGCAATCTCATTTACATCATGCCTCCCTACGTAATAAACGAGTCAGATCTTTCCTGTGTAACAAAGGCGATGGTGGATTGTTGCCAACAAATCTCCTAAAATTCAAATTTCTCAAAAATGAATCTCAAGAATCTCTTAGCACAAATTGTAAATCAACCAGAATTGCATGCAAAATGGTTAAACACATTATCGATGATGGAGAATTGTGGAGCTCGAAAGATCTCTGCGAGCGAACATGCACACAATGTTGATTTGATTGTTCTAAAACACGCAGCAGAAGAAGCACGGCACGCCTACTACCTGAAAAATCAAATTAGCAAGACGAAATTCGAAGGGTGTGAAACGTACCACCCTAACTCACTAATATCACCGATTCGCAGTTTCCAATATTTACACCAACTAGATTCTTCGATCAGTCGGTATTTAAAGGAAGAGCATCATTTAAGCGGACATGAACTGAGATTTGGTTCATACCTATTAGTCACCTATGCCATCGAAGTCCGAGCCGACGAACTTTATCCGGTTTACGAAGATGTTCTAAAAGAAAATAAAAGCCCGATAACCGTAAGAATGATCATCGTTGAGGAAAAGGGTCATTTGGAAGAGATGATTCAACAAATGGATGGTTTCTTTTCTGATTGGACAGCACATGGCGAGTTCGCGCTTACCCTGGAAAATCAACTTTATGAGGAATGGGCAACTTCTGTTTCGCACGAGGTTGAAGAATACTATGCAAATTTGCAGGAAATAGCATGACATGAAGCCTCTAACACTTATTCTCTTGTTTGTTGTAGCGTGTTCTCCCAAGAAGGAGATAACTCCGTCCCTGCAAAAATTGGATGTCCCGACAGAGTCTCTCTTACAGGCAATAAGTATCGTGGACGAGGAAACTGTCTGGATTAGCGGTCACGATGCCACTTTCGCTCGATCTTCAAACGGAGGTAAAAGCTGGGATCTTTTCACACATCCCACAGGAGACACATTGCAATTTCGAGATGTCCACGGTTTCAGTAAAAACAAAGCTGTACTAATGAGCGCCGGATCAGGGCCACTTTCTCGGATTTTCACGTTCTCAAACGATTCGATTTGGCAGGAAAACTTCGTGATGAAGGACAGTCTTGGGTTTTTAGATTGCATCGATTTTTGGGATACTAACAATGGAATCGCCTATGGAGATGCAATCGATGACTACCCATACATTTTGCTCACAAAAAATGGTGGTCAATCGTGGGAAAGAGCTCCTATGAGCAACATGCCTAAAGCAGGAAACGGCGAAGGTGGATTTGCTGCCAGTGGTACATGTGTTACTGTAGCTGAAAACGGCAAAGCCTGGATCGCCACGGGAGCAGGTGGCAATTGCAGGGTACTGCTCACGCTTGATTATGGCCAAAGTTGGAAAGAAGCAGATTCACCTATTGTCAAGGGGGATGCTGCTGGTAATACTTCTGTTTCCTTTTCTGGAGATATCGGATTTTTGACTGGTGGAGACTTGACACAAACTGATGTATACACCGAAAACTGTGCTTTTTCACGCGATGGAGGAAACACCTGGACACTAACGCAAAATCCAAAAACTACCGGAGCTTTTTATGGTGGTGCCCTCTCTGAGGTCGACGAGAAAATCTTTGCTTTTGCCTGTGGGCCAAATGGACTTGACTACACCTCAGATATGGGTCAGTCCTGGACAACCCTGGATACTCTAGACTACTGGGCGGTCTCATTCAAAAAAGATGTTGGTTTCGCTTCAGGTAGAAATGGACAAGTTTTGAAGATAACTTTGCAATAATGAGAAGACCTAGAAGAAATCGCAGCACAGGAGCAATTAGAGACCTTGTTCAGGAAACAGAGTTAAGCACCAACGATTTTATCCTACCAATTTTCCTTTTGGAGGGAGAGAATAAAAAAACGGAAGTGGAGTCCATGCCAGGAATCTTCCGTCTTTCCCAAGATCTTGTTCTTAAAGAGATAGAAGAATGTCTCGAGTTGGGAATTAAAGGTTTTGATGTCTTCCCCGTCGTTGAGGAAACTTATAAGGACAAAGGAGCAACTAAGAGTTACGATCCTGATTTCTTCTACCTGCAGGCGCTTACCAAAATCAAGCAAACATTTCCAGAGGCTTTCATTATCACAGATGTGGCAATGGATCCTTATAGCAGCGATGGTCACGATGGAATCGTTGAAGATGGAAAAATTCTTAACGATGAGACATTGGAGATTCTGGGAAAAATGAGCTTAGCACAGGCCGAAACTGGAATAGACATGATTGGCCCATCCGATATGATGGATTTCAGGGTTGGCTATTTACGAAACGTGCTTGACGAAAACCAATTTCAGGACACAGGTATTATGTCCTACACGGCAAAGTACGCCAGTGCTTTCTATGGCCCATTTAGGGATGCACTTAACTCGGCGCCGAAGTTTGGTGATAAGAAAACGTACCAGATGAATCCCGCAAATAGCGATGAGGCATTGCTTGAAGCTCAGCTCGATTTTCAAGAAGGTGCCGATGTGATGATGGTAAAACCAGCGTTAGCATATCTCGATATTATCCAAAAGCTGAAAGAGAACTTTCACATTCCGATTGCTGCCTACAATGTCTCCGGAGAGTACAGTATGATAAAGGCTGCTGGAGAAAAAGGATGGCTTGACCCAAGCAATGCAATGATTGAGAGTCTACTTTCAATCAAACGAGCAGGTGCTGATATGATTCTTACTTATTTTGCGAAAGAAGCAGCTCTACATCTTCGCCAGACTCAGTGAGTAAAGCCTTGTTACGAGTAATGAATTTCTCAAAGAGCTCGAAATAGTACTTGCCGTTTTCCATTCCCAAAATCTGCTTCCACACCTCAAGCGCAGACATTGGTGACAAATCCAAATTTGCTGCTTGCAATACAAGATCCGATGCCTTTTTAGGATATTGTGGACCGTCTTGCAACTTTATAGTGTACTCCGAAGATCTAGTTGTCTCACCTGCAAACGTACTTGAGACTTGAAATATGAACTCTTTCTCATCGAGTCCAAAATTGTACGGCTTCAAGACGAAACTATGCTTCTTAGTTCCGTAATCCTGAATCTTCTTTCCTGTGTGGTCACGTATCGTCAATTTGTAGGCAATAACAGGCTCATCGGGAAGGTGCCAGAAAATCTCAAAGGGAGTGTTGTCCCGCCATATTACAGTTTTATCTGAATTGAACTGTGGGTAAAGTATCACAATGGAATCTGTGGAATCTGATGAGGCCTTGTCCTTGTACAGAATATCGAGATTAGGTCTCCTGTTTAGCTCCTTCAGTTTCTGGGGCTTTAAGTAGAAAGTGAAGACTTTCTCGGTATGTTCATATGTAGTTCCTCCCTTGTGAACGAGCGCAAGAAATCCACCAGGTTTCACGTCGATTGATGTTACATCATCCACCAAAGTGAGAGGCTCAGCTGCTCTTCCAAAAATAAACGCATCTTTTGCTACCAAAATCTGGAATGCAGGGTCACTTGTTTGCGAGTAAAGAAGTTGCGGGATAAACAATATTAAAACTATTGCTTTCCTCAGCATAACTGGAATGTGTTTGGTTAATCAGTTTAAATATAAAATTTTATTTGTCTAATAAATACTATTTAAACTGGATTATTATCATTCGTGAAGAATCGTCTTTTTTCAACAATTCTAGTTCTTGTTGCTTTTTAAGCATATCCAAAGCAATAATTTCACCAGCTTTGGATAGCTCCAGAAGTACCCATGGAACTTCACAAACAACAACTTCAGGTTTTCCTATTTGGATACTGAATCGCTCGTCTTCGTAAAGTGGTTCGGTGAAAACTGTGAACTTTCTGTCCCTGAATTTATCCGTTAGTACTTCAACAGCGATCAACTGGAACTCATTCTCACCAACATTTGCGAACCTGTGGATCAATGGGGTCTCGGAATGAGTCAGATCACTTCCCACCCATCCTGTTGGGAGGTTCACCATCCGGGCTTCTTCATTTAATTCCTGAAGCCAGATATTGGACCCTTTTACTGTGAAGTAAGCTATGTCATTTTCGTGAACATGAAATTGAGTTGTATCACCACGCATGGCGACAACATTCAGAACCCTTGCGTGTTTACTCTCTAGCACAGGAATGTGGTGAGGCTCCTGATGAACCAATGGTTGGGCGTAAGAGATAAAGGTAAGAAAAAGCAATATTGGCGAGGCCCATTTCATCGCTTAGTAGAGGTCTTCCTCTCTCTCCAGCATCAAAATCGATGCTTGCGGTACGATGTAATATTTTTCATTGTTGTACACAACTTCAAAAGCACTCTTCTGAAGAAAAATGGCCAAATCACCCTCTTTGGCCTGCAACGGGACATATTTTATTTTTTCTTCTTCCGGCTTCCAGTCTTCATCTTCTTCCATTGGAGTTGGTATCGGATAACCCGGACCAGCCTTCACAATATACCCACTTTGCACACGCTCCTTCTCCTTTACCCCTGGTGGCAAGAAAATACCGCTATCTGTCTTATCAGATTCCTTCTTAGGTTTTATCAATAAGCGATCACCAACGACAATGAGTTTCTTCAGCTTATTATCTGATGTCAGTTCCATGTTAGCGTTTGAATTTGAAAGGCAAAGCTATTCAGAATCGAATAGTTTCGGCTGATCTTCAATTGGATCAATCGCATCAGCCCTGCTGAGCAGCTTATCGTCCATTGATTTGTCAGTCTTCGCGCCAAGTTCTTTGAGACGTTCAGTTTTCCGTATCAGGTTATCCTTACCATCAATGAGTTTGTTCATAGCATTCTCATACTGCCCTTTTGAACGATCAAGTGATTTCCCAACCTCAATCAAATCATCAACAAATGCCTTGAATTTTTCATACAATGCTCCGCCCTGTCTGGCAATCTCCAACGCATTTTTATTCTGATATTCGTGCTTCCAAATACTCGAAACAGTTCTCAGAGTGGCGATCAAAGTAGTAGGACTTACGATGATGATGCTTTTTTCATGTGCTTCATTGTAGAGCTCACCTCCAAGCTGGACCACCATGCCAAATGCAGCTTCAATCGGGATAAACATCAAAACGTAATCCAATGATCCACCATCAAACAATTGATGGTAATTCTTTTCTGCTAGCCCTTTGACATGTGCTTTAATGGATAGCATATGGTCTCTCAAATGTTGTGCTTGCTCTGCCTCATCATCTGTATTCACATATTTTTCGTACGCAACCAATGACACCTTTGCATCCACAACTAGGTTCTTATTATCTGGTAGCTTTATGATTACATCAGGTCTTAATCTCCTTCCTTCTTCCGAATGAAGCGTTTCCTGAACAATATACTCGCGGTCTTTTTCCAAACCAGATTTTTCCAGAATTCGCTCCAAAATAACTTCACCCCAATTTCCCTGAGTCTTTACAT
>JBDVJN010000041.1:0-9860 GCA_039961455.1 Cyclobacteriaceae bacterium | reverse complement strand
ATGAACAAGCAATGCGGTCTTCTTGTAAATTCTTCCCGATCCATCCTATATGCGGACTCATCCAAGGAATTCGCCGAAATCGCAGGACGTGAAGCAAAAAAATTGCAGGTTGAGATGGCCCACTACCTTCAAAACATGTAGAGACTTTCTATCTTGGTGGACTCAATGGACGAACGTTTTCTCCATCATATTTGGAAATTTCAAAAGCTTAACGGTAAGCTCCAGACGATTGACGGTCAAGAACTAATCGTTCTTAATCAAGGAAATCACAATCATAATTCTGGCCCTGATTTTGAAGAAGCAAGAATAAAACTTGGAAAAATTGAATGGGCAGGGAAAATTGAAATCCATATCAAGTCTTCTGACTGGTTAGCCCACAATCATCATCTTGATAAAGCTTATGAAAGTGTCATCTTGCATGTTGTGTGGAAACACGATCGAGCTATTTGCATCAACAACGAACCTATTCCAACCCTGGAACTCTGCGGATTAGTAAATCAAAACGAGCCTAAAAAGTACCTGTCGTTTATTGATCAGCGTAAAGACATCCTGTGTCAGGATCAACTACCGAGCGTCTCATCATTGACATTCACAAATCAACTCGATCGAATGATGATTGAGCGACTGGAGCAAAAAGCTGTTGAGATTCTTGACTTGACTCAATCCCAGAATGCTGACTGGGAATCTATCACCTACTTAAGTCTGGCAAAAAATTTTGGGTTTGCTGTAAATAAGGAGCCCTTTTTGACACTGGCACTCTCCTTGCCGTATAAAGTCTTTGCAAAGAATACAAGCGGTCTTGGTGCAGAAGCGTTGGTCTTCGGCCAATCAGGTTTCCTAAATGAGAAAGATGATGCATATCGACAGGAGCTTCAGAGGGAGTATGTATTCCTCAAAAGCAAATATGGACTAACAAGCCGTCTAGAAAAGCAGATGTGGAAATTCGGCAGAATGCGACCATCCAATTTTCCAACGGTTCGACTTGCCCAATTTGCCGCACTGATAAAGAAAAATAAACATCTATTCTCCACTTTGATTGAGATTGAAAACCCAAAAGATGTTGTCAAACTCCTAGATTTTAATGTCGGCGACTACTGGATGCTCCACTATGATTTTGGAAAGGTCCGTAAAAAGCCCGGTGGTAATTTGGGCAAATCCACTGTGGAGAATCTTATTATCAATACGATTGCTCCGTTGTTTGCTGCTTACAGCAAGTACACTGGGAACCAATCTTACATAGACAAAGCCATCCTAATTCTAGAAGTGCTCTCTGCTGAAAGTAATCAGATAACTAAAAAATGGTCAGCAGCTGGCCAAGAAGTCAAAAGTGCCTTTGATTCACAATCATTGATTGGTCTTTATAAGAACTACTGCACCGCGAAGAGATGCCTTGAGTGTGGTATCGGAATAGAAATTCTAGATAAATGATCATCTGGATACTACATATCATTCTGATCGGTGCTCTGGGATTAGTGGTATATCGCGCCACCAAAAATGAGCTGTCTGCACTCATTTTTTCAACCGCGTTGGGGCTGAGAGTTGTCGCAAGTATGATTGCAGCTTTCATCTTCTATAATTTATATCCGGGAGATAGTATCACATTTTACGAGTCTGCAAAAAATGCGCTGAACAATCATTCTATCTGGTCAATCATAACAGGCGATTTTGTCTCTATTGACTACTCCAGACAGCCAAGAGTACTATTCTTTATTCAGATTCTGTCAGCGATTTTAGTCCTATCCGGAGGTTCATACTGGATCGCTTCACTTTATTTTGCCCTCATCAGCTTCACCGCCTCTACCTATTTCGTCGTTCAATTTGGACGGCTCTTCCCTTCCCTGAAACGCCTCTCAATAGCACTTTTTCTCTTTATGCCGTCAGTTCTCTTTTGGTCATCTGGAATTTTGAAAGACACAATCTCTTACAGTGCATTTGTGATTGTAGTTGCTCTCATTCTGAAAGTTCAGGAAGGTGTAAAAGTCAGGTGGTTCGAGCTTCTGATTGGAATTTTATCACTTTTTGTTCTTTTCAAAATCAAGCATTACCTGTTGATTATATCCTTCCTGTTCGCAGGAGTAACCTTGAGTATTTCCTGGTTCAGAAAACTTAATGGAATCTGGAAATGGGTTGTGGCCGTTCCCACGCTTCTTATTCTTTTCACAATGACACAATTTGTGCATCCTTACCTGAAAATCGGACGTATTCCTCAGACGATCTATGAAAACAACCAAATCATCATTGAGAAAACGAACGATAAAAATCAGTTGGATATTGCAGTAGAAAAGCCAGAGTGGATGGCTGTATTAAAGGAAATACCTAGCTCACTTTATGCTGGCCTCTTCCGTCCAACTATTTTCGATAAAACTCCTCCTCTTGGCATTGTTCATAAAGTAGAGAATCTGGCTTTGGTAAGTTTGATCTTCCTCACCCTTCTGTCCTGGTCTAGCCTGAAACCCAAAGTAAATTGGAGACTCATCCTTCCAGCAATCTTTTGCATCTCAGTGTTAGCTACGTTACTAGCCATGACCACTCCAAACCTTGGATCACTCATCCGATATCGCAACGCTTATTTACCATTTCTGTTTTTGATTCTGGGCATTCTACCATTTCAATATCTAACTTCTAGAACGAGTTGATAATCGCTACTTTTGCGGCCTGATAAGATGGATTGGTATTGCCAAATCAAATTAGAGACCAAGAAGTGTGGTTATACAAACCATGTTTCTGAAAATCAGAAAACATATATAAGCAAATGGAGAAACCAGTAATTATTTTCGGATCGACAGGATTAGCTAAGGCGGCGCTTGAGATCTTCAACAGCAATGGAATTGTCGTTTACGGATTTCTGGATGATGACAAGAAAACACATAATCTAGAAATCAATAGTATCACTGTTTTAGGCTCCACTGATGATCATGGCTTTCTAAAACTTATTGGTCAAAAGTGCGAAGCTTTCGTAGCGACTGATGACAATAAGCTAAGAAAAAGACATGTCGACTACCTAATAGAAACTCGTAAAGTGATGCCGATGAATGCGATCCATGAATCTGCTACCATCTCAGAATCCTCAGAAATTGGTCATGGAAATTTCATCAACGCTGGAGTGATTCTTTCCAATGATTCAAGAATTGGTCAACATAATGTGATCAACTCCAGGGTTCTAATCGAACAGGAAACAAATATTTCTGATTTTATTCAGATAGGCGCAGGCAGCGTTATTAACTCTGGCGTTGTCATTGAAGAGGGTGTCTTCATTGGTTCGGGAGTTACAATAGTTTCTGGAGTTACTGTAGGCAAAAATGCCAGAATTGGAGCTGGATCTGTAGTTGTCGGAGACGTTGAGAAAAATAAGACTGTCTTTGGAAATCCAGCTACTGAAATTAAAAATTGACAATTACGAATTTTCAATTATAAATTTGCAAGGAACACCCTGCTGAAACAGGGCACGTTTTATGGAACATTACGTACTACTATACTATTGCTACTCGCAAATAGAAGACCCCGAAATTTTCAGGGAAGAACATCATCAACTGTGTCTAGATCTTGATCTAAGAGGAAGAATTATAGTTGCCTCAGAAGGACTCAACGGCACGGTCTCCGGAACACAAGAAGCCTGTGAAGCCTATATGGACGCCGTTACTGGCGACCCTAGATTCGCCCATACAGAATTCAAAGTGGATGTCAACGACCAGCCAGCGTTTCAAAAGCTCCACGTTAGAGTAAAACCTGAAATTGTACACTCATCCTTGAGCCATGTAGATCCAACACAGAAAACCGGAGAGTATATCGAGCCAGAAGAGTTCAAAAAAGTACTTGAAAAAGGAGATGAAGACACTATCATTTTAGACGTTCGGTCTAACTACGAGCACATGGTTGGCAAGTTTAAAAATGCTGTTACACTAGACATTGATAACTTCAGGGACTTTCCGGATAAGGTTGAGGTACTTAAGAAATATAGAAACAAGAAAGTCATCACCTACTGCACCGGTGGTATTAAATGTGAAAAAGCAAGTGCCTATTTACTGGAACAGGGTTTTGAAAATGTTTATCAATTACATGGAGGAATCATCAAGTATGGACTTGAGGTAGAAGGCAAAGACTTTGAAGGTAAGTGCTATGTTTTTGATAACAGAATAGTAAAAGAGGTAAACACTATCAATCCAACCATTACATCTCGCTGCTTCGTAACAGGAATACCATCAGACCGAATGGTCAATTGCGCAAACCCACATTGCAATAGGCATATTCCAATGAGTGATGAGGGCGCCAAAATTTACAACGGGTGCTGCTCCGAGGAATGCCAGCAAAATCCAGACTCAAGACCATACGATGGTACAGGCTTTTATCAGAAGGAGCTGAATGGATACAATCCACACAAAAATTCCAAGAGAATAAAGGAAAGGTAATCCAACCTACTTTCTGGCATTGCCAAAACTTACCTGAGTAGACTGAGCTAAAGATGGTCGTCCCGTATACGTAATTTGGTGAAAGTAGGACCTGCTGTATTGCTTGAGATCCTAGTTCCGTCAACGGTGATTCGAATTGATCTTGTATTTTTTTTAGCTGCATTGACATTGTCAGCTGAGTCAGAAAAAGCATCTTGGAAACTTCCGTTATGTTCTGATGATCAGCGACTTTGAGAAAAAACGCAATTGATATAAGGTGTAATTCATAAATATCAATTAATGTATTATATAATAATTTTAAATAAAAATTTATGAATTAGAAGTGCCAAATTTGCGTCAAACAAAACAAATATTTTATGACGTTAGTAATGAATAACACAATTGAAAAGGACACAACATTGGAGGAGGCACATCATCGTAATGATTCCTCCAATCATCGAGATGAGTTGATCATAAGACAAGAGTCAAAGTTCCATCATCTGAGTGCAATGCCAGCTGACCTCAGAAAAAGAAAGCAGGAAGGCGCGTCGGAAATGGCTGAACTTTTTCACCAGACCATGCAGGAAAAAGGCGAATATGATCCATCAAACGTTAGTTGGACAGACCATAAGACGGTAGAAGTTGAGGGGTTGTCTAAAATGGCAGTTCACAATTTTATCCTAAAAGCTGAAGCGTTAGGAAAAGACATCACTTACACAAAGCAAACAATTATCAGTATTTCTTGACAATAACTTGAAGTGGAGTCATTGACCGATAATATTACCAACCCTGCGCTGTTGTTCTTCCTTTTGGGAATACTTGTAGTACAAATCAAGAGTGATTTAAAAATCCCTGAAAACAGTTCGAAATTTATTTCGATCTATTTATTACTCTCTATAGGGTTTAAGGGAGGGCAGGAATTAGCACATAGTGGAATGAATTCAGAAGTTATTTTGAGCATGGCCCTGGGCTTGCTACTAGCTGTACTAATTCCAATTATTACATTTTTCATCCTCAAACGGAAGTTAAGCATTTCGAATGCTGGAGCAATAGCTGCATCATACGGCTCAGTTAGTGCAGTAACTTTTGTGACTGCAACCTCCTTTTTAGATTTTGAATCAGTTACTTTCAACGGTCACATGATTGCCGTCATGGCCTTAATGGAGGCTCCTGCGATAATTGTCGGTGTCCTACTGATCAATTACTTCAAACGAGACCAGGAAGGTCCATCCAAGGGGATTTCTAATGTTTTGTGGCATTCCGTAACCAATGGAAGTGTCTTACTAATTCTAGGAAGCCCGTTGATTGGTCTTTTGGCCAGTCTGGAGCAAGCACAAGGAATCAAGCCGTTTACTACAGATATATTCAAAGGATTTCTAGCTGTGTTTCTTCTGGATATGGGGATCACAAGTGGTCGACAGATTTCATTTGTGTTGAAGGAGGGATTCTATCCATTTCTCTTCTCCGCTTTCATGCCATTTGTTTTCGGACTAATTGCCTTGCTGATAAGCATGCAAGTCACAAATGTTGTCGGAAATCAACTATTGTTTGCAATCCTGGGTGCCAGTGCATCTTACATAGCTGTTCCTGCAGCTATGCAGCAGGCAGTTCCAGATGCTAACCCAAGCCTTTATTTACCAATGGCGCTCGGAATTACTTTTCCTATAAACATAATGCTCGGTATTCCATTTTACTACACAATCATTCACATGTTTAACACTATTAATTAGCAGAATTATGAACATAATACGACCCCTTTTAATCGGTTTTTTACTAGGTGGCGGAATCGGCGCCAAATTAGGTGCCGTCACAATTCCCCTGCTGGATGTGTCATTCGCTCCACTATACACAGGCCTTATGATAGGTGGAATTTTTGGAGCCTTGATTGGCCTCAGCATTGCCTTGGCGAGAGAAGAACCAGAGACCTCAGAATCAAAAAGGTATATCAGAAAAAAAGAATTGGTCTTGACTTCGAATAGCGGGAAATAAAAAGATTTTCCTATCAAAAAGTGATGTCTCCGGCATTTTCCAAGAAAGACATCAAAACGTTACACCCGAGATGTACTTGATCGATCTATTTTCAGAACACCAAAAGCCGAGTCTGAACTACGAAGAAAACCTCCGTAATTTCTCATAATTACAGATAGTTGGTTAGTCTGGCCTCACCCAGTGATGGGTGAGGTTTTTATAAACTCCTCATTGCAGCGAACACCTTCGATTCCTTTCTTGACAAGGTTCTAAAACCCAAGAGTAAAAAATTCGTTCCTATATTTGTTATTTGATTACATAACAAATGAATCGAACCTTCATAAGTGAGTTGGAAGAACTCGTTCTATTGTCTGTTGGAGTTCTCTACCCTGAAGCTTACGCATACAGCATACGACTTGAGATAAAAGAACAGGTAGGTAAATCTTTGTCCTTAGCATCCGTTCATACAGTACTCTACAGGCTTGAAAAAGACGGACTATTAAGTTCCGAATTAGGCGGCAAAAGCGAGAAACGAGGAGGAAGAAGCAAACGGCTATTCTCACTCACCAAGCATGGGGAAAATACGGTTCAGGAAATTCACAGTGTCCGACAGGCAATGTGGGCAAAAATGCAATCGACCTAACAATGGAGGTGAATAAGCCACCTAAACAACCTCAAAAATTATTGACTTGGTTTTGCAAAGACCAATGGGTAGATGAGTTACTAGGTGATTTAGAGGAAGAATTTAAGGACAATGTAAAAGCGAATGGTCGAAGAAAAGCAGTGGCTGTATACTACAAACAAGTTTTGCTCCTGCTACGACCTCATATTTTAAGAAAGAAAGAAAATACACCAAGCATGTTTAAGAATTACATTAAATCAGCGTATCGCAGCTTACTAAAGAACAAAGTTTATAGCGCAATAAACATTTCGGGTCTCACCGTCGGTGTAGCATGCTGTCTGCTAATTTCGCTTTACGTTCACGATGAAATGTCTTATGACAAATTCTTTAATGCCAGTGATCGAATCTATCGAGTAGCACTGGAGCGTATCTACCCTACCAATACTCGATTCTTTGGGTCTTCTCCTGTCAACATGGCACCCACACTGCTAGAAAATTATCCAGAAGTGGAAGAAGCGGGCAGGCTTCATCGGCTATTTTTTCAAAATGAAATTACCGTTGATATTGGAGAAAAAACCTTTATCGAAGACAGATATCTTTTTGCTGACAACAATTTTTTCAACGTTTTTTCATTCAATTTCCTAGAAGGAAATCCCTCCACCGCACTTGATGCATTTAACAAAGTTGTGTTGACCCGATCTACAGCCAAGCGCTTCTTTGGTGAGGAGTCCGCATTAAATAAAGTATACCAAATAGATACTTCCAGATATATAGTCTCCGGAATAATTGAAGATGTTCCAACAAATTCTCACATGAGTTTCGACATTTTGGGATCCATTGAGGCCTTGCCTTTTTTGCAACAAGCCGCGGAAACAAATAGTTGGATAAACCCTTGGCTGTTTACGTACATCAAATTACGTGAGGGTGTCAGTGAAGAAAGTTTTGAAGAAAAACTACCAGAAATGGTGCAATCCCACGGGATGGCTAGTATTCTAAGTTTACTTAATATCAGCGCTGAGGACTATCCAGAATCAGGGAATGACTTCAAATACTTCCTCCAGCCAGTGGAAGATATTCATCTCAAATCAAATTTATCAGTAGAAGTCCAAGCTAATAGCGATATCACTTACGTTTATCTACTTATTGCAGTAGTAGGATTTATTTTGATCATCTCCTGCATCAATTTCATAAACCTCGCCACAGCCAGGTCTGCGGAAAGAGCGAAGGAGGTAGGTGTCCGAAAAGTTTTAGGAAGTCGTCGTGCACTCTTGGTTAAGCAGTTTTTGACCGAGTCAAATCTCATATCCATCATCGCACTTTTGCTATCGATTGGCTTGACTGCACTTGTGTTATCAAAGTTCAATGCGCTTGTAGGAAAAGAACTTAGCCTGTGGGTTCTAACTGATCCACTGGTAATTCTTGGACTTCTAGCCGGCTCTTTACTTATTGGATCACTTGCTGGTCTCTATCCGGCAGTCGTGATTTCTTCCATCAATTCCTCCCTGGTTCTAAAAGGGAAATACAACACAAGTTCCAAGGGTGTTTGGCTTAGAAATTCTCTAATCGTGTTTCAGTTTTTCATTTCCATTAGTATGATCTCCGGGATGTTGATGTTGGACAAGCAAATGAAGTTTATGCAAAACAAGAATCTTGGCTTCAATAAAGAAAATGTCATTGTAATAGATCAGGCACAGGAATTGGGTGAACGCCAACAAGCATTTAGAAATGAACTTCTCAATATGGAGGGAGTAACACGAGCCTCCCTCTCATTCGCGATGCCCGGTGACTTCATCGGCAACTTCATTGCAAATTCAGAAAACCCTGAGATTCCGCAGGTGCGTACGTTCTCTGTGGCGATCGATGATGAGTATATCTCAACCCTCGAAATGGAGGTCGTTGCTGGAAGAGCCTTTTCCAATGATTTTAATGATTCACTTAATGTAGTTGTGAATGAGACCACTGCATTCTTGCTGGGCTATGATGATCCCATCGGAAAGAAAGTGTTCAATCCTAGCCCTGGGCCTAACCAAAGTCCTGAATTCACGATTGTTGGTGTGGTCAGGGACTACCATCATCAATCACTACATACGGAAATTCCACCGATGATTCTATTCAACATCTCAACTCGGTTTGTTTTACCACGAATTGCTATCAGAGTTGATACCAAAAACACACTAGCGTTACTGAAGAACATAGAAGAAAAATGGAAATCATTTGATATTGAGCGACCAATCTCCTATTCATTCCTTGATCAAAAATTAGCATCCTTGTATGAATCCGATCAACAAACAGGAAAAATATTTACTCTTTTTACTGCCGTCACAATAATCATGGCATGTGTTGGACTGTTTGGTTTAGCTGCATACGTGACCCAACAACGAACCAAGGAAATTGGTGTGCGAAAGGTACTTGGGGCATCGATCGGAAACATTGTTCTACTTCTCTCCATAAACTTCACAAAACTGATCTTAATCTCATTCCTAATTTCACTACCTCTCGTCTACTTTGGAATGGGAGAATGGCTAAAGGGCTTCGCCTATCACACGAATATTGATCCGGTAACAATGATTGGTGCAGGAATTCTGACTGTGGTGCTGGCTTGGGCAACGATTAGCTACTATTCCATCAAGATCGCGATCCTGAATCCTGTAAATAGTTTGAGAAGCGAGTAATTCTGTTCTAGCATGCATTCGTAAAACGAAAGTTCCAGACTATTTAAAATAACTCGCCCCCACAATAAGCTATTTCAACTAACAGAAATATACAATTCATCACTTTTTTTTGATGGACTAATTAATCAAGAATAATTTACTCGTAATTCAATTGTCCATTAGAACATTTGAAGGACCATAGCTGGTTGAAATTAAAGGTCGATCGAGAAAAGT
>JBDVJN010000040.1:0-50671 GCA_039961455.1 Cyclobacteriaceae bacterium | reverse complement strand
AATTACTATATTTAGTCAGTTCAACTGTTCAAAAGAGATGGTCGAAGCCAAGATCCTGGACCAAGGTCATCAGCATCCTGGCTATTACTCATGGGAAAAGACTTGGAATTGAACAATGACACACTTTATTGAACATAACCTGATGACCGTATTGAGCCTTTCCTAATTCCTAATTCCTAATTCCTAATTCCTCTACTCACTCCTCAGCTTTTCAGCTGGATTTGCCATCGATCCTTTAATGGCTTGGAAACCAACAGTTAGTAGGGTAAGTAAAATCATGGCAATACCAACGGGGACGAAAATTCCCGGACCTATGTTGATTCGATAGGCGAAATTATCAAGCCACATGCTTGCGAGCCAGTAGGAGGCAGGAAACGCTATTGCAATGCAGATTAGGACTAACCAAATGTATCGCATCACCAGCAGCCTGAGTAGTTTTTCAGTACCGGCACCCAGGACCTTTCGAATGCTTATCTCTTTGGCTCTACTAACGATGCTATAACTAACTAAACCGAACAAGCCAATCGTTGCAGTAAGAATTGCAAGGATTGTGAAGATGGTAAAAAGCTTGCTTAGCTTGTTTTCAGACTCATAAAATTCCGCAAACATGCTATCCACAAATTGCGGCTCAAATGGATGCGTAGGCTCATATTTTCTATATTGATCTTCAAGAAACTCTAGCGTTGCCAACGGATCTTCCTTGCCGAGTCTTATTATCATATTCTGAAAATAGGACTCGCCCATGTGGAGCACTACACTGGAGATTTGATTGTGAAGACTTTTGAAATTAAAGTCATTGACCACACCAATGATTTTTCCTTTTTTGAGTGAATCTTGATTGACCCAGGTAGCCCAGTGCACTGTTTCCCCAAGAGCTTCCTCCGGGCTGGCAAAACCAAAATTCGTCACGGCGGTTTCATTAATAACAAAAGCACTCGTTGGGTCAGTCGCAAAATCTTGGGAGAACCCTCGTCCTGCAACGATATCAATTTTCATGGTTGCCAGGTAATCATAGTCAACCATAAACATGTTTGCGGTAAACTCATTTTCTTGTTTCTTAGGTAAAAACACTCCGTCACCAGCTACTATGCCTCCGGGGACCCCATAGCAGAAGCTAACACCCTGAACCTGACTGTGACTCATAAAGGATTCTCGCGTTGAGTTTAGATCATTTTCTAGCGCATTTGTAAGTGGGAGCCAAATAAGGTTCTCCTTGTTAAAACCCATGTCAGTGTTACGAAGAAAACTGTACTGATTCTGCATGATCAATGAGATCGATATTAGGCTGATGGACAAAATATACTGAGCTCCAACCATCAGTTGTCTTGGATCTAATTTCAAGTAACCTGTAAATACCTTCTTGGTGCCTTTGCCACCCCGCAAGGCATTCAATGGGTTGAAGCTGGTAAGAACAACAGCTGGATACCACCCTGAAAGCACTCCAAGTAAAAGTAATGATCCAAAAAATGCTAAGATATTGCTAATGCCTAGGGTTTCTTCCAAGGTGAACACCTTACCGGTGAAATTGTTAAAAGGCGTAAGGAAAAGTAAGAAAAGAATCATACTAATGATACCAGCTATAAATGTGTAGATGGTGGATTCAAATCCATACTGGATCAATAGTTGAGTTCTGTTTGCGCCAATGAACTTCCTGACGCTAACTTCTTTGGCACGTTTCATTGCCTGTGCTGTCGACAGATTGATGAAATTTAAGCAGGCGATGAGTAGAATTATTCCCGCTGCAATAAATAAGAATACGATTGATTGAAAACTCCCTGTTTTGGCAATGTCCCACTGAAAATTCTGAGAATGGAGATGAACATCTTGAACGGTCTGCATACGCGGCTCGTATTGAAACCCATAGGAAGCAGTCTTTTCATTTGACAACTCGCGAACACGAACACCGAACTGCTCAAGAAAATCATGCTGATCGGCTTGAGGTTCTAATTCTACGTAAGTAAAGAACTGTTGCCAAATCCAACTCTCCAATCTTTCGGCGCTTGAATACTGTCTAAGTAAGTCAAATGGAAAGATGTAGTGTGCGTCCAAGTGCGATTGGTCAGGCAGATCTTCAAAGATTCCTGCCACTTTCACAGTGGTATTGGAAGCTACGAGTGTCTGTTCTTCGAAGTCGGCATCACCAAAGAACTTTTTAAACAAGGTCTCGGAAAGAAGTACTGATATAGGCTCCATTTCCTTATTGAAACTGCCCTCTTTCACGTTGATGTCGAGAATATCAAGTACTTGTGGTTCAGCGAAGAATCCCCCTTTTTCAGAAAATGGTTGTTCTCCCACATTGAATATCGTTCCTCCATAGTCGAACAGCACTCTACCAGATTGCTTGACCTGCGGAAAATCTTTGCGCAGTGTTACGCCGTACATTGGAGGTACAATCGGAAGATAGCTTGTAGATCCATCATTACCTTGACGAATATTGTACATCCTGAACTTTTGACCTGCATCCGTCACATGTTTGTCGTAACCCAGCTCGTCCTGCACGAACAACGTAATGAACATTACACTCGTGAGTCCGATGGTCAATCCAAATAGATTGATGAAAGAGAAGCCCTTTCTCTTCCAACCCATGCGAAGGGTTGTTTTGAAGTAGTTTTTAAACATTCCTAGATTATTAGTCATTCTATTTCTTTTTATGGGTTTTGCCACACTTGATCTCATAAGTGTAGTCATATCGAGTAAGTAGAAAAATTTGGCAAGCCAGACTCCCTTTTTTTGAACACGCCGTTCGAACAACTCGTATAGATCGCCTTCCAATCCTTCCAAATGTCTGGCATGACAAAAAGAAGTGAAGAAGCGTTCAGCGAATGATGGGGGAGAAGGGCGTTTCACTGGATGGCTATGTTTGGAATTAGCTTGATCATTTCGGTTCGCTGATCATAGATTTCCTTGATGATACTGGTGCCACTTGAAGTCAGTTGGTAGAAGCGTTTTCTTCTTCCTCTACGATCTTCCGTCGCACCTTCCATCTCAGATTTTACAAAGCCCTTGTTTTCCAATCTTGTCAGTGCACTATGCAAAGCACCGATGCTTGGTCTGCGTCCAGTTCGCTGTTGTAAATCGTCCTTAAGCGCAATGCCATAGGCTTCAGTACCAAGGATGCCTACTGTCAACAGGACGAGTTCCTCAAATTCTCCTAAGTGTGTTCCTTTCATAATTGATTAATCAATATTTCCTAAACGTAGAACTTCTAATTAATGTTTCCTGTTTGTAGAATTTAAAGAGAGTCCAATGATCGATAGGATGGTGGGTTCTTAAGAAAGGGCTATTTTTCTGAGGTTGTAGTGATGACAAACACTCTTTACTCACGATAAAAGAGTAATAAAATTTATTCTTGTGTATAGGGTAGCTGTCTAAACCTTACTAAAAGCCTTCTTGCTAGTTCAAATGTCGTGGCCCTTGGCTGTGCTGTGATCGCAGGACTATGAATTTTCAGCTGTGTCCTTTAGTGTCTGCAGCCAGGTAAGCAGATCGTTGTAGATTTTTTGATGCTTATTGAATAGAATGGTAAAGGTACCCTGGAGGGACGTTCCTAAACTGGCGATTGTTTGGTTCTCGTCATCTTCCAGCTGCCACACGTGAACACTTTTCACCATGCTTGATTTGCCTGTCCAGGATAGCATCGTTGGTGCATCAGCAGATTGAATCTGCGAGGTAAATTTTTTACCATCAAATGTCCAGCTGAAATCTGTGCCTCTTGCCACTTCGCCGTCGATTTGCACGTTTTTTATTTTGTCATTCCATTCTGGCCATTTCTTTACATCTGAAAGTATTCTCCAGACCTTGTCTATAGGCGCATTAATAATAATCGAATGTCGGTCCTTAACGTTGGCATTCTCATTTATTTTTCCTTGGCTGGCGAGTGTATTCAAATTATTCATGGCGTATGGTTATCAACTACTAAGTTATTCAACTTCCAAAATTTCTTCCTCTTTTTTAGACCTATTCTTTATTAAGCCAAAAGTCATCGCTAAACTGGAGATAATGATGATAAATAGCAAAATCCCCGAATTGAAGCCCCCTTGCTGAAATTCTACTGGAATAGAGTAGAAGAGAAGAAGTGTGATTAATCCCCGAGGAGCTATTGTGAGCTTCTGTAGTAGGTCTTTGCGATAAAGTGGTACAAGCGAAATGAATCGCGAAGCATAGATAAAAACAAGCGCAAGAAGGCTGACCAATGCAACTTTGAGGTCAAACAGGGTACTCAGAGCAATCGAGAAACCGAAGATCACGAAGAAGAAAGTTCGTATGACAAATGCTGATTCAATGGTAATCATGAGAAAAGTCTCCCGAATGTTTTCCAACGCAATTGGCTTAATGTATTTCTTAAAGGGTCCCGAAAAGAAGATCTTATTGTTGTTTAGCACCACTCCAAAAATCAGGATGACCAGTAGTGATGAAAGGTGCATCAGTTTGCCGATACTAAAAAGGAGGAAAAGAACAGCGATCATCAGAAACAATTTGATCTTTGTCTCCAGGTTTTGGAATACGTAAATCAGAGCATATGAAAGGACAATTGATGTAACGATGGTGATTAAAAGGCTTAGTGAGAAATCTCCAATGGCTAAAACCCCATTTTGGGACTCACCTAGACTGATTAGAAAGTAGAAAGCCATAATTCCTAGAATATCGGAGAAAGTGCTTTCATAAATGTGAAATTCTTCCTGTTCATCCCGGAGGTTGGAAACGGACGGGATAACAATTGCACTGCTGATAATTGATAGTGGAGTTGCATAAATCAAAGCGGTATTCCAAGTCATTTCAAATGAAAAGTAGAGTAATCCACCAATAGAGAACATGCACAATAAGAGCCCTACAAGTGCCACAACGAATGATTTTGATATCAGGCCAAGCTTGCTCTTTTCAATTTTCAATTCCAGTGCTGCCTCCAATACAATTAGGATGAGGCCCAGGGTGCCAAGAACTTCCAGTAATTTGATGTCTGTGAAGGTTCGTAGCACTGTTTCCTTTTCAACACCTGCAAAACCAATAAGCTCACGCCCTAGCACTCCTAATGCTATCAAGAGCAATACAGCGGGGATGTTTGATCTGTCTGCCACCCTATTGAATATATAGGAGAGAATGATGATCAGCGAGGCTGCAATTATTATATAGTATTCCATGTTGGTAAAAGGAAGTTAGTAATTTAATTAGTGGTGCCTTTCTAATCAGACAAATTTGAACTAAAGCCATGATAGATCAGTTTAAAAAGATCTAAAATTGAATATGATTGAGCAAGCAACATTTGGATTGGGATGTTTTTGGTGTTCTGAAGCGGTATTTCAAAGACTTAAGGGAGTGAGTTCTGCAAAGTCGGGTTATTCCGGAGGGTCTGTAGAAAACCCATCGTACGAAGCTGTCTGCGGCGGAACGACAGGTCACGCAGAAGTTATTAGAATTGAATTTGACCGGGATCAAATCTCTTACGAAGAACTACTGGAAGTATTCTGGAAAACACATGATCCAACAACTTTAAACAGACAAGGTAACGATGTAGGTACGCAATACCGATCGGCTATTTTTTATCACAATGATGATCAAAAGGTAGTAGCAGAGAAGTACAAAGAGAAGCTTGAAAGTGAGAAGATATGGCCTGATCCAATCGTTACGGAAATCTCACCTTTGGAGAATTACTATCCAGCTGAGAATTATCATGAAGACTACTTCAACAAAAATGGTAGCCAGCCTTATTGTTCGTTTGTCGTTGCTCCCAAGGTTAAGAAATTTAAGGAGGTATTCGCGTCTAAATTGAAAGATCACTCATAGTGACGACTAAGATGGTGTACGTGTAGACGAATCTTATCCACGCGTTGTGTTACGTGCTTTACATATTTAAAGAGCTCTGTCTCCAAGAGATAAACTTGACCAGAATATGATTCTGCACCAACCTGATTTCGTGTATTTTCTGAATTCCTCTCAATCTCTCTTGCGGCCTTGCATTCTGAATTCATGAAGTGAATAAACTGCTTGGTGCCATATTCCTCTTCAAATTTCTTGATGTCCTTCAGTGTCTTTTTGACTTCTTTGTCATCGCTGGTTTTGGATACCTTCAATAGCACATCATACAGCACACTATCTAAGTGATGGACACTACTTAGCAGATTAATTACTTTTGATCTGTATTCCTGATCGCCACAGACAGATAACAAGCCCTCATAGGTGGCCAACTTATCTGCTTCTAAATCCCAGTCGTAGGTAACTGCATCAATTTTATCATCTAGCCTTTCCTGGTCCTCCTGAGCAAAAGAACTGAGTGACAACAGCGCAATAGATATAGTGAAAATAGATCTCATACACGTGGTTAATTTAGCTGGTTTGGTATATCAAAAATGGGACCATTTGCCCAAAGAAGTGACCAAAAAACACGTTTTTCGGCAATCCTTGGTAAATTAACGACCAAAACAATAAAATGGTCTTTATATGAGGTTTTCCAGAAACTGTTCTCCATTGATAATCATACTTTTTTTTCTACTTATCAGCTGCGGTTCCAAAGGGCAAATTGTTACTCAAGATGTTACCGCCGATGAGTTGAAGGAGCTCATGAAACAGGATATTCTTTTGGTAGATGTTCGAACACCCAACGAGTATCAGCAAGGTCGAATAGCTGGGTCCAAGTTGGTGAATTTTCGTGATGCCGACTTTGCAACAAAGATTGCTCAGCTGGATATTGATAAGCCGGTAGCTGTTTATTGTGCAGCTGGAGGACGTAGCACAAACGCGATGAAGGTATTTCAAGATGCAGGTTTCAAAACCATCTATAATTATAAAGGAGGGTTTGGAGATTGGAAAAAACGAGGAGAAATGATTGAAAACGATTGACGATTCAATAGCTTTTTTTTGCAATTCAATGACCTGAAATCACAATCCAAAGAATTAAAGGTGTAGAAGAAGGAATCGAGGGCGTCTTATTGGTAGTTAAACTAAACTAGACGCACAATGAAAAAATTGATCCTACTTATGATTCTTGGTGTTGTAACCAGCACCGGATTTGCGCAAACATTCGAGCAGCCAAAAGATGGAGCTAAAATCTATCTTTCCACAAACGAGTTAGAAATGAACATGTCAAGTGAGGCAAAGGTTGATATATGGGTGGTACGGAGTAAAAGAGCGATGAAGGCTAATTTTGATGCGCCGAAATTCCTTGGAGCCAGCGATATGGGTATCTCTATTGAAGCTGATTCAAACGATCCAAATCATTTTGTTGCTACATTAAATTCCGCTGGTACGAAGAATGGAAAGTATTTTTACACCGTGTCCAGTAGAAGTAGAAGTTCTCAAAAAGTGATTGGTTCAACAATCTCGGTAGTTGTTGGCTCGGTTGAGGCTGTTTCAAAAAACGATTAACTATTGATGAAGAAATATGGCATCCGGATAGTTTCAGGAGTATTTGTATTCCTGTTTTTCAAGCTAACGCAGGATAACCATTGGAGTGAGTTCTTTATATGGGATATACCAGAAATGTTTTTTCTGGTATATACCGTTCTTGTATTATTGATAACATGGGAGGTTGCAACATTCTCCATTAAACACTATAGAACCAAGGAATCGTTTCAGACAAACTCGGGGTTTTTTAGAGTGTTTTTTAAAGCAGCATTTACAATGCTTCCATTCGTAATGTTCTTTTCATACTTGTTCGATTTCCTTGTGTATCCGAAATTTTGCGAAATTTTTCCTGATTCGTCGCATGACCGACTGGTAATTGACGAAATCTCTCAGTTCTGGGTACACAGTGCGCAGGGATTCGTTTTCTCACTGTTGATTATCTCATCAGATACAATCAACTTATATATTAAGTATACAGTTAATACTGCTCGTGAAAAAGAATTGATACAGAAGGAGTTAATTGCTGCAAAATTCGAAGGGTTAAAGAATCAGGTAAATCCTCACTTTCTCTTCAATAGTTTTAGCGTACTCACCTCATTGGTCGAAAAAGACCCTTCCAAAGCGGTGAAGTTCATCGCTAAGCTTTCGGATATGTATCGATACATATTGGAGAATGATGAGACAGATCTTGTTTCCGTTGAGACAGAAGTTGCCTTTTTAGAAGACTATCAGTTCTTACTGAAAATGAGACATCAGGAAGGAATTGTTATTGACAATAGAATTGAACTTACGGACGAACAGATTTTGGTTCCACCAATGTCGTTGCAACTGTTGGTCGAAAATGCTGTAAAACACAATTCCTTCTCACCTACGGAACCACTACATATTCAACTTTATAATGAAGGGAATCAATTCATTGTGGTTGAAAATTTGAAGAAACCAAAAAAGGAACTGGTAAAGTCTACAGGTATTGGCCTAAAAAATCTCTCTAAACGCTTATTACTTTCGATCAGGAGAGGCCTTGAGATTACAGAAAATGCAAAAGAATTCAGGGTAAAACTTCCCATCTGATTTTGAAAAATGCGCTGATAATAGAGGATGAGAAGTATTCAGCCGACCGAATGGTCGAACTGGTTAAAAATCACACTTCCTTGAATGTAATTGGTGTCTCTTACTCTGTTGCTTCCGCAAAGAGTTGGCTCGACACCAACGCATTACCTGATGTTATTTTTCTCGACATTCAGTTGGGGGACGGTACTGGATTTGATATTTTGGACCACTTGGATGCCTTCCCTTGCATAATTTTTACCACCGCGTTTGACGAATATACCTTGAAAGCCTTCAAGTATAACAGTATTGATTACCTACTAAAACCAATTAAGCCTGAAGAACTGGAGCTAGCCGTAAAGAAGTATGAACGAATAAATGTGATTGAGTTAGCTAGCAAAATAGAAGACCTGAGAAAAGATATTGCAAAAGGATACCGTAATAAGTTTCTGATAAAGACAGGCTTGAAATACCGTTCAATAACAATCAAGGAGATTGCCTATTTCTATAGCACAGACAGCACTACCTACCTAAGGACTGTAGAAGAAGAGTCCTACATTTTAGATCTCTCTCTGGATGGAATTCAAGAGTCTGTCGATCCCTCACAGTTTTTTAGAGTCAATCGTCATTTGATCATACATGAGAGTTCTATTGAGAGTATTGACTCTTTTTTCAACGGTCGACTTAGCCTGGATCTCTCACCGACATTTGATGAAAATGTGATTGTGAGTAGGGATAAGGTGAAATTGTTCAAATCATGGCTTGATAGCTAATTTTACGGGATGGGCTGCGTGACCGGAAAAAATCAGTACGACTCAGAAGATCTTGCGAAAGAAGCCTTGATCGAAAATCGAATTAGGAACAACCATAGGGACGGGAGTGGTCCAATCAATATCTATCAATGTCAGGATTGCAAAGATTGGCACTTTACTTCAAATGGAAGTGAGGCTGATTTTTTGCGTGATCCAGCAATAATTGAGAGAATAAAACGACAACGACAGCTGTTTGATTGGTCAGACCAACGATAGCTTTAATCTTCCTCGAGCGACTTTTTTATTTCGTCTTTAAGAAGATTCCAGTCCACTGACAAACTTGGGTCAGAATGGATTTTGGAAGTCACTCTTGAGATTACCTCCTTTTTGAATCCTAGTTTTTGAGCAATCGCCTTGCAGTAGTTGATTTCACTAAGGTAGATTTTGCCATCAACTTTCATGAGCTCAATAATGCTCACTAGGTACTCAAACTTTTGATCAAAACTTAGGCCTATGAAGTCCTGAGTAGAGTCAATTTCCTTTTTTTTCAGACCTTCATTTATGATAGAATTGATTTCATCCTCAGACATATTATTGGCTCTGCCGACATTGACGACGAATTTCATTTCCTCATCATCGAAGGTGTTGTCTACCAGGGCTAACTGGACTAGGTACTTTAGGCGAATAGATGCGTTCATCGGCGATAAATATTAGTATTGATAAATATAAGTATTTAAATGCGAGTTTGCACAATAACGTTGTAATTACGGGTTAAGTTTGGATTGAACTGAGATTTTCACTGCCATTGACTGACTGTGTAGTCTAAGATGATACAAAACTTTTTTTAATTTAGTGCTCCTAATCACCTATCAATGTTATCAGAACTTCAGCAAAATAAACTTGCATATTTCTTTAGCCTCCTAGATTTAAACCGAAATGATTTACTTCAGCATAACGATTTTTCCGACATGGCTGAACAGGTGCGTGTCAAGCTTGACTTGGAGGAGGGAAGCGCAGAGCATAAATATGTAGCTGAAAAGTCAATCCGTTTGTTTCATCAATTGCTGTCGGATATTTCACCGAAGGAGCATCAGTCGATCCGGAAGGACGAGTGGCTGAGTTTTTTTGAATCGGAATTTAGTGATCCTGTGAATGAAGATGTTCTGGAAACTTATCAGGAACTAATTTACTTGTATGTTTTTGACTTCTTCGATCACAACCGTGATGGTTTTATTACTAAGGACGAGTACAAGTGGTTTTTTGAAATTTTCAAACTAGACGAAGGATACCTGGATAAAAGCTTTTCTAAGCTTGATTCCAATGGTGATAGTAAAGTGTCTCGCTATGAGATGTTGGCCGCTATTGAGGACTTTTTGATTTCCAGTGATTCAGACTCTGCTGGTAATTGGGCTTTCGGTAACTGGACTGTTAGTCCAAAGTAGTTGCTAAAAGGGAATGCTAACGCCAATGTAAGGCATTACGTACTTGGTCGCCTTGTATGAACCGTCTGATGTGGGAGTAAAGGCCCAGTAGTAATCTACTCCAGTGGCCAAGAAACTATTCATGTGATATATAAACCTCATCTTGGCAAGAGACCTCTCATCAAACTTAAAGGCATCGCCGAGATCCGTTAGATTGCCCTTAATGTAACTTCCATGGAATGAGAACTTGTCGGCCAGCCGATCCAAATCAGCACGAACTTGGACAACAGCTGGTGAAGAAGCAGTGATGTCGTCAGGAATTAGTAAACTACCTCCCAATCGCACTTTTTGCAGTACATGGCCTGTCAAGCTTCCGTAAATACCATTCATTTTCTCTGTGCCAATCAAAGAGAATATTCTGGCGTCTTTATTGATCTCGTATGAGGCGTCAAAAAATTGCGGAAGGAAGCCACTTTTGTAGGATAGTCTTTCAATACGAATGTCTGTGCTGAATGCATCTGCGATGAAATGTAGTCTGAAATTCACCCCTGTGGAGAAGCCTGTGCCCGAAGAAAAGGAAGTATCGCCAAAGAAAGCAGCAATCTGGGTTAATGTGTCACTCTCTATGTTGAGCTTTGAATAATTAGCAAAAAGATCAATTTGAATGAAAGGAACTCGCAGGACGGTGATTCCAAGATCCAACCCAAAGGCACTGATACCAGACTTTGTGAACACATAGCTAGTACTTGTGGAGTCACTGGTAGGAATGGCAGTTTGGTCTTTATCAGAAACAAACACGGCACCCATTTCTAGTGTTTTTGCCACAGGAATGGAGGTTGTGGATAAAGGGCGGAGGTATGGTCTGACAACTAGGAGGTTTCTTGATGCCGGGTCGAAATCACTGTAAAGCCCTTCAACACCAACTAATCCCTTAATATTAAAATCATAGTGCAATCCCACTTTTCTTTTCTCGTAACTCGTGGTATTCGTGTAGTTGTTAACCAAACCACCATAGCCTATCATCGTACTTTGTAATTGTCCTACTTTCACGTAAACTGGATCTTTCTTCTGGACACCGTACCGTATATAGCTGACTAACCTTGCCACTCCAGCACCATCTTTGAAAATTTCAGTCCGGACCGACTTGCTGTCCAAACCATAAAGTATAGGAACATTCAGCCCTACACCGACTTTGCCAATTTTAAATTCAGGTGAAAGTACAAGTCCTACGTAGCTGTCTCCATCAATTTCTGTGTAGGTAAATCCTCCTGTGAAACTTCCATTTCCAGCTTTGTCCATTCCTGACCGGAAATCATCAATGGGTAAATCATCCTCGGAATCCTTTGCTTTCTGCTCTTCAAACTCTTCCTGAGAATCAAGCTCGTCTTCCGTCAAGGGTGGATCTTGCTCTGCTGCTTGCTCGATCAGATCTGTTACTGGTGGGTTTGGATTTTGAGTAGAATCAGAACTGAATTGAAGCGAATCTTGCGAAACTCTTGTAGCATTGTTGAGGCTATCTAGATTCTGCAGCTGAAGAGAGTCCTTTGCAATCACCTGCTCTCCTTTTTTTGACTTCTTCTTTTTTTTCTTCTTTTTCTTTGCAGATTCAGCCCATAGGTGCGAGTAATCCGAATAGGGATCCTCTTTCGTTTCTTGAGCCAGGAGGCTTGCCGAGGGGAGCAGTACGAACAATCCAAAAAAATAGAATATCAAGAAACGCGACTTTGTCATTGCATTTTGAATTTAGCTACCAATAAACTGGAATTAACGATCTACTTGTGAGTGGGCTGACAACTAGTTGTCACAAATATCGTCCACGTCCCCTAAATCGCAAGAGAATATTATTCTGTTGGACTAAACAAGATTTTCTATTTGGACAATCTGGAAATACCAATTAAACGTCAATTTGATACGTAATTACTGGTCTCTCAGCATCACTTGTACATCACTTGCTCTACCTACGGCATTAAAGCGAATGGACAGAAATTTAATCGTGTCATCTGCATTTTCACAGGTGTCACGGGGTGTAAGACGGTAGTGAAAAAACTTCTCATTTCGCCTGTAGAGTTCGTGTTCCTCGGCAGCCCCAAGTAGGCTCTCTATTTCATTCTGAGTCGATTCAAGTAGTAGGTCTTGATTTTCAATTAGTAGATCGGCTTTTTTTAGTCGATACTCTGAGCAGGTCGTTCGAAAGGACTTCCAGTCATCTTCGTTGAATCCTTCTAACTCCAGGTTTTTGTAACAAGATGAAAGGGCTGTAAGTACAATAACAAGTAATATGACTCTCATTTTCTTAAGACGGTAACAAAATAGCATACCCCAAAAATAGCTCCTGAAATGGTCACCATTGCTCCGGCAATTGATCCATCTAGAAGATAAGACAGCCAATATCCGAAAAACGAACTAGCAATGCCAAATAGCGAACTAAGCACAAGCATCCATCTTAGATCTCTGGTGATCAGATATGCTGATGCAGCGGGAGCGATAAGCAGAGCCACGACCAGAATTGCACCCACTGATTCGAATGACGCTACTGTGGTTAGAGAGACCAGACCCATTAGCGCATAATGCCATTTTGAGGAGGAGATTCCGATTGCATTAGAAAAATCAGGATCGAAGGTGGTAATAAATAGCTCCTTGTAGAACACACTTATAAACAGGATGATCAACCCAAGAACGAAGGACAAAATGATAACTGCCTTGGGTCCAATGGCATTACCATCTGAGTCGTACATCAAGTCTATTGGTACGTAGGCAATCTCCCCATGTAAAATGCAGTCCTGATCAATATGAGCGTTTCCAGCATAGTAGGTTACTAGAATTACACCCAAGGCAAACAACCAGGTAAAGGTCACACCTATTGAGGCATCTGTTTGAAGCCGTCCCTTTTGGTGAAAAAATTCGATTAGGAAAGTGCTTAAGACACCGATCATTCCTGCGCCAATAATCATCCAGATGGATTCAAGAGATCCGACTAGGAGAAATGCGATGACAATACCAGGTAGTACAGAGTGCGAGATGGCATCACCTATCATTGCCATTTTACGTAAAACGAGAAAGGAGCCAAGCAATGCGCAACTAACTGCCACAAGCGATCCGGTCAATATGATGATAAAAGCATCCATTATCTACTTGGAATGACTGATTGATGTGGATCGGAAGTTGGGTAATCAAGTAGTTTTTCTAATCGATTTTCTAGTTCGGGTGTGATAACATGTTCGATTGTGTCTGCGTCTTCGTGCACATGATCGGGCGCTATTCTTAGGTATTTGGTCAGGTAGAGTTCCCACAACCTATGCAATCGAGTAATTCGTTTTCCCTTGTCATGACCCTCTTTAGATAATTTCCATGCCGAACCAGATTTGATAATGTATCCATTGCTACTGAGCTTTTTCAAACCACGAGAGAGTTGTGCAGATGAAAAATTCCTAGCCAGGCGCAAATCATTGGCTTCAATGTCTTGGAAATAGTCATCGCTGTTTTCGCCAATCTTGAAAAAGGTCTTAAGGAGATTCTCCTCCAGCAACTGTCTTTGAATCTTAAATCGATTCCATGAATTGACTAGTATTCCTCTGCTTGGAGCAAAGAAGAAGGAAAATAGAGCGATGATTGACAAGACCATTACCATCCAAGGTCCCGTCGGCATTGATGGAGTGCTGTAGGAAATGAATGCTCCAGATATTCCAGAGAAGGCCCCGAAAATTGACGAGATGATAAGCATCTTGTGCAATTTGTTGGTCCAAAATCTTGCAGCAGCTGCTGGGGTAATTAACATGGCTGCCATCAGAACGACTCCAACTGCTTGTATACCTGTTACCACAGCAAGGACTGTGATAGACGTGAGTATAAACTCAAGCCTTCGAATTGGAAGTCCAATTACCTTGGCGAATTGAGGATCAAATGAGATTAGTTTAAACTCTTTGTAAAAGAGGAAGACAACAATCAGAACTACGATAGCTATAATGCTAAAGGCAAGTAGATCGATGCCAATGAGCGCGGCGGCTTTACCAAACAAAAAGGTGTCCAGACCACTTTGAGAAGCATTTCCTGAATGTTGGATGTATGTCATTAGCAGAATTCCAATGCCGAAGAACACAGAGAGCGAAAGCCCGGTGGCAGCGTCCTCTTTGATTTTGGTGTTTCTAATGATCGCATCCATCACGAGGATTGAAATCCAACCTGAGATAAAAGCTCCGATGATTAACAAAAATGGATCTTTACTGCCTGAGGCTAAAAATGAAATGCATATTCCGGGTAAGACTGCATGCGAAACAACATCACCAACCAAGGATTTTTTCTTGATGAAAGTGAAACAACCAACTACAGCTGAACTGATGGACAGTAGTATCGTTCCAAAAACAACGTACTTTATGTTTGGATACTCAAAGGAGAAGAATTCGATTAAGGTCTCCACTATTGCTTTTCTCTGGCGTGAAAGCCGCCTTTTTTCACAAGTTCACCTACCTCTGAAAGCAACGTTAATTTACCACCATAGGTCTCCTCAAGAAGCTGTGGTGTGAAGACTTCTTCAGTAGGCCCGGAAGCCACCAACCTTAAATTGAGAAGAATAACCCAATTGAAATAAGTCTCGACAGACTGAAGATCATGATGTACGACTATGATGGTCTTGCCTTCGCTTGAAAGATTCTTCAGAATCTGAATTATTGCCTTCTCAGTTGCGGCATCGACACCAGCAAATGGTTCATCCAGGAAATATATATCAGCATTTTGAGTAAGTGCTCTTGCTAAGAATACTCGTTGCTGTTGTCCGCCTGAGAGCTGAGCAATTTGCCTTTTGGAATACTTGTCCATACCCACCATTTCCAATGCTGCCATCGCAGCCTCTCTATCTGCCTTCCTTGGCCGCTTAAACAATCCCAACTGAGAATATCGACCCATTAGAACGACATCTAAGACGGACGCCGGAAAATCCCAGTCCACGGATTCGCGTTGGGGGACATAGCTAATCTTTTTTCTTACTTCATTGAGTTCTTGATCGAACAGCTTTACATACCCTGAGTTTAATGGAATTAAGTCCATGATCGCTTTGATCAAGGTTGATTTACCTGCCCCATTTGGCCCGATGATGCCACAAAGTGCGCCATTTGGTATGGACAAGTCCACTCCCCAAAGTACTGGCTTCTTATCGTAGCTTACTGTCAGGTCATGAATCTCAAGGACCGGATTTTCTACTTGTTGAATCATTTTGTTATCAGATCTTTTAGAGCGATTCCTTATTTCTTATTTCTCGAATTCGTCTTTCTCAATTATTTGAGCGCGTCCACTATTGTATTTACATTCTTCTTAAACATTCCCAGGTAGGTGCCTTCTATCGTGCCAAATTCGCCCATCGCATCGGAGTAGAGATATCCTCCAATACTCACTTCATGTCCTTTTTCCCTGCATCCTGTAACCACTGCATTGATGGACTTTTCAGAAACACTTGTTTCGACGAATATGGCGTTTATGTCATTTGAGATAATGATATCAATGATGTTCGCAATATCCTTCAATCCAAAGTCAGCAACTGTCGAGATTCCCTGAAGACCCTCAACCTGGACTCCGTAGGCATCTCCGAAATACCCAAATGCATCATGGGCAGTCACAAGGATCCTCCTGTTTTCAGGGATTTCTTGAATTCGAGTTTGAACGAACAGATCCAATGAATCTAATTTCTTCAGGTACACCTGTGTATTCTCTTTGTAATAGCCGGTATTGACTGAATCTGCGTTGGAGAGGGAATTACCAATTTCCTGCACAACATGTTTCCATCTTGATACATCAAACCATACATGTGGATCAAAGGCATCTTTGTAGCCAGCGAATGGAAGTAACATACCTACTGGAATTGACTCTGCTACAGCAAATACAGGTTTTTGCCTTCCTAGTTTACCCAGAACCTCGGTCATCTTACCTTCTAACAGTATCCCATTGTAAATGATTACATCTGCCTGATTGAATTTGGCAAGATCTCCTTGAGTAGCCTTGTATAAATGAGGATCAACACCTGGGCCCATGATGGCCTGAGCTTCGACCTTATCTCCACCTATGTTAAGAACAGCATCGTAGAGCATTCCTGTAGTGGCTACAACATTTAATTTGCCACTTTCACTCTTCTCAGGAGTGGAGCAGGACAGGAACATTCCGAATAGGAAAGAGGTGAGTAGTAACTTGTTTATCATTAATCTAGTATTGTTATGAGTAGGCACTTGGCTATTTCGTTTGATATAAAATGGGTGCTGTGGTCATCGATCGAGATTGATATTGAACCATCAAAATCCATCCGTTCAGTTATCCTAATTTTTGATCCAAGGCTTATTTCAAGTTTGTCAAGATGTTGAAGCAGAGACGGATCGTCATTACTCACATTAACAAGAATTCCAACAGATCCTTGCGGCAATTCAGAGAGTGGTGCCTTTACCACTTCTTTGACGATACCATTTTCATCTGGAATGGGATCACCATGAGGATCGATCGTGGGATGCCCAAGAAATTCATCTAAACGCTTAACTAGTATAGGAGACTTTATATGCTCAAGTTGCTCAGCAATTTCATGAACTTCGTCCCATTTGAAGTTGAGTTTCTGAACCAGAAAGACTTCCCATAATCGATGCTTTCGGATTACATGCAGTGCAGAGTTTTTGCCATCGGGTAGGAGTGTCGCACCCTTGTACTTTTTATATCCGATTAAGCTTTTGTTCGAAAGCTTTTTCATCATGTCATTGACGGAAGCGGGCGTGGTATTCATGCTCTCCGCTAGTGCGTTTGTATTGACATTTTCATTACCACTGTTGGACAGGTGATATATGGCTTTTAAATAGTTTTCTTCAGTAAGACTTAAACTGTGAATCATGAAGCAAAGCTAAATATAATTTAGATTACTCTAAAAATTAATTTAAGTATGCTTTTTTACGATAATATAAATCACTGATAATCAGATGATTTTCTGAATCAAAATAAAGTATTCAAGGAGCTTTGAATTATGCCTTCCTGGGAATCCCAGGTTTCTCCTTCAGGATAGCTAGGATGAAAGAGCTGCTCTCTTGATTTGATTTGATCTAAGATAATTGATACGTCCGGATCTCCAAAATCTATTGGAATTGCCCCGCCTAAACTCTTTCCTTTCCGTTCCCAAGTTGTGTCTTTTTGAATCAAAAATGGAAGATAGTACAAAGAATATTCATAGAGCTTTGTTGGAATTTTATTCGTGTTCACCGGGTTTGATTGGTAGGAGATGATTCCCAAAGTAGCCTTCATCACATGACCCAAGATCTCTGAGTGGTCGACCGGGTTTTTCGAAATCAGAAGCTTTATGTTTTGGTCTGACTCTAATAATGAATTTAGGTCTCTCTGGAGTTTGGAATTATGACATTGGCCAACAATAGTCATTGTTGCTTGAGGCACTTGTTTTTTGATTGCTTGAAAAACCCTTATTGCTAAAAAGATACCTCCGTATTCAGAAATCGTGCCGGTATACAGACAATGAAGACCTTCGCTTCTTTGACTGGATTGATTTGTGAGTTGAGCCTTGTTTTCGATTACATGGCTCTTATCACGAGGGAAATTGATTTCATGTAAATAGCACTTCTCTGCAAGCCAAAACTGATCGATGAATGGTGTAAGCAATCGTTCTTTTGCACGGACGGAAAGAGCCATTGGCAAGCGAAAGAGGTATGGCCACCGACTTAGGAATTGAATGTTTTTCTTGTAGTCTTCTCGAACATCATAAATGACTTTGCTTCCCTTTAGTAGCCTATGGATTGCAGCTGCATAAAGTAATTCGTGAGTCTGTAAGATGATTATTGCAGGCCTAATTCTGAAAATCGTAAACATCAAACTTATCCGACGTACAATCCTCTGGGCGAGATTATTTCTTGAGATGGTATGCTCATAGAATTTTATCAAAGGATGATTAGACTCTTTTTTCCCGGTATTTCCTATGATATTAACCTGATATTTGTTTGTTTTCGCTATCGATTGTGCAATCTTCTCGTATCCGCGAACGTCATCCACGGGTTTAAGAGTATTTGCAATAACAATCTTCATCTGCATAGAATTGTAAATATTAACTTTTGAATGGAATTAAAAAACTTGATTGAGGAAGCTTGGGAAGATAGAACCCTGGTTCAGAAAAAAGATATATCCGTGGCGATTAAAACAATCATCGAGGATCTTGATAATGGCAAGAGACGAATTGCTGAACCATCAGGTGATGAGTGGATCGTCAACGATTGGCTCAAAAAAGCAGTCATATTGTACTTCCCATTGATGAAAATGCAGCTAATAGAAGTGGGACCTTTTCAGTTTCACGACAAAATCAAATTGAAATCAGGTTATGACCAATTGGGAGTCCGGGTTGTTCCTCATGCAATTGCTCGGTACGGTGCTTTTATTAGTAAGAACACGATTCTGATGCCTAGTTACGTGAACATAGGTGCTTACGTGGATGAAGGAACAATGGTCGACACCTGGGCTACTGTTGGCAGCTGTGCTCAAATTGGTAAGAACGTGCACCTCAGTGGAGGAGTTGGTATTGGAGGAGTTCTCGAGCCGGTCCAGGCGGCACCCGTGATCATCGAAGACAATGCGTTCGTTGGGTCAAGATGTATTGTTGTCGAAGGCGTTCGAGTGGGAAGGGAAGCGGTGCTTGGAGCCAATGTAGTCCTCACGGCTAGCTCAAAGATTATTGATGTGACCGGACCTGAGCCAGTGGAGTACAGAGGTGTAGTCCCAGAACGGTCTGTGGTGATTCCGGGGACAATGCCCAAACAGTTTGCTGCCGGAGAATTTCAAGTGCCATGCGCACTAATAATAGGAAAGAGAAAAGCAAGTACTGATAAAAAGACCTCCTTGAACGACGCGCTACGAGAGAACAACGTTTCCGCATAGTCAAAATGTGTTTTAGACAGCCTAACCTTCGCTCTCAATAAATCGTATTCAGCACTATTGATTTTGTGGAGTTAACCGTTAGATTTGCGGCCTTTTAAAGCACATATGAAATACATTTTTGGTCTGGCTACTTTATTCCTTATTGGATGCGGAGAGATTAACACAACTGAAGGAGATGCGTTTTTTGAGAACGGAGACTATGAGCAGTCTGCAAAGGCTTATACTGATTTACTGAAGACCGACCCAGAGAATACCTTGTTTCTTTACAACAGAGGACGATCTTATGAGGAATTAGGAATCTTGAATAAAGCGATTGCTGATTTTGAAAGAATCATCAAGATTGACCCTAAACATATCAATTCTTTTTTGAGTTTGTCAAAGATTGCCTACGAGCAAAAGAGATACAGCCAAGCGCTATTGCACGCAGGAACTGCTGTTAAACAGAATGAGAATTCTGCCAAGGCCCATTTCTTATCTGCCAGGGCAGCGCACCAGCTTGGGTATGCGGATCAGGCACTTGAATTCTACAACAACGCAATTTCCATTGACAAATCCTACGGGGAAGCATTCCTCTATAGGGGAGCTCTCAAAGTGGGAATGAATCGGTTCAATTCTGCATGTGACGACTTTAAACGTGCAAGAGCATTGGACACTGAAGGAACTGGTAGTGCTATCAAAGACTACTGTTCTTAGAAGATAAACCCTGCGATTAGATAAAAGGCGATCGATATTCCACCCGTGAGCAGCGCATAAGGGAGTTGTGTCCTTACGTGATCGATGTGGTCACATCCCGAAGCAAGTGAGGCGATTAAGGTTGTATCAGAGATAGGCGAACAGTGGTCGCCGAACACTCCACCTCCCAGCACGGCAGCAACCATCAGGTATAGGTTAGAATCGATGGCGAAATTTAATGGCAAAGCAATGGACATCATGATTGCAAATGTTCCCCATGAGGTACCCGTTGAAAAGGCAATAAATGCGCTGATGATGAAAACCAAGGCTGGGGCAATTTCTGGAATTAGCCAAGACTGAGTGACCCGAGAAACGTAGATGCCTGTTCCTAACTCATTACATAGATTACCGATAGCAAAAGCGAGAACCATTAGAATAGCCATCACAAGCATCTCATTCATTCCCTTGAAAGACTCTTCCAGGAGCGATTTAATCGTAAGCCTCTTTTGAATGAAGTACATTCCTATAGCTACAAAAAAAGCTGTAAAGCAGGCATTTAGTACAGCTTCTGATCCCGATCCATTTCCAATACTATACCAAATTTTGTCTGTCATTGATCCAGCAACACTTGGATCCCATCCTGAATTCACAAGGAAAAACGGCATGATTAGAACCATCACAGCTATTGGCACAACCATGTTCAATGGAGATGACGTAGTACTTTCATCAAATCCGATCGGCTCAACCTTCTTCTTCTCCTCAACCACCTTTTTCATTGTGCCGAAATCCTTACCAGATAGCGACAGCCAAAAAACTAATACCAGTGTTAGAATCGCATAGAAATTAAATGGAATAGAAAAGATCAATGTTTTAAAAGGATCCAATTGAGGATATATCATTAAGAGTCCCATGATGTAAGCTCCCCATGCATTCAGTGGAAAAATTATACAAGAAGGCGCCGAGCTTGAATCTGCTAAGTAGGCAAGTTTCTCTCGGGCGATTTTATGTTTGTCAAAAAGAGGTCGGAAGATGGTGCCAACTGTAAGAATGGATATGTTTGATTCTACAAAAATCAAAAAGCCTGTTAAGGCGGTCGTTGCTTGAAGTTTTCGTTCGAAGTTGTTTTTGCTTTCTAATCGCTTCTGAACCCAGTCAATGAATCCATTGATTCCTCCGGAGTGTTTGATGAGTTGTATCATCGCCCCAATAATCAAGGTAAGGATAATGGTCCTTGTGTTTCCCTTGCTTTGAAAGACATTCGTAAAGGCTTCAACTGTTCCAAGGAAACCGCCGAATAAATTTCCTTTATTAATAATTAAGTAGCCGACAAAAATCCCGACTGAAAGGGAGAATACAACTTGTCTTGTTTTTATTGCTAGTCCAATTGCTAATACAGGCGGTATCAGAGACCAGAAACCGAAATCTGTCATTTCTTCTTTTTGGTAGTTAACGTTGGGTCCGGAACGGCTTTCCCGGCCATGTACGGATAGGTTGTGAATATAAAACCAATTGCCTTCTTAACTGCATTTTCGTTTTTACTTTCTCGCTTGCTTTGGGTCAAATCATAGCTTCCTTGCCAGACAAGCCGTTTGTTACTTAGTAATTCTATGAGTATTACTGATTCGTAAATGACATTCGAACTGAAGGAAGGCGAATAAAATATTGAATTGTTGTTGTTTCGATCTGTGCGAGCGTTCGAGACCAACTCATATCTAAGCACCAGATCTGGGTCAATGTTTGATAGAGCATAACTTCTCCTTTCCTCCATCTCCAGTTTTATTTGCGATTCAATAAAGCCAAGCAGCTCAGTTGCTTCGGGCGGAAGCTTTCGTTTGCCAATTTTGACATTGACTATCTGATAGCTGGAAAAATTTTGAAACCTTGCTTTTGGATTGGTGTAGGTTATAACCTTCGGATTGCAAGAAATAAGTATTGTCACTAAAAAAAGAAGGAGTAGGTGTTTCATCTGTTGCAAATTAAGATTGTATTGAAGCAATTGAAAACTGTATTTATCTGTGAAAATATCAATGCTTTAACGAGTTTCCATTTTATTAGGTCACTTTAGCATAGTGTTTGCAACAAACAGGCAATTACATATTTTTGACACTAATGAGTAGGGCACTCCTAACAATTCTATTTTTCACATTTGCATCAGTGATTTTTTCACAAGACTCTAAGGTGGTCCAGACTAATCTTGCTGGTGTATATCAGGGGAAAACGCTCTTTATTCAAAACCCATACAACCGAAGTAGTAAAACATTTTGTGTGGAACGAATTCTGATAAATGGTGAACCATTAGTGTTGAACTACAAGCTCAGTGCGCTGAAGTTGGACTTTGATGGATTCGATCTTTTCACACCGGTGAACATTACTGTTGTTCATGCTGATACTATATGTTCGCCGATAATCATCAATTCTGAAGCCGTACTTTTTCATACGATCTTCAGGTTCTCCTCATTAAGCCTGTCAGATAGTGCTCTTGCCTGGACCACGAAAGGAGAGAGGGGCTTTGGGAGTTTCTCTATTGAAAAACTAGAGAATGGATTCTGGAATGAGAAAGAGGTGATTGCAGCTATGGGGACGTATGAAAGGGCCTCGTATTCTTATATACCTCTGTTAGAGGATGGCGCAAATAAGTATAGAGTACGGTACAAGTTCCCGGCAGGCAGTCGCGCCAACTATCTCTATTCAACAGAAATTGATTACGATCACTACCCTGAGCCAGTTGAATTTAAGCCAGCCTCTGCAAAAACAAGACTGTACCTGTCTAGAATGACATCCTATGAAATATACAATGACGGTAGCGAACTAGTATTAAAAGGGCAGGGGCAAGAAATTGATGTTACTGTCTTACGCCAAGGTCGATACGTTATCTATTTTAACGGAAAAGATCCGGGAACCTTCATAAAGGAGTAAAATTTCTGTCTTCCTTAAAAAATTTGAATTCCAAAGAATTTGAATAGAACGGTCAGTACAAAAACTATTGCCAATACAATCGGAGCGAAATATCCAATCGCAAAGTTGAGATACTTTTGAACAAAAGAGCCCTTATAGCTTGGCGCGCCTTGTGCCAATTCTTCATCCAGGTTGTGTTTTTTCCAAATGTGCGCAGCAAAGAACGCAATCAAGCATCCTCCCAATGGTAGGATTGTGTCGTTTGCCAAGGCGGAAACAAAGGATAGAAAATCGGTATCTTTTCCACCATCTTTATATGTGGTAAATGCTGTGCTGAAGAATTCTGAATAACCATTGCCAATAAGCGAAGGAATTCCAATGACGAAAATGGTGAGCGCTACCATCCATGCAGCCCTGGTTCGTTTTATTTTCAACTCGTCAACTACATACGATATTGGGACCTCCAACAGCGATACTGTTGAAGTTAGAGCAGCAAAACAAAGTAGTACGAAAAACAGAGTTCCAGTCATGATTCCCAATCCACCACCAATCGTACCGAAAATCTGAGGAAGTGTTACGAAGATGAGCCCCGGGCCTCTACCAGCTCCTTCCATTGTACCTCCACTCATGAAGCCAATCAAAGGAAATATCATAAGTCCGGCAAGTAAGGCGATGCCAACATCCGTTAGCGTAATGAGGGCTGCAGAGGAAACAATGTTGTCAGATTTGTTTACATAGCTTCCGTAGGTAATTAATGCACCCATCCCGAGAGAAAGGGAAAAGAATGCCTGTCCCATTGCATTATATACTACTGATGCTGTGATTTTAGTAAAATCGGGAATTAAGTAGAACTTGAGTCCATCAATGGCATTAGGAAGTGTCATCGCATATCCTGCGACTATTAGCATCATAATAATCAGCGTGGGCATAAGTAACTTGGCCGCTTTTTCAATTCCACCGGATACTCCTTTGGAAACTACATACGCAGTTACTCCCATAAATACCAAGCCATACGAGCCCACTTTCACGACATCCTTAATGTACGTTCCAAATTGATCTGCGATTGCAAAATTTCCAGCGACCATCTCGAAAATGTATCCAAATGCCCAACCAGCAATCACGTTGTAAAAGGATAGTATTAGTACACCACTGAATATCCCCAGCTTGCCAACAAAATTCCACTTCTTCAAGCCAAGATCATTGAAAGCGCCAACAGCGTTTTTTTGTGTTTTCCGCCCAATTGCAATCTCTGTCACCATTACCGGAAAACATAGAATGAAGCAAAATATCAGGTAGATCACAACAAAGGCGGCGCCGCCACCCTGCCCAACCTCATATGGGAACCCCCAGATGTTACCCAATCCTACAGCAGACCCTGCTGCTGCCAAAATGAATCCCATCTTGTTTGAGAAATTGCCTCTTGCGCTCATATGTTATTTGTATTTTTTGAATTTGAAGATGGCCAAATATAGTAAAAGGGGAGAATGTGCAAACTCATGTTTTATGTAGTAGGAACATCTATGTCTTCTTCATCCCTTTTGAATTCGTACGGGTAGTTGAATAAATGATGTTCCTTGATCGACTCAGCAACACGGTTGGGAACCATCGACTCCCACTCTTCACTCCCAGAAGCAATGAGTTCGAGAACACGATCAGAAACGATGTGCAGATTTTCCGTTTTCGCATTAGGAATGCTGGTGATCTTCTTGTTTGCTACAAAGAATTCATACAAATCCTTAAGGTGAGGAGCGGGCTCAAAAGTTTCGCACGTTTTAAGTGTACTTCCGCCCGGCTCTATTGCAGGATAGACAAGGAGTCGGACGTCACTACCAAATAATCTTGAGAAGGACTCAAGAATTCCTCCTTTCAGGTTTTCATAATACGACTCATCAAAAATCTGAGAAAGATTATAGAGGCCAATGATAAGTCCGAGAGTCTTTTTCTTGAGAAATTGTGAGAGATAGCCCGCAAGTTTGTAGTGTTCCTGGTAATTTGAAATTAAGACATTTTGTCCAAGGGAGCAGAGCAGATCCACTCTATCTAAATAGTCAGATTCGTCGAGTTCTCCCCCGAGCTTTAAATCATTTAACGTCAGTTCTACCATGGAAATGGTATCCTCTTTTGTTGCACTTGTTTGCTTTCTAAAAGCTCGTAAACCAGCAATCATCATGTCAACATTCACATGAGTTACCGGTCTAAATCTTCCTCTTAGGGCCACAACATTCTTATTGTAAAGATGCTCTGCTGGGAGAAGGACTCGTTTGTCTGGCCCGAACATGGCTACTTGGGTTAATCCATTCTTCACCAATCTCAATGTCATCAATCGATTGTCAACGTGATGGAAGTCAGGACCACTGATACTAAACATATCAATCTCGAAGCGGTCAAGACGGAGATTTTCTATCAGAGCATCGATGATTTCTTCGGCGGTATTATAGTGATAGCACGAATGAATCAGATTAACCCCAATGATTCCCAAAACCTGCTGCTGCCACTCAGCATCTCTGTCTTTCAACGAAACATGAATGACACAATCGTTGGGAGGTGCCTGCGGGTGCTTCTGAAATCTCAATCCCATCCACCCATGACCAGCATTACTCCTGTCATAGTTGATCGTCTCTACGGTATTGGAATAGGCAAAGAACCGAGTTTTTTTTGCGCGATGAGAAAGTCGTTGGTCCAGAAGGGAGTATTCTCGATCCAGCATTTTGCTGAGCTTCTCCTCACAAACGTAGCGTTCACACTTTCCGTAAATAGCATCGCTAAACGTCATGTCGTATGCTGACATGGTCTTTGCAATAGTTCCGGACGCTGCTCCAGCTTTAAAGAAGTAGGCTGCCACTTCCTGACCTCCACCTATTTCAGCGACGGTTCCATAAATACTAGTATCTAGGTTAAGCTGAAGAGCTTTTTCTTTCGTGGTTAGCTTCTTACCAAACTCTTTCATTAGGGGCGGGGATCAATGTTTACTTAAAGCTATTTTGAATCTTGGGTAAAACAAATGCTTTTAAAATAAAAAACCGTTCCAATAAAGTTGGATCGGTTTCTTATCAAGACAATTTCTAGCAGTTTTTAGTTGTACAAGGAATAAGGAAATTTGTTTCCAGCAATCATTGCCTCTGCAATCTCTTGCCTCAATACTTTGGTATTGACTGGTTCCATTTTAGTAAAACGCTTCAAACCCATCAATAACACTCTTAGCTCATCACCTTCTGCGAAGCATGCCACAGCTTCATCTCCGGCGTTCTTTATTTTTTGAACAGCTTCGAACAGATAGAGTTTTGCCATGTTTTGGTAAAGCTTGCTACCCTGATCACCATATAGTCCGATCAGTTTTTCTGTTCTCAATACTGTTGATTCAGCTGCGTACACCTCAATGAGCATGTCAGCTATATTCATAAGAACTTCCTGTTCCTGATCCAATTTAGGGCCAAATGTCTCTGCTGCTTTGCCAGCTGCCATCAGAATCGCCTTTTTAAGATTTTTAAGAACTTCTTTTTCCTTCGCCAGAGGTGCTGAAAGATCAGGAGTTTCAAATGAAGGCACCCCCGTGAGTTCCTTTGCAACGGCCATGGCAGGCTGCATTAGATCTAGCTCACCTTTCATTGCTTTCTTGAACATCATTCCAACAAAAAGCATTCTATTAATCTCGTTTGTTCCTTCGTAGATTCTGGTAATACGAGCGTCACGATAGGCACGAGCCATTGGAGCCTCTTCTGAAAACCCCATTCCTCCATAAATCTGCACTCCTTCGTCTGTGCAATAGGCTAGAATCTCCGAACCGTGAATTTTGATAATGGCACACTCGATAGCAAATTGCTCAACACCCTTCATTTTCGCATCACTCTGGCTTAGCCCGTCGCTTTCTAGTTTGGCGATCAGATCCTCAATGTTCTTTCCAGCACGATAAGAAGCAGATTCACATGCATAAGTCCTTGTGGCTATGTTGGCCAGTTTTTGCTTGATGGCTCCAAAACTGGAAATTGAAACACCAAATTGCTTACGCTCATTTGCGTATTGGGTGCATTGCGTGGCAATTACTTTGCATCCATTAATACAACCAGCTCCTAGTTTAATTCGACCGACGTTCAGGACATTCACGGCAATCTTGAAGCCATTTTCTCGTTCTGAAAGAAGATTTTCAACTGGAACTTTCAAGTCGTTGAAAAACACTTGTCTTGTAGAGGAACCTTTGATACCAAGCTTTTTCTCCTCATCGTTCATCGTAATTCCATCCCAGGTCCGTTCTGCGATAAATGCCGATAGTTTTTTGTCATCATCGATCTTGGCGAACACGATCAGTAAATCAGCGAAACCAGCGTTGGTGATCCACATCTTTTGGCCATTTATCAAATAATGTTTTCCGTCGTCGGAAAGAGTTGCCTTGGTTTTGGCAGAGTTTGCGTCAGACCCAGAATCAGGCTCCGTGAGGCAGTAGCAGGCCTTCCACTCTCCAGAAGCGAGTTTTGGTAGATACTTTTTCTTTTGATCCTCTGTGCCATAGTACAGAATTGGTAGTGTGCCGATTCCCGTATGAGCACCATAAGCCGTTGAAAAGGACCCAGCTGCTGCCATGATGTCCGCTATCAGCATGCCTGTGTTGAAACTCATTCCCAGACCCCCATACTCTTCTGGCACGTTAATACCAAGAAGACCAAGTTCACCAGCCTTGTCCATTAGGCTGGACATTAAGCCGTCCTCCAAACTTTCAATCCGATCGGTAATAGGAGTGATTTCCATGTCAATAAAATCCTGACTGGCGGCAGCCATCATTTTTTGTTCTTCCGAAAATTCTTCGGCAATAAATATATCTTCTGCTGCTGATTCTTTGATTAAGAATTCACCGCCCTTTACGCTTGATTGAGACTCTGCTACTGCTTCCATTTGATCCTAATAGTTTAATTAATGCCTACAAGCTGAGATTATACTCTGCATGCATAACAAATATAGATAAAAATATACTCTGCATGCATAACAAATTGAGATTTTAAAACGAATGATATGATGGGCCGCTATTCTGACGAATTGAGAATTACAATTCAGGATGCTCTTTCCACAGTTGAGTAAAATCAATTGGATATTCAGCTGGCATTCTGACAGTTTTGAAATAAAAAATGAAAAAGATTTTAACACTTATAGTACTAGCAGTAACAAGTAATTTACTGGCGCAGGAAAATTCATTTGATCTTGTGATCAAGGTTGAGAATATTACTAGTCAAGAAGGCAAAGTAAGGATTGCACTATATGATTCAGAGGACAACTTTCTGGATGAGAGTATCAAGTCAGGTGTGGTGGAGGCCTCGCAGGGGTCTGTCCTTTACAAATTCACTAATTTGAGCTCAGGAACCTATGCTATCTCGTTGTTTCACGATGAAGATGGAGATGGCAAACTAAATTCCAACTTTATGGGAATCCCATCTGAACCTTACGCATTCTCGAACAACGCGAAAGGTATGTTTGGGCCTCCGGACTTTGATGAGTGTAAATTTGAAATGACTGGTACTAAGGAAATTACTATAGACTTATAATGACTTTGAAGCGGCATTTGATTGAATATCTTTTGATATTCAGTACAGGAGGTTTTTTTATGCTCTTTTGGTGCACATCCTGCTTTCAGGATTTGAATGCGTTTACCTTAAATTTTGTTGCTAGCGGTTTATTCTGGGTTAGCCTCTGGAAGGGTAGTGAATACTTGGTTGTTCTCAACGATAAATTATACACTTGGATAGATGCGCCAATTAAGCGTTTAATGACAAGTATTATTTCGATCGTGGCGTATACCGCCCTCGTCATTTACACCCTCGACTTGCTATTTGATATGCTTGTATTTGGCAAGTCGTTTGCAGAGGCAGCAAAATCTCTTAACAGTGGCGACTTGACAACGACGATATTCATTACGCTCGGCATAAATACCTTCATGCATGGAAGAGCATTTCTCTTGGGGTGGAGACAAGTATCAATCGATATGGAAAAATTGAGGACGGAGCAGATTTCAACTCAATATCAGAGCCTAAAAAATCAGGTCAATCCTCACTTCTTATTTAATTCTCTAAATGCCTTAACCTCATTGGTTTATGATGATCAGGCTAAGGCAGTTGAGTTCATAAGAAAGCTCTCTCAAGTGTATAGGTATGTTCTTGACAAAAAAGACGAGGAACTGGTACCGATTCAGGACGAAATTGACTTTATGACTAACTTCATTTTTCTTCAAAAAATCAGATTTGGAGATAATCTGAAGATTGATGTTTCGAATAAATGTACTGATGGTTATCTGCCACCGCTGGCGCTTCAAATTTTGGTGGAAAACGCGATCAAGCACAATGTGGTTAGCGAGAAGTATCCGTTGACGATCAATGTTAGAATCTCAGACGACTACTGCTTCATTGAAAATAGTATTAAAGAGAAATTAGAGAAAGACTCTACCGGAGTTGGTCTTAGCAACCTGGAATCCAGATACAAGTATCTATCCAAAAGGGAAATTATGATCGAAAACGATGGAAATAGGTTTATCGTGAAACTTCCCATTTTACAACTAGAACAATGAAGTACATAATTATAGAAGACGAACAGTTGGCTTCTAAGCGGCTAAGAGAATTAATGACCTCCCTCCGTCCTGACTATACATATATTGCGAAATTTGACTCTGTGGAGAGTGCCACGATTTCACTCCCAGTCCTTCAATATGATATTATCTTGATGGATATCCAGTTAGCTGATGGCAATTCATTCGATATTTTCGACCAGATAAAGCTGAATGCCCCTATTATTTTCACCACGGCATACGATGAATTTGCAATCAGAGCATTTAAGACCAATAGTATTGACTATTTACTGAAGCCCATAGATGAGGAGGAATTGAGGAATGCTCTTGAGAAGTTTGAGAGTAATCGACAAACATCTCCGTCAAGCAATGAGGATTCAGCTCAAATTACGGATTTGATAAAGAGCCTTCAACCAAAAGGGAAAGAACGATTTGTTGTGAAAATAGGAGAGCATCTAAAGACCGTGGAGAGCAGTTCAATCCAACTGATTTATAGTCAAGATAAAGCCACTTATCTTTTTACTAAGGAAGGGAAAAGGTTTCTGATAGACTACTCGGTTGAAAAGGTAGAAGAACTTCTAAATGAAAATCAGTTTTTCAGAATCAGCAGGAAATTCATCGTGAGCATCGAGTTTATTAAAGACATAATTTCGTTTTCAAACTCCAGATTGGAGATTGTGATGGACCATTTTGATGAAGAACAAATCATTGTTGCACGGGAAAGAGTTCATGACTTCAAAGCCTGGCTTGATCGATAAATGGTTTTTTTATAGTGGTTGGGTAGCTTGGTGACGTTATCTTTGAGGTGTGAGATAGAACCGCCCACTAAATTATCAACCAATAGAGATACCATGGCTGTAGCTGAAATGAACCGAAAGGTTTTAAGATTCAAAAATAATTTGCATGAGGAGTTCAACAAAACCCTCAACCAACGAGTAAATCAATATTTCAAAACAAGCAAGTCGGGAAGGTACGGGAACTGGGAAATGGTGACTAAGACCATTTTTATGTTTTGTCTCTATACTGTGCCTTACTTCTTATACATGTTTGGTGTGGTTCAAAGTGTGTGGTTATTCTACATTATGGCTATTCTGATGGGCCTTGGAAAAGCAGGTATAGGATTGTCTGTAATGCATGATGCTAATCATGGAGCTTACTCTAGAAGAAAGTGGCTGAATAAGCTAATAGGATATTCGCTGAATTTCGTTGGTGCAAATGCCACAAACTGGAAAATACAACACAACGTCAAGCATCACACCTATACGAACGTTTCTGGGATGGATGAGGATATTGCCCCAAAAGGTGGTCTGCTGAGGTTTGATCCACACACAGAAGCCAAACCGCATCACAAGTGGCAGTATATCTATGCTTGGTTCTTTTATGGTCTAATGACTATTAGTTGGATGGTGGTGAAAGACTTTTCGCAACTTGCTGAATATTCCAAAGACGGCTTGTTGAAGACGCAGGTAAAAAGTAAGACAAGAGCTTGGAGTTGGTTGATCCTCACGAAGATTTTTTACTTCACATATATTATTGTTCTACCTATTTTATTCTCGCCATTTGCTTGGTGGCACATTATTTTGGGATGGTTTGTCATGCATTATGTAACAGGTTTTGTATTGGCAATTATATTTCAACCAGCTCATGTCATTGAAGGCAATACGTTTGAGGATTCAAAAGAGAAGGATATGATTGATGAAAACTGGGCAGTTCATCAGATGAAAACCACCGCTAATTTTGCACAGAAGAACAAGATTTTGTCTTGGTATGTAGGTGGGTTGAACTATCAGGTTGAGCACCATTTGTTTCCGAACACTTGTCATGTTCACTATAGGAAAATTGCTAAGATTGTAAAATCCACTGCGCAGGAATATAATATACCTTATCATTCGTATCCAACCTTTATGTCAGCACTTGTTTCGCATGGGAAGATGCTTTATGCGCTAGGCAGATAGCCATGGAAGCACTTCTTAGGGAAATAAGAAGTTGTGAAATTTGTTCCCAATTCTTACCAGCAGGCCCCAGACCAATTGTTGCTGGAAATAGGAAATCCAAGTTATTAATTATCGGACAAGCTCCGGGCAGGAGAGTACACGAGAGTGGTATTCCCTGGAATGATCCTAGCGGTGATCAACTCCGGGCATGGCTTCAAATGGACAAAGAAACTTTCTATAACGAAGATGTTGTAGCACTGATGCCAATGGGATTTTGTTACCCAGGGACTGGAAAATCTGGTGATCTACCTCCTAGACCTGAGTGCGCAGAAGCCTGGCACTTGAAAATGCTGAATATGTTTGACGGAGTTAAACTCACCTTGCTAATTGGACAGTACGCTCAAAAGCACTATTTGGGTAAATCTTTCAAGTCAAATTTGACAGAGACAGTCAGAGCTCATGAAGAGTTCTATCCTGATTTCCTTCCCCTACCACACCCTTCACCGCGTAATCGCTATTGGGTTAAGAAGAATGAATGGTTCGCTCATGAAGTCTTACCAAAACTTAGTGATGCAGTAACGGACCTTGTCTAGATCCAAGACGAGTGATGCTCTATTTTTTTGTTCTATCAAATGTAGTTCTTAGTCGAACAAACAGATGCTATCATCTAAAATTGTCTTTTGTTAAGAATATTTTGTCTTTTTTTGATATCTATTAACGTTTAGAGAACGTTAAACAACGAAGTTCAGGAAGATTACCCAAAAGTGGGTATTGACTTTAGGAGATCATTAGATGAATTTGCCTCCTGGATGGATTTGAAACAACAAAAGAACCAATGAGTACATTCGATAAAAAACACGTTTCCAAAGTGCTAGTGGAATTGGCCGAAGACAATCTTAGATGTCCTGATAATCGTCAGTACGTCTCAATGAGCGGAGTTATAAAGGTCAAGAGCAAGGTTCAGGCTCAGTGGGACCTGAAGTAGATTATGTGAGTTTAATACTCAGCATGTTGAAAAATTCCTGTTGAGTTGCAACTTTTCTTCCCCTTTTTCTATCATTATGATGTAACCTTCTTGGTTAAGACAAGTATTGTACTAAACAACTTATAATCTGATATGAAAAAACTAACCATTCTCACTTTGCTGTCGGTAGCTATTTGCCAGCCGGGTTTGTCTCAGGATACAGATGACAAAAAGAAGGGATTGAAAAGAATCGGTGGAGGATCGGCTGACGATGATATCACCATAATTGTGAATGGTGTTGTTGTAGATGCTCTTGAGGGATTAGAAGGGCTGGAAGGTCTTTCCGGTTTGTCGAGCTTGTCTTCACTTTCAGAACTAGGAGACTTTGATTTTGACTTCGATTTCGACTTTGATTTCGATGATGATTTTGACTTAGACATTGATATCGACATTGATCCAGATTTCGATTTCGATTTCGACTTTGATCACGACTTCGATTTTGATTTTGATTTTGATGGAGAAGAAATCTTTATCGATTTAGATGATTTGGATGAAGACGCCAGAGAGCGTCTTGAGCGAATACTGGAAAAGACCAGAGACAAGGTTAGGCGAGTTAAAAATGACAATTAACCGAGAGAGAACGTAAAAAAATGAGATAGGAGCTGCATGCAATCATGCGGCTTTTTTTGTGCTAATTGACATTCATTAATACCCCAATGGAGTAGTTTGAATCCCAATCAAAAACATAGGATATTGTTGCTTCCTCCCAGAGCGCATCGTACAGGTTTAGCCCTGCTTGAGATTGCGCGTCCGCAAAACTATATGCATCTGGGGGTTCAAGGACGGTGTATCGTTTGGACCGATTGTCCGTGAGAGTGGCTAACAAAAAAGGAATTTTACCAACCATAAAGCAAAGATTTCTGTTCCTGCTGGGCACCTGTGCAACTGCATCTTTGATTCCAATTCTTGCTTCTTGATCTGAGACACCAACTTCCTTGTAGCGGGATCCATATGTTTCGAGCGTCTGTGCCTGGCCATTTTCGTACCAGGATACCTTGGTGTTACCAGAGCCGATATCGATCATATAAGCATCTTCTAGCAAAGATTTGGGAACGGTGGCATGGAGTGCGTAAGTTCCCTCTTGAGTAACACTTACTGTGATAAGCCCTATATCTAATCGGCGCAACTGTTCGGCGATACCTACTACTTTTTGATCACGGATAGCACTGGAACTAGCGACGAAATTGATGTTGTTTCCATCGACTCCAAATGCGATCATTTCTGATTTAAACCTTTCGATTTCTGCTAGAACATATTCAAATGTAACTTTTCCATCTCCGATATGACTTTCGCTGTACAACGCTTTTTCTAACGTCCAACGATCTTGATTGTCCATTTTTACAATAAATGAATTAAAGCCTGAATACCCCAATTCCATAATCCCCAGAAGCTTGCCATTTACTGGCTGTTCCGGAGCGTAGTCAAAAGATGTTTGAAATGATGTGAGGTCACCTGTTGTTCGCTTCTCTCCTGAAGAATTTTCGGAAAATGAACATCTTGCAAACAGCAATAAAGAAAGGGCGATATATCTAATTCTCAATTTTCAACCAGTTATACGAGTTCTCTGAGATCAACAGGTATAACCTTGGAAACACCTTGTTCCTGCATCGTAACACCATAGATCACATCTGTGCTAGACATCGATCGTTTGTTATGAGTTACAATGATGAACTGAGAATCTTTGGAAAACTTCCTGATGATATCGTTAAACTTATCAATGTTCGCATCGTCGAGTGGGGCATCAACCTCATCGAAGATACAGAACGGAGCTGGTTTGAGTAAATAAATAGAAAACAATAGTGAAGTTGCTGTGAGGGTTTTTTCTCCTCCCGACAATTGGTTGATTGTTAAAGGGCGCTTACCCTTTGGTTTTGCAATAATCTCTATTGCACTTTCTAGAGGGTTTTCTGGATCTGATAGGGTGAGGTCACAATCATCTTCCTCCGTGAATAGTGTTCTGAAAACATTGATGAAGTTGTGTTTGATTTTATCAAACGCCTCCATGAATGTTTCCTTTGCCACTTCGTCAATTTCACTGATAGTAGCAAGTAGTGATTCTTTAGCTTTGAGCAGGTCTTCCTTTTGTTCGGAGATAAAAGTATGTCTTTCCTGGATTTCATCGAAGGCTTCCATGGCCATAGGGTTTATTGGTCCCATGTTCTCGATTCGGTTCCTGAGCTTTTCAACTTTGTTTTGAAGGTCTTCTTCGGAATACTTCTTGTAAGGTTCAATTTGCTCTTCACTAACCTTTTCCAAATCAATGCTGAACTCCACAGAGAGTCGATCCTTCACAGAATTGAGCCCCATTTTCGCCTCGTTTAGCTTGTTTTGCCACTCCATCAATGCGTGATCTATTCCTTCACGTTGACGTTGCGTTTCTCGTAGATTTTTCTCTTCTTCGTCAATCAGTGCTCTCCCTTCATAGTACAGTTTTTCAGCCTCGTTGACCCCAGCTTCTAAAGACTCCTTTTCTTCATACATACCAACGAGCTCATCGTCGTTCTCTGTACTTTTCTTAACAAGCTCGTTGAGGTTTTGTGCTGTTGCTTCGAGGTCTTCTCTGTTTCGTTCAATCCTAAGTTTCGTGTTTTCAAATGCCTCTCTTTTGTAAGAGATTTCCTGTTGAAAACTATTGATTGTATTCTGTCTCTGGTGGAAAACGACATTTTGCTCATTGAAAATAGCAGACTTTGAATCAAGCAGATCCTGGAGGGACGTAGCTTCTTCCCTTAAAGTGCTTACTTTGATTTCCATCTCCCCGAGTTCAAGCTTTTCCCTATCGGCATCAGGCTTAAGTTTGGTTAGGGCTTCCTCCAAATCAATTACTTGCTGTTGGATGTCCTCCCGTCTATTCTTATTGGTGGAAAGAAGCTCCGAAAACTGGTCCTGCTTAGTCTGAATGGAGACATACGTTTCGTTAATTCTGGCAAGCTCTTCTTGCAACTGCTCAAGCTGCTCTGATTCAGAGGAAATTTTTAGGTTTGCTAATTCTGCCGATAGCTTGTCGACTTCCTTATTGGACTTCTCTTGATCTTTCTGAAGTTGTTTTATCTCTACTTCAAGTTTTTCAAGGTTTTTTGCTCTTCCAATTCTCTTTCCTTCAAAGAGACCAACTGAACCACCAGACACACTAAACTGACGCCTGGTAAGCTTACCGCTTTTATCCAGGTACACCACATTATCATTTGACAGCGGAATTTCTTCCTCGTATATGAAGACATTCGACAGAAGAAATTGGATCAATTTTTCATACTTTGCATCGAACTCAAGAAGGCTCATTGCTGATTCCGCACGATCAATTTTTTGCGTCGAACCATCATACGATTTCAGTTGATCCAAAATGAAAAAGTTAGCTTTTCCAATTGACGAATCACTAAGAATTTCTACAGCATCCAATGCCTCCTTATATGAACTAACCACATAATAGTTCATGTAAGGCTCAAGGTAATTTTCTATCGCTACCCTGTATTCTTCAGGACATGAAATTATATCGGAAAGGAGAGGAGCGTCTTTGAATTGATTTTGTTTTTTCAAGAACTTGATTGCCTCAGGGAAACCCTCCAGGTTATCAACCAATGACTTTGTTAAACCAAACTCGTTTTGTCTAGCATCAAGATTTCTATTGATCATAGAAAGGCCATCTTTGGCTTCTGCGATCTTCTCCTCATGTTGTTGGATTTTGGCGACTAGCTCTTCCTCAGACTTTTTAAGCTTTTCGAAATCTTGATTTTTAGCGTTTCTTTCCTTTTCAATTTCCGCAAGTCTTTTTTGAAATTCTTCGATATTGGCACTTTGACTAGTCGAATCCTCGCTAGTCTTACTCAACTCACCCATCATGGATTTCAGCTGAATGTCCTTTATTTCTATTTCCTTACTGATTTGAAAATTATGCTCGCGCTTATCAGAAAAATATTGATTGAGTTGATCTAGTTTTTGCTGAGCCTCGGTAGTGAGTTCTTTTTGCTTTTCATAGTCAGCTTTAAGTCCTTCGATATTTTGGGAGATAGATTGGAATTCAACTTCAGCTTCTGATAGCTCTCTTTGCAAGCCATCTAATGAGACAGAGGTTCTTTCCGTGCTCACCTGATCAGTTGAAATCTGTTCCTTTAGGTTTTCTATTTTGTCTTGAAGAAAGTTTTGTCTTTCATTCTTGATCTTCTTATCGCTCTCATACTGTCGGATTTTAGAAACATGTTCATTGAGAGACTTTTGACGAGAGGAGAGAAGTTTTTCTTTACTTATTAGCTCAGATTTTGCCTTCTCTATTGCAGACTCTTTTTCATTGGCAAGTGTATTTAGAGCTAATTTTTTATCGTTTTCTTCCTGAATTTCCTTTTGGATTCCATCATGCGTTTCCTGCTGATTCATCATTGCCTTTTTAGCGAAAGCAATACTTGAATTTTTGTAATCGTCCTTTACCTCGTAATACTTTTTTGCCTGGGTAGCTTGTCGCTCAAGTGATTTAAGATTTTTGTCGATCTCGAAAAGCAAATCTTCAACTCGGTCTAAATCTGCATCCGTGTCATCTAATTTTTTTAACGTTTCCTTCTTTCGAATTTTGAATTTGGAGATTCCAGCAGCTTCCTCGAACAGCGCTCTCCGAGAATTGTCTTTATCATTTAGCAAGTCATCAACCATCTTCAATTCAATGATTGCATAACTATTCGATGCAATTCCTGTATCTAGAAAAAGATTTGTAATGTCCTTAAGCCTGCAAGTCACGCCATTTAGCATGTATTCACTGTCTCCAGACCTATAGTAGCGTCGGGTGATTGTAACTTGTGAATACTCCGTTGGAAGAAGATTCTTTGTATTGTTGAATGTTAATGACACTTCGGCCATCTGGGTTGGCTTCCTGTTTTTGGTACCGTTGAAAATAACGCTCTCCATTTTGTCCGAGCGAAGGACTCTTGTTTTTTGCTCCCCCAGAACCCACCGAATTGAATCAACAACATTTGACTTTCCGCATCCGTTTGGACCAACAATCCCAGTAATTCCTTCGTCAAAGTTGATCACAACTCTGTCGGCAAAACTTTTAAACCCTTTAAGTTCTAACTTGGTTAACTGCATTAAATGTCAGTGAAACGGTGTAAAAAGAAGAGGACAAAAATAGAAGATTCGGTCGGATGAACGAATGGATTTGAACATTAATTGTATCTGCTGATTAATTGCTTGAATAATCCATAGAAACAAGCATTTCTACGTTTATTAAATCACGGGAGACAATAGATGTGGTTGAGTAATAATGAGGTATTTATAAGCTAGACAGGCACAATTTGCCTGGCGATTTGATACCCAAGGAAAAACTGAACGTTTGCTCTTCTAAATCGCAGCATGACATTATCTAATTTCGTGAGATAGATATTCCCCTCTTTAAACAAACCTTCTAGATCTTGAGCTACAATTCTTGAGTCTATTTGGTAAGAGTGCGGCTTGCCTACTTTTCTTTGATAGGTATTGAAACATAGTTTGGCGTCTTCAATTTGCTCACAGTTTATTCAGTAGTCTGCCATCTCTGCCACATGTCGTTCCAATAAGGCGATTACTTGGCGTACTTTCAGTTCAAATTTATTGCTGGGTAATTTGATATAGTCTGAGTGGGTATTGGCAGACTGTTCAAATAGTTTTCTATCATCAATATCCAACGCGTAGGTTTCCATTATATCGTCGAGCAAATCCATTTTGTCAGCCAGTTGCATTTTCAACGTTCGTAACTCACCATTCATTTTAGGTTCCTCCTCAACTATGTTTGCGAATTGCCGAATGTTGGCAATGATGATAGATAGGTAGTTCTTGTAGTTTCCAATGATAGGAATTGGGCTCCATAGGTTTGAATACCTATCTAAATAGTTATTTGTTGCTTCGTACATTTCAATTTCATGTACTTGGGATTGATTCATGCTGCTTCTTTTTATCCAGATTGAAAAGATATTTGAAGCACTAAGGTTTTAGGAATTCTGACGGTATACTTACGATCGACATCGTAGCAAGGTGTGTTTCTGAGAGTTTGACAAATCGACTGCTATCAAAAATTTCATCTTTTTTTTGAATAAGCCGTTGATATCGCTAGTTGCAGTTGTTTTAGATTTACAGACCAATATTCAAAATAGTTGTATGAATCGGAGATCACTCGTTTTCTTCTTTGTTGTTTTGATTGGAGTAGCTGCAAATGCTCAGCGATGTAAATTCATTGTTGATGAGCAAGATCCAATTACGGATGATATTATCCGTACAATTAAGACAAGAATCACCGGACCAATAAGTGGAATTACCCCGTACTATTACTTTTATTACAGTAGAGTTGGAAGTACGTACACCTTCAAGGTTGAGGTTGCTGATTACGGAGTTTTTACTCACAGTATTCCTGAGAAAAGCGAATTGATTATTCGGCTATCTGATGGAGCATTAATAAGGATTAATTCGATTGGTGAGGCATTCCCAAAGGCAATCAAGGATTTCGGGCAAGAGCTTACTGCATACGAAATTGAGTATGAACTTCCTGAGGGGGAGATGGCGAAGATTACGAAAGCCGGGATAACTTTCATCAGAGGAACAGATTTCAAGAATACGTTCAGCGATCAAAAAATTCCAACACCGATCACTACGCAATCGATGGAGAATGCGGTATGCGTTTTCAATGACTAGGCAATTCCACTTACACTTCTCAAAACTCTTTTAGGTACGCAGATTCTTCCATCTTTTGAAGATGGTATGGATCGATTTCCGACACTGCCCTTTGATTCAATTTTTGAAATAGATGATACTCTTCTGCTATCTTTTTCAGGTCTGGATTCTTGGTAGCTAAGAGAACATAGTAGAAATGAATGAGCACTTCTTGCTCGGTAAAGTGAGATTTTAGAATGTTGTAGTAGAATCCCGGATCTCCGCTCTTGCTCTTTATGAAGAGTAGAAGGGTTTTGTAGTTCTCCAAGTAATGTTGGAACGTATTCTTGTATCCTTCATACACTGCAATAAAGCAATGTTCAAAAGACTCATCTGAAGGTTTGCTTGTTCCTGCATCTGATTTTCTCCGCTTTTTCAATGTGTTCGTTTCCTTCCTGAAATCATTGAACAAACCATCAAAGGCATTCATTGGCTTGCGGGAAGATCCGTTTGTTGTATTTCGAATTTGATTTGCAGCGTTCATGTGAAAATTGAGCAGCTGAAAAAAGGTATTTTCAAATTGTTGGATTGCAATGGTGTTAGACTGGGACTCCATAATCTTACGACTTTCATGTAGTTCCATTCGCTGCAGCACTAACTCTCTTTTTTGATAGATTAGCGCTAAAAAGAAGAGGATTACTCCAGCCAATGCCCAGATTGATCCGACTGTGCCACCCAGAAATTCTCCAGCCATACCTAAGAAGGTTGGATCATTCCAAATGTCTCCTTCTACTACTTTGAGCTTTTGAATAAACATGTAACTCACGTAGAGGCCTAGTCCAATAGCAAGCAGGGCACACACGGCAAGCGTGTTGGCAAATAGGTCCCCAAAGTTGATTTTGATTTTCTTCACAAAATACAAGTTGATCTCTAAATTATGTAATTAATTGGAGTTAGCGATGGTTCTCCTCAAGACTTCTTTCACTTGGGGAGAAAAGAGTTGTTTTTTTGAGTTTACTAGGATGGAAAAAAACATTCAAAGCGTTCAACTAGATTTTTGAGAAGCCTCAAGGTCTCACTTTTTTAATTCAAAGACTGGTGTAAAACTAGTTGCTAATGCAATAGTTGTTTTAACAAGTATTATATTTGCGGCAAACTTTTATATATGCCGATCTATCATAAATTAGGTTCTATCCCGCAGAAAAGACACACCGTTTTTGATAACCCAAATGGTGGTATTTACTACGAGCAACTTTTTGGTACGATTGGATTCGATGGAATGTCGTCGCTACTTTATCAAATCAACAGACCGACGATGGTTGCTGATATACGTGACCCGAAAGATGTTAGGCCCGAGATCGCCGTTGAAAAAAGTGTTACTGCTCGTTTGTTAACTGGATTTAATGTTGAGCCTGCTGACGATTTTCTGGATAGTAGGGAACCGATGCTTGTCAACAGTGATATTGAGATTTCATTAGCTGCGCCAAAGCAGTCTATGACTGATTATTTCTATAAAAATGCTGATGCTGATGAATTAGTTTTTGTCCATCGAGGATCTGGTACGTTGCGAACGTTTCTGGGAAATATCCCCTTTGAGTATGGAGATTACCTCGTGATTCCTCGAGGTATGATTTATCAAATTGAATTTGATTCTACAGATAATCGGTTGCTGGTTTCCGAATCTTACCAGCCAATATATACACCCAAGAGGTACAGAAATTGGTTTGGTCAAATGCTTGAACATTCTCCCTTTTGCGAGCGAGATTATAAGCTGCCACAGGACTTAGAGACACATGATGAAAAGGGTGAATTTGTTTTGAAAATCAAGAAGCAGGGAATGCTTCATGAACTGGTTTATACTACGCACCCTTTTGATGTAGTTGGATGGGATGGATACAATTTCCCTTATGGATTCTCTATACATAATTTCGAGCCTATAACTGGGCGAGTCCACCAACCACCACCCGTTCACCAGACCTTTGAAACTTCGACATTTGTGGTCTGTTCTTTTGTCCCAAGACTGTACGACTACCACCCAAAGTCGATACCGGCTCCGTACAATCACTCCAACATTGATTCAGACGAAATGCTGTACTACGTTGACGGTGATTTCATGAGTAGGAATAACATAGAACAAGGGCACATTACGTTGCATCCAGCAGGAATCCCGCATGGACCGGCGCCTGGAGCGTATGAGCGAAGTATTGGGCAAACAGAGACGCAAGAATTAGCAGTCATGATTGATACGTTTAAACCACTAATGGTTACTAAAAACGCATTGAAAATTGACGACGGAAAATATTACAAATCCTGGATCGCAGATTAAGTCTGCTTTATTTACAAATAAGATAACTGAAGATGAATACTGAATTAGATACCATTCCTAAAATTTTTGAAGAAGCGGCAGATTTCATGCCCTTAAATGGAACAGACTATCTGGAATTATACGTAGGCAACTCATTGCAAGCCGCTCATTATTATAAGACTGCTTTTGGATTCCAATCACTGGCGTATTCTGGGTTAGCCACGGGCAAAAAGGACACTGAATCATATGTTGTTGTACAAGATAAAATCCGTTTGGTCTTGACTTCACCGCTTCATTCTGGAAGTGCGATCGGAAAACACATTGATGAGCATGGCGATGGAGTTAAGGTGGTAGCTATCTGGGTTGATGATGCCACTTATGCATATGAGACAGCTATAAGTCGTGGTGCAAAATCTTTCATGGAACCTACAGTAGAGGAAGATCAAGATGGGAAAGTAGTCCGATCAGGTATTTACACGTACGGCGAAACTGTTCACGTGTTTGTGGAGCGAAAGGATTATGATGGCATTTTCTTACCAGGCTTTCATAAATGGGAATCCACCTACAACCCTGAGTCGCTTGGCTTAAAGTATGTTGATCATATGGTGGGGAATGTGGAATTGGGGAAGATGAATGAATGGGTGGATTTCTACAAGAACGTGATGGGCTTTGCTCAGATCGTTTCTTTTGATGACAAGGACATTTCTACAGAATTCACTGCGTTGATGAGCAAAGTAATGAGCAATGGCAATGGCAGGATCAAGTTTCCAATCAATGAGCCAGCTGCAGGGAAGAAGAAATCGCAAGTGGAAGAGTATCTTGATTTTTATGGAACGGCAGGGGTGCAACACATTGCTGTTGCTACGGATAACATTATAGAAACGGTTACCGAACTTCGAAACAGAGGAGTAGAGTTCTTGTACGTTCCAGACAATTATTACGATACTGTGTTGGATCGAGTGGGCGAAATTGATGAGGACCTTGAGCCACTGAAAAAGCTGAATGTTCTAATCGATCGGGACGATGAAGGATACCTTCTCCAGATTTTCACTAAGCCCGTAGAACCAAGGCCAACAATGTTCTTTGAGATTATTCAACGAAAAGGAGCGCAGTCCTTCGGAAAAGGTAACTTCCAGGCACTTTTCGAGGCAATCGAAAAAGAGCAAGAATTGAGAGGTACACTTTAGTCAATTTACAATCAAGTAATAAATTATCATGCGTCATTTGAACACTTGGGTCGATGTACCCGATGGGTCCGATTTTTCCATTTACAATCTTCCATACGGTATTTATTCGGAAAGCGGAGCCGAGAGAAGAGCAGGTATTGCCATCGGAGACAAGATTGTTGACTTGAACTTTCTACAAGAAACTGGCCTGCTTGCTGATATAAGTTTGCCAGAGGGAATATTCAAAAGCGAGGTTCTGAATGATTTCATGGCCCTTGGAAAATCAGTTTGGACAGCTCTTCGAACTCGTCTACATGCACTGTTGGATGAGTCTAACCAAGAAATGAAACCTTATGCTGATAAGGCATTGGTAGAGCAATCTGCTGTCACTATGCATATGCCTGTGAAAGTTGGAGACTATACGGATTTTTACAGCAGCGAGGAGCATGCCACCAATGTTGGTATTATGTTTAGAGGTAAGGACAATGCACTCATGCCTAACTGGAAACACATCCCTGTTGGCTACCATGGTCGCGCTTCTTCCATTATCGTATCAGGACAACCTTTTCACCGCCCGCAAGGACAAACTTTGCCTAAAGATGCTGAGCAACCAATTTTTGGGCCAACCAAACTGTTGGATATTGAGCTAGAAATGGCATTTATAACAGGAGGGTTTACAAACCTGGGAGAGGCGATTCCTACAGACAAAGCAGAAGGCTACATCTTTGGTATGGTGTTGTTTAATGACTGGTCTGCACGAGACATTCAAAAATGGGAGTATGTTCCTCTGGGTCCATTTTTGGGTAAGAGTTTTGCCTCATCCATATCACCTTGGATTGTAACCATGGAAGCATTGGAATGTTTCAAAGTAGATGGACCTAAGCAGGACCCGGAGGTCTTGCCATATCTGCAATTTGACGGACAGAAAAGTTATGACATCAACCTTGATGTTTATTTGAAACCAGCAGGTGGCGATGAGCAAAAGATCAGTTCAAGTAATCATAAATACATGTATTGGAACATGGCTCAACAATTGGCCCATCAAACTGTGAACGGATGTAATATCAACGTGGGTGATCTGTACGGTAGTGGAACTTTAAGTGGCAAAGAACCAGATAGTTATGGATCTCTACTTGAACTCACTTGGGGAGGCCAAAATCCAATAAAACTGAATGATGGATCAGAGAGAAAATTTCTGCAGGATCACGATACAATCGTGATAAAGGGGCATTGTGAAAAGGATGAGGTGCGTATTGGATTTGGTGAAGTGAGAACAGAAGTTTTACCCCAAAAACCCTGATCAGTTGAACTTAAACAAGACGAAGCGATTTGGAGTCCATTTGGACGTTACGCTAAAGCTAATCAAGCAAGACCTACTCAGAAGATTTCGCGACAATGGCATTGATTTAACTCCAGAGCAATGGACGATTCTCTCCGAACTTGCAGGACACGATGCTATTTATCAACGAGATCTTGCAGCAAATACCTTTAAAGATGCTCCGACAGTTTCAAGGATCATTGAATTGCTGGTAAAGAGAGGCTACCTATTAAGAGAGGCCGATGAGGAAGATCGAAGACGATTCCTTGTTTCTCTAACGGATGAGGGCCAAAAGATTTATGAGAAATCAGCACCGATACTTTATGATGCTAGAACTCTCGGTTGGACTGGATTAGGAGATAAGGATTATGACGATCTGACTCGAATTCTTGGCAAAATATCTAGTAACATTACCAAGAACCAATCTTAGGCAGTTACAAATTCAATTGTTCATGCAAGCATTGACATCCTGAAGTACGACAGAATTGGGAAGAGATTTGATCTCTCCATATATTAACTGCTCATTCTATCTTTACTAAATGAACATTGAGGAATTCAGAGATTATTGTCTGGCCAAGCCCGGAGCGACTGAACACTTTCCCTTTGATGATAACACGCTTGTTTTTAAAGTCGTGAAAATGTTTGCTTTAGCAGATGTTAAAGATTTTGAAAGCATCAATCTAAAATGTGATCCAGAGTATGCAGTTGAGTTAAGAGAGAAGTATCCAGGTGTGATCCCCGGTTATCACATGAATAAGAAGCACTGGAACACCATTTCCATGGACGGAGGTGTTTCAGATAAAGAACTCTATCAGTGGATTGACGATTCTTATAACTTGATCGTAGCCTCTCTTTCTACGAAGGAAAAGAAGCTCTTGGAGAGTCTTTAATTGCCTTCTCATTTATTCCCCAAATTTTAGAATTTCCAGTTAATATTTGAGGACAATTATAGATATTACAGGACGCAAAGACTTGCATATGACATTATCTAAAATCCATCGAGTTTTAATTGAATTAAAATCAACACTGCTTTTAGTTGTTTTTCTGTGTGTGCAAAATTTTGCGCTTGCTCAAGAGAATAAAATAATTGGAGTTGGAGAACAGGATGGTGGTAGTATTTTTTCGATTACGAAAGATGGAGTTGCGGAGAAATTGATTGATTTCTATCAACCTGAAAACCCTTCACTAGGTGAGATTATCAAAGTAAATGGCAAATTATGGGGAGCTGTTTCAGATGGTGGAGCGAATAGCGGCGGAATTCTATTTTCGATTAATGAAGACGGAACGGACTACGAAATTATTCATGAATTCGAGCTTGCAACTGGATCAACAGCGTACAATACCTTGATTGAAGATGGAGGAAAAATTTGGGGAACAACAAGATTTGGTGGAGACGATAACGGTGGTGTGATTTATAATCTTAATGCAGATGGCTCGGGTTATCAGGTACTGCATCACTTTGATGTAGTAAATGGAAAGCGTCCAAACGGACTCATAAAATATGGAGCGAAGTTTTTTGGAATGACAAGTTCAGGCGGATTAAATGATGGAGGAATTATTTTCAGTATTAACGCTGATGGTTCAGGCTTTCATAAAATTCATGATTTTGAGTCACTCACAGGAGTTACACCATTTGGTCAATTACTGGTAAGTAATGGTAAATTTTGGGGCATGACTAGCTGGGGTGGTAGTGACAATTGGGGCGTCATTTTTAGTATTGATTTCGATGGATCTGGATTTACAGTGCATCACAATTTTAGATTTGTTCCATTTGTAACTGGTCTAAATCCAGTTGGGAGCCTGATTGAAGTTAATGAAAAACTTTGGGGAGTGACTCAGCAAGGTGGAGCAGGTAGTGGAGGAACGATTTTTAATTTGAACACCGATGGCACAGGATTAGAATTTGTCTACAGTTTTGTTCAAGGCACAGGAATTCAACCCTGGGGAGATTTGACGGAGGTTGATGGCAAACTGTGGGGCACGACGACATCAACAAGTGGAGTGATATTTAATATTGATCTTGACGGATCAAACTACATGGTAAGCCACTCGTTTGGCACGGATGCACCTTCATCATATAGCACTCTAGTTCAATTTGACGATAAACTTTATGGTACTACTGTTGCAGGCGGTGATACTGGAGCAGGGACTTTATTCTCATTTGATTTTGCTGAATCGAAATTCACTCAAATTCATGATTTTACAAATGGATTAGATTGTGCGTATCCTCGGAAAGGAATTACGGCGATCGGTGACAAACTATGGGGAATATCAGCAAAGGGAGGAAATGGTGTTGGAATAATATACAATCTAAATGCAGATGGCTCAGCATTTACAATAGTTAGTGAAGGTCTGAAATTCACAAATGGAGGTCTGCTGGAGTATGATGGCAAGCTGTGGGGTACAGCTTCCTCTGGAGGCTATAATGAAACTGATGGAACAATATTCTCCGTTAGTCTCAGCACGTTTGATTTCCAAATTGAAAAAGATTTTGCAGCATATATTGGCGGTGATTTACGTAGCGATCTGATAGAGGCTAATGGGCTACTATGGGGCCATACAGCTGTAGGTGGAGACAATGGAAAAGGAACCATTTTCAGTTTTGATCCTGGCAGTTCTGAGTTGATAACTGTTCATCACTTCAACGAAACGGATGGTCGTTTTCCTGCTGCTAACATGATATTAGTCGACGGCAGACTGATCGGAAATGCTAGTGGTGGAGAATTTAGCCGAGGGGTGATTTTTAGTTTTGATATTTTAACTAACGTTTTTGAGAAAACATACGACTTTGTAGAGTTGGATGGTTACGCAAGCGAGCGTCTGGGTTCGCTTGTGGAGAGTTTTGGTAAACTTTGGGGACTGTCGCGTCTAGGAGGAGTTAACAATAAAGGATTCGTTTTTACCACGAGTTTGGATGGAACCAACTTCACTATAGTTTATGAATTCAACGAAGAAAATGGTAAACCTGAAGGCAGTCTGCTGGCATGGAATGGAAAACTTTGGGGAATGGCTGATCTTCCAGCAGAGGGATCTGTTTTTACCGTAGATCCAAAAACGATGGAGTATTCGAGGGTATTAGATCTATCTCTAGAAATTGGAGGAGAACCAGTTAGTAGATCCATGTTCTCGCTCTTGGAAGCCAACGAGAGACCTTCAGAGATAGCACTGAGCAACACAGAAATTGAAGAACGAAATGAGCTGCAGGAAGAAATAGGTTCGATCATCACCTCTGACAACAATAGTGATGATACACATACGTACGAACTGTCAGGAGCCGACGCTGCTAACTTCGCAATTGATGATGCTGTTTTAAAGGCAACTAGTGTTTTCGATTATAAAACCAAAAGCAGCTACTCGATTACGATCACATCCTATGATCAGGATGGCCTTGGACTCTCCGAAGATTTTGAGATTGCGATTCAGGAAAAGCCATTAGTTGCCGATGATAATCTCCCATTATCCGCTATTTACCCAAATCCATCAGCCGGGAGATTTAAAATAGAATTTGGCGAACTTTTCGAATTGGTCGATTTAAGACTCTTGAGTATTTCGGGTAAGGAAGTTGTATTCAAGTATGAAGTAATAGGTGAAGAGATGTGGGTTGATTGTAAGGGACTAATCGAAGGCCTTTACATTTTGAGAATCGAAACAGCAAATCAGACAATTGTTGAACAACTAAGAATCGAATACTAGCTAGTCCTCAGTACACCTCTTTTTCAGCTGCTAGCTCCTGCAACTCTGCGCAATAGGTAAGATTAGAAGTTTCTTTGGATCTCAGGCCATCTCCATTTAGTATTACATTTGCTCCAAACATACTTGCCGTTGTCATGAAGAGAGTATTTGAAAATTTGTTGATCCTTTTGGTCATCGGATCTATTATCGCTTGTTCAAAGAAAACACTTGAAGTAGACACCCTAATCAGACAGGGGAAAATCATTGATGGAACCAATGGAACTGCGTACGTTGGAGATATTGGGATATCTGGTGACACCATTTCGTTTATTGGCAATAGTGAAAACTTCAATGTAAAAGCTAGTAAAGTGGTAAATGCGTCAGGCCTTACAGTAAGCCCTGGGTTCATTGATCCGCACACCCATGCATGGGTTGATCTGCGGAGTGAGGAGGCTAACCAAAACATTAACTACCTGACCCAAGGCGTGACCACAGTATTTGCTGGGAATGACGGAGGTGGTCCTTTTGATATAGATGCTGCAGCAGGTGAACTGAATCTAAGTGGTATTGGTACCAATGTGGTATTTCTTGTGGGACATGGTAGCGTACGGCGTGAAATTCTTGGTATGAGTGACGTGGCACCTACTGAAGAGCAATTGGAATCAATGAAGGCATTGGTTCGGAAAGGCATGGAAACTGGAGCATTTGGGTTCTCAACAGGATTGTACTACGCTCCTGGTAGCTTTTCAACAACCGAAGAAGTGATCGAACTTACCAAAGAGGTTGCAGCATATGACGGTGTTTACGATAGTCACATTAGAGATGAGAGTTCATATAACATTGGTCTAATTGGAGCCGTGAAAGAGACGATTGAAATCGGAGAAAAGTCTGGTGTCCCTATCCATTTTGCTCATATAAAGGCTTTGGGGGTGGATGTTTGGGGGAAAAGCACAGAGATTATCCAACTAGTCGAAGAGGCTCAGTCCCGCGGGTTGCGTGTCACAGCTGATCAGTACCCTTGGCGTGCCTCAGGTACTAATTTACAAAACGCCGTTATCAGCAGATGGGTGATGGCAGGAGGTGAGGATGCATATTACAAGCGCTTAAATGATCCCAAATTACTTCCAAGAATTCGCGCCGAGATCAAAGAGAACATTAGAAAGCGTGGAGGCCCTGAATCGTTGCTGATTACTGCAGACTACAAAGACGAGGAAATGATTGGTTTGAACCTAGGTCAGATCGCAGAGCAAATGAAGCTAGACCCAGTAGAAGCCACATTGGTTATTGCGAAGAATGGAGGAGCTCGTGTTGCTTCATTCAACATGAACGAAGATGACATGAAAAACTTCATGACTCAGGATTGGGTAATGACAAGCTCAGATGGAAGCAAAGGGCACCCGAGAAAATACGCAAGTTTCCCAGAGAAGTATTTACGATATGTGATTGAGAACCCTGTTTTATCACTTGAGACATTTGTTCATAAAAGTAGCGCACTTCCTTCCTCCACTTTTGGAATAGAAAAGAGGGGAACCATTAAGGTCGGTAACTACGCTGATGTAATTCTGTTCGATGAAGACAGGTTTAGACCGTTAGCAAACTTTTCTGAGCCAGAAAATCTTTCTGAGGGGGTAGAATATGTGTTTGTAAATGGAGAACCGGCTATTTTGGAAGGCAAGCCAACACCAATGCTTAGTGGTAAGGTTCTGAGAAAGAATAAATAGAAAAGGCTACCAGTCTGGCAGCCTCTCTCATTTTAAATCCAAAATTTTTACGATCCAGGAAACCCAGCACTAGCCATTACTTCCTTGATTTGATCTGTGTGACGCTTTGTATGTCCCGACATAAAGAGAACTACTTGATAAGCATCAACTTTTCCAAAAGGGAAATCGAAGTACCTGTTTCTTAGGTCATCCTCAGAAGACTTCACATACTTCATGTTCTCCTTCCTCTTGTTTTTGAACTCATTCAAAGAGCCCTCGTATCCACCGTACTTGTTAGTTGGCTCAAACTCAGTTCGCGTCTTTACTTTTTGCTCTCGGCTCTCGATTAGTCCCACAACCTGATCATCAGACATTTTCACTTCACTACGAAGAGACGGATCTGGATCGCTCTTCAGTGTCATTTGTACAATGCCGAAAATGTTGTTTTCTGATATTGCAAGATGCTCGACACAGTTTGCAACAGACCATGCGTCTTCTGAAGGTTTGTAGTTTAATTGGGCTTCTGACAGTCCTTTCACTGTTTTCAAGAGCTCCGCATTTGTTGCCTTGAGGTGTTTTGTAGCCTTGCTACGTTCCTCTTTTGATAGGGTAGTCTGGGCAAATGCAACGCTGCTAAGCAATACAATGCTGACCATAGATAGTAGTACTCGTTTCATTTTTTCTAAATTATTTAATTGCTGACGAATAAACAGTCGCAATTTGGACAATTTATTATCTTTTCAAAGTGAAATTATTTATTAATATACTTCTATTTTTGACAGAGACAATACAAACCCCCACTGCTATGGAAGATGAAGCGTTGTCCTTTCTGGCTCTAGGTGATTCATACACCATAGGAGAGTCTGTAAAGGAATATGAAAGATGGCCGGTACAACTTGTGTCTCGGCTAAGAAAGAATGGCATCTCAATCGAGGAGCCTAAGATTGTTGCGACGACAGGGTGGACCACGGATGAGCTAATAGCTGCCATTGAACAGAGAGACATCCGGAGAACATATGATCTGGTTACACTACTTATAGGTGTAAACAACCAATATAGAGACTATCCGATCTCACAGTATGAAAAGGAATTTGAGGATTTAGTAGCCAGGGCTGTAAAGTATGCGGCAGGTATTCCTGAGAATGTGTTTGTCATCTCAATTCCAGATTACGGAGTCACTCCTTTTACTGCAGAAAAAGGACTGGATGAATCCAAGATTGCTTCAGACCTGGAGGCATACAATGAATTAGCCAGGAAAATAGCAACTTCGAAAAACATAATTTTCACCGACATAACTGAAGATTCCAAAGAGGCAAAGAACGACCCTTCCCTTACTGCGAAAGATGGCTTGCATCCGTCGTCAAAAATGTATGCTCGGTGGGTTGAAGCACTGT
>JBDVJN010000039.1:0-110409 GCA_039961455.1 Cyclobacteriaceae bacterium | reverse complement strand
TTTCCTTTCCCCTTTTTGCCTGGTCCTTTTTTCATCTTTTGACCTGAACCAGGCTTATTCATTCTCTTTTTCTCCATTCTATTCATCCGGGTCATATAGGCATTTTGATTCCTATATTTTTTACCATCCAAACCCATACATTCTCCGTTCTTAAATTGGAACATTTTGCCTGCTTTGTTGTTATAGGTTCCGTCAGGATTCACAATTATCCCATTTTTCAGCTTCAACTCGGATTGCAGTTGAAGTCTTTCACCGTTTCTTATTTGATACATTTGACCATCTTGAAACATTACATGCTCTCGCAATTGTTTTCGATTCTGATCTCTATCTTGTACCGGAGTCTGTGCAAACGAAGTGTTGACTCCCAGTCCAATGATTGCTAGAATTAGGGCTACTCTTTTCATGATGTTTAATTTTTATTAATATTTTTTCAACTGATTAAAGTTCAGTTGTATAAGAGCGAGATTCAATGAATTGAGTCAACTATTAAAATGATAGTGGTCAGAAAAATCAATCAATTCTTGTGGGCTATTTTGAAGGTAGATATTAGTTTGTATACAATTGACTTGTTGCCCCCTACTCCCGTCACACAGCATTTTCGCAGCTATGGCACTATAGTGAGATGAGCATTTTGGCAGAGGTGGTTGTAATGTATTTTGAGCGTATGCAACTCTTAATCAGTCCTCGTCAATGATGTTTGATGACGACTTTCATTCCAACCAGACCTGTTTGCTTGATGGTATATCCAGGGTTGCTTGTGCTAAAACCCAGGTCAATGACTTCATGATCGGATCCCTGTTGAATTATTCTATAACTGGCTCTATTAGTCCCCAACTCCTGATAAATCCGATTATTTGAGCCAGACTGAAGTGTAGTACTCGAAATTAAATTGCCGTGTTCTATAACGTCGATTAAGTTCATAGAGCCTTCTTGACGGTGGTCAGCAATATTGTTGGTCCCATATTGGTTTAAAAAGACTTGGTGCAGTTGTCCATACTGGGTAATGCTTGCGACGTTTGCTCCATTCATTTGGGAATGTTGGACAACGACCGTCTGATTTCCAACACCTATCTGTTGCAGAAAAACCTCGTTATTGTGTTGGATCAAAACCTGATTTTCCCGATTGTTTAAATTTAGTATTTCCGTACTAGAGGGATCGAAAACTGACTGCCCGTGGACTAGAATTGCGAAGGCGAGAAATACAACAAGGTATAATATGATTTTATCGATAAGTCTCATAACTGTAGGTTTTTTAGAAGGAGGCTACCCCAAAAGACAGCCCCCAACCTTACTAAATAAACTGACACAACTAGTCATTTTTAACTACTAGTTTGATTGAAATACATGTGAAACATTGCTTATACCATTTTGTACACTGGTAGCGCTGTTACCCATTCCATTTTGGATGTGCAATGAGAAATTTCCATTGCCTTCTTGCATTTGCAGGCTCTCGTTAGCATGTCCAAACTGCAGTCCTAATGCAGCATTGCTTCCATGCTGGATTTGTTCTGCAAGGTTGTCTCCACCCAATTGGATAAGACCTGCCATGTTGCCTTCTCCATGTTGTTCTTGCATCGCGGTGTTACCATATCCCATTTGGAAAATGGCAGCCAAGTTTTCTGCACCATATTGTGCCTGAACCGCGCTGTTGTATTCACCATTTCCACCATGGTTTCCGTTTCCATTTCCTTCTCCTCTGCGCTCAACTGCACTGCCGCCAAAACCAATTTGCAATACATAAGCGTCATTATTTTCACCATGTTGCTCTTGCATTGACATATTGTATCCTCCAAGTTGTTTTGCCCAGGCATAGTTTTCAGAACTGGTTTGGAACTGATCACTTTTATTGCGGTAGCCAATTTGAATTACTTTGACTTCATTCATATGACCATCTTGAACTGCATAGGCCTCATTAAAAGCACCATCTTGATATATACCTGGATCACCACTATAGTAAGGATTTACACCTGCCCGGTTGCCTTCACCAGTTTGCCTGATCTCAGCTTTGTTATCCTCACCGCCAGCTGCAACTATGGCATTGGCAATGTTGTTTGCACCATGCTGATCTACTCTGAACAAGTTACGTTGACCATTTATTGTTCTTAGATAAGAGTAGTTGGATTCGCCTTTTTGATTAACAAAAGCCTCATTCCAATCGCCTGCAAGTTTTACCATACTAAAGTTTCCTTCTCCATTTTGCTGTTGTCTGGAAAAGTTGTAGGAATTGTAAGCATCAGCATAAGCCTCGTTTGATTTTCCATGTTGCTCTTGCCCAAAATCATTACCGTCTTTTCTCTGATTAATTATTGCATAATTACCATTGCCTTTTTGATCTTGCAGTGCCAAATTCAGTGTTGGGTATGGATTTCCCCAGCCTGTATACTTGTCTTGATAAATCCAGGCATCATTTAGGTGACCTTTTTGAAATTGCTCAGCAACGTTACCTACGCCATTTTGATAAAGATGTGCATAGTTTTCGTTACCGTCTTGCATTTGCATACCAAAATTGCCCTCTCCCAATTGGAAGATATAGGCCTTATGCAACTTGCTCATTTGAGTTTGAACAGCAGTGTTACCCGATCCATTTTGATCGGTTAGTGCGAAGTGATTATCGCCTTCCTGATTTACGTCGGCATTATTGCCCTCCTGACCGTATCCAAATACAGCTAAGGAGAGAAATACACCGACTAATAATACATTTTTCATAATGATATCATTTAAAGATGTGACATTTATTTAAGTGTTTCAGTCTATCTGATCCACATATAATTAAACGTTTTTTGGTTGCAGAAAATCGCTGATTTCATGCTCGATAGATCAAGCCATTTATTGATATAGATCAAATAGAAAATTGATGAAAAAAGAGCCTGATAATTTGGTGAAAATAAATATGAAGTATAACGGTAGTAAAATCAAAGTTTTCCTTCCTTGCGATGTGTTAAATTTTCAATCCCAATGTTACCCTGTGAGACTAATTCGCTTTAATCTGGATTCATCTAAAATGTGAATCGATCGGTTAGATTCTTTGATAATTCCATCGTTTTTTAACTCCTTAAACAACCTCGATATACTTTCTTTGGAGGTTCCTAGTATTTCAGATAAGTCTGTCTTACTCAAGGTGAGTTTGAAAGGGTTTGAATGATAAATATCTTGATGCAAGAAAAGCAGTAACTCTGCTAGCCTCCCATGAATATGTTTAGTGGAAAATGAATGCAATTGGTCAGACATGCCGATTAACTCTTCATTGATGTACTGGATTACTTCAGTTGCAAAATCTGGGTTTTCCTTCAATAATTTTTTGAATGTAGCCATGTCAATTAAGCATATCTCGGTGTCAGTCAAAGCTTCTGCAGAATAGTGATATACGCCCTTGCCAAACAGCGACTGCAATCCGAGTATACCTCCTGCATTTTTTAGCGAAAGGGTTGAGGAGATGTGAGAACCTTCCTTGTAAATCTTAACTATCCCCGATCTGATGCAAATAATACTAGATGCAAACGATCCTTGTTTACAAATGCTTTCGCCTTTTTTATACTCTAATTCAATGCGATTTGCATCAAACTGAATTATTGCACTTTCTGGTAAGCTATTATGCACTCTTCTCAGAGTACATCCCAAACATTGATCCTTGTCACAATAAGTATTTTCCATGAGTTCTATTTCCAATGTGGCATTTCAGCATCTTCAAATAGTAAACTCCTGCCTGTACCATCAGTTTCCATTTGGAAAACTGACTTAACTCCACTATCGTCATTCGGCGCATTGGTGAAAATAATTTCCGATCCGAAAGGCGAGAATCGTGGTTGTGAATCATTTGTTCCATCAGGTTTATTAATAGATATATCGGTGGCCACCATTGTCGCCAGGTCTAGAATAAATATTCGGGAATCAAGTTGTCTTCCATCAGGTGAATCAAAACCAGAAACGTCTTGCGTATATATCACCTTTTTTCCGTCGATTGAAAAGGTTGGATTTTGAACAATTCCGGGAAGATCATCGACAATTCTTAGTGTATCGCTTCCATCTGGATTCATTAAATAGATCTCTCCTTCGTAGATCAAAGAGCTTACCGTTTGAACCACTATTTTATTAGTGTTTCCATTGTAATCGCAACTTCCAAAATTTCTCCCTTGAAGTGCAGTTGAAACAAGCTTCAAATTAGAGCCATGACGATCGATGCTATATAGTTTATCATAGTGACTATATACGAACCCACCGTTATCGGGCCACCAACAAAACTCAGCTCCCTTTCCATGGAACCCTGCGATCGGAATTGTGGTGACTTGTCGGCTGTTGTCACCTTTGTAATCCATAATGAAAATTTGATTATTAAGGGTAGGATTGGCACTAAATGCAATTTCACTCCTGTCGGAGTTATACAGTGGGTGTAAACTATTAACCGGAGCCCTTGTGATTTGGATTGTCTGAGTTGCACTATCATTGGATGAGTAAATCTGATAATTACCTGTGGTATTTGCTGCAAATAGGAAGCGATTGTCCGGAAAGTCTACGGTTGTAAAATTCCATATTTCTCCATTGGATTCACCGCCAGTCGTTGAATGCACATTGACTTGCCAGAAGTAAGTTGTTTCATATCTCAAATCACTCAACACCAGAAAAGTATCTGGATTATTTAGAGAGCTAAAAACAACCGCATCTACATTCGACTCATAAACAAAAATATTATAAGTAATGGTGTCGTTAAGTGCTGGTGAAGTCTCCCAGAATAGTGTTAGGTTTCTAGATTGATCTTTGGCTCCAACTTGTGGCAAAGGATTCACTACTACGCTGGGGACCGTAAATTGTTGATCCATTTTGATGGTGACCTCCGTGGAACTATTCGCCGTTATTGTAGCATTTACAAACGCTTTTTCATAACCTGCTGAACGAGCGGTAAATGTATACTCACCCGCAGCAATCTCAGGAATCTGGAAGTTTCCGAGACTATCTGAAAAGACAACACTAGAACTTGGGTTTGTGTTGATTTCAACATCTGATATTGGTTGATCAGTGAAACTATCTATGACTGTTCCTGACAAAGAGCCAAATGATTGTACTTCAATCGTGTCCTCCAGGCACGAGATAAAAACTATCGGGGCTAGGAATAGCGAAACCATAAATCTGATTTTAGTCCAACTTGTTTTCATCTTGTTTTTGCTTTATTTAGTTTTCTTTTCTTTTACTTATTCCCATTTTTTTCTCCTTACTTCGTATGGGAAAATAATATCTCACACCAATTTTCCCTTCCCAAAAAGCATCATTATACTTCCCTTGAAGTACTCTGTCCATGTCATCATCAAATGCATACCTATAGTTTGCACCGAGCGAAAGACCAAGCCTGTCTTTAATGAGGTGTTCGTATCCAATTTCGCTTATGAAGAAAGGGTAGGAGGTATTGAACCCCCCGGCCTCTTGGGGTAAGTTGTTATCTACTTCGATTATTGTGCCAAGGCCAAACCTCAAATATGGAGTGGACGGCATTTTGGTAAACCATCGATAATTTGCGGTGATCTCTGTCAACAATATATCGGCTTGATAGGTATCCTTGGTACCGATGGTACCATAGCCAAACGCAAAATTCAGGGCGACAGGTCTATTGGAAAATACTTCTAAATCGATTTCAGCTGCGGGGAACATTTTAGATTCACCATAATCTCCTGCATAGGCCCACCCGGCACCGTGAATACCCACTGAAAGGCCAGCTCGGCGATCTTTGAATTGGGTTCCAAATACATTGGTACTTTCATTTTCAAGCTTCTCTTTCTGGTAGCCAATAACCATGTTGTTGTTGAGATCATCAGGATTCTGAAATTTCCAAAGGCCATCGATAGCACCTTCGATAATTAAGCTCACTACCGCTTTTTCGATGGCTTCTCTGACAGCCATCTCACTTGGCTCATTGTAGGTAAAACCTGTTTCAGCTTCCAAGAGGCGTTGAAAATCCACAAATCTGAAAATCCCGACATCTACTTGTTGAGATAGAATGGTTTTCGATGTATAAACAGTTTTAAGAATTCGACCATTACTAGTCGATATTGCCCTTAGATAAACCGTTATTCGATCTATTCTATATTGACCTGACGAGCCCAAACCGAAATAACGTGCACCCGCTCCCCCAGTCATCAAATTGGAATCAAAAGAAATGACTCCTCCTTCTAGTATGACCCCTCCAAAAAGTAGTGGCGGGATGAGTGGTTGATTGCTGTTTTCCTGAGTTTCATACCCCCCTCGGCTTGATCGAATTATTTTTCTTTCATTTAGCAGGTTATTCAGACCCTCTCTCTCAATTGGCACAAACCAGTTCGATTCTTCCAGAGCTCTTAGCAAAATAGAAGTTGCCCCCTGGGTAACCGCGGTGGACCAACTTGACCCTACATCTGTCTCTTTATATTGCCCTGTTTGATCTTTGAACTTATAGACAGCAACTACAATGGGTTCTTCTGGTTCTGGCAGAGATTCCAAAATTTGGTGTTGTGTAGACTCGACTCCCAACCTCGATTGAGAGGTGCGAAGAGGTTGCTGTAAGTACTGACTACATCCAGAAAGAAGCAAGCCGAAAATGAATATTCCTATTTTTTCCATCTCTTCTAAAATGTTGGGACAGTTACAGTGGTTGCGGAGCCAGTGAGCACATCGACGATGCCTATATTAACTCCGTCGAGTCCATTGATAATTTCTATTTGATAATTACCAATTTCAAAAATGCCTTCATTCAATGTGCCATCTTCTCCAAATAAATCACCAACTAATGATCTAGATAGCTGACTGAGAATTTGTCTGTTGAGATCGTCCTGAAAATCAAGCAATGGGTCAGAGCCAAAAAGGTCAGCATTTGGATCTTCTGAAAAGTCATTCTGAGCTTGAGCCTGACTTAGCAACCAGTTATAGTTAAATGTATCACCTCCGAATGCCGGATTAATAGGTTTGTATTTAAGATCCTGCGCAAACAATGATCCTGAAGCCAAGACTAGCATGCAGGTGATAAATTTTATTTTACGTTTCATTTTCTTGTCATTTTAATGATTAATAAATACCTGAACCAGAGCGGTCATATCCATCCAGGTCACGCATGATTTGTTGATAATTGAGAATATATTTTACTGTTATTGTCCGCGCGTAACTGGCGAGTTCTTCCAAGTATGAAGCTCTGGGTTGCAGGACATTCTGAAATACTTCTAGGTCATTAACTTTGATCTGTATTTGTGTTGTGCTTGTTCTAAAGGGTTTTTCCGAAACCAGAATGATGTAACTACCCTCCACGCTAGGCCAGGAGAATCCGGTTGTGAAATAGTCAAAAAAGTCACTACCTGACTTCGAAATCATCGAACTTATAATGAGCTCACTTATCTCAATATCAGTAAAATCTTCTTGTGTATTATGAACCTTTGCTATGGACTCTTCTAGAAGATTTCTTAAGTAGGTTTCAGTTTGCCTCTTTTGAATGTTCGTTGAATCAATCCTGGTAGTATCTTGCTGACCTAAGGCTAATGAGCAGGAGAAGAGAATCAATAAGAGGTAGATTAAAAGGTCTTTTTCAGCCCGTTTGGGCAGATTTTTTCCAGCGTATTTTTGGCAGGCGGTAACTGTCATTGCTACTAATGAATTGGTTGAACATGTGCCACATCATGGAATAGTTATCGATACTTCATGATGAGAAATCCGTTGCCAATCTACCTTTTACTTTATGGCAATAAAATGATCTGCATCATTGCTATGAGTGTTTGACATCATGCTGTAAAAGTGATGCAGAAGGATCCTGACGAGCGGGAAGTGTTTCTCAACTACTTGTGAAGAGGGTGAAACATGTGCCATGTCAAATTACTGCTGTATGAAAAGACAAAAGGGGAATTCAGCCTGTAGCCAAGAAGATTCAGTGATCTGGATGGTGCCTCCAGGATTTTTGGATTTTCTGGATCGCAAAATTTCCATCATTGAGAAGATTAGTATTCACTTCATATCAGACGCGATTTGACGAACTTTTGACAACAATTGATAGTACCATTCTTCCAGGATGGATGAAAGTTTGCATAAGTATTTACTGGATACACAGGAAGCCACGGGCTTATTTGTCATCCATAAAACTCACAAGCAAATCGCAAAACGGTTTGGATACCTCAAGAGTGATGATATCCCGATTGCAAAAGCAAATAGAAAAGGAAGAAAATATTGAGCAATATCGGAACAGAATAGAAAGACTTTAACTCTCGGTTATCCAGAAAACTCTCTAACATAAAACCCTTATGTAACAAATGTTACGTCAGCCACCCATTAGGAATCGTTAATTCAATTGAAAGTAATAGAAAAAGAAATTAGAGTAGTGATTGGGTTTTGTTTCAGGGTCATCTCCACGATGACCCTATTTTTTTGCCATTTCATAGCAGCTCTAGTTCGGGCGAACAAGGAAACTAATTAAAATATGAATTACAAAAATATTGGCCCCTGGAAATTTGACGAATTAAAAGAGAAGGCAGATTACATCGTTCTTGATGTAAGAACTCCCAGAGAATGTTTGGAAATAGCCATTTCAGGGCACATCGCCATTAATATCTATGATCCATCTTTTGAGGCTCAAGTTGAGAAACTGGACAAGTCTAAAGCTTATTTGATTTACTGCAGAACCGGACTGAGGAGCAGGCAGGCGTGTGAGATGATGTCCAGAATCGGCTTTGAACGGCTGTACAATCTTGAAGGAGGAATTGTGTCATACTCAGTATGAGCGTATAGTAAATCATTGATTTGGACCAGGAAATTTTGACGGTAAGCACTAGTAAAAATGACTTCAGGCTCTACTTTTTAAAAATGCAAAGACAGGAGAGAATGCTGTTAAGCTACCTAGTGTGAATGGTTTGGTTACAATCAAAAGAGCGTAAAATGATAGTTTTTTTCATGAGAATGGTCATGACTGGTATCGTCTCCAGTATCGATTTTTACATAAGTAAACATGTAACACTTTATACATAGAACATGAAAGATTTACTAATCTTAGGCGCAGGAACATCAGGTACAATGATGGCCAACCATCTGAAGAAGGTACTGCTTCCAAATACATGGAAAATTTCAATTGTGGATCAGGATGAAGTCCACTACTACCAACCTGGGTTTTTATTCTATCCCTTTGACCTCTATAAAACAAAGCACTTGAAAAAGCCCAGAGGAAAATTTATTCCATCTGGAGTACAGCTCATAAATGGAAAAATTGACAGAATTGACAAGGATCAGGATCAGGTCTTTCTCGAAAATGGACGAGTGTTGGATTATGATATTCTGATTATCGCAACAGGTACAAACATCGCACCTCAGGAGATCGAAGGCATGCTAGGAGATCATTGGCATAAATCTGTTTTTGATTTTTATACTTTCGAAGGTGCCCGAAAGTTGAGGAATAAACTAAGAGAATGGCAGGGTGGAAAACTGGTAGTCCATATTTCTGAAATGCCAATAAAGTGTCCTGTTGCACCACTCGAGTTTGCATTCCTTGCCGACTCTTTCTTTCTCAACAAGGGCATAAGGAACAACGTTGAAATCGAATATGTAACTCCCTTGTCAGGAGCCTTTACGAAGCCCAAAGCAACTGAGGCACTTGGCCATCTTTTAAAGGAGAAAGGCATTGATATCGTTCCGGATTTCAATATTGAGAGAGTTGATGGTGAAAACAGAAAAATAATCGACTACGGAGGGAAAGAAGTTTCCTACGACTTGCTGGTAACAGTACCTACAAATATGGGTGACGAAATGGTTGCTCGTTCAGGAATGGGTGATGACTTGAATTACGTTCCGACAGATAAGAATACACTACAGACAAAAGTTAAGGAAAACATTTTCGCCATAGGTGATGCGACAGATTTGCCAGCTTCCAAAGCTGGATCCGTGGCACATTTTGAGTCCGAAATTCTCACGGAGAATATCCAGCGGTACATTCAAGGCAAGGAATTGAAGAAAGAATTTGATGGACATGCAAACTGTTTCATTGAAACAGGACATGGCAAAGCACTTTTAATAGACTTTAATTATACGCAAGAGCCGGTAAGAGGGGTGTTCCCTTTTGCAGGAGTTGGGCCGTTAAGTTTGTTGAAAGAAACACACATGAACCACATGGGGAAACTGGCATTTAGGTGGATCTATTGGAACATGTTGATACAGGGTAAGCACATTCCTTTTGTTTCAGCTACGATGGATACAGCTGGGAAGGAAATTGACAAACCCGGAAAAGTAGAATCTTAATTATTTAACCAAAAAAATACAATTATCATGGCTGAAAGAACATATGCAGAAACCATCGTGAAGACCAACGATGAAGGCTACTTAGAAAACCTTGATCAATGGAATCAAGACGTAGCAGTCGATATTGCTGCCGAGGAGGGTATCGAATTGAAGGAAAAGCATTGGGAGGTTATCGAGTACCTCCAGGATCAATACAAAAAGGAGATCCCGATTACTATTCGAAAAGTAGGTAAAAGCGGTGTCGTTGACATCAAACAGTTCTATCAATTGTTCCCCGAAGGGCCGCTTAAAAAAGCCAGTAGAATTGCTGGTATACCAAAGCCGGTAGGCTGTATTTAAAATTTGCAACTAATAAACATTAACAGAATGGAAACGCTCGAAAAACCAATTGAAACGCAAGAGGTAGAAAAGCCAGTAAAAAAGATGATGCTCATCTTATCAAAGGCTACTATAGATAATGTGTATGCCTGCTTTATTCTGGCCAATGGTGCAAGGATGGAGGGGATCGAATCTGAAATATTTTTCACTTTTTTTGGACTGGAGGCAGTTCAAAAAGAAAAGTTGAAACATTTACATGTGGCAACTGTTGGCAATCCAGCCATTCACATGCCTACCATGCTTGGCGGCTTGCCTGGAATGGAGGCACTCGCAACAAAAATGATGAAGAATGAAATGGAGAAACTAGATATTCCTCCGGTAGATGAATTTCTGGAAATTCTTTCAGCTTCTGGAACCAAACTATGGGCTTGTAAGCTGGCAATGGACATGTTTCATCTGGACGAGAACAAATTGATCGATGAAATGGATGGCGTTTTGACAATAGGTGACTTCTATGCCCGAGCCAAGGGTGATGGTACACATCTGCTATTTATTTGAGAGTAGTACACAGGTCAGGTACCATGAATAAAACAGCTTTTTAATTTCAATGAACTACTTATTTCTAAACACTTTACTAAGAAATGGCATTACAGGCCATGTCATCAGAGCGGAAACAACAATCACTTCCAGGAAAAGCGCTACTGGAAAGGGGAAATCACCATACCCGGGGATAATTTTGGAATATAACGTGGAGACCCCTATAATCAATGGATAAACAGCTATGATACCAAGGATCACTTTCTTGTAGTAGGGATGATTTCTATTGCGGCTCTGCTTATCAAAAAAAATATCCAAGCCTTCATGATGACTTATTTTTGGCTTATCAACCAAGTATGAGGTAACCTCATTCAATAGCGTCTTCAATTCATTTGAATCTAATAATCGTTTGAGATTTTCCGGTGTATCAAATTGAACAACAGTGCAGTATTCGTTTTCTGTAGTTTCCAATTTCTTTGATGATACTGCAACAAACCCAGGAAAATTTGCATTTGTGCTATTTATTCGTCGTTGCCAATCCTCGAATTCTAAGATTCTGAGAGGATCAACTTTTTCGAAAATCACCATCGAGACCATATAGAATCTAAGTTAGTAGAATTTAGTGTGCCCTTCTTACATGACCAGATTGAACAGGAATCCGGAGATGATAATAAAGAGTGCAACCACTCCAAAGAAAATCCCAATAAGTCGCATGGTCATTACTTTCTTTAGCAACGTCGCTTCCGGCAATGAAAGGCCTACGGTACTCATCATAAAAGCAATGGCGGTACCAATAGGAACACCCTTCGCAACAAGCACTTGAATTACTGGAACAATCCCTGCAGCATTAGCATAAATGGGCACAGCAAGAACAACCGCCAAAGGAACTGTCCACCATTGTCCTCCACTAAGATATTGTTGGAAGAAATTTTCTGGAACGTATCCATGCATAATTGCACCAATAGCAATACCAATAACAACATATAGCACCACTGTCTTTACAATACTCCATGCACCATTAGCAATTGCAGGTATCCGTTTAATAAAGGTTTGATTCTCTTCCTCAAATACTTCCTTTTTCCTATCAGTATTCGTCAAGAGCTGCTTTACCCAATCTGTCAAATAGTTTTTAAGGTTCAATTTCCCTAAAACCCATCCACCAACGGCTCCAAGCAAAATTCCAGATACAGCATAAATTAGTGTGATTTCCCAGCCAAACATACCTATGAAAAGAGCCAAGGCCACTTCATTGACCAAAGGGGAAGTGATTAGAAAAGAAAAGGTTACGCCCAAAGGAATACCTCCTTGTACGAAACCAATAAACAAGGGAACTGAAGAACATGAGCAGAAAGGTGTAATAGCACCAAATATGGAGGCAAGTAAATGTTCTAAGCCATAAAATCTATGCCGACTCAAAAAATCCCGCAAACGCTCTACTGGAAAATAGGCATTAATAACACCCATCAAAAAAGTTATGAGGAAAAGAAGAATTAGAATTTTCAGCGTATCGTACACAAAGAAGTTCAGGGCCTCACCAAGATGGCTTTCAGGGACAATATTGAAGACTGAAAAAATCAACCAATCAGCGAAATTTTGTAGCTGGTCAAACATTAAACTAATGCGTCTTTCACTTCAGTGATTGTGGGGACGTGCCCCTTAGATTTAACTATCTCATCAATGACCAAAGCAGGTGTAGATAGTACGTTGTACTGCATGATATGCTGTATATCTTCGACCTTTATTACCTCAGCATCAATTCCCAGCTCTTTTACTGCTTTGTGGACAACCACTTCTGTTTGCTTACATTTTGGGCATCCCATTCCCAATATCTTAATCGTTTTCATTATTCTGTATTTATAGATACCAACATCTTTCCTAGTGACAACCTTGTGCCTTTTCTTCTGCCCATTTTAATAATGGAAAGGTACAATCGATGATTTCTGAAAAGAATGATGTGTATCAACAGGAAGGCATACTTAAATCAACCCATGAGCAATGGGATTCAGTAAAATGATGATTTAGTAGCTTAATGCATCTTTTGACAGCCTATAACTTCAATACAAGAAGGCACTGCTTTCGAGTGATAACAGTCATTGGTAAAGCATCAAAATTTCACTTGTGCGATCCTCTCTGGTTCAAGTACTGAAATAACACCCCCAACTGTCTCTATCCATTTATCTTTTTTAAACTCAGCTAGGATTCTTATCACTGATTCCGGCGAGGATCCCACCATTCCGGCTAGATCAGTTCTACTAATGTCAAAAGTCACCGGTGTTTCTTCTTTTCTGAATGCCTCATAGAGTTTCAAAAGGTTGTCAGCTGTCCTTTTTCTTACAGTATTATAAGCCATTTCCATAAGCTCATCTTCTCTGTTTGAAAGGTTTTTGGAGATCAATTTTATCAGATGACCCGATACCTCTCTATTGCTAAAAATCAATTTTTGAAAGTCTTCTCTTGGAATTTGGATCAATTCCGTATCTTCTATTGCTTCTGCAAATTCAGTTCGCGAGGTGTCTTGAATCAAGGACTGTTCTCCCAAAAAATCTCCTTCCTTTAAGATGTTAAGTACTAGTTCTTTTCCATCCTCATTGATTCGATAGGTCTTGACTTTTCCCATCCTAATTTTATAAACATATGAGCTATGATCATCCTCTCTGTAAATGATGTCTCTCTTTTTATAGACCTGAGTTTTCCTTTCCTTTTCAAGGGTTTCAAGACTTTTGTAATTGGATGCTGATGTAATTAAATCGTCTATATCATTAGCTTTAGATAGCTCTTCAAATTTTTGCAGTCTTCGCTCAACTGATCCTAGTAATTCCAACTCTTCAAAAGGCTTGGTGATATAATCATCGGCCCCCATATTCATTCCTTTTCTAAAGTCCGTTTTCTCAGCCTTTGCCGTTAAAAAAATAAAAGGAAGGGAAGCAGTTTTAGGGTTTTTAGTCAGCAAATACAATACTTCGTAGCCATCCAGTTCAGGCATCATTATGTCGCAAATGACTAAATCTGGAGGTGAATAAAGCGCCATTTTTATACCTTCTTTTCCATTTGAAGCGGTTTCTACAGCATAGTTTGCAAGCTCCAATATCTCAGCAATATTTTCTCTGACCTCTCGATGATCCTCAATGACAAGTATTGATTTCTGACTCATTATAAATAATTAAGAGGCACAAATTAGCTATACGAATTTTGGAATTCAAAAATTCGTCACTTTCAATTTGGCTTATAGTGTCTATATTGAGTGCCTAAGAAAACGATACATTAAAATGGATTGGTTAACAATTGGTTTGGTTGGTTCTGCAATCGCGATTTTCGCAATGGTGGACTTATCAATGAGAAAGTACACGATGAAAACTAGAATTATATGGTTTCCTGTGGTGATTTTACTGCCAATAGTCGGGCCATTGCTCTATTTCATTCTACGAAAATCATTAGCGTAGCGACGGTAACTTCTGTCTATTTTTTTGAGCTGGATTTTGACCTTTTCCCTTCAAAATTCATTTTTCATAAAATGTTCGATAGACCCTTCCCGATAATCAACAAGCAGGTAAGGCGATTTTGAAAGTAGAGCCCTTGTTTTCTACACTCTCAAAATGGATTGTACCACCCATGAGTTCAAGATACTTCTTCACGATGTTCAACCCGAGGCCTGTCCCTTGAATATCGTCTACATTGTTCGCCCGAAAGAATAAACCAAAAAGAGCTTTTTGATCTTCTTTGGGAATACCAATTCCATGATCTATAACCTGAATTACAAGTTTTTTCTCGACTTCACTCTTTAGCTCAATACGTTCGTCTTCCTTCGAATACTTACTAGCATTTGACAAAAGATTGATCAGAACGTTCCTCAGAAGTTTTGGATCACAAAATACCTCAGAAGACCCCACGTGTTTTGCAACGATCTTTTGACCAGGTTTCAATATCTCTTCAAATCTGTTGGTAGTTTCTTCTATCAAATTGACTAGGGAAAACCTTTCAGGATGTTGTTCAATCTTTTCCTGCTCAAGTTTATCGAGGGATAAAAAATCATCCATGATTTCGGTTAGATTTTTTACCGAAGATTTTATTCTCTCAATGTGTTTTTCTCGTTTCTCTAAATGCTCTGGATCATGATAGTGCTGCAAGATTGATGCTGAGGAAAGGATCGAGCTTAGGGGAGTTCGGAATTCGTGGGAAGCCAAAGATACGAATCTGGATTTGAGCTCATTTAACTCATGTTCTCGTCTGAGGCTTTTTTCCAGCTTTTCAGTTCGCTCACGTACTCTACCTTCCAAATCCAAGAGATACTCCTGTTCCTTTTTTTCGGCTTTTTTCCTCTCGGAAATGTCGCTAATAAAAGCTACAGCCATTGACTCTTCATCAATTTTGTAATTGCAAAGGCTTATCTCCACCGGAAGCTCAGTCCCATCTTTTTTCAAAGCAAAAAGATCCAGCCCAGCTCCCATTGGACGTGCTCGCGGACTACCTATGTAGCTATCTCGATGGTTTCTATGACTATGGTGAAGATGTGAAGGAATTAACACTTCAACTTCCTTTCCGATTAATTCCCCTTGTTGATAGCCAAAAAGTTCTTCAGAGTTGGGATTCATCATGACAATTCTGCCCATTGAGTCGACTACCACGATCCCAATAGTCGCATATTCAAAAAGTGCTCTGAATCCAGCATCATTCTCAAATGTGGCAACTAATTCCATATTCTAAATCAAAGAGATGAGCTTTACAAGGTAGCGAAAAAATTAGAGATAAGGACCAAACCATCTTTAATTTTTGTTACAAATAACTCCTTACTAGTTAAGTATTTTGCGCCTTACTGAAGAAATCAAAAATGGGTTGAATCAATTCTTGTTTTGAAAATGGCAATGGTACAAAGGCATCGGCTTTGTAGACTGCTGGATTATCCTCATCATCCCCTAGAGCTACAAGTTTCAGTGATCCATTTGGATCAAGCACGGCATCATTTATAAACTTTTCTGGTTGATCACCAATTGAAGTAAAGTTGCAAAGCACCACACTTAAGGGATTATCTTGTGTTGACAAACTCTCAATATCCTCCGGTAAGACAGGTTGCGCACTATAACCTTCTAAATTCAGCAATTCCACAATGTTCTCACGGAGATCACCTTCGCGATCAACTACATACACAGGCTTGGACATGATACAAAGCAACTTCCATCTTATGGATTGAATCATGATATTCGTTAGCTTCTTTAGTGATTATTGTGGCCAGTGTCTTTACCCCGTCAGTATGCCAAATCGTACGATAAGGTTATCTCAACTGGTTAAACAGGTCACTCAGCCAAAAATCACAGTAAGAGTTCAATATCTACATAGCTTGAGGTCTTAATAAATTCAAAAGAAATGATGATGGAAAGTACCAACTCTGATGCCTTTATCCCTACTAAGGGAGACGTTTTTGAAGTTCTGAAAGAATTGAACGGAAGCTCTGTAGCTGTAGATTACCAAAACAAAATCGTAAAAGTAGAGTGGGATGGCATTGTTGATCTGGCAACTGTAAATATAATTCTGAATAAAGCTGCTGATCTGATAGAAGTTGGTCATTGCGATAAACTCTTATTGAACAGAAAGAATCTTAAAGAATTTACAACCGAGGCAAGAATCTGGATAAAACAAGATCTGCTAAGAAACCGTGCTAAAAAGCTGGTTAACAAAGTAGTCAAGGTTGCAACGGTAAATTCTTCCACCGCTATGGGAGGCGTATTTGCTAATTTCATCAGTACAGCAATTAAGTTAATTTTTCCAAAGCTTAGTATGGTAAAATTTAGCTCTCAGCAGGAAGGATTAGACTGGCTTCTTAGCTAACCATTTTTATAGGTTTTAATAGAATGAGATATGACTCCACATCGAATAATTTGGTTGTCTATAAAACAAAAAACCCTCCAAATAGTAAAATTTGAAGGGTTTTAAACAAATTGATTTGTTAAAAGTGGAGTCGGAGGGATTCGAACCCTCGTCCAGCTAAGGAAACCATAAGCCGTCTACATGCATAGTCATTCTTTTAATCTTACAATGAAAGCTGGCGAATAACTACCCACTAACATTGCCAGTCACTTAATTTCACCAAAGACCCGTGACCTTATCCTTGGCTATCCCTTATTTCGACACCTCAATTTCCAGTCCTAAGGAAAAGAGACTGGTGAGATGGGCAGGGGGAACCTATAAGGCTCAACCCATAAATTTTCTACTTTATTCGAAAATTAAGCTGCCATAGCGTAGTTAGACTCGCCAATTACAATTTTGAATGAATTGATTACGTGTGCTCATTCAACACCCGACATGCAAGCGTATAATTTTCACTTCCTGTCAATTCCGGTCGACCCCATTTTTTCAAAGAACAACCTCAAGTACCAAAAATCAATATGAAACCTGAGAACAACCACAAAGCTAACGGGTATTACACCCATACCATTACGGATTCAAGCGTAATTCACAGAATTCCGTTTTATTAAACAATAAGAATTGCCGACTCGTCGATAAATTGATATTGTACATGCTTTTTTTTTCTAGTTTCGAAGACCAATTTCGACTACAGCCAACTTTCAATGGGATCTTTCATACGAGAAGCCAAAACCAACACCCCTTACGTAAAAGTAGATTACGAGGCTGGTCATATTGAAATGAGGGGAGTCTCCCACCCCGAAAATGTATTTACTTTCTACAACCCTCTATACGAAGCAATACGAGACGTTGCCAAAACACCAAATCGAGAAGTAGTCGTAGATTTCGCCCTTGAATATTTTAACACAAGTTCGGCCCGATGCATCTTTATGATTTTGAAGGAAATCAAAATGTTAGGACACAAAGGAAAACACCTCACAGTCAATTGGCATTATGAAGAGGATGATGACGACATGTTGGAAACAGGTGAAGATTTTCAGGAGCTCATCGAACTTTCCTTCAATTTCATTGAGATAGAAGAAGCATAATTTCCTGATTGATTTCCTAAGAATTGTTGAGCATGTTAACTTGCTCGAAGAATGGAAAATTTTGTAGTATCGGCTCGTAAGTATCGCCCCCTCGGTTTCGAGGAAGTTGTCGGGCAAGAGCATATTACAACCACACTCGAAAATGCAATAAAGTCCAATCACCTTGGTCAGGCATTGCTTTTCTGCGGACCCAGAGGAGTCGGAAAAACTACCTGTGCCAGGATTCTTGCAAAGACTATTAATGGTTTTGAAAACGAAGGGCCTGAGGGAACATCTAATTTTAATATTTTCGAGTTAGATGCCGCTTCCAATAATTCAGTAGAAGACATACGGAATCTGATCGATCAAGTTCGGTATCCTCCTCAACAGGGAAAATACAAAGTATACATCATTGATGAGGTTCACATGCTTTCGAATCAGGCATTTAATGCGTTTTTGAAAACGTTGGAAGAACCGCCTGATTATGCCATTTTCATTCTAGCCACTACAGAAAAACACAAAGTCATCCCGACGATTCTTTCCAGATGTCAGATTTATGATTTCAATCGAATCGAGGTAGACGATATTGTAAAGCAACTTCAGAAGATTGCAGAAAAAGAGGGAGTGGAGGCAGAACACGACGCTCTACACTTAATCGGACAAAAAGCCGACGGAGCGCTTCGGGATGCGCTTTCAATTTTTGACCTGATTACGACTTTTTCGTCAGATGGGAAGGTTACCTACGCAGACACCATTAAGAATCTGCATATTCTTGACTACGATTATTATTTCAGACTGGTTGACCACCTGCTAGCGGAAAATATGTCTGAAGCAATTTTGCTTTTCGATGAGATCATTCGGAATGGATTTGATGGCAACAATTTCTTGATAGGCCTGCAGCAGCACCTCAGAAACTTGCTCATCTCCAAAGATTCCAAGACGGTAGCGCTGTTGGAAGTATCAGAAACCCTGAAAGGAAAGTACCTTGAGCAGTCACTAAAGTGTGACCAGTCGTTTCTACTCTCCTCGCTAAACATCTGTAACCAATTTGAACTGAATTACAAGATCAGCAAGAATCAACGGCTCCATGTGGAACTCTGTCTCATGAAGCTGGCGCATCTGCCAAGTGCACTGACACTCACCGCTAACTCCACAGAAGATGGAGTAAAAAAAAAACAGCATAGTTCAGTAAAAAAGGCTGGGGAACCAAAAAAAGAAACTCCGAAGGCTGAAGCTTCACCTATCCAGAAGCCAGCCGTACCAGAACAAGCACCAGTGCCGGAACAACCTTCAACTGCTACCTCTCCTTCACCTGACACTCCTCCTCCACCCGAAGAGCCACCACTGCCAGAGGAACCTCCAAGACAGGAAGATTTCATTCCCACGATCGAGGCTGAAATACCAGTTGCCTCAACTCCGAAGAGTGAGCCACGTCCAGTAATGATAAAAGAGCCACCTCCATCCTCAGAAGTAAAGGAGACACCTAGTATTTTCAAAAAGAAAAAGCAGGAGGTAAAAGAAGAGCCTAGTGAAAACTCAGTCAGTAACAAAAAGGAAGAGGAATTCACAGAAGAAAATTTGCAGAAAGCATGGAAGCAGTTTGGGGAAGAGAAATCAGACGCAGGGGATACAGATAAGTTGATCCTTGGGAGAGAAATTAAAAAAGGAGAAAACAGTGACGTCCTTATGTTTCTAAGTAGTCAATTGGAGGTAAGTTTTCTTGAAAAATTTGAAACTGAGCTAATTCAATTTTTGAGAACAGAACTCAACAATGACCACCTTTCCATAAACAAACAAGTGGCACAAGTGGACGAAGGGAAAAAGCTCTACACCAGCAAAGACATCTACGATCACATGGTCAAGCAAAATCCAAAGCTTGCAGATTTAAAGGAAAGGTTGGGATTGGACTTTGATTATTGATAGAGACTAACAACTTGCACACTCGTATACTTTTAGGGTTGCTCCAACATCCAAATTTGTACTAGACATTTCGTTTAACTCCATCAGCTCATCAACGGTCATTTCGTATTTTCTGGAGATAGCATACAATGTCTCACCCGGAGCTACTCGATGCGTATTTATTGTTATGGTTTCTATCACCTCTTTCACCGGCGTTTTGACTCGAATGTTTTGACCTATCCCCAACGCGTCAGGGTTTGGTAGCTCGTTCCATCTAAGCAAATCTTCCATCAGTACATCATACTTCTGAGCAATTGCCCACAAAGATTCCCCGGGAGCAACTGTGTGAATAGATACTTTTTTCAACTCTTCCGAACTATCCACTACCGGAACTACAATTTGGTCCGAATCATCATAAGCGACTCTTTCATCACGATCTGCAGAAGCCAGCACAACAGCCTTCTCCTGGCTCTCTTCCACCTGATGATAGGCAACTGCCTCACCAGATGGGCGTGTTTTTTTCAACCACAAGACTCTTCCAGGCTTCACCTCATCAATAATGCTCATCCCATTCTTTTTGGCCAGCTTACTAAGTTGAAGGCCGTATTGCTGCGAGACGTCCCACAAAGTTTCTCCTTTCTTAGTTACGTGAAAGCCAATTTTCGATTTCCCCTTTTTCTTTTTCACATAGTAGAATTCACTGGAAATAATACCATCCGTAGGTCCCATATCATTGTACTTCCTGAATTTTTTTTCGCTAATCCCAGACCTTGCAGAAAGAGAATGCACGTCGTCGATTTCTTTTGATAGTATCGAAGGAATCCCATTTAGGGGAATAATCGTAGCCTTGTCTGCTCTCGTAATGCCACGCTTTATTTCTGTCGGATAGATTTTTGCTTCAGGCTCGGAGATTCGTTTGGCAGGTCTTGACTCCTTTGTCGTTCTGGATGCCACAAGTCTTCTTGGTGCCGATCCCTCTTTTGGAATTAGCACAACATATTCCTTGTCGCCAGGTACTGTTCCTCTCTTTAGCCATTTGTTGTACTTCTTTACCTCTTCCAAGTCCGCCTTGTTTTTTCGAGCTATGTCGGATAATGTCTTCCCTTTTATGTCGGTCTCTTCATCCAACCAGATGTTCTTAGAGTGAGGCAATCCAACCGCTGGAGAAAATGCCACGACGTGGGCTAAGAATTTCTTCACGTACCAATGCGTCTTATTATCTATGGTCATCTTTTTGGCTCCATACTTTGATTTGTCCACCAATTTTGCTGCTCCGCCTCTGCCAGTGTTGTAGGCCATAACTGCGTAAATCCAGTTATCATAGAAAAAATTGTTCGCATTTAAGTACTTAGCAGCCCCATAAGATGCTGCTACGATATTTAATCGCTCATCCACACCTCGCTCTACTTTTAGTCCAACTTCCCTAGCTGTAAAATCTTTGAATTGCCAGAATCCAACGGCATTGGCAACAGAAACTGCATCTGATATCAAGGCGCTTTCCTGCACAGCTAAAAACTTAATCTCGTCGGGAACTTTGCTTTCGGCAAACGCTCGCTCAATTGTGGGGAAATACAGGTTCATCCGATCGACCAGAATACCATAGTAAGTCTGACTTGCCGTAAGTCTGTCTACATCTTTTTGTATCTGCCTTCTTGCACCATCAGCAATGGTTAGACGCATTCCTCCAAAGTCCATCTCTCTTGGAACAGTCTGGGAGAATCCTACGGAAGTAACGAAAATGAGTAGTGAAAATAGTTTTTTCATAATTTCCTTAAAATCATTAGTCCATCTCGAATTGGAAACAGAACGTTTTGTACCCTATCATCGGTATGCACTTTCTGGTTAAACGTACGCAAGGCCTGCGTATCCTTGTCACTCTTTGATTCATCAATGATCTTACCGCTCCAAAGTACATTATCCGCAATGATGAATCCGCCTGAGTTGGTTTGGTCAATAACCAAATCGAAATAATGGCCGTAGTTTTCTTTGTCGGCATCAATAAAAACCAAATCCCAATTCAGGTCTAGAGAGGGTATCAAATCCGAAGCATTTCCTACCTGCATCTCTATCTGATTGGCATATTTTGATGCTGAAAAATAGGCTTGTGTTCTCACTGAGAGCTCTTCATTGTTATCCACCGTTATAAGCCTTCCCTCCTCCGCCATTCCTTCCGCCAGGCAAAGAGCTGCATACCCCGTATAGGTTCCAATTTCCAGAACATTCTTCGGACGAATCATATGAGAAATAAGAGATAAAACTCTACCCTGCAGGTGACCTGAGAGCATTCTTGGCTTTAGAACATGGAGGTGAGTTTCCCTATTGATTTGCTGGAGCAAGTCAGATTCCGACTCAGTGTGATCCTCCACATAAGTCTGAAGATCCTCAGGGAGAAATTCCATGTACACAAAGATAGAAATTATTTAGGCAGATATGCCAATGAACTCATCTGATCTAGTGGCAGGTAGGTTTTAGACAGATCTTGGATGTCTTTCGACGTGATTGCGTCGATCTTTTTGAAAACCGAATCAAGGTCTGGAACCTTATTGAGGTCCAATTGACTTTTCGCCATCATAAGCATAATGGCACTCTTATTTTCCTCAGATAACGCCATTTGACCCTTTATTTGATTCTTGGCCTTTTGTAATTGCAAACTTCCAAGTGGTTTGCTCTTTAAATTTTCGATCTCCTTCAAAACGATCCGTTGACTTTTCTTAAGATTCTTCGGATCAGTAGCAAAATACACGGCGAAAGATCCCACCTCAAGGTAGGGCGCATAGCTTGCGTCAACCCCATACACAAGTCCATGTTTTTCACGGAGGCTCAAATTGAGCCTGGCATTCATGCTTGGTCCTCCTAAGAGGTTTACCACAAAAAAGAAAGGAATTCGATTCTTATCCTTAATTGACAAGGATGGCATACCCATTGCGAAATGTGCTTGTGAAATTGCTTTCTTCATCTCCACCGTTGTGGGTTCATAGCCTTCGAACCAGTTTCTCTGAGGTGTGTGATTTTTGTGAGGTACGGGCTTTAAATACTTATCCGCAAGCTTTTTTATTTTGCTTGCAGGATAATTCCCTACACTAGAGAGAATAATTTTCTCCGTATTCAGATTTCGATCCAAAAAACGCTTGAAGTCCTTTTGGGTAAAAGATTGAACAGTCTTTTCAGTACCCAATATATTCTTACCCAACTGATGATTCGGGAATAATTGCTCATCAAAGTCATCTTGAATGGCATCTTCCGGAGTGTCTTTGTACATCGACATTTCTTCCAATATGACCTTCCGCTCCTTCACAATTTGCTTTTCGAGGAAGGTGGAATTGAAGACAATGTCCGTGAGTAGGTCCACCGCTTTTTCCAAATGGATATCTAGAAGTGTGGCATAGAAACAGATTTTCTCCTTAGTGGTATATGCGTTCAACTCTCCTCCCAGGGACTCCAGACGATCAATGATATGAAAGGAATTTCTCTTCTTAGTTCCTTTGAAAACCATGTGCTCCATGAAGTGTGCTAGGCCTTGCTCCTCCGGAAGCTCATCTCGACTTCCAATATCCAGCATCAATCCAATATTTGCAATTTTCGTGTGGGTAACCTGCTTGTGAATTACACGAATGCCGTTCGGCAGCTCAATCAACTCGTATTCCTTACTCATAAAGAGCGCAAAGGTAGGGGTTAGTTACGAGGAATAAGTTACAAGCTGCAAGGTTTGGCTGAGGAGTCAACCTGAACTCGAAAGGTCATCAAGTTTCTTGTTTAGGTAAGTAAGTTCTCGGTCATTCTTGGTAAGGGAAATCGCTTTTTTCAAAGCAATGGCAGATTCTTGAATTTCACCAAGATTCTGAAGGATCCCACCTTTTATCGCGTAGAATAGATAGTAGGCATCGAAAAATCCTGTCTCTTCCAACTCTTCAATTTCAGAATAAGCAAGCATTGATCCATGCACCTTTTCCATTGGAACTATACGGTTAAGTCGGATCACAGGACTTGGGTTTATTTGGAGCTGAACATCATACAATCGGAGTATCTCATCCCATCGGGTTTCCTCAAAACTTGCCGCGTTGCAATGATACGAGCTGATTGCTGCCTGAATTACATAATCGTTGACGGCATCTGTGTCTGTAGCTTTTTGAAGATATCTCTGTCCTGTGAGGATCAACTCATTACTCCACTTTGACCTGTCTTGGTCTTCCAAAGAAATAATCTCTCCTTGTTCGTCCACACGTGCTCCAAATCTGGAGGAATGAAAGCACATCAATGCCATTAACGCATAGGCAGAAGGGGTGCTACACAACTCTGTTTCGAGCAACACAGTATTCAGTCTCATAGCTTCTGCACAGAGATCCTCCCGTATCAAAATCTTACCTTCCGCGCTCTTGTAGCCTTCATTAAACAATAGATAAATGATTTTTAAAACCATCTCCAATCTCTTCTCAACTTCGTTGGCTGGAGGGAGAATAAGCTTTATTTCGTCTTCTTTGAACTTCTTTTTTGCTCGCGTGTAGGCTTTGGCGATCGTTTCTTCCTTCTTTAGAAGCGATGTGGATATTTCCCGAATTGAGAGACCGCCTAGAATCTTCAGCGTCAGGACAATTTGATACTCAGCACTAAGTGTTGGATGACAGCATGCGAACATCATTTTCACCATGTCGTCATTTATGTCTGTTAATGAAACATCCTCAACAAGTTCTTCAGACAGCTCAGGAATTTCTTCATTTGTCTGCTTTTGCAAACGTCGCAGTTGATCAATCATTCGATTGCCGGCTACTCTTAGTATCCAGCCAGTCGGATTATCTGGAACCTGCCCAAAAGGCCAGGTCTGCATGGCTTTTATCAGTGTATCCTGAACGGCATCCTCCGCCAACTCCAAATTCTCAGAGCCGAAGCGATTGGTAAGGTGCGAAACTGCCTTACCATACTCCTTTCGGAAGAAGTGATCGATTAGTTGATTTGCGTTCATTTCAGACATGAAATAAAGATAGGGCAATGCCCCATCTTTTCGATATCTACATTTCTATGATTTCCCTAACCTCCACAGTGCCTCCATACTCAAAAATTGGGCACTCTTTAGACATCTCTATTGCATGGTCCATATCATTTGCTGGTAAGGATACATAACCACCTACGATTTCCTTCCCTTCAGTGAATGGCCCATCTGTGATTACTTCACCCGCCTTTTCCACAACCTTGCCTTCTTCCTGAAGTGGATGACCTACGGCCGAAATTTTCTGCATCCATGAACCCCATCGTTCCATATGTGCTTGCATTTCTTCGGGAGATTGTTCTTTGTAGGCTCCTTGCCCTCCTCTAAATACATATAAATACTGTTTCATTTTCTTTGGGTTTTAATGTTTGATCAGTAACGACTGAGCGCTTGCGAAATGGACAATCGATCCATAAATAGTAATTTTATGATCCAAGATAAAAATTAAATGAAGTACGACCCCATCGCTAATGACCTGTTTATCCAAAACAGGAAAAACCTCGCCAAAAGAATGAAGCCAAACTCTGTGGCAGTTATCCGCTCAAATGACATCATGCCAACCAACGCGGATGGTACCATGAGGTTTCGGCAAAACGCAAATCTGTTTTACCTAACCGGTGTAGACCAGGAAGAATCGATCGTATTGTTGGCTCCAGATTTCCCAGATGAAAAGATGCGCGAAATCTTATTTGTACGAGAAACCAATGAAACAATTGCTGTTTGGGAGGGTCACAAGCTAACCAAGGAAGAAGGAACAAAAACTTCTGGTATAGCAAATGTTCGATGGACTTCGGACTTCGAACTTCTTTTCTATACGATCCTCGCCGAATGTGACAATATCTATCTGGAAAGTAATGAGCACATCCGTAATTCCTCGAGCGTTGAAACCAGCAATTCACGATTCATTCAGGAATGCTTCAAGAAATATCCATTATATAACTATGAACGTCTGGCACCAATTCTGACTGATCTGAGATGTGTCAAATCGCAATTCGAAATTGACCTTCTTCAGATAGCCTGTGACATCACCGAGAAGGCCTTTAGAAGAGTATTGGATAAAATCAGACCTGGCTTCTACGAGTATGAAGTGGAAGCAGAATTTCTCCATGAATTTGTGAGAAATCGATCAAATGGATTTGCCTATGAGCCGATTATTGCCGGCGGTGGAAATTCCTGCGTACTTCATTACGTCGAGAATAATCAAGCACTAAAGGATGGTGATGTATTGCTTATGGATGTTGGAGCCGAATACTCAAATTACATGGCGGACATGACACGGACAGTACCAGTAAACGGCAAATTCACACAGCGCCAAAAAGATGTTTATAATGCCGTGCTTCGTGTCAAAAATGCGGCAACAGATTTACTAAAACTAGGGAATAGTATTCCTGAATATCACAAAGCAGTTGGTGAATTGATGGAAAAAGAGCTACTTGATCTTGGTTTGATAGACACAACAGACATCAAAAATCAGAATCCTGATTGGCCCGCTTTTAAAAAATACTTTATGCACGGCACTTCTCATCACATTGGGATTGATGTCCATGATACTGCCTCTATTTACAAGAAGTTTGAAGAAGGGATGGTTTTCACAGTTGAGCCGGGGATTTACATCCCTGATGAAAAAATTGGAGTCAGGTTGGAAGATGATGTTGTGATTTCCAAAGATGGTCACTTGAATCTGATGAAGAACATCCCAATCGAGGCGGAGGAAATTGAAGAATTGATGTCATGATTACTATTCGAGAGGGTGATATCGATGAAGTAGTCTCGCTCATGCAGGAGCTACCCGAATTTATCAATCCCTACTCGAAGGAAGAATTAAGGAAACGATTGTTGGTTGCCAATCTTATGCTCGTGGCGGAGATGAACGAACAGTTGGTAGGGTTCAAATGCGGATATGAGCGAGAAAGTGGCACGAAAAAATTCTATAGCTGGCTTGGTGGAGTCCTACCACGCCATCGCAACAAGGGTGTTGCAGAATCACTATTGAAGAAGATGGAAGAATGGTGCCTTGAACGTGGGTACGAAGTACTTGAATTCAAGACATTCAACGAGCATAAAGGAATGTTAATTTTTTCAATAAAAAGTGGATTTGAAATTGTAGATGTCCGGTACTCCGAGAAAGATGATCGCAAACGAATAGTTTTACAAAAGGAATTGAATTGATGGAAGCGTATAATTCAGATAAAGCACCCGAACCCGTTGGGCTCTATCCACACTCGCGTCGGGTGGGAAATCTACTTTTTCTATCCGGCGTTGGACCTCGAGAAAGAGGTCAGACCCAGATTCCAGGCGTTGAACTGGATAAAGCTGGAAGTATAGTTAGCTATGATATCGAGGAGCAATGCCATTCTGTTTTCAAAAATGTGAAGCTGATTCTAGAAGCTGCAGGTGCAAAATGGGAAGACCTCGTGGATGTCACAGTTTTTCTCACCAACATGAAAGACGATTTCAAAACCTATAACAAGATCTATGCTGAATATTTCAAAGAAGCTCAGCCATGCAGAACCACAGTGGAAATTAATTCGCTTCCCACCCCTATTGCCATTGAGTTAAAATGTGTAGCGGTGATGGACAATTAGCAGATCAATACTAGTACCTCATCAATTATTTAGTGACCAATCCACGGCAGCATGCGCATGTACCTTCCCTGTGTCAAAAGTTGGGATGCCCACTTCTGTATCTGGAATCAAGATCGGAAGTTCGGTGCAACCCATTATGATGCCTTCTGCTCCTTCTTTTTGAAGTCGTTTGATAATTGCCAGGCACTGATCTTTTGAACTATCCTTGAATTGCCCCAACACCAACTCATTGTAGATGATATCGTGGACGATTTGCCTTTCGTTTTCCTTTGGGATCAAAACCTCTAGTCCATACTTTTCCGTCAACATTTTTGTATAGAAGTCCTTCTCCATTGTAAATCGAGTCCCTAACAAGGCTACTTTTTTTAGCTGTTGGTTTGTGATTGCTTCCCCCGTTGCTGTCGCAATGTGTAAAAAAGGAATTTTGGTTGCCTGAACGATGTAATCACTAACTAGATGTATGGTATTGGTACAAAGAATAATAATTTCGGCGCCTCCTCTTTCCAGTTGTCTCGCACAGTCCGCCATCATTTCACCCATTTCATCCCATTTACCGGCAAACGTCAGCTCCTCGATTTTTGCAAAATCAACAGACACCATGATGCACTTGGCAGAATGTGATCCACCCAATACTTCTTTCACTCTCGTGTTAACAAATTCGTAGTAAAATTTGGAGGATTCCCAACTCATCCCTCCAATCATGCCAATCGTTTTCATGCTCATTTTTTTGAACAAAAGTATTCTTTCCGAGATCTTCAAGTCGGTAAATATGTATGAAGAATTTTGTTGGTTATCGTGAGTGATTTTCAATATGAGTTAGAAGAGACTGATATTATTCCTCAATAACCTGCCTTTTTCTCATATCATACTTATCGCCTTCCCTCAAGAAGTAGAATTGCTGATTACTTGGGGGAAGATTTTTCAAATCACTACCTTCTCGTGACCAGAATGCTTGATCGTAGATAAGAACATAACTCTCGCCTAGTACCTCAAATTGATCACCTTGTACAACAATAGCTGTGCTTTCATCAAGCCCAATTCCAAGAAGTTCAGGTCGGTTTTTTAAAATATCGAACAAGTCAAATTGTCTATTTCGTGCTATGACATGCTGATCGATCGCAATATTCTTAATGAACCCAAATCCTTCTTCATGATCTCCCATCATTATTTGATTGTTCTTGGTATCTCCTCTGGCCAGATACGAGCCCTGAATTGTAGCTCCAGCAGAAGACCCACCAATCACTCCTCCCCTATCTAAGATTTCCCAGAATAATTTCTCAGTTTCCGTATTAGCATACGAATCTACAAGTCTCCATTGACGGCCGCCATCAAACCACACCGCACTTGCGGTCTTAATCGGTTGTGTAAAGTCACTCGAGTTAGCCACCTCCTTTGATGAAGTATGCCTGACCGTCACGTTGGTTGCACCAAACTCTTTCCATCTTTCTTTTATGCTCTCCTCGTCATACTCACCCTGACCTGACGCTGTAGGAATTACCACAATATTTGCATCTACACCACCCGCCAATTCAATGAATCTTCCCATGATTCCAGGTGTCCTCGTTCCCCCACCAACAACCACTAAAGTTCCATTCTCCGGTCCTGTAGTCAGAACATCGTTCGATTGCTGGCCAGTACAAGTAAGACAACCAACTAATAGTACTGGAAAGATTATTTTTTTCATGGCACAAACGTTTGCCCACGAAAGTTAACTAAACTAGCTCAGCGACCGGCATTTAGGAGCTCCTCTAATTCTTCCTTTGCAAAATTTCTAATCGATTCTTTCTGACTGTTCGTTAGTTCTTTATCACCTGAAACAAGATTGAGCGTCCTGCGATAAAGATCTATTGCCTTTTCGTTCATCTCACGTTTTGCCGAATAATAAGCCAGGTAATAGTTTATCCGAGCCGATTCTGGATAGCTATCGTAAGCAAGTTCATATAGTCGGCGTCTGTACGAGTAATCTTCATCCTTCTGCCAGGAAAGCCAACTCCGATAATCAGTGTAGAAGGACTTCGAATACGGTTGAAGATTCCCGTTCCCTTTTAATTCTTGATAAATGCTCTCGATCTCATCAAAACCGCCTTTCATGAATCGATCTTTCAGAAGTGTAATATTCGGTGGAGCTGGAATTCCCTCCAAAACAAAGGTGCTGTCCATCTCAGTCTGTGAGTCCAAGAAGTCTGCATCAAAAAGTCCCTCAGTTTCGCCTTTGATCTTCTGGTTCAAGAATCGTAACATGAGTTGATGTGCTTCTTCGAATCCTCTTTGCGTGTTTCCCTTATGTTCTCCGAGAATACTAGGGACAAAAGCTTCGAACATGCCATAATTGAGCATTACGAATTCTGACATATTCGGGAATTGAGCATAATACCGATCGGAGTATTTAAGTTGAAAAGTGTATTTCGGATCAATTGATGGATGAGATGCATAAATGACTAAAATGGGAGCGGTAATGTTCTCTGGTAAGTAAAAAACGGATTCATTCAATAGGCGCTGCTCAAAAGCACTTGGAAGTCCACCCTCCAGGCTGATCAGCGCTTTGAGTTTGTCATTTCTTGAGATAGCAGCTGCACCAACTGAAGATGAGATGGCATTAGCTACAAAAGACACTTTGTCCATATCAACGTTAGGTTGTTCACTCACTTTCCCCAACACGAATTCAAAATCATCAACGGCTACTTCTAATCCTATCGCGGAAACTTCCATTCCAGAAGAAAATCGACCTTTTGGGGTAAAGGCTATCACTACGTATCCATGACTCGCGAAGTATTCACACGTGATACTTTGAAATGCTGGACTGCCACCGTTTGGGTATATCACTACCGGAAATTTTCCGCCGAGTGGAGTTGCGTTGAGTCGACCATATACTTCCAACTCAAGCAGCTGAGCAAGATTCTCGCTTGTAAAATCCTCCTTATTTCCTCCCTGTACTCCGATGGTGACATTTCCAAGGCCTTGTGTCTGAGTGATAAACGTCTGCTTAGCAGATACATCCTGCTCTTCTGACTCTCCAAAATCTGTTTGTCGACCTCTTAGGTGTACATAGTGTGAATAGTTGATTCGTTCACCCGAACCAATCTCTGCTGGATACCAAACATTAATTTGAAACTGACGTCCCAATTCTGGCTTGTGGTCATTCGTCAGGTTCCCATCCCAATCGGAATATGGAACACCCTTTCTTGTTTGATCATAAGTAAAGATTGTCTTGTACCCAACCGCATAGTCTCCCAAAGCAAGATCTCCCATAATCGGAAGATCTCTTGTAGTTTCTGGAGTAGTGCAGCCAAGGGCTAACACTATCAATAGGCAACAGATTATAGCGTTTCTCATTTTCTGGTAGCAGTTTCTGTCCATAATGGTTTTAGTTCAAGCTTTGAATCATCACTGGCTCTTGGATACAATCCTTGCCAGATGATCTTGTTTTTATCTGTGAAGTTGATGTTGTGAATAGATTCGTACCCTTGCGTGCTGCGACCAATAATAATAGACACCTCAGAATCAATTTCCCATGCAGTAATCCCGCAATCGGGATAGTCACTTGATAAACTCAAAAATTGAAAATACCCTTTTTCTGGATGGTAATTGATCAAGAATGTATAGGATCGATCTCTACCATGTCGCTTCCCTTGTGTTTCACACTTGATCCACGAACCCATGTAATAGGAACATTCACGTGATCCGGTCTCGGTGTACTCTCTATCCGTCCCTGCAGCAACAATTTCGCTCACCTCCCATTTTCCAATCAAAAAGTCCAAGTCTTTAATCGATTGAGCATTTATTGAAATACACACAAATGTTGTATATACATATGTGAAATATCTTTTCATATTTTGTTTGTTATCTTTTTCTGGTTGCCACGTCATTAAAGACTTGCTTCCACTCTTTATCGTCCAACCATTTGCTCGACCACCCGTTCCATACCAACTTGTCCTTAACGGCGTAGGAAATGGTAGCACGAAAGAATCTATCCTCAATGACATTTTTCGGGGTGATAGCCAAAATCTGCTGATTCTCCTTATCTAAAAACCACTTGAACTGACCTTGAAGTGGGAAGTCATCCGCAAGGTTTGTTGCTCTGAAACAATCTTCTCGTTTGTCGTAATTGATTACATAGGCATACATACGTTTTTTACCGCTGGTAGAAACAACTGTTGAGGATTCACATTTTATGAAACTACCGTTTAGATAGTACTCGCAGACTCGTGTTCCATTTTCCTGATATTCCTTCTCAGTACCAGGGTAGATGGTTTCCAGCACATCCCATGATCCTATGAGAAAGTCCAGATCTTTGATTGATTGACTATGCAATGAAGTGGTTGCCGCGATGCAAACAGCCACAAGTATTTTTCTTATCATGTCCTTTTTGTTTTTTGAATTTGCATCCAAATTAGAAGGAATAGAGCCTCGAAAGGTCTCACTGCCGGTATTGATGTCTCAAAACCAGTTTTTTTGCTAAGGATTCTGAGATTTAAACTCTTTTGGAGTGTATCCTGTATACGCTTTGAAAACTCTATTGAAACTCGCCTTTGAGTTGAAGCCAGAATCCAGAGCGAGGCTAAAAATCTTTAGATGCGCAAGTGAAGGATCTTGCAGCCTTTCTTTCATTTCTTCCACTCTGTATTCATTAATGAGTTGATAAAAATTCTTATTCAACTCCTGATTGATTGTGTCCGAAATTGCTCGCTCTGATATTTCAGCTGATTTGCTCAAATCAGTGAGTGACAATTCTGGATTTCTGTAGAGCTTTTCTTTTCCAATAAGGTCATCTAGTTTCTTAACAATTTCAGAAGGTTTTTTCGACTCCGTTGGTTCTTCTGTGTATGCAGGGATTTTATGCGTCTGAGCCTGTCTAAATCCACTGATACTGATCCAATAGAGAATACCAGAATAAACAAGTAATACAAATGCTCTTGGATCATCCCATTCTTCAAGTGTATATCGACCACCGGCCACGGTGCTCGTTATTAGAAAGATTACCAAGAGCATGCAAACACCCCCAATTATGAAAATAATCCCACTAACCCACTTCAAGTCAATTCTTTCCGTGTTAGAAACATTGTCCAATAACGATCGTCGATAGGGCTTGATCAATTTGAAAGATATGATCAAATAAATGATAATGGATAAAATGGCGGCTGACTCCAATATTTCAGCGGCGTGATGGAACAATGGCCAAGGGTTTGTATTAACAATTGCTACATGATATGCGCTATGAAGATAGTTGAGAACTATTGGAGAAAAATGCCAAAGGTCAATTCTCCTAAATCTTGGTGCACCCGTCAACGTTTTTATATAGAAATAAAAGGAAGGTCCAATCCAATAAGAAAGTGAAAATGGAAGCCAGGCCAACCATTGGTATGCATTCCAAACGGTAGTGTCTATGACCAATGGAGTCAATGTAAGACACATGGATAGAATCATCAATGAAAGAAATCGATTCGCTTTACGATTCTCTTTTTTTTCAAAAAGCAGAAACGCAAAAACAAAACCATTGACTACAGCACAAATTGTAACGAGCTGGATCGGCGAAATCTCAAATTGCATTTACAATAGTACGAGAAGTATGGAATATGGATTTCTACTTTATCGGGATCCAAACTTCTTCTTCCGCATCGGGGTCATTAGGTCTATAGTCATTCCCTAAGATTTCGAATTGATCTCGACTATCAACTTCATATGTTGAATTTGGAATCCAAACGCCATAGATGTATTGAAAGGTAGCTCCAGCAGTTTCAGCGGAGCCATGATGTTTAAATACTGCATACTTACCTCCTGCAAGAGTGTATGCCTCTCCATTCCGTCCGGAATCATCGCATGGCTTTCTACTTCAACGCCCGCCAGTTTTTCGAAAACGGTGTGAGGACGAAAATCCGCCATGCTGAAATTATCAGGGTAGTGTTGAATAGAGAAGAAATCGGTACCTACTCGATCGGGAATTTCGTTTACTCTTGGCCTGAATCCCTGCCACAGTTCGCGTGTTTTATTTTCCGAGAGAGACATTGTCATTCTAGTTGCCACTAGATTTCGCACTCCAACATCTACAATCTTCGGCTCATTCATCCGGCATCTTTTAATTGATGGCAATACCTATTCCCAATTCCAAGCTCCAGAGTTTAGTATCGTTGAATTTGGTTGTTGTATTGTCAAAATCAGAATCGTCATAGACATTGTTAAGCGACTGGCTAAATCGAAGGTCAAAAATCATCGGAGTACCGGAGTTTCCACCCAAATAGTAACTCAGGCCAGCGTTCAAGAACGCCACAAGCGAAGCTTCCGATACAGGATTGTCTGTTTTATCCCATTTTTGCTTCACATCATCTCCATCCGCCTCGAATCTATTTGTCCTTAAAATATTGTTTATACTCAAACTTGGTGTCACCCCTGCGTAAAGAGAAATTTTTTGGCTTACATCAACTCCATAGTTCACAGGAATGGCCAGATAATCTAGTCTTGGTCTCAGCTTAAATTTCTCATCAGACTCACTGCCACTTGAAGATTGTAGCACAACATCATCTGTCTTAAAAAAATAACTATCTCCTGTGGTCATGTACTTCAACCCAGTTTTGATGAACGATTTTTCTCCAATCGAGAAATCGGCCTCTGCTGCAATGTAAAAACCAAGCCTGACAGAATTTTTAATATCTGATGTAGCGCTACCTCCATCATCAATGTAGTCCTGCCTAAATTGATCAAACCCATAATCTGTCATTAAATCTTCGCTTAAAGAAGAAATCGTGGTGCCCGCCAAGAAGTCAAACCTTGTCTGACCACTTGCTTGTAAACAAAAAACCAGACTAGTGAGTATTAGTGTCTTTTTCATGTAGCAATAATAGTCGTTGTATCCAATAATAGGTAGCTCAGCCCTTCGATTCCTTCTTAAGAGCTGGCTGATCAACAGCATTAAACTTGAAAATATCCGGTCTGGAATAATGCCCGATTACATCAAAGTCAAGCTTGCTTCTGGTGATGTCGCTCAAATCAAGGTCTGCAATCAATGCGCCTGACTTACCAAAAAGCGGGCCTGCCAAAACTTCTCCCATAGGAGAAACAATCACACTCCCACCGGGACACAGTTCTTCAGGTTCGTCAACCATTGCTCGATATTCTTCTGGATACATCGACTTGGTGAAATATTGATTGCACCCTAAAACAAAACATCTTCCCTCTAAAGCAATGTGCTTCATGGTAGCAGTCCAATTGTCCCGAGAGTCTGCTGTAGGTGCCAGATAAATTTCAACTCCTTTCTCATACATCGACTGGCGAGCCAGAGGCATATAATTTTCCCAACAAATCAGGCCGCCCAATTTACCAATCTTAGTGTCGAGTGTTACTAAGGCCTCTCCTCCCGCTTCACCCCAAATGACACGTTCGCTAGCGGTTGGCTTTATTTTGCGGTGGACTCCCAATAAACCATCAACAGGAGATATATATAGAAAAGAACAGTAGAGTGTACCATTTCCTCTTTGCTTTTCCGTCACTCCAAGTGCAAGATAAACTCCAAGTGATTTTGTCAATTCTTCAAGCATCTTCAAATCATTACTCTCAAGATCAAAGCTGTTTTCATAGTAAGTGGCATAGAGGTCTCGTCCTTCCGGAGACCGGCTACCTACTTTTGTCCCAAAGTGAAACCCTCTTGGATATCCAGGTACAAAACTTTCGGGAAAGACGACTAGTTCGCAGTCTTCTGCTGCATACTTGGTCGTCAGCTCGCTAACTTTCTCTAACGTCTTTTCCTTGTTGAAAAAAACGGGGCTGTCCTGAATGACACAGACCTTTATTTTGTTGCTCATGCTTTCTAGACCTCTTACGCGTCTAAAGCTAGGAAAAAGCGTTCTTTCTCTTTAGAAAAAGCTCCATAATTCCGATAGAATCTTATCGCATCCGTGTTGAATGTTGGTGTGTGCCACTGTACCTCTCCGCAGTACTCAGTCTTGGCATACTGCACAACTTCGTTCATCAGCTCTTTTCCTATTCCCTTGCCTCTTGCATTTTCATTTAGAAAAAGACAATCCATGTAAACATAATACGCAGCATCCCAGGTAGAAAATTGTTTCATGAACGTCACGTATCCAATCAATCCGTCCTCTGCCTCTGCTACCATGCATTTCAATGGTGGGCGGTCACAAAAGAGAAGCGCAGCCAGACGAATGAATTTTCCATTGGAATCGTAATCGTTCTTTTCATATTCGGCATGCTGTCGACATAGTTCAATGAGCTGATCAATATCTGATTTGCATACATTCCTTATGACATGATTGGCCATCTCAGTCAATCAATACGAGCCTTGTCATCAATTCCCTCAAAAACCGGTCGCATAAAGGATCGCTCATAGCTAACGATAAATTTCTTATTAAAGGCATCTTTCATGACCGTTCGGAACTCAGGGTTCGTTTCAAATTCCTTTCGATATTCCTCGTACTTAGCCAGAGAAGGAAATGAGAACGATGCATAAGCCACGTTGTTGGCTCCTTCGTATGGAAGCAAATATCCGTGATGAGTACCACCAGATTTATTGACAAGATCAATCCAGACTTTACCGTAATTTTCAAATTCAGGAATCCTGTAAGGATCAATGATGTACTTTAGAAAACATGTGACCATAGGCTTTTTTTTAGTTATCAAGACAAGTTAGCATGCACATTGAACTTCAGTTCCAATCGAAGCTTCTTCACCTTCTGTAGAATATCCATCACGCTTCCACCAATCCAATCCACCAATCAATTCTATTGTATTGAATCCAAGTTGCGTCATTTTTAATGAACCCTTCGTTGATCCATTGCACCCAATCCCATCGCAATAGCAAACGTAGGTTTTAGATTTGTTCATACTTGCAGTAGAGACTTCATCCATCTCAGGATGAGGGAAACTGATCGCACTCGGAATATGCTCTGCGTCGTATGCCCAGGTCTTCCTGGTATCAATGACAACGACGTCCGTTCGGGATTCTAGATTCCTGAACAAATCCGCTGAATCCCACTCATAATCTAATTTGCTTTGGTAGTGTTTGATTTGATCATTCATGATTGTGAAGTTTAGTTTTCACAAAACACGAATTATTTACCTTTTGAAGTAAGTAGAATGGATGAACTTTCTTGGTTGTAAGGATGAAATTGATTCATCCAATTTTTGACTAGTTAGCAATTACCTCAAACTGGCCCGGCGAAACCTTGATTGGTGGCGGAAAACCTTCGCCTAATACCTTCATGTCGTCATCGTTGATTCCGTCTTCGTTTTGAAAACCAGAGTTTACCACAGCTTCAAATGAATCGTAGGAGTCCCACACCACGATATTTACAAAATCAAATTTGTTGTCCTTATTGACAGATTTATAAAAAGTGGAACTTACGAAACCAGGTTGTTTCTTAAAATACTGTATGTACTTTTCTCTCAATTCAATTGCGATACCTTCGAATCCATCTGGCACTTCGATTGAATTGATTACACTAATTTGCTTCATACATTGTTCAATTTTCCTGAAAATTACTGTGGAAAGTTTAACTCATAAATGCGAGCGGGAAGTCAACCATAGCATGCAGAATCGCAGCAGCAAGGATTGAACCATCTTTTTCTCGAATGTATCCGAATGCCAAACCCAGAATGCCTGTCCAGACTGCCCATGGCCAGGTTGGAGGTGTTGTGACCAATGCATGTGACAACCCAAACAGAACTGCTGCCAGAACCAGGCCCCATCCGAATTTCACACCGTAAAGTGAAAATGGTTTGTTAAAGTATCGATTTGTAGCCGATTGCAAGTAACCACGAAAGAACAACTCTTCTCCAAAAGCCACGATAAAAACGTAGTAGAACATTTTCCATAGAACTGGAATGGAGTGGTAGGTGAGGTACACAATAACCAATGTCATTACGCTAAGCACAGTAACACTTATGATTCTTCTGTTGGGAATGTTGTTGCTCTCCCTAGTTGGCATCTTATATATACGCTTAGGAATCAGATAAGTCACCATTCCAAAGGCCATACTTAAAATGATTGCTCCTTTCCAGTCTTCAAAGCTCCATCCTAGCAGTCCAATTAGTAAAAAGGTCACGCACGCAGGACCTGCCAGCGAAAAAGCTTTCCAGGAAAGTTGGAATGATTCTCTATAGGTAGGAAAGTAAATTCCAAAATCACCCCTCTTTTTATAAATCAGACGAACGAGTACCAATGGGAGTAATATCGTTGCAAGCACTTTTGCAAAAAACCTCAGAGTCACGCCATCTCTTTCACTGAAGTCATAGGGAATGTGTTGGATGTTCAAAAACAAAATGATCATCCCGGCCCAAACCAAAATCGGCAGAGTTAAATCTTTGAAGAATGAGCCTTTCTTCTTATCAACAATCCCCAAACTAATAGTCGACTCTGACATGACTCGTTCTTAGATCTTAATAGACATTCAAATCAGAAGTTAATACTATGCGGTCATTTGCGACTACTCATACTTCAAAGACTCAACCGGATTGGCATTCACAGCACGTCTCACCAAAAAGAAGATTGTGAGGAATGCAGTCAAAAGAATGATTCCAACTCCAAGCGACATATTAAAGAATGAGACGTCCGGTGACAGATAGACTTTGCTCGTCCATAAGTCATTGATCTTCCATGCAAGTGGAGTAGCTACTAGCACAGCTGCAAGAATGACGATCATGAAATCTTTGGAAAGCATAAACATGAGAGATCCAAGATTAGAACCTAGTACTTTGCGTATTCCAATTTCTTTTACTTTCAGTTGAACATGATGTACAACCATACTGAACTGTCCAAGGCATGCTATGATGATCGCAATGAAGGCGACTAACCCAATTATGTGCACTAATTCCCCAAATTCATCGTCAATGTCCGCAATACTGTAAGCATACGTTTCGTATTCGAATGGATGCACATCATCGAACTCTTTCCATACTTCCTCTATTATCTCTGCCGCATAGGCCGATGAAATCTCCCCTGTTTTTATATTCATTGAGCTGAGGATGGCAGGGTCATAATTCATTACCAACGGTCCGCTTTCAAGAAACACAAATTGATAGTTAAAATCCCGAACCACTCCGATGATTTTTCCTTCAGCAATTTTTCGTCCAGTGTCATGGACTTTGATAACATCGATTGATTGATTCAATGCTTGATCTGCATCTGTATATCCAAGGGCTGCAAGGGCTTTCTCATTTATGATGAATGAATTCTTCTGATCGCTAACCGCTGTTGTCAGGAAGTTTCTGCCTGCTAACAATTTCAAGTCGAGATTTTCAACAGTGTAAGGGTCAATAGAAAGGGTCGCCGACTTAACTTCATCCTCGCTAACATTTTTGTTTACCAAAAGTACTTCCTCAAAAGACGACACAATCAGGAGGCTCGAAACCGCCGAAACTCCCTCTATTTCACTTCTTTTCAAAAGCTCGTTCCTAAAACTCTCGTAAGGGATTTTTTTTGAAATAGGCACGTTTATCATGTTCTTGTTGGTAAATCCGTAGTCAACGTTCGCGTATAGGTTGGCTTGCTGATAAAGAATGATTGAGGTTATGATAAACACTACAGAAAATGCATATTGACAAAAAACTAAGATTTTTCTAAACAGGAATGAAGGCGATTTGCCTGCGTTGGTTGTTCCCTTCAATACCTTCAAGGACTTGAAGGATGAAAGATATATGGCCGGATAAAGTCCCGCAACCAGACCTACCGCAACTGAAAAGCTCAAAAAGACAAAGTATACCGAAAGATTCGAGTTGAAGTTCATTGTAATTGCTCCGTCGATGTCTCGTAAGATTTTAAGGTCGTTGAAAATGGGCACCAAAATTTGTAGCAAAAGAAAAGCTGCCACAAGCGAGCAAAACATCACCAGTTGCGCCTCCACCAAGAACTGGACTATAATCTGTCGTTTCCCAGCACCTATTACTTTCCTCACTCCGACTTCCTTCGCACGTTTCAGTCCTCGGGCAATCGAAAGGTTCATATAGTTGAAACTCGATGAAAGCATTAAAACTGCCGCAAGGACGATGAAAAAATACAACACGAAATTTGGTGAGGTAATGCCAATTTCGTTTCCAACCAGCCTTCCAAGATTGATGTCACTAAGTAGCTGGACATTGAAATCGTAAAGTGCCTGCTTTTCTTCCGGAAATTTTGAGTCCATTGTTTTTAAAAATGAAAGAAGAGGTTTCTTACTGTATCCTTCTTTCAGTTTGATGTAGTTGTAGAAATTCTTGGAGCTAGCTTCCCAATTTGTTAGTAGAATTTCGTTGGACGAAACCGAAGAGAACATCTCCTCGTGAATCAGCAAATCGAAATCAAGATGCGATCTTACCAAGGTCTTATCAATGATCCCTGTAACGGAAAAACTCCCATGCTGATCTATTTCAACAAGCTGACCGATAGGCTCTTGATTTCGAAATAGCTTTTTCGCAAGCTCTGCAGAAAGGACAACACTGTTTACATTTTGAAGAGCGTTTTTCTTATCTCCCTTTTCCAACTCAAAATCAAAGAATTTCAGAAAATTTGGTGAGACGTACAGTCCACCATAACTGAAGACGTCTTCCCCGAATTTCACGTTTCCAGCACCTTTCACCAATTGTGAAGTCTCCTCCACCTGATCTACATTGAATTCCAACAGTTGCCTTAGTTCAAATGGTGAAGTAGCGGACGCCACCACCCGCTCTTTTACTTCATCATCATATTCAGTAAGCACTCTGTAAATCCGGTCGGCGTCAGGATTATGCTCGTCCATCTGATCCTGATCAATTAGAAATAAAATAATGATCATACTCACAGCCATGCTTACCGTCAGCCCAAATATGTTGATTGCTGAGTATTCCTTTTGCTTGATCAGACTGCGGAAAGCAATCCGTAGATTATTTTTTATCATACCGTAGTTATTGAGTTTTTGAGTTCCTTCTAATTTTTTAGTGAGTACCGGTCTTAAGAGTTTTACCGTTTCCCATACATACTTTCTTCTGGCCTTCTTCAGAGTAAACACCTCAAGGTCATCCTCAAACACCTCTTGCATATCCCCTTGGATTTCCTCGAGATAGTCCTTCTTAATAAAGATTTTAAGTACCGAGAGTGGCCACTTAGGAGGATTTGTAATTGCTGCTTTTTTCATTCACTCTTTAGTGTTTCAACTGGATTTGTAGTTACGGTCTCCCCTATTCGTAGTTTGAGTGGTTTCAGTTTCATATTACCTGAAAACTTGTGATGGGTTGTGGTATTGCTTCCCAAAGCTGAGACCGGATGTCTTTCATTTGTTTCAACACTTGGTGCGCGTAAGGTGTCGCGGAATAGATTCGTTTACGTTTTCCGCCACGCTTGCCTGTTGCCTCTCCAAACTCTGAAGTGAGAAATCCTTTCTGCTCCATCCGTTTTAATGCAGACTGTATAGAGCCAACACTCAGCGTATCGTTGAGTCTATTTTCCAGTTCTCTTTTGATCTCTACGCCGTATGCCTCCTCCCCGAGGACGGCAACCGTGAGAAGCACTAATTCTTCAAACTCACCAAGCTTAGTTTTTTTCATATTGCTATATTATTCGTAATTGCAGTAAAAATAGTTACAATATTTTATTCGTAATTGCAGTTTTTATTAAAATATGGCCTGGGTGGGCACTAATCCACCATATTTAGACTCAGTTAATTCTCAATTAAATTTGCAGCATGAAAACAAAGAAGCAGATAGTTGACAATTGGTTACCACGATACACAGGAACAGAATTAAAGGAGTTTGGCAGTTATATACTCCTCACCAATTTTCCCAACTATGTGAAGATGTTTTCCGAAAAGTTCGGAGTGGAGATAAAAGGGGAAGGTGGTTCCATGCAAACAGCCACTCACGATGATATCACTATTATCAACTTCGGAATGGGAAGTGCCCTTGCTGCCACCGTAATGGATCTTCTTTCTTCGATTTCTCCTAAAGCTGTTTTGTTTTTAGGCAAATGTGGCGGCTTAAAGAAAGCAAACAAGCTTGGAGATCTCATACTTCCAATTGCGGCGATCCGGGGAGAAGGAACATCAGACGATTACCTTCCTTCTGAAGTTCCCGCGTTACCATCGTTTCGGTTGCAACGAGCAATATCTCACGTGATTAAAGCCAAAGGTTTTGACTACTGGACTGGTACCGTATACACCATGAATAGACGTGTATGGGAACATGACGAGGAATTCAAAGAGTACCTCAGATCTATTCGAGCCTCTGCTATCGATATGGAGACCGCAACTTTGTTCACGGTTGGGTTCACAAACAAGATTCCCCGAGGAGCGCTTCTCCTTGTTTCAGACAATCCAATGGTGCCGGAGGGTGTCAAGACTTCAGACAGTGATAAGAAAGTAACTTCTCGATTTGTTACAGATCACTTAGAAATTGGTATTGATTCGCTGGTTGAGCTTAGGAATTCTGGAGAGTCTGTAAAGCACATGCGCTTCGAATAAATTTTAGAGGGTCATTAAACCTTCCTCCCTTTTCATTGTCAAAGAACCAAACGAAACGACAATGAAGAAATTAATTATAGTACTTGGAATTTTGGTAGCTGCGAATGTTCTGATCGCACAGGATAGCGAATGGCTGGAAGAACGAATTGAATCCAGAAGGCAAGCGATCAACGATCGATTGGATTTAACAGATGAGCAGTTTGAGCAGCTAAAAGAACTTCGCGAAAAGTACAGGCCTGAGATCCAAAGTATCAGAACTGATGAGTCCAAGACACGAAGTGAAAAAATGCGGGCAGTGGCGGACTTGGTTGACGAAAAGAACAGCGACCTGACAGGAATACTTTCGCAGAATCAGATGGCAGAGCTCACCGTGCTAAGAAAAGAAATGCAGGCGAAAAGGAAACTGCACAGAGAAAAAATGAGAAGAAACCGCATGAAACAACGAAGATCTCACAGGAAATAAGTCTAATCCTCTTATACTTTTGACCAGCCATTTGTGTTCAAGCATGAATGGCTTTCTACATCAGTCTAAGCCAGCCCTTCGGGCACTTTGAGATCCAGTTTGAATTTCTTGTTGAGCTTTTCAATGAAATAGGCTGACAAAACGGGAGATTCTTTTTCCAGGTTTTGATGGACGAAAAAGTATAGGTTTCTCATGCCCGCCTTTTTCCACTTGTCCAGTCGCTTTAGCCAATCGTCCATTCGAGTATAGTCACTTTCATGATTTGCTCCTACATATCTAACAAACACATCAGGAGAAGTGAGCCTCATGTGCAACAAATCCCGGCGACCTGCTGTATCTGTGATCACGTTGGAAATTCCATTTTTTTCAAATAGGTCATACACCTCGTTTGCAATCTCACCATCGTTGAACCACTCCGTATTCCTAAGCTCAATCGCCAATGGAATATCTTTTGGCCAATACTCCACAGCGGTGATCAGTCGATCCATGTTCTGAGGCTTGAAATTGTTGTGAAGTTGCAAAAAACACATCCCCAATTTATCGCCCAGAGTACGAATGTTCGACGTATAGTATTCTATCGGTTCTTCCACATTATTGAGACGCTTGATGTGGCTAACCATCTGATGAACCTTCGGAAAAAACTTAAAATTGTCCGGTGTCTTTTCCACCCATTTTAACATTTGATCCTCGCTAAAATGATTGTAGAAAGTTGCATTTAGCTCGATTGAATTAAACTGCGTCGCATAGTATGTAAGTTCATCTTTGGTGCCTCTCGGATAGAACTTTTTGAGGTCTTGCTTGTTCCATTTGGCACACCCGACAAAAACAGATTTCAACTCTTCTCCATTTAGTACCCCAGCAGTGCCAACGTGATCCTTCGGCAAAGTAAAGTCTACTAATTCTGGGTTTTCTACTCCTCCAAATTTCATTATTTATAAAGTTTAAGGTTCTTCCTAACAAGTTTATCCAGAGTTCTGGCTGGTAGTAATTGCGGCATAAAGGAATTTTGAAACCACTGAGGCACAAAAGAATACCTTGTCTTTGGTTTTGATTTCTCAAAGGCATTGAAAATCTTTTTCGCAAGCTTTTCAGCGGTCCATGCATTTTTAATTGCTCTACCCACAAACTGCCTCTGGAAAATCTCCAGTGACTTACTAAAAGCTGAATTGCCATACTTTTCGCTTTCAGCTTCGCTAGTTCCTTTGTTCCAAATAGGTGTTTTGATAGCACCAGGACCAACCACCATGACATCAATACCATACAACTGCAGCTCTCGCCTAAGACTTTGAGAGATTCCCTCTACCGCGTGTTTGGATCCTACATAAGGCGATAGAAATGGCATAGCTACTTTTCCAGCGATCGATGAGATTTGAATTATCTGCCCAGGCAAAGAGCCGTGAACATCTCTTGCTCCCAATAAGGGCAAGAAGGCTTGCGTAACCTTAACCAAGCCAATCACATTAACCTCAAACTGGTACCTAAATTCCTCTATGTCTACATCCATGAAGGGTCCTCCCACTGCAATTCCTGCATTGTTGATAAGCCCTCCTAAACCCTCACTCCCAATCTTTTCACTTAATTTCTCTGCTACTTCATCTACTGCTTTGTGATTGGTCACATCAAAGACCAGCGCTTGGAAGTTGGCTCCTAACTCCTCTCGTAGTCTTGCCGCATCGGACTGATTTCGTACGCTTCCAAACACCGTATATCCTGCTCCAACAAAGACTTTTGCAAGATCATACCCAATGCCTGTGGAAGCTCCGGTGATTAAAATGTTCTTAGATTTATTCATTATTTAAATTGAATTAGTGGAAGTGAGTCAGATAAATCAGGCTATACGCGCTCGAAAATCAGTATATCCTCGTCAATACATAGATAAGGCAATCCCCAAGAAAATCATAGAGGAGCTTCTTGAAAATGCCAATCATGCGCCTACACATAGACTTACGGAACCCTGGCGGTTCAAGGTTTTTATGAATGAAGGAAAAAGTAGGCTCGGTGACTTCATGGCCGATAAGTACAAAGAAGTTACTACGGAATTTTCAGAAAGTAAGTACCAGAAAACGAAAAACAATTTTGCCAGCGCAGGGGCTGTGATTGCCATCATCATGCACCGAGATCTGGAAGAACGAGTTCCGGAATGGGAAGAAGTGGCATCCGTAGCGTGCGCCATTCAAAACATTTGGGTTTCTTGCAGTCAGTATGAGTTAGGTGGATATTGGAGTTCTCCAGTACTCGTAAAGCACCTTGGTAAATTTATTGACCTGAAGGAAAATGAGACGTGCTTGGGATTCTTTTATCTGGGTTATTGCGAATCAAGCGATAGGATCGTTGCTAAAAAACCAATTGAGGATAAAGTGGAATGGCTTTAGGCGAGAGAGGGGTAGATATCGTTGTAGATTTCAAACATTACACCTTCCATGTCAAACTCTTGTTTTCCTCGGTAGTGGGTAAGAATTCTATTCAACATTTTTTTCGTAAACAGCTTATCGTCAAACCCTTTTGGGTACTGTTGGCTGTCGGAATTGAGGGTGGCTATAGTCATGGTGCAGTGGTTTTATACTCCGAAGTTGGAGGAAAGAATTGAATTAATTTAAATCATTCGATAAATGGCCGATTTTTGGTAGATAATTGCCCAAAACTATCGACGAGATAAAAATCCCTGCTTTTATGATTTTAGAGAAAGAATCTGTAGAACTACTGAAGAATGCACTTGATAAACTGGAGAGTGGATTTGATTTACCTGCGCTGGATCAGTCGTTCGATCTTAAGAAAATGGAAGAGGTTCTACAAGAAGTAGCAGAAAGAATGCAGGATAACTACCCGTATTTTCATCCACTATTTGCGGGACAAATGTTAAAGCCACCACATCCAATCGCGCGAGCAGCCTATATGCTCTCAATGTGGATCAATCCAAACAATCATGCCATGGACGGTAGTAAAGCTAGCTCCCCCATGGAAAAGGAAGTTGTTGCGGATCTGGCGAAAATGTTTGGGCTCGAACAGCATCTTGGACACCTTACAAGTGGGGGAACCATGGCAAACCTGGAAGGACTTTGGGTGGCAGGCCAGATACATCCAGATAAACTTATCCTGGCTTCGAATCAATCGCACTACACGCACGAGCGAATTTCAGGTGTCCTGCAGTTAAACTTCGAAAAAGTGAAAGCAGATCGTTTTTCCAGAATGGACCTTACGGACTTAGAGGAAAAGCTAAAAAAAGGAAATGTGGGCACAGTTGTTTGCACAATGGGTACCACAGGAATTGGCTCGGTGGATCCGCTAGATGAGATTCTGGAACTTCAAAAGCAATACGATTTCAGGATTCATGCAGATGCGGCCTATGGTGGGTACTTTGGGTTAGTAGACAATTTAGAACCTCACACTGCCGAAAAGTATCGTTTGCTTGATCAGGTGGATAGTATCGTAATTGATCCGCACAAGCACGGGTTACAGCCTTATGGTTGTGGTTGTATTCTTTTTAAAGATCCCTCCGTTGCCAAGTACTACCTGCATGATTCTCCTTACACCTATTACACCTCCGATGAACTTCATCTGGGAGAGATCAGTTTGGAATGTTCGCGTGCCGGTGCGTCTGCCGTAGGGTTATGGGCAACACATAAAATGCTCCCACCCATCAAAGGTGGCGAGTTTAGTAAGGATCTCGCCAAATCAAGAAGTGCTGCGTTGAATCTTTATCAGAAATTGATCGATAGTGATTCCTTTTTTCCTATTGTAAAACCGGAAATTGATATTGTAGTATGGGGTATGAATGGTGAGAATACACGAGAAATGAGTGAGAAAGCAAATGATCTGTTCAAAAAAGCAGAAGAAAATAAGCTGTACCTGTCACTCTATAAATATCCGACGGCTATGTTGGAAAATGCAACCTTTGAAATTAATTCCGAGTATCTAACCTGTCTTCGCTCTTGTCTCTTAAAACCAGAGCATGACTCATGGATGGATGAAATTTGGAACCGATTAACTGAATCGCTTAGTAAGTGAAAATTCTAAAAAAAGTACTTCTGGGGCTGGCTGCTGCTTTTGGACTTCTTATCGTCTCCGTGCTTGTTCAGCAAGTAGATCCTACGCAGTACGATACACAGACGGACATTTACGTTTTCCCAGACTCCCTGTCTCTTCTGAACTTCGACGAGGATAGTCTGAGAAAAGTGGTTGGCCTAAATAAGGGACTGCCAAAGGGATTTGAAATTGCTGCGCTTCTTGCATACGCAGCTTATCCGCAGCTCAAAGATGTTGAGATTGATATGCAATTGATTTCAAGCGGTGCTCCAATGGAATCAAATTTCGATCTTATCACGCTATTCGGCTCAGGCAAGAATCGGAAATACATTATTTATCTCAATGATGCTCCTGCCACTCCTTTTGATGAGATCTTGCTTCGCTCCCTGCCTTTCGATTCTCAAGTTGGAATTCTTGCGCACGAACTAGGACATGTTGCGTACTACCACCAGCTTACCACCTTGCAAATTGCCAAGTGGGGACTGATGTACCTTGTAAGCGATGATTTTCGCGCAAAACACGAGCGGAGCACAGACCTAATGCCTGTCTTTCACGGTCTAGGCAACCAGATCTACCAATATGCCTGGTATGTACGAAATGATCCGTCTTGCAAGGAGCTGTTTGAAAGTTTCGGTGCTTCCTTTATCGATAAATTTTACATGACTGACAAAGAGCTAGCGAAAGCAATACGCAACCACAAGCTTTACAAATCCACCAAACTGTAGCAGTTGATCCCTCCAGGGTCCGTTGGTCACCTTTAACTTTTAGATAACCAACTTGTCAACTTTATCAGCGTATCAACTAATCTCAGTAACATCTACGTTGCGATTTATGAAGCCTAAAAAGAATTTTTTCTTCCTGGTAATTTTCATTGTTGGTTTCTCCAGCTGCACAGAAACATGCAGTCCGATTCCAGGTGCAGCTCCTTTTTTGACATCTGGTCAGGTGATGCTGTTAGGTGAAATTCACGGCACCAAGGAAGGGCCTGCATTCGTTGAGCGAATTGCTTGCAATACACTTGGAAAGAATTTGCGAGTGACCATTGGTCTGGAGTTACCTCAGTCAGATCAACCACACCTTGATGAATACCTCAATTCGAATGGTTCGATTGAGGCAAGAAGAGCATTTCTTTCATTAAATTTTTGGTCACGCGACTATCAAGATGGAAGAGCTAGTCAATCCATTTTTCAGCTCATAGAATCAGTACGCTCAGCACGAGAAAACGGCGAGAGGGTTGACATTGTCTTGCTAGACGATGAAGAATCCAGCAATCGAGATCTCGCAATGGCAAACAGATTATTAGAAGACATTAAAAGCTACCCTAACAATTTTTTCGTAGCCCTGACAGGAAACTTGCACAACATCATCAGTGAAGGTTCCGGTCGGATGGGCAACTATGTGATGAATAGACTAGGAAAGAACAAAGTCACATCGCTAAAACAAAGCTACCCTGGTGGATCTGCATGGCTTTGCCAGGCGGGTGGAGATTGTGGCCCCGTCATCTTGAGCGGACAAGGTGAAGGTCGAATTGGTATTTTCATTGATAATGCAATGGGAAACTATCATGGCACGGTTCAGGTCGACAGCATTCACGCCTCATTGCCAGCACGCGAATTGGTGAAGCCAACGCTAAATCTCTAATTCCTCTTTGTATTTCTTCAGGACTTCGATGATGAAGTTGATGTGCTCAGTGAGGTCCACTCCCATGAGTTCCACTCCTTTTTCAATTTCATCACGCTCAACCTTGGCAGCAAAGCTCTTCTGTTTCAGTTTTTTCTTAACTGATTTAGCCGTCAGTGTTTCAACACCTTCGGGACGCACTTGACAGCAAGCGACCGTAAAACCAGTCAATTCATCGCAAGCAAGCAAGGCTTTATCAAGCAAAGTATCATAGGGCACGTTCCACTTGGTGTAATGCGCAGAGATGGCATGAGCGATTTTTTCTTCACCTTTTTCACGCATCAATGCAACAATGCGATTCGGATGCTCTTCAGGGTATTTATCATAATCAGCATCATGCAGCATACCTGTTATCGCCCATTCTACAGCATCTTGCCCAAGTTTTTTAGCATAAGCTTCCATGACCAATTCCACTGTTCGCGCGTGACGAAGGAGACTAGGGTTCTCGGTCATGGAAAGTAGAATTTCTTTTGCTTCTTCTTTGTTCATAAAAATAAACTTAAGAAATAATTTCCGATCTTCATCTGCAATTAAACCAAGACGCGAATCATCCGTTTTAATCCGTCTTATGAAAAAAATCTTTAAAATATTTTCAATAATCATCGTATCAATTCTGGTTGTTGGATTTGCTGGCTATCAATACATCATCTACTCGACCAAACAGCATAGTCCCGAAGACATAATTCAATACCAAAAGACCAACTACGATCTGGAAGTTTTCTACAATCGTCCGTACAAAAAAGGAAGAGTAATTTTTGGCTCTCTTGAGCCATACGGGAAAGTTTGGAGGACTGGCGCAAATGAAGCTACCACCTTCGAAACGAAGTCCGCTTTAACAATCGGTGGGAGTTCACTTAAAGCTGGTAAGTACACACTTTGGACTATTCCCGGGCCTGAGTCTTGGAAAGTCATCTTTAATAACAAGCAATATGATTGGGGTGTTGGCAGAAATGGAGCTAGTCGAGAGGCAGAGTACGATGCGCTGACTGTTGATGTTCCTGTCGAAAACACACCGAACGTTGTAGAGCAATTCACCATTGAATTCGTGGAGCAAGGGAGTAAGCCTGTTTTGACGCTGAGTTGGGATCAAACAAAGATTTCGGTCCCGATTCAATAAATGCTTGAATCGCTCTATTCGCTTACGAAGAAATGAGAAGTAGTAGATTTCCTCTATCTTAGATAGCTGAAAATCACTCTAACTCAATTTTCATGAAAACACTACTACTAACCATTTTAATCGCCTTCTCCTCCTTTTTCGGTAGCCATCCACAGCAGAAGTTTAAACGCTATGGCATTAAATCAGGAATTATCGAATATGAGCTGAGCGGAGCCCAATCCGGTAAGGAAACTGTTTATTTTGATGACTGGGGATACAGAGAAGCTAAATACACCGAAGCAGAATTTAGTTTTAGTGGATTTACGCAGAAGAACAACTCAATCACCATCATGGAAGGCAAAATGATTTACAGCATTGACCTTTCAACAAATACCGGAACGAAGGTCGAAAACACAATGTTCGATGGACTTGAGGACGAGGATTTGGAGAAAATGGGTGAGAAAATGATGAAAGAGATGGGTGGTGAGAAAACAGGAACTGAGGAGGTAATGAACAAGGAATGCGACGTGTGGGAAATCAAACATATGGGAAGCAAAACCTGGGTCTGGAAATCCATCCCATTGAAAACTGAAGTGAATATGGGAATGCAAATGAACATTGTTGCCACTTCAATTACAGAAGGAGATGTTCCTGCTGAAAAATTTGAAATACCAGAAGGTATCACCTTTCAAGATGCAGGAAACCTCGATGACATAATGAAAAAATTGAAGGAGGGAGGTTGATAGTCCATCCAGTTTTAGAGAGCAAATATTTCGCCTTCCTGAATTTCAGGATTTTTTTAGGATAAGCGGCCATATGATTCTTCAAAGAACATGGGTTGAGCTTTTTCATCTTGTTTAGCAATAAAACCCAACAACAATGAAAACCCCTGGACTGATTTGCATTGCTATATTCCTGCTTTTGAACTGTTCATCACCCGCTGACCAGAAGGTTATTGATAAAAAATGGCTAGGAAGGTCCGTAAATTTTGAAGACATTATCCCGGCAGTTAATACATATCACATGTTTGACAGCACTCACACGAAAGTGGGCTCCATGATCTTTGGGACATACTTTGAAGATGGAATGCTGGTCTCCCGAGACACCTCCCAATTTGACGATGGCAGCGTTTATGAAACAGCCTCATTTGCTCTGGATACCGGAACGTTTACCCTTCGAAAGCTCAACATTGAGATGATCTTTACTGCAGCGAAGCTGAACGTCGACCTTGAGAAGTCCACAGGTAAAGTTGTTGGTGACTACAAAATAACCAGAGACACAGCCGTAAACATTAATCCCATAGATTCCGCATACGTTTATGATGTTTTTCGCGAAGAATTATACATGTTGATGCATACGCTTAATTTCTCCGGAAGTGATAGTATAAACTTCTCCACTTTGGTGCCAACAAGCATGAGCCTGGCCAAGGCTGGCATTACCTATCACGGTGAAGAAACAATTGAAGTATCAACTGGAGAATACCAATGCGATGTTATCTGGCTGAAAGCTGATGGTACAATGCCTGACAACAAGATTTGGATCAGAAAGGATGCACCAAGAAAGATCATCAAGTTCTATGTACCCGGTCCGGAATTAGAAATCGAGCTGGTAGCTGAAAGAAACTAGCTAGTTTGATTTCTGATCCAAGAAATCAATCTCCGCTCTAAAAGGAAAATTCATAAGGTAGTGATGTGCATCGTTGATTGTCATTGTCCCGTGAATGATGCGGTGCAGCGTTTCAGTAATCGGGCTTCGGACACCGTATGAACTTGCAAGTTCATTGACGATATTTATAGTCTTTACTCCCTCTGCTACCTCGTCCATCGATTCAATAATCTCGTCAAGCGTTTCACCCTTTGCCAATCGATATCCAACTGTGAAATTTCGGCTTAAGTTGGAGGTACAGGTTGCAATCAGATCTCCAACCCCTGCCAAACCGAGAAAGGCTTGTGCATTGCCGCCCAACGCCTTGCCCATATAGACCATCTCCACCAGTCCACGACTGATAAAAAGTGCCTTTGCATTTTCGCCCAGATCCATCCCACTAATGGTTCCTGCTCCAACTGCAATAATATTTTTCAAAATACCGCAAAGCTCGATACCGATTAGATCACTACTTCCATAAATCATAAAGCGATCGTTCTTCAAAAGTCTCTGGCCGATGGCGATAACCTCATCAAAGTGTGATGCTACCACTGTGGCAGCAGGCTTTCTTTGATCAAGTTCTCTGGCAAGATTGGGACCTGCCAGGCAGCCAACTCTGAGTACAGACGATTCTTCTTTTATGACTTCAGAGATGGTCTTTACATGCTCCCGAGTGATAGGGTTTGCCTTCGTGATTTTGCTCTTTTTTGGAATATGAAGATCAAAACCCTTTGTACCATGAATCAAAACGTGGTAAGGCCGCAGGTATGGAGAAAGAGAGGTGATCAGTTCTCTGAAATTGGCAGAGGGAACCATAGGGAAAATTACTTCACAACTTTCCGCTATCTCCTTGAGATCACGTGTGATTGTAATATTATCAGCCAGTTTCTGACCAGAGCTTTTCCTTGTCTTTTTTATGCTTTGCTCTTTTTCATCTGAACGAACATACAATAGCACGTCCGAAGAGTTTTCAGCCAAAATATTGGCGATGGCTGTACCGAAGCTACCCGCCCCGATTACGCCGATTAGCTCCTTAGATGAATTTTTCGAGACCATAGCCATTCATTCTGTTGTGGTAGTAGTACAGCGTATTTGTATCGTTGATGATGATCTTGTCTCCTTTTAATATCAATGGCCTTTGATCGTGGTATAGACCTACATTCTTTAGGCCATGTAAAATCGATTTTTCAGATTTTTCCTTCATGTGCCGTGCCATATTGACCTTTCCTTGGTCATGAAGTTTCTCCAGCTTACCCCTGAGAAATTCGTATCTATCTTCAAACTCCTGGTAATCCAGAATCAGATCCTCATCGGGCAGGCGCAGTACATTGTACAGATCCAATTTTGGGTGCATTCGCTCTAACATTTTAAATGCGGTAAATGCTACCAGATGACTTGCAAAAACTCTGTTGTATTTGTGGTACTCTTCTACAATCCGTTGTGATAGCACTCGAACATATTCATTTTCTCTCTGCTTGTCAACCGTGATTTCTTGTCCACGGAGGAAATAATCTTGCGAATCAATGGCGTTCCCATTCTTGTCAAAACTATTACCCTCGTCATCCACATAGTTTCCGAGAATATCCATTCCCTTTCCAATGCTCACTGAAATGTCAGACCCTTTGGTAAAGAATTTAAACATGAATGTGCTGATTTTGTACGAAGTGGAAAATTCATCAGCTTCTACGTAGTAGCGCTCGCGCCCGGTCCTTTTCAGGTGCTCCTTAATGAGAGCAGGTGCCTCTAAGGTGAAATGATAATTAATCACAACTGGAACGATGAACACCTTCTTCGCCGGTTTGCCATTCGCACCTTGATACATTTCACGTTGTGCCTCTATTGCAGTGCTCAATAAGCCCATTTTCAATTGCGTCTCTATCTCACCGGATCGTGATCGGGTGCCACCAGGAAAAAACAGGCTATGACAACCCCTTTGAATCGCTCGATTGGAATAGGATTTAAGTGTTTCCAGGTAAATAGGATTTTTCTTGCGACGGTCCACCTTGTAAGCTCCCAGGCTATTCATGAAATACGCCAGAATCCTTATGTTGAAGAGATTAAGCCCTGCTCCATAGATAAAAGGTGGTAACCCCAGGTGCTGAATTGCCCAACCGATCAGAATGGAATCAAGATTGCTAAAATGCGTCGGAACCATTACCACAGTTCCTGTTTTTGCCAATTTACGGATATGCTCTGTTTCGCCAACCACATGCAACTTGTCATCCAAATCCAGTTGCTTGCTGAAAAGCGCAAGTAGGCCCTTCACACGCGCTGCATTCAGCAAGCGCGCAAAACCAAACGTCACGAAATTCTGAGCAAAACGATAGTAGGACTTTCTGAAATTACCCGAGATCTCCTCTGCATATCGTAGCATGATATCCATCAGGATTTTCTTTTCCTCGGTCGTGACTTCCTCCTTGTTGTCTATATCAATGTCCAGCAATCGAGCCTGTATGGCGTTCCAATAGGAGCGTTCATCTGCAGGATCAACTTTCCAGGGGTTGGCCTTCATTCTCAGTTTCTCGCGGTGAATGGTCATTTCTATCTCCTCTCGTAATGCACCATTCTTCTCTATCAGAAATTTATCATAGGCGTCCTTTGCTACCTCATCCATGAAAGCTTTTCTGTCTCTCGAGAGTTGGACAATTGGCCAATCTTTCTTCTTTGGAACAATTTCCGAATACCTAACCTTGTTTCTACCCATTTACCATTTTTAGAAATCAGGCGGAAAGATAAATCGATTTGATAAGTTTGAGTCCTAATTTATTATCAAGTGATTAAAGTCCTATTTAGCCTTCTTTTTTTACTCATTCTACACGTTACTGCAAATGGCCAACATTCTGTGGCTCGTCAATGGAATGAAGTCGTACTGGAGGCCATCAGAAATGATCTTGCCAGACCAACTGTTCATGCAAGAAATCTCTTTCATATTTCGGCAGCCATGTATGACTCTTGGGTTATTTATAAAGGGGCATCTTCTGAGAATTATTTTTTGAGAAATTTCGCGCATGAAATTACTTGCGAGCTTGAAGATTTTCCTTTCACTGGAATTCGGGAAGATGGGATCGAAGAAACACTGAGTTTTGCAGTGTATCGGCTTCTGAAGCATCGTTTTGAAGGTTCTCCGGGCGAACTGGTTACTTTCTTCAAGGCTGACTCGCTGATTGAGAAGCTGGGCTACGATGCAACATTTACCTCAACTGACTACTCTCAAGGATCAGCCAGTGCACTAGGAAATTACCTCGCTTCCTGCATTATCAACTACGGATTAAATGATAGTTCCAACGAAACCAACGACTACAAAAACACTTCTTATCTTAGCACAAATGAGCCGCTCATAGTTGATCTCTCTGGCAATCCAGATATCAGCGATCCAAATAGATGGCAACCGCTGACCCTCGAGGTTTTTATTGACCAAGGTGGAAACATCATTCCTGGTTCTACTCCAGAATTTCTGAGTCCTGAATGGGGATCTGTTAAAGCATTTGCTCTTATGGAAGAAGATCTAACAACAAACATCAGAGATGGGTATTCATATCAGATTTTCCATGACCCTGGAGCCCCACCGTATCACGGAGACGAGACAGATGAGTACTACAAATGGGGGTTTTCATTGGTCACTGCCTGGTCTTCTCATTTAGATCCAGGTGATGGCTTGCTCTGGGACATTTCTCCAAAATCAATCGGCAACGTTTCTGACTATCCAGATACTTGGGCAGAGTACGTAAATTTTTACGATTTCGAGAATGGTGGAGACGGGAGCATCGGAAGGACTACAAATCCTATTTCCAATAGTGAATATGTAGCTCAAATGGTTCCACGAGGAGATTATGCGCGAGTACTTGCTGAGTTTTGGGCAGACGGCCCAGACTCTGAAACACCTCCAGGTCATTGGTTCACGATTCTCAACTATGTGAGCGATCATGAGTTAGTTGAGAAAAAACTAGAAGGGGTTGGTTCAACCCTAAGTGACCTCGAATGGGATGTGAAAACTTATTTTACCCTAGGAGGAGCTATGCATGATGCGGCAATTTCTGCTTGGGGAATTAAAGGCTGGTACGATTATATTCGGCCTATCTCGGCCATTCGATTCCTTGCAAGTAAAGGACAGTCGTCTGACACAGAAAAGTCAAACTACAATGAGGAAGGCATTCCTCTTGTTGTAGGGTTAATTGAACTGATAGAAATAGGTGACAACTTGGCTGGATCCACGAATGAAAATGTAGGGAAGATAAAGGTGAAGGCGTGGCGCGGCCCAAACTTCATCGGCGACGAAACGACCGACATGGCTGGGGTTGACTGGATACTTGCCGAGGATTGGGTTCCTTATCAAAGACCCTCTTTTGTGACACCTCCCTTCGCAGGGTATGTTTCTGGGCATTCAACTTATAGCAGCGCAGCTGCTACGGTTCTGTCACGCTTAACCGGTAGTGAATATTTCCCCGGAGGATTGGGGGAATTCGAAGCAAAGGCTGGCGAATTTTTGGTGTTTGAAGATGGGCCAAGCGTCGACGTGGTTTTGCAATGGGCCACCTACCAGGATGCTGCAGATCAATGTAGTTTGTCCAGAATATGGGGTGGTATCCATCCTCCAGCTGATGACATTCCAGGAAGAAAAATAGGATTGAAAATTGGGCAAGCTGCGTTCGATCTTGCGAAAGAATATTTCATTGGAACAGCACTTGGTGTTTTTGAGAAGAAGTTTTCAGTCTACCCGATTCCGGCAGATAATCACATTTTTTTAAGAAGTCAGTCAACTGGTTCATATGTGGTATATGTTATAGATACGCAGGGGAAAAAATTGATAAGTCAAGTAGTGAGCGTACCTGAATATAAGTTAGAACTTAATGGCATCAGGTCGGGAATTTATATTCTCGAGATTTTATCGAATTCCTCAAAAGAAAGTTTGACATTTGTGAAACACTAGGATGCCGCTCAACCTAAAGGACATACAATCGCCTGTTGCCTCTGAAATGGCGGAATTTGAAAAAAAATTCCGTGGGTCAATGAAAAGCAAAGTAATGCTTCTCGACAAGATCATGGGGTATATTGTCAAGCGAAAAGGGAAGCAAATGCGGCCTTTGTTTGTCTTCCTTAGTGCGGGAACGGTAGGGCAAATATCAGAAGCCACATATCGAGGGGCTTCGCTCATAGAATTGCTGCATACCGCCACCCTTGTTCATGACGATGTCGTTGACGATTCGCATTACCGTCGGGGGTTTTTCTCTATTAATGCGCTGTGGAAAAATAAAATTGCGGTTCTGGTAGGAGACTTTCTTCTTTCCAGAGGCTTGATTCTTTCCATGGACAATGGCGATCATGACCTTTTGAGAATAACCACTCATGCAGTGAAGGAGATGAGCGAAGGAGAGTTGTTGCAGATGGAAAAAGCACGTAAACTTGACATCAACGAGGATATCTACTACGAGGTGATTCGCGCCAAAACCGCCAGTCTGATTACCTCATGTTGCCGTGTGGGTGCTGCATCCGCTGGTGCAGATGAAGAGATGATTGCAAAAATGGGTGAGTTCGGAGAAAATGTAGGGATGGCATTCCAAATCAAGGACGACCTGTTTGACTATGGTGCTTTTGAGATTGGTAAGCCAACAGGTATAGACATCCGTGAAAAGAAAATGACCCTTCCGCTTATTCATGCACTAAGCAAAGCCACTAAAAGTGAGGTTCGAAGAATTAAAAAACTTGTCAAGAAAAGCGAAAGCAAACCCAAAGTGGTGAACGAAGTAATTGCTTTTGTGAAAAAATCTGGTGGAATTGAGTACGCCACAACCGTAATGGAACGTTACCACCAAAAAGCAAAGGACATTTTGGTTTCGTTACCGGAGTCGCAGTATCGCACATCTTTAGAGGATCTCGTACAGTTCACGATTGAACGAACGAAATAATTGTTTAGCCATTAGCTCTTTGCTATTGGCCGTTAGCAAAGAACTCCATAGGTGAGAACCCATAATTATTACCTAATAATGAAGCCAAATGCTAAAAGCCAATAGCTAAATGCTACCTATGTTTGCGCCTTCAAATTCCAAAGCCAATGAAGACCATTTCAGATTTTAATTTCCAAGGGAGAAAAGCACTTATTAGAGTTGACTTTAACGTACCTCTGAACGATCAACTTGAAATCACCGACGAAACAAGAATAAATGCTGCAATTCCCACGTTGAAAAAGATCCTTGAAGACGGTGGATCAGCCATTCTAATGAGCCATCTGGGGCGACCAAAGAATGGTCCTGAAAACAAATTCTCCCTCAAACACATTGTTCCAAATGTATCCTCGAAGCTAGGAGTCGATGTGAAATTTGCAGGTGATTGTGTTGGCGCTTCCGCTCATGAAGCAGCCAGCAATCTCCAAAATGGTGAAGTTCTTCTTTTGGAGAATGTTCGCTTTTATAAGGAAGAAACAGCTGGAGATGAAGGGTTCGCGGAGAAACTCGCCTCGCTTGGAGATATCTATGTAAATGATGCCTTTGGAACAGCGCACCGTGCGCACGCCTCTACGACGATCGTTGCAAAATTCTTTCCCGATAAATGCTGTGGTTTTGTAATGCAACAAGAGCTGGAAAACGCACAAAAAGTACTGGAAAAATCTGAACGCCCTTTCACTGCCATTATGGGAGGAGCCAAGATTTCAGACAAAATTTTGATCATTGAAAAATTGCTGGATAAGGTCGATCACCTAATTATTGGTGGTGGGATGAGTTATACTTTTTTCAAAGCTATCGGCGGGCAAATCGGAAATTCGTTGGTTGAAGAAGATAAACTGGTACTAGCCAAAGAGCTAATTTCCAAGGCCAAGGAAAAAGGCGTCGATCTGCAATTGCCTAAAGATTCCATTATAGCAGACAGTTTCAGTAATGATGCAAATACTCAGACGGCTGACAACTACAGTATTCCGGACGGCTGGATGGGGCTGGACATCGGGCCAGAATCAAGGGAAGTTTTTTCATCGATTCTTAAAAAATCCAAGACGGTATTATGGAATGGACCGATGGGCGTATTCGAGATGAGCAATTTCGCCGAAGGCACCAATGAAATTGCCAAAGCGGTAGTTAGCGCTACCGAAAGTGGTGGATTTTCCCTCATCGGAGGTGGGGACTCAGCTGCTGCTGTGAACAACCTTGGGTATGGTGAAAAAGTATCCTACGTTTCAACGGGTGGCGGAGCACTGCTAGAATACATGGAAGGAAAGGTGCTGCCAGGTGTAGCTGCGCTTGAAGCCTGAACAATACCCCAATCAATGTATGGGCACGTCGGGAATACGGTTCTCTTTGCGGTGCAGATCCATATGATGGTAAACACTGAATCGGAAAATATTCCGGTGCTCGTATTTGTGCGGAGCACCATCGTGCCTAAAGGTATACATGTACCCCGATTGAATCTGGAGATCATGACTCAGGTTATATCCAAGTCCGATAAACGCCCTGTTGTCCTCTAAGTGATTGTAAACCACTGACTTCCCTGCTTGAATAAATATTTCATTGTAAAGTGACAAGAACAGTGTTTTGGGTGTGAAATCTTTATGGTTTAGAGGAATATATGTCGTTAGTTTATATCTAAATCGATGGGTTAGTTTAAATGAAGAGCCTTTTTCATAATCGCGTTTAAATCGTTGCTCCATTCTGAGCTGGTGAAATACTTTTATATGCTCGAACGGCGTAGCTAGCACCGCTTGCTCCCAGGTTCGGTACTGCGGGACGATTTTGTCGACATTGGGATCCTCTTGATTTGGTGCCCAATAATAAGGATTTACAAATCCTGCTGTAACATCAAGGTATTTAGCGACTTTATAGGTGGCACCAAATCGTAGGTAGATCTGCGCCATGTCATTAATTCCATCTCTTCTTCTAACATGGTATTCCCCGTAGTATGCCCATCTATCATTGAAATGGTACTTGGTATAAATCCCAAGCCAAACCCCGCTGGTTGTCCTGGTCTCTTTCTCCGGTGGAAGTTGAAAAACTTGCGACCGTGAAAGGGTAGATAAGCATACGATTAGGAGGATCGAGCTGGCTAAACGGTTATTCATGTCTCCTTAGTCCCTTTGTACTTTAGCAAGTAAAAGTAGTATAATATATATATCGTGGTCGCTTTCAGAAATAAATGGTGAAGGAGGGAGATACTGAGACAGGTCAGCATGACGTGCAGTTGGAGAGTTGGCCTCCATACCTACTTCAGGACAAATCTTCCCTCTGTCTCTTCAACTTTACCATCTTCCATTAAGATCCTAAGGGAGCTAAGTATCTGCTCTTCCTTCACCTTTGGCAGCTTTGCACGAAGGTCAGTGATCGACTGTGCTCCTGTCGCTAGCAAACTTTCAAGTTCACGGATCGAAAACGAATTTCCTTCTTTTTTTCTATCAAGATCGTTGTCGCAAATACCACAGGTACTTTCTGGCTCTTCGTCAAAATACAACTGAAAAATATTGGTCCTGCAGTCTTCTGTGATCATGTACTCGACCACAGTCCGGGCCTTTTCCACCGCCAGTTTTCTGCGCCACTCAATCTGAACATTGTCAATGGGGAGGTTTTCAGCATCCTGTCTTGGCGTTAGAAATGTGATCCGTTGCGCATCGCTTGATTCTTGATAGTCAACAACTTTTTGGTCGTGCAAAAAGCGGAGCCATTGGCGTACTTGCTTTGCCTCGGTCTTAAGTAAGGTCGCTAGTTCCTTTTCTTTGATTGCCAGATAGTTTACAAATAGCTCGCCTCCATACAAGCGAAGGAGGTTCTTTAAGATCGGGTCTAGTTTGGGATTTGCGACCTGATATGAGTAAACCTCAGCCTTTTCTAACAAGAAGCTGATCCTGGATTGCTCATAAAAGCCATCCGTCAGCTGGATTAGTCCTTCGTCTGCAAGTTTTTTCAATGCCGAAAAAGTGATAACTCCCGGCAGGTTGTAGGTGTTCGTAAATTCTTCAAAGTCAAATTCGAAGCTGGAAAATGATTGACTGCCGATAGCCAGTTTATAGTAGTTGGCTAGTGCCTGGTAGGTACGTTTTAGTTCGTCTTTGCTGACGATGGACTTTTCGGCTCGATTCGTCAAGTCTTGCGTGTCTTTTTCATGAAAAAGTGCGACCGCATACGCTTTTTTTTCATCTCGTCCAGCTCTTCCTGCCTCTTGATAGTATGCCTCTAGCGTGTCCGGAAGGTCCACATGAACGACTGTTCGCACATCCGGTTTGTCAATTCCCATTCCGAATGCATTGGTTGCCACCATCACTCTTGTCCGGTTTTTGATCCAGTCGATCTGTCGCTTGTCTCGTTCGCTGCCACTCAACCCGGCGTGATAGAAATTGGAAGAGATCCCGCTTCTATTTAGAAAATCAGAAATTTCCTTTGTTCGTTTCCTGCTTCGAACGTAGACGACACTTGAGCCATTTACCTTCTCCAAAATTTCTATGAGTTTTTGCTGTTTGTTTTCCAGCCTAAAGGTCGAGTACGATAAGTTGTCTCTCACGAAACTTTTTTGGAATACCTGGCAGTCTTTCATTCCCAGCTTCTCGATGATGTCGGCCTTCACTTCCTTGGTTGCTGTGGCAGTCAGCGCAATTGTTTTAGGCAGGTCAAGCTCCTTTTTGAACTCCTCGATTTGCAGGTAGGGAGGTCGAAAATCGTAGCCCCACTGCGAAACACAATGTGCTTCGTCGATCGCAAGCAGTGAAACATTCATCTGTTTGACTCGCTCGATGAAGAGCTCCGTTTTCAATCTTTCGGGAGAGACATAGAGAAACTTGATTTGTCCATAAATGCAGTTGTCAAGCGTGATGTCGATTTCACGCTTACTCATTCCAGAGTAGATGGCGGTAGCATTGATTCCGCGATCTTTCAGCTGCTGAACCTGGTCTTTAATCAACGCTATTAGCGGGGACACGACGATGCATATGCCCTCCAGGCAAAGCGCTGGCACCTGAAAGCAAACAGATTTTCCCCCGCCGGTGGGAAGAAGTGCCAGAACTTCACTCCCCTCCAGGACCGACTGTATGATCTCTTCTTGCAGTGGCCGGAAGGTGTCATAGTTCCAGTATTGTTTGAGGATATGGTGGGGAGTCAAGCTTGTTGTGGTTTCTTCCAAATTTCAAAGGACAATTTATCCATATAATCTTGACGACTGACAATAAGTACTTTCTTTATACCCCTCTCCCAAATGGGTGAAAAAGCGTAGTCATAGACCAAATAATACAAACTCTCACTGGTCTTAAACAAGCCTGAAAAATGTCGATAATCATACCCCATTTGATCCAAGACATCTTTTCGCAAAGTCGCTTTCCCCTCGGGACAGAGTGTCTTCAAAATTTTTCTATTGTGCCTGATGATTCGCTGTATACCAGAAATATACAACTCTCCATAAGATCGGTTTTGATTGTGGAAATCGGCTCTACATTGGGTGTCGCAAAATTTCTTATCAATTCTACCAATCAACTCCTTGCCGCACGCCTGGCATTGTTTCAGATTCATCATCTAGTCGTTTAGTTAAACGTATAATATACGTATATATACGTTTAATGAAATGCTTTGGGAGCTATTTTTTATGTGATTTGGGTTTATGAAGCCTGTTTTACCGATCGTTGAAAATTATCGCACACTATTGGACGTGATGCGTCTAAAGCTGATTACAGCCAGATATAGTGAGTCAACGTGTACCAGCTATCTATTTATGTTTCGAGAGTTTCTCAGATATGTCTATCCGAAACCTTTGCACCAATTAGGTAAATGGGACATCACGCAGTTTCAAGCTCATTTAATTGCTACAAAAAATATTTCGGCTTCCTATCAGAATCAAAGCATCAATGCCATCAAATTTTACCTGGAAAATGTATTGGGACAAGATCGTCAGTTTTATCAGCTTGAAAGACCCAGAAAGAGCAAGCGGCTTCCACAAGTACTCGGCATGGAGGAAATAAAGGGTATCCTGAATGCGTGCGAAAACCTGAAACACAAAGCCATATTAACCACTATCTACTCTGCAGGTCTTCGAATGGGCGAAGCGATGGCACTTAAGATTGGGGATATAGATTCAGAGCACATGCGTATTTGGATTCGTGGTGGGAAGGGCAACAAGGATCGCATATCTGTCCTTTCTCCCCATCTACTGACGGTGTTGCGTGCGTACTTCCTTAAGTATCGTCCTCAAGAGTATCTTTTCGAGGGGTCAGAGGGTGGAGCTTACTCAGCATCGAGCGTCCGGAAAATTCTGCAGCGCGCGGTCACAAAAGCAGGAATAGTAAAAAACGTAAAACCACACACGCTGAGACATAGTTTTGCAACCCATCTGCTCGAGCACGGTACTAACCTCCGTTACATTCAGACCTTGCTGGGTCATACCAGTGCAAAAACAACTGAAATCTACACTCATGTGAGCAGCAGGAACCTTGATGAGATAAAGAGTCCTCTCGACTACATCGAATTCTAGGGTATATTTGAAAGGTGTATAACGCGCACAGTGCTCGTTATCGACTAGTTAGAAGCAATCGCTCCCGAAATCATTTGGAAACACTGAATAAAATATCGGAAAAAATAAAATCCATCTCGGATGATTCTGCATTGCAAAAGCTATCAGAGGAATTGATCGAATGGAAAAACGACGAGAGTACTGTTACTGAGCTCGATTCCAGAATTGAAAGGTTCATCGGAAACATCTGGATTAAAAGCGACGCAGAGCACGAAACTACTTATGAAATCTGGTCGAAATTTAGGGATGAGAAGATTAAAGGCATCGGCGGCATGACAATGACTGAAAGACTATATCATTTTGATCTTCAGGACAGATATGATTCATCCAATTTAGAAGGAAGAAATGTTATCTATCAAAAACTGCTAGCGGAGAAGTAAAGCTTCTAACAGTCGCTAAAGTGCATATGTCAAACTGCTCCTAGCTACAATCCTGCTAACCGTACCGCAAAGCTCCGCCTCTGATGGTTCAATTCACTTTAGCTCTTACCTCTGCTCTGGCCGTCATCTTTAGGAACGTAGTTTTTTACACATACTGTTGTAGGTGGGTCGAAGCTTCGCTAGCTTAGTTTTTCATCAGCCGAGTTCGGGACATCCGCACTTTAGCTGGGTCGTTATGATCAATAGCGCCAGAAATAAAATTTATGAAATGAGACAATTATTACTTGTACTATCACTTCTTGTAGCGACAACACTGACTGCACAAGATATTCCATTGAATTCTGGAAGTTCCCTCGTTGGAAATAGTGGATCAACATCAACTCAGCTTCTTTACTGGAGCGGAGGTAGTGCTTACTACGGTCGAAAGCTAACAGGAATGATCGGGGTAAACAGTCATTATTTCAGAATCGATGGGGCAACAAAATTTTTGATAAATAACGAAGGGAAAGTTGAAATCAACAATACAGCTCCCACTTCGCAACTTGATATTCAAGCTTCAACAAGTAACCAAGAGGTCTTTAGACTAAGTCACCCAACTTCTCCAGCCGCTGCAGGTTATATAGTTGGCTTTGGTACAAATGGAAACGGGCAGGATGACTCTTCTGTAGATTTTAAAGTTGAATTTTCTTCCAATACGTATAATGTCTTAGGTATTGACAGGACTAGCAGAGATTTTTTCTATAACGGGGAGGGCAATGTCGGAATTGGCACCATAGCACCAATTTCAAAATTCGATATTCAAGCATCTGCAAGCAATCAAGAGCTTTTTAGGTTAAGCCACCCAACGTCTCCTGATGCTGCTTCATTCAACATTGGATTTGGAACAAATGGAAATGGACAGGACAATTCCTCTGTTGATTTTAAGGTTCAGTATTCTTCAACAACATATGATGTTTTGGGAATAGATAGATCTAGTCGAGATTTTTACTACAATGGTGATGGCAATGTTGGGATTGGAACTATAACTCCAGACGCTAAGCTTGCGGTCAATGGAACCATTCACACTAAGGAAGTCAAAGTGGATCTAACAGGTTGGTCAGATTTTGTGTTTGAGAAAGATTATAAACTTCGAACACTTGACGAGGTAGAAAAACACATCTCGGAGAAAGGCCATCTTCCTGAAATACCAAGTGAAGCAGATGTAACTGAGAACGGTATTAACCTTGGAGAGATGGATGCTAAACTACTTCAGAAGATAGAGGAATTGACGCTTTATCTGATAGACATGAACAAGCGAATGAACCAACTCGAAACTGAGAATCAAGAACTAAAGGGAAAAGTCAAGAGCCTTGAAAAAATAAAAGATCATAACAGACGCTCAAACTCCATAAGCTATCGAGGTACTTGCAAGGGCTTTGCATTCATCGCAGTTTTGTGATATTTACAAAGCTCAAGCTTACGGAGTTTAGCTGGGACGTTAGCTTTCATAGGTGCTTATCCTGCAAATTTCACTCTTTAATAAAACATAATTAGCATTTAATCGTCTTTATTTGTAGAATTACTACAAAAATTGAATATAAATGATACTTGAAATTCGTTTAAGTAACTTTTTTTCTATTAAAGAGGAAGTTATTCTTGATTTAAGAGCTGGAAATATTCAAACCAAACAGGCAAAGGAACTGAAGGATCATTTTTTCACTCATGAGAAAGATAACATTCTGAAGTCTGTGGCTATTTACGGTGCCAATGCCTCCGGTAAGAGTAATGTCATAAAAGCTATCCGATTTTGCTGTCGAATGATATTCCAATCTCACTTACACAATGAGAATAGTATTTTCAACTTCCTTCCTTTCAAGTTTGATGGGTTCGAAAGTAAGCCAAGCCTTTTCTTTATTCGATTTGTATCCAACAATGTCGAGTTTGAGTATTCCTATTCTCTTACAAGAAAGGAAATAATCACTGAAGAACTCTATCATTATCCGCGTGGAAGAAGAGCGAAAATTTTCGCTAGAGATGAAAGAATTCCGGGAGAAAAGAAAGACAAATATTCCTTCTCAAATACTATTAAACGACCTTTAGATGTCGCTGAGAATACTTCCACAAAGACTCTATTTATATCTAGGGCCAGTCAAATGGATCGAGTTATTGGAAAGGAACTCTTTAACTACTTTAATGAGCAATTTATTCTTGGCTATACCGGTTTTAACAGCCACTCATTAGAACACAATTTGATTAAAAACAAAGAGTTTCTTCTTAAGGCTCTTCAAATAGCGGACAGTGATATTGTAGACATCTCCTACACCAAGGAGAAGATCAAACTAAAATCCTTTCAAGTTTCATTTAATAGTGAGAATTCACCAATTAGCAATGAAGAATCTGAGGGTGAAGTTCTTAAAATAGTTACTTATCACAAGGCATCTCCAAATATTGCCTTCGATTTTGACACAGAAGAATCTGAGGGTACAAAAAAGCTTTTCGTTATACTTCTTAGTATATTAGATATTGTAAAGCAAAACAAAACGCTACTTATCGATGAAATAGAAACAAGTCTACATTCTAATCTAGTTGAGTTCATTGTTAACCTATTCAACGCTAGTGAAAAGGCTCAATTGATATTTACAACACATAACACTAATCTTCTGAATCTTCGAAAGATAAGAAGGGATCAGGTGTTTTTTGTTAATAAGCTTGAGGATGGTTCAAGTGACCTCTATTCCTTATTTGATTATAAGGATTTTCGTGAGAATATGGACGCTGAGAAAGGATACTTGCAGGGAAGATTTGATGCAATTCCTTTTATTGACGAAACTCAATCTAGCCTTAAAACCATTTTGGATGGCGAGTAGAAGAAAACCTCGTGGAAAGCGAATTAATCCAACCTACTTTGTTTTTTGCGAAGGTGAGTCAGAAGAGGAATACATAAGGTTCTTGCGAAGTGTATACAGAATTCCAATCGAAATTAACTCTAAGCGAACTGGTGACAGAATTTCACAACGATTTATAAACGGTTATCTGAAAACAAAAACAAAACATAAAAAAGATGAAATATTTCTAATGTTCGATCTAGATGTAGAAGGAACACTTGAAAAATTGAATGAACTTAATGGTATTCTTTTAACTTCTAATCCATGTCTTGAGCTGTGGTTCGTACTGCATCATAGAGAACAAAGAGCTCATATATCGACAACAAACTGCATCAGAACACTTCAAGAAATATGGCCGAACTATGAAAAGGGCAGACTGGAAGAAAATCAAAAAAGAGAATTACTAGAATTCCTTGTCTTAGCTACTGAAAGATCCAACCAGCTTCAGCCTCATGCCAATCCATCAACTACTGTCAATGAGTTCATCAGATATTTAGAAAACGCAAAAAGAAGTAAAAACGAAAGCTAACAAACGATATAGCACATGCCTCTAAGTAGCTACTTGAAAGTGCAGTGCAAATCCGCTAGCTTAGAAGATATAAGCAAAACCCAGAGGCACGTGCCATATCTGAGCGTTATAAGCCATCGAAGCTATGAACCTAGAAGAAGTTATTGACGAACTCAAAGAGCTAAATGAAGAAGTTCCAAAACCACTCAGAAAACCAACGAATCAAGACTTAGAGAGGATTGAGGAAGAATTGGGACTGTCCTTACATCCTGACTATAGAACCTTTTTGCTTGCAGCTGGGCATGTAATCTATGGAACATCTGAGCCAACTCTAGCACTTCCTGAACATCCAAACATGTATATATCGAATATTGCCAACGAAGCCTGGGAACTAGGTGTTTCTCGAAATCTGATCCCAATTTGTGAGGACAATGGAGATTACTACTGCATAACTCCAGAAGGAACAGTGGAATTCTGGTCTCACAACGGAAGAACGGATGAAAGTTGGCGAAGTCTAGCAAGCTGGATAAAAGAAGTCTGGATTGAGGAAGGCTAAGAAAGGCTTATAACAAACGCTAAAGTGCATATGACTAGGCGTCCCCGTCAACTGCTTCTAGCTACTCTCCTGCTCTCCGAACCGCAAGTCGGGGCGCGCAGCCTTCTCCTATGAATCACTTCTTTCTCCAACATCTTGGTTTGAATTTCTGAATAATTCTGGCCAAGATGAGTCAACACGTTATCGGACTGTTCTTATCTAACCAAATTTTATTCGGTTCTGGGGGAATTTGAGCTATCCCGGGTGAATTTTATTTGGTTCTGGGTGACTTGTACCCCTTCCCAGGCGACTCTGAAGCTGATCTGGGGGAATCTGACCCGTTCTGGGTGACTTTGAAGCCTCCCTGGGGGTCAGGAAGTAGATTACGGAGTGCATTGCTTTGATACGAGTCTCTATTGTGGCGATAATCTATTCAACACCATGACAGGGGAACTGAAGCGCGAAAATGCATGGCAAGCGATTCCATCTGTGGTTACGGAGCGTTGTTCCAAACTCCATTCTATAAGAAAAGACGACACAGTGCCTCAATGGATGCCCTTTTTCCATTAGATTAGTTGATCTACCTAAACAACCTAATCATGAGACTCATTCCCATCTTCCTGATCCTATTTATTAATGCAAGTTCCTACGGGCAAGAAGCCATGCGCCGATGGCGGAAAATGAACCAGATTCGAAATGACAAATTTGATTTGGTACTTCCCGAAGTGATGAGGGAAAACAAGATCGACATGTGGATCATCATGAATCGAGAAGGACATTTGGATCCACTCTATCCAGATATGGGTGAAGGGTATGTCGGCTCATTTGGCAGCTATTACATCTTTACTGATCGAGGCGGAGATCGAATTGAAAGGGTTTCGCTGGGCGCAGATGGATACCTTTTGAAGCAAGGTGGTTCCTACGATTATTTTGGTTCGGTTGAAGAACTTAAAGAATTTGTAGCAGAGCGAGATCCTCAGCGAATCGGTCTAAATTATTCGAGGGCGATTGGCGGAGCTGATGGTCTCTCCTATTCTGGCTATCTGGAATTGGCAGAAATCCTTGGAAAGAAATACGAAGAGAGATTCGTTTCGGCAGAAAAATTGGTCTCTGATTTCAGGTCCAGACGAGTGGCCAGTGAAATTGCCGTTTACGGTGAGGCTGGTGAATTATCCTACCAGATCGCCGAAAGGGCCTTTTCCAATGAGGTCATTACTCCCGGAGTAACTACGCTGGAAGACGTTGCCTGGTGGATGAAAGAGCAGCAGTTCAAACATAATTTGGGTTCTTCTTTTGGCATGCCTTCTGTCTATGTGACGGGCCCAGAGGGTATATTGGCCACCTCTACAGATCGCATCATACAGCGCGGTGATGTGCTCATGATTGATTGGGGCGTTGGCTTGATGAATATGTATACCGACATGAAACGCATCGCCTATGTCCTAAAGGAGGGAGAAACGAAAGTTCCACCTGGAATTCAAAATGCCTTTGATCAAGCAGTGGCAGTCAGGGACATTATTAAAAAAACCATCAAGCCTGGTGTGACAGCGCAAAAAGCCGAGGACGCCATTTATGTTGCATTAACAAAGGCAGGATTTAACAGAATGAAAGGTTTCAACCAATACACTGATTTAGACAAAACGGATGTCATCGTCGGTTGCCACTCTGTCGGAAATTGGGGTCATGGCATTGGACCCTCGATTGCGTATTGGAATCCAGTACGTATGGGCTATGAACTAAAACCTTCAAATCTTATATCTATCGAGTTTTTTGCGTACAGTAAAGTCCCAGAATGGGGTGGAAAGAAACTAAGGGTTCCGCTCGAAGATGATGCTGTTATTACCACAAGGGGAATCGAATGGCTCTATCCTATTAACCCTCGTGTGCTACTAATCAAGTAGCACCCGAGGGTGAAGTACCTAAAAATTATGATCAAGCAGTTCTCTTGCATTTTTTCCAATTTTCCAACGATTGTATAGCGAAATCAAGAGCGTCTGAGCAACTAACGCAACTGCAGTCGTAAGGGCCAATGTATAATAGTCATTTTCGAAAGCAACAGGGTGCCTGATGATTGTTTCTGCAATCACACCGATGAGAGCTGTCGCCACCGGCACCGCTAACATCGCTCCAACAACCACAGCAAATAGGCTGATTAACAGAAATTCCTGCTTGAACATTCCTGAAATTTTCCGGAACGGAGACCCCATTGACTTCATAATTCCAATTTCCCTTGTTCTCTCTTGTATCGTCAGGTTTAGTACGATCAGCAGGCCAAACAGACCGAGAACTATGGTGAAGATTCCTGTTATTTTGATAATCAAAAACGTCGGATCAAGATGTCCCAAAATACCTCCAAGTCGTCTCGACACACTACTTAGCGCTCTGATATTTACTCCATTGTCAATGAAGAGATCATCTATTGCATTAGATGCATTCAGCACTTCTTCTCTTGGGAGGTCAGGCCTAAGTTTAAAAGCCAATCCATTGAAAGAATCTGCAACTTCCGTATCAAAGGTTAGAAAGGGTGCTCCAATTACAACAAGATCTTTCACAACACCCGAGAACTTGTACGTTCGTATTTCTCCCCCCACATTGGTAAGTTCAATGGAAGTTCCCAAAGGAACGTCCTCAAAATTCTTCTTCATTTCTTCTCCTCCCACGTAAACACAGTCACTGCATGTTTTGTCGACCTCTCCTCGCACAATGAATGAGTCAGGCACATCAAAATCAAGGGAAAGAGTTCGGACAAAGGAAAATTCACTATTTCCCAAATTTGGTGGAAAGTACGCCACCCGGCTTGTGTTCATTGCCAAAGCCTGATCAACAAACTCAAGTTCATCGAGGTACGCCACTTCACTCCTCGTTACTTTATCAGGCAAGGCGACCACAATTTCGTACGGTGATGTTTCAGCATACTGCCGCAAGTCAACACGTATGGAATGCTCCACATTTGCTGCTGTGAAGTACAACGCCATACCTACGGCTAACAATAGCATTGTCAGCGCGGTGCGTTGACTATGTCTGAATAAATTGTTCAAACCATACTTTAGCTGAGTACTGGAAATGAGCGTCTGGGAAATTCTGAAAAATCCACGATGTGGAACATAGAAGGTTTTGTTAAAAGCCTCATTCACACTGGTTTTCGAGCTTCTTAACAGTGGTAGAATGCCAAAAGAGAGAGGGACGATCATGCTCACAAATACAACGATCAAATGAAATTGGAGAGGTAATACGTCAGTTACCACTTCGAAATTTTGAAAAAAGGCAACCGCTTTACTGTACATAGCAGCGGTCTGGTAACCAAGTGGTAGGCCTACCAAAAGTCCAACGAAAACAATTCCAATTAGCACCAATGTGTAGCTTTTGAATATGTCTTGAGTTGAAGCTCCAATAGCCTTCATCACTCCAATGTCAGCCACTTGAGGAAATATCCAGGTCAATAGGATTAGTGCGAGCAGGATAATGCCCATTAGTGAAAGAATGATTCCCCCTGACTCCTGCAAAAAGGAAATACCATCCACAATCCCTTGATGAATATGCTTTCCGGGAGTTGGAATGTTCACGCTCACGATTTTTCCACCTTCCTTTTCACAAAGCACTTTTAGCCGTTTGCTCACGACCTCCAAAGCTCCTTTGTCGGAACTGACATTGGTCTTAATCAACAATCGTCTTCTACCTTGTTCGAGAAAAGGGCCAATCACTTCGGTGGAAGTGGCGTACGCATATACGATTCCCTCCATCCTGGCAGGGGCTTGCCTTGCATCATGCACCTTTCCGGCCAAATCCAACATCACCGTTTCATCCCTGTCTTTAAACAGCAACTCGATCTGTTTCTGATCTTCGCTGAGAAAGTAGTACGCGTTCTTGTCGATAAGAAGTTTATTAGCTACCTGATTTTCATCATCAAGAATTTTGATTCTATCATATCTCATTTCGCTTAGGTCGTCCAACGCATAGATGATGACTGGCATCCAACTATCTTCGTTGTTTTTTATCCGCGCAGTAATCACCTCTCTGCGTTCTATGTCCACTACATTTTTATCGGATAAAAGAACTTCCTCAAGTCCAGTCCTGTAGTTTTCAACTACCAGTGTCATATCTGCAGGGTACGTTTGCTCGAAGTTTTCCTCAAAGTCTCGCTCAGTCATGAAATAGCCATAGGCAACACTACTGATTCCCCACCCCGACAAGCCTGCTGCTAATAGTAGCAAAAGAAGCTTCCCTTTTGCATGCTTGAAGTCTCGAATTAGTTTCCATAAAATCACCTTCATGCCGATACCTGATTTAGTTTATTCGATTGATCGCTCAGAAGGCCATCCTCGATATGGATCACTCGATCAAACGTTTTGCCTTCGATATTTGCATGCGTCACTGTCAGAAGGGTTGTTCCATTTTCATTCAATTTTTTGAACAAGTCATCAATTTGCTCGCCTGTTTTACTATCGAGATTTCCAGTGGGTTCATCAGCAATAATGAGTTTAGGGCTGTTGGCCAACGACCTTGCAATAGCTACACGTTGACGTTCACCGCCAGACAGCTCATTCGGAAACTTCTTCATCTTATCTTCCAATCCAACCTCCTCGAGGTAGGTCTTAGCCCTAGACAATCGCTCGCTCCTTTGGATCTTGTTCACCAAGCTCATCGCAAATAGCACATTGTCCAATGCCGAGATAGTAGGCAGTAATTGATAGAATTGGAAGACGATTCCTACGTTCCTTCCTCGCCAAATTGCTAACTCATTTTCGTTGAGGGCATTTAGATCCTGGCCATGCACCTCCACTCTGCCAGAGGTAGGACGATCGATTCCGGAAATTATGTTCAACAAGGTCGATTTTCCGCTTCCAGATTTCCCGACGATGACAACATTGTCGCCAGAGGAAATTTCCAGATTGGAATTCTTAAGTGCTAGGACGTCACCGCCTGCGCTAGCATACAGCTTATCTATGTTTTCTAATTTAATCATGTGACTGCGGAGAGATTACCCTATTTGGTTTCGTATGCGGCCAGTGCCTTGAAAAATTCGACACGATCAAAACCATAGTCGTTGATACTCAAGATCTGGTTCTTCTTCTTGGAAACGTTAATGATCGAGTACCCTTTGAGTGAAAGGAGCTGTCCAAGTTCACTTTCCAAATCAAGCAGCACGGTACTTCCCTTTTTATATTGGATCGAGAGCGCCTCTTGTAAATGCTTCTTCTTCGATTCGAAACTCATGGCATTCATCATTTCTTTGAAGCCTCCAACGATCAGCACATCCTTCTTCGTTTTCGCCGCTTTCTGTTTCATATAGAACTTTTCAAATGGATTGTTTATACCAGGAATGTAGATCAGTGTGAGCTGGTCCGCTACGTCACCTCCGTTGTACATTTCATCAAACTGGTCTGGCATCTTACCGATCTTCGTAAATACGTCAGATGCTTTTATCTGAGCATGGGACAAACAGGTCATCAAACAACAAAATGCAATTAGAATAAGATTTTTCATTTCACGTTCGTTTAAGATTTGAAATCCTAAACGAAGGCGTTTACACCTTGATCGTCCCAGAGTATCCAGGTGGACCAATGAGTTTACAAGTGATTGAAAAACAAATGATTAGTTATGTCCGTCTCGGTACTCGGACGGAGTTAGACCTGTTGTTTTCTTGAAAATGTTATTGAATGATGACTTCGAATTGAAGCCTGCGTCGTTGGCCAACGAGATCAGTTTGTATTGCCTTGTTGGATCTTCCTTGATGAGTCTCTTTACTTCATCTACTCTGAATTTATTGATGAAGTTGTAAAAGTTATCGCCCACTCCTACATTGATCACCTGAGACAGCTGATTCCGACTTATCCCCATTTGCTTTGCCAAATCCGTAAGCGTCAGTTCTGGATTCAGAAACGGCTTGTTCTTTTCAATATGACTAAGCAGTTTCTCTTTCTGTAGCTGAATCGTCTGGTCGTCTACAACAATCGAGTTGCTCTCGATTGGCACTTCCACCTCCTCGGGCACTCGCTGTCGTATTCCTTTGAAAGCAATGAAAAATAAAATCAAGGAGTAGAAAATTGCGCTCGTGGTTTTGTAAGTAGCAAACCCAATTCCGTGGATCAATGAAGGAACCGCGATCGTGATAAAAATTAGAATGATTGCAAAGATCCAAACAATGACCTTTAACCAAGAAGCATCCATTCCCTCCACATTAGAAAATTTGTCTACGATATTTTTCCTATGCAGTCGTACCAGCCGATTTGTCTGCATTAGGTAGTATCCAAATTGGAGAACGAGAAATATCCAGGGTGACCCCACCACAGACTGTAAAAAGTGAGAGTATTCGCCATCCTTACCGGCAAAATAGATAGACACTATCAAGCAAACGTAGACAGCAAAAAGTACAAAGTGTCCCGCATCCTTTTTGGTAATGGCGGTTTCAGGACGGACAATGCTTCTTAGATAAAAGAACAGAAAAGGTCCCAGTAAAAGAAGAAAGGGTCCCGTCAGGAAAAACTGCCGCCCTAACACTTCAAAGAAATCATACATCAGGTAGTGAACCCGAAAAACAACCAACGAAAGGTCGATTAATAGCAGCGACAACAAAAAGTGTGAGTTTTTGTTCTTGTCGCCTCTCAGTAAGATGGCAATCAAGAAGCCATGAGCAATTGCTGCGTTTATTATTATCTCTGAAAAAATTTCAAACCCTCTCATCTAAGAAGTACCTGTTTTCTATTAGGTTAAAATCCATAGGATGCACCAAAGGTAGAGCAAGATAGAAAACCGCTGAAAGTAGCAAAAGGGGGTAGTTACAGACCGTACATACCACATTTCATGAACCTGTTGACAGTGATTGCTAAATCTGCTAGCTTAGAAGAATAATACCAAAAGCTCCTTTTCCATTCAAACCAAATCAACTATGAAGATCTTCAACCTAACTCTTTTCTTTCTTTTGATTTCCACCATCGTGGATGGCCAGGATTTTTCCGCACTGGAATACCGTAATCTGGGCCCATACCGTGGAGGTCGGGTTACGGCTGTCGCGGGCATTGCATCACAGCCAGCCACCTTTTACCTGGGGGCAACCGGAGCAGGCGTCTGGAAAACAACTGACTATGGTACAAGCTGGAAAAACGTCTCTGACGGATTTTTCTCCACGCCTTCAATTGGTGCAATAGCTGTTGCTCAAAATGACCCCAATGTAGTATATGTTGGAACTGGTTCCGATGGCTTACGAAGCAATGTCATTCAAGGAAGAGGCATGTATAAATCCATCGATGGTGGAGAGAACTGGGAGGTGATTGGCTTGGAAAATGTTGGGCAAATCGGTGCTGTGCGAATCCACCCACTAAATCACAACATCGTATATGTAGCGGCAATCGGAAATGCTTTTAAGGCCAATGCAGAGCGTGGTGTTTTTAAAACTACAAACGGCGGCAAATCCTGGAAAAAGATACTTTTCGTTTCGGACAATGTGGGGTTTTCAGACATTGAATTTCTGCCCTCCAACCCAGAGACACTTTTTGCGGCAGCATGGAAAGCTGAGCGAAAACCATGGACAATCATCAGCGGTGGTAAACCAGAAGAAGGCGGCATTTATAAGTCGCTAGATGGTGGAGAAACCTGGGACAAAGCAAACAATGGATTACCAACAACACTCATTGGTAAGATTGATGTTGCACTAACTCCGGCAGATTCTAGAATCGTATATGCTTTGGTGGAGGCTCCAGGAAAAGAAGGAGGGCTTTTCAAGTCTGTGGATCAAGGCAATTCATATGAATTAATCTCAAGCGACAATGTCATTAGAACACGGCCATTTTACTACAACAACCTCCGTGTTGACCCTAAGAATGCAGACGTAGTATATGCCTTGGCTACACGATATTCGAAATCAACCGATGGAGGAAAAACCTGGAAACGAATGACTCCTCCACATGGCGACAATCACGACATGTGGATTAATCCTGACAATCCTAATCTATTTATCCAGGCAAACGATGGAGGTGCCAACGTAACTCACAATGGAGGCGAAACCTGGTCAACCCAATTCAATCAACCCACAGCCGAAATCTACCAGGTCGAAGTCGATGATCAGTATCCATACTGGGTGTATGGTGGTCAGCAGGACAATTATTCCACTGTGGCAGTTCCGAGCCAAGCTCCTTATGGACTTCAAGCTCCTGGTATCGGCTACATCATTAATACTGGAGGATGTGAGACAGGACCAGCCGTTCCCAAGCCTGGAAACTCCAACATTGTATACTCTAATTGCAAAGGACGATTTGGAGTCTTCAACAAAGAGACCGGGACAGAAATGCAGTTTTATGTAGGTGCATCAAACATATATGGACACAACCCCAAAGATCTGAAGTATCGATTTCAGCGAGTTTCCCCTATTCACGTTTCTCCGCATAATCCAGACGTGGTCTACCATTGCTCCCAGTTTGTCCACAAAACCACAAATGATGGTAAGAGTTGGGAGACCATTTCCCCAGATCTCACAGCTTTTGAAACAGACAAACAAGTGATTTCCGGTTCACCAATAACCAGAGATATCACTGGCGAGGAGTATTACAGTACCATTTACGCCATCCGAGAGTCAACCCTCAAAGAAGGTTTAATCTGGGTTGGATCAAATGATGGACCTGTTCACGTGACACAAAATGGAGGGGAAACGTGGGAAAATGTAACACCGTCAAAACTTCCCCCTGGTGGACGTGTCGATGCTGTGGAACCGTCTCCGCATAATCCTGCTAAAGCGTATGTCTCTGTGTTACGGTATCAACTGGGGGATAGCAAACCATACATTTATAAGACAACGAACTACGGAAAATCGTGGCAGCTAATTACCAACGGAATTCCAAATGACTTTCCAACACGTGTGATCCGTGAAGATCCTGTTAGAGAAGGGCTACTTTTTGCAGGAACGGAATATGGTGTTTTTGTCTCTTTTGATGATGGCGTCAATTGGAAGCCTTTCCAGCAAAATCTGCCAGTCACTCCTATCACGGACATGAAAATTCATAGAGGTGATCTGGTAATGTCCACAATGGGACGTGGTTTTTGGGTACTTGGAAAAATTGATGCGCTACGTCAAAATGACTTTTCCAATATCTCTGAAGCTACTTTGTTCAAGCCAGCCAACACCATTCGGTATCGCCACCCAACTGGTACAAGAGTTAGCGTTACTCCAACATACCCAAGGCCGTCAGCCATGATTGACTATTTTCTACCTAACGACGGATCGGTCTTGAAAATGGAAATTAAGAATGAAGGTGGAGGAGTCGTGGCTCGCTTCCTCAGCGACACGGCCAAGAACAAACTACCGGATGAAGTCATTTCTGACATGAGCACCAACAATGTCGAATACCTGATAAACAAATCGTTAAAATCAGAAAAAGGTCTGAATCGGTTTAGCTGGGATATGACCATGACAGGCGCCTGGCACAAACAAAAAAGCAGGAGATTTCGAAATGGGCCAATGGTAAAACCAGGTACTTATTCAGTTGAACTGACAGTAGATGGGTCTACGCTAACACAGACTTTTGAAATCCAAATAGATCCTCGCATTGAATCGAATAATGTGAGCGCTGTTGAGATTGGTAAACAAGTGGATTTACAATTGGAGGTGCGTGATCTCCTCAGTGAAGCTCGCAGATTGGAAGATGATCTATCCAAACAGAAAAAAGAGGCAACGGACGAAGACAACTCAAAGCTTGAGGCTGCCTTGGCTAAGCTCAAAACTCCGGAAGGTATTTACATGCAGCCGATGATTGTTGATCAGATTTCATACTTGAATTCGATGCTTAATCGGGCTGATCAGGTTCCTGGGAAGGACGCGTATGACCGGTTCGAGGAATTGAAAGAGATGTTTGAGAGTGTGAAAGAAATACTGAATTAACTTGTTTAGAACAGAAGTAAAAGATCATTCTCACTGTTGGTGTATACGTAAAGTAGATCTACGTATTTAGGGTTACTTGTGCTTTGACTTGTCTGTAGTATATCCTTAATGTACTACACCAATATGAAAATCGAACTATCAAAGTCCATTGTACTACTATTCGTTTTTGTGTTTGTTCAAGAAGCGAGTAGCCAAAGAATTGGGCTCAACGCAGGTATTAACTTCAACAATGTCTCGGCAGAAGTATCTGATGATTTTCCGGAACTTTCATCTGATACAGAGTTAAAAATTGGATATAGGATTGGACTAGTAATAGATATTGAACTGTCTGATAGTTTTGGTTTTCAACCAGGTCTGATTTTTTCCTCCAAGGGATTCAGTAACGAAAAGGAAGGTGATGACTATGACCGGAGCACTCTTAATTATCTCGAAATTCCACTTAATGCTCGACTGAATATTTCAGAGAAAATTACTTTCTTACTCGGTCCCTACGTTGCCGTTGGTGTTGGTGGAAAGAACAAATTTCGAAGTAATGGAGAAGTAGTAGAAACTAGTTTTAATTTTGGCCCAACGGAGCGACCAGTTACTGCATTTCAGGGAAATAATGTTCCTCTGCGTACAATAGATTATGGGCTAAATATTGGGATTGGGTATAGTGTTGGCGTAACCTCCATCAATTTTGGATATGGAATTGGATTGAGTAACATGTTCCCTCATTTCACAGATGGTTTCGGAAATGTTGTTATAGATTCAGATGATATCAAATTTTCAAGTCGCGTTATTTCTCTTTCCATTTCCCACTTCATAAATGAGTAGATCTACACAAAAAAGGCTCGCTTTCACGGGCCTCCAAATCACAGTTATAAATAGGTTTTACATCCCTTTCTTGAAATCATTTCCAGGTGTTCCAGAGATACATCGAGAGATCACTGGAAAATCTTCTGTGATTACATAGAAGTAATCAAATGTCTCGCTTCCTAACGTAATCGATTGAGCGATTCCGTTACATTCATCCAGATCACCAGCACCTTGAGAATATTCGTAATCATTGGTGTATTTTCCATTATACTCACCACATGGTTCAGACTCACCATCTCCTGGTCTCTCACCGCTTTTCAAGACATAGCTTGGCGACAAGAGTCCAAACGTTCCAGTTGCGTCAGGTCCATATTTGTAAACAACCGGGTATCCGTCTGATGCCCATCCAATCTGTACAGCTGCTGTCGGAGTAGTTGTTCCTGATCCAAGGCCTGGCAACAAATCATCGGCATATTCATACATATCACCATGATAATGTATGAGCCCCGTTCCTGCCATTTGATCTGGTTGAAGGTGTGCAGTATTGCAATCAAGGCCAACAGCAGTTCGATTGTTGGTTGGTTCAAATACCCAATCCCAGTTATATTCACCAGTATTGGCGTCTTCAAAAATGAAAGGCTCTCCTGGTGCAGGATCAATTGGAACTCCATTCAATGCAATGCCAAAATCGTAAGCTGGTTTGAAATCTGAATCCACAATATTGGTAACAGATGCAGCAAGGGACGGGCTAGCATCCAGATTGAACGTTTCTGTTGTCGAAGTTAAACCAGTGATTCCAAGATTTGCCACCTGATTTCCATAAGTATGATCAGGGACTCGGTTCGTGACAATCTGTCTAACATCACCTGAAACTGTCTCTGCATACGAGTTACTAACGGACGGAGTCTCAGTGCAGGCAGTATTTGTCATGTTCAGAGAATTGTCATTGGAACAGGTGCTTCCCCCTGTGCTTGCATCGTCGTCGGTAATAGTTAACGTAATAGAACCATTCGATCCAACCATCACCCCCTCGCTAGCAACAAGTGTGATAATAATAGTTTCGTCAGTCTCTTCTTCAGTGTCATCTGTTACAACAACATTCACCATAACTTCCTGGGATCCATCAGCAATTGTTGCCGAACCATCCAATGATGTGTAATCTGTTCCAGCATCAGCCGTCCCACTTACAGAGTAACTCACAGCCAAGCCACTTCCGCTATTGTTGGATGTGTTCAGTGAAATCGAAAAGCCGCTCATTCCATTTGATTCTGAAACAGTTGTGTTTCCTGCAGAGATCGAAGCGGTAAAATCCTCATCGGTGGATGTTGCTGAATCATCTTCGGAGCAGGACGAAGAAACAAATACGAAGGCAGCTAATACTGTTAAAAAGTTAAATTTTCTCATTGGTCTTTTGGTTATTGTTATGGTTAGATGCCAAAAGTGTAAGAACCTTTCTGTTTTCTTTTCTCTATGCATATTTTTTCGATGAAATGGTTCGGAAAGTGCAGGCTTGTCCAAGTACCCAATGTAAGAATGACGAATTAATTAATTGAACAATTCAACTCGGTTTAAGCTATTACCTTAATCACAAAAAAATGGCTAGACCTTTTCTAAGCATACTATGTTGGGTTTGCATCACCTTCTCAACAATTGCTCAAAATTCCGATTCAACAAAATCAACGAGGGATCTTGCATTCATGACAGGTGAATGGATGATGAAAATGACATACAATCCTCAGAGTAATGAGCCCCGAATTCTGGAAGGTACTATGTGCTGCAATTGGGTCATGGACAGTACCTACATCAAATGTGAGTACTCTTTGGAAAGACCTGGAAAAAAAGCAGCATTGAATGATGTGTACTTCAATTACAATACCATTTCTGAAGAATATGAAAGCATGTGGATGAGTTCAACCTGGCCCGTAAAGGTTCTTTTGACTGGAGAGCTTATCAATCAGGAGGAGACTATGACATTGAGCACTTCTGCCAAATTTCCAATAGCTAATGGCTTGACTGAGTACGTAAGGGATACATTAACCATTCGATCCGGAGCAAATGTTTACCAGCGTAGAACCTACATTAGAACTTCAGAGGAAACAGAATGGAAGTATCACAGCCTCGAGGAAGCTGAACGTACGACTGTTGAGGAGCTTTCCAACGAGGATCAAATTTCTGGTAAAACCTGGCAAGCCTTGGGTCCAGGCTTTAGCACCACCATCCGTGAGACCAGTCAGGTATACATCAGTGCTCGCCTTGCTGCAGAATATGAACTTGATAGGTCAGTCGTTCAAAACTTTTTGAAATACACACTTAGCTACACTCAGGATCAGTTGGCGTCAGACAAAGTGATCTATCGCTATCCACATTACAATAAAAAAGCTGTAGAAGAGGACCTTGAAGTGCTGACCTCAAAAGGACTTATTAAAAAATCGGACTCAACATATGCTACCTCCACAAGCGGCAATCAACTGCTAACGAGCTATTGGGATCTTCGTAGACAGCAAGTTCGCTACTATGACTATCTATCTGATAATCAGTTACAGACATTATACTCGGTTTTGAACAAGATCGTCATGCGAGCACGCAACCTTGATAAATCATACCCTAACAAATCTGTCCAAACGCGCTTCCTAAGTCGGCCCAAGACATTTGAAGATGAACATCTTGCCATAAAAGTGAGTGAACTTCTCAAAGAGTACACAGCCTTTATTAATGACATAAGTCATTACAAATACGCATTATTTCCTGAGCAGTCTTCGGACGAACGATGGCGAAATTTGGTACTCTCACCGCTGGCCAGAGAACTGATGAGTGCAACAAGAAACGGAAGAATCTACGAACTAAGCCGTTGTTACAATCAAACTAACTGGAGACAAGGTCAGGTAGGATGCGACGCAGCTGTTGAAGAACTAATTGCCACTGGGCTGATTTCCAAAGAAAACAGATCCATCAGACAGACTACATCCGGCGCCGAGCTGTCTCAAGAAGTTTGGGCATTCGCTGACAAAAGAAGGTATCAGGCCTGGCAAGATGTAACAATTCCTGAATATTTGGCATTTGTCGAAATTCTTGATTGGATACTGGACAACCCGGTTGAATCATTTGTCCCCTATCCTGAGCGTCATAGAAGGTTGATCCAGAGCATCGGATTTTCTCCCAATGAGGATACTCTATATTTCGCCCTTCCCCATCGAGAGTATTTGGAAGGTCAGGGAAGCGTAGTAACATCAAAGACACCAAGACTGGCTATCTACTACACAACGAAGTCCTCTGGCAATTGGGGAGATCCTCAACCGATGGATTTCGGAGATTTTGATGGCTACAATGCTTATGAACCAACGCTTTCGTCAGACGGTCAACTGATGATTTTTAATTCTCACCGCCAATTGGATGGCAGTCAAGTAGAGGATCGGGGGCCAAACAACTTATGGTATTCAGAAAAAAGAAATGGAAAATGGCAGGAGCCAAAATACTTTCATAATATCAACTCGAAAGAGTATACGGAGAGTTATGCAACCTTAACGCAAGATGGGGATTTGTTCTATGTTCAAGAGTCAAAGCTTAATGACGAATCGATTTATACGATTATGTATACTCGTTTTGATGGAGAAAAAACTAAAAAAGGGAAACCCATCGGCTTAGGATACGCCATCGGAGATCCATGGGTTGCTCCTGACGGAAACTATATCATCTATACTAAATTTGATCCCAATGATTGGGCAAACACGTGTGACCTTCATTACTCATTCCGAAACGGCAAAAAGGGATGGACAAAACCAAAGCCTATGCCTAAAATCAACGGTAAGCGGTCTGATTATGCGGTAGCAATCACTCCCGACAAGCAATGGTTCTATTACCGAAGAAGAGGAAGATTCCTGAAGTTGCCCTTTCAGCCGATTTTGGATGAGATGAGAAACTCAAACTAGTCATCCCAACACGCGATCCAGGTAAGTCCAAAATGTATCCGGAAGAAACAAGTACAGTAAGTAATTGGAAAACGAAACCAGAAAATATGGAATCAGTCCTACATATTCCGTCGATACTGGCCTCCGACCTCAAACATGGCATGCGTAATTTGTCCAAGAGAACAGTACTTAGAGGCCTCCATAAGTGCATCAAAGGTGTTTTCGTTGTGTAGCGCGGTTTCTTGCAGTTTCTTCAAAATTTCAGCTGCCTTGTATTCGTTCCCTTTGTGCATCTCTTCCAGGTTGCTGATCTGATGTTCTTTTTCCTCCTTGGTCGCCCGAATCACCTCATCAGGAATAATGGTAGGTGAGCCTTTAGATGAAAGGAAAGTGTTCACACCAACAATCGGAAGTTCGCCTGTGTGCTTCTGCATTTCGTAGTACATTGATTCTTCCTGAATCTTTCCTCGTTGGTACATGCTTTCCATTGCTCCAAGTACTCCTCCTCTTTCTGTGATTCGATCAAACTCAACCATCACAGCTTCTTCAACCAAATCAGTGAGCTCCTCGGTAATAAAAGAACCTTGCATCGGGTTTTCATTCTTGGCCAATCCAAGTTCTTTGTTGATGATCAATTGGATAGCCATTGCTCTCCGTACCGAATCTTCAGTTGGTGTTGTAATAGCCTCATCATATGCGTTCGTATGCAATGAATTGCAGTTGTCATAGATCGCATACAAGGCCTGCAATGTGGTTCTGATATCGTTGAAATCGATTTCTTGCGCATGTAGCGATCGCCCAGACGTTTGAATGTGGTACTTCAGCTTTTGCGCTCGTTCGTTTGCTCCATACTTCAATTTCATGGCTTTCGCCCAAATTCTCCTGGCTACACGGCCGATTACTGCGTACTCTGGATCCACGCCGTTAGAGAAGAAAAAGGACAGGTTTGGTGCAAATGCATTGATGTCCATTCCTCTTGAAAGGTAATACTCTACAAACGTGAACCCATTGGCTAACGTAAATGCTAACTGTGAAATTGGATTTGCTCCTGCCTCCGCAATGTGATAACCTGAAATCGAAACTGAATAAAAGTTTCGAACATTTTGATCAATAAAGTACTGCTGAACATCTCCCATTAATCGCAATGAGAATTCCGTGGAGAAAATACACGTATTCTGCGCCTGGTCTTCCTTCAAAATATCCGCTTGGACTGTTCCCCGCACAGAGGAAAGAGCCTTGGCTTTTAGCTCCGCATAAATCTTTTGATCCAACACCTGATCGCCAGAGACACCAAGCAACATCAGTCCCAGGCCGTCATTGCCTTCTGGCAATTCGCCCTCATAGGTAGGACGTTTCACTTTTGCATTCTTGTAAAGCTTTGTGATTTTCGCCTCGACATCTTTTTCTAGCCCATTTTCCTTGATGTACTTCTCGCACTGTTGGTCAATTGCTGCATTCATGAAAAATGCGCAAATCGTAGCAGCGGGACCATTTATGGTCATGGAAACGGAAGTGGTAGGATCACAAAGATCAAACCCCGAATACAATTTCTTCGCATCGTCCAGGCAGCAAATACTCACTCCCGAGTTTCCGATCTTTCCGTAAATGTCCGGACGATAATCCGGGTCTTCACCGTAAAGCGTTACAGAATCAAAAGCTGTTGAGAGTCGTGCTGCAGGCAGTCCCTTAGATACATAATGGAACCGAGCGTTGGTTCGTTCCGGCCCACCTTCCCCTGCAAACATTCGTGTTGGATCTTCACCTTGCCGTTTAAATGGAAACACGCCGGCGGTATAGGGAAATTCTCCAGGCACGTTTTCCTGCAAGCTCCACTTCAGAATATCTCCCCACGCCTCAAATCGGGGTAAGATTACCTTTGGAATCTTGGTATGCGAAAGGGATTCGGTTGTGGTTTCCACTTTGATCTCTTTGCCACGAACTTCATAGGTATAATACTCTCCTTCATAGTTGGCCTTCTTTTTGTCCCACTCTTCCAGAATTTTCAGGTTGTGCGGATCCATGTCCAACTTCAACTCCTCTTTAGCAGCTTCAATTGCTTTCAGTGCGTCAGCTTGATCTTTCAAAACCTCGGCGGACTTGTCAAGCCCGAATAATTTATGTGCTATCTCTTTCTGTTGCTCCGCTTTTTCATTGTATCCACGGATCGCTTCGGTAATCTCAGAAAGATATCGAGTTCGCTTTGGCGGGATAATAAATACCTTCTCACTCATCTCCTCCGTACTATGGAAAGACGATTTCAACTTTGCACCGGTCTTCTCAGAGATCAAGTTCATCAACGACAAGTAGAGTTGGTTCATTCCCGGATCATTAAACTGCGAAGCGATGGTTCCAAAAACAGGAAGATCTTCCGTTTTTGCATCCCACAGTTGATGGTTACGCTGGTATTGCTTTTTCACATCTCTCAATGCATCCAGTGCTCCTCGTTTGTCGAATTTGTTGAGTGCGATGATGTCCGCAAAGTCCAACATGTCGATTTTTTCCAGCTGGGTAGCTGCACCATACTCGGGCGTCATCACATAAAGTGATGCATCGGAATGATCCGTGATCTCCGTATCCGACTGACCAATTCCTGAAGTTTCCAGAATGATTAAATCAAAGCCTGCAGCCTTTACAATATCAATAGCGTCCTGTACATATTTGGAAAGTGCGAGATTGGATTGGCGCGTGGCAAGTGATCGCATGTACACCCGATCACTAAAGATCGCATTCATCCGAATTCTGTCACCAAGCAAAGCGCCTCCGGTCTTACGTTTAGATGGGTCTACGGAAATGACTGCTACATTCTTCTCCTTAAAATCCACCAGGAATCTCCTTACTAATTCATCAACTAAAGATGATTTTCCAGCACCGCCCGTTCCAGTTATTCCAAGAACGGGAGTCTCTTTGGCTAGTTTTCGAATCGCCTCAATTTCCTCTTTGTGAACCTCCGGATAATTCTCAGCAGCTGAAATGAGTCTCGCAATGGCACCGTGATCATTTGGACTAACTCGCTTGACCTGACCATTCAAGTTTTCTCCGATAGCAAAATCACTGGTTTTGACCAGATCGTTAATCATTCCCTGCAATCCCATCGCACGTCCATCATCCGGAGAATAAATTCTCGTGATTCCGTATTTATGCAGTTCTTCAATTTCTTCCGGAAGGATCGTACCTCCTCCTCCTCCAAATAATTTGATATTCTCAGCACCTCTCTCTTTCAGCAAGTCGTACATGTACTTAAAGTATTCCACATGACCGCCTTGGTAGCTCGTAATAGCAATAGCCTGTGCATCTTCCTGGATCGCGCAGTCCACAATTTCCTGAACCGCCCGATTGTGACCAAGGTGAATCACTTCGCACCCTGTGGACTGAATGATACGGCGCATGATATTGATCGCGGCATCATGTCCATCGAACAACGATGCTGCTGTTACAATTCGAATATGATTAGTAGGCTTATATATCTCAACGGCTGGGGTCATGCAAATTCACTCTTTTGGGAGTGCAAAGTTACGGAAAATGGAAGTGAAATCAGAGTTGGAGAGGATACAATGAGATTATTCTAGTTATGCGCTAGAACGATGACCTGTTTTAATGTCTGGACTCGGTTCACGCAGCTCAAAATCTCTTACCTACCAAATTTTATTCTGCCCCCAGAATCCTTGATCTTTCCCCGCCAAATTTTATTCCGTCCCCGGTCAATCTAGGCCTCCCCCCAGCGAATTTTGCCCTTCCCCGGTCTTGTAGAGCCCTTGCCCAGTCTGGGGAGAGTATTACTGATTGCGTGCAGTATTTTAACAAATTAAATTTTTGACTTTTCCATTCATGAGACCTTAGGTGAAAGCAGTCCAATTCAGAGCCAACTAGTGCCTTTGCGGATCTCGAAACCTCCTATCCCAACACATACACCATCAGCAAATAAAAGATCGAGGGGCACAGTAGTACGCCAATACCTGTATAAAAAGTAGCTGTCAAGGCTCCATAGGGAACCAGCTTAGGATCTGTTGCTGCAAGGCCAGCTGCTACTCCACTTGTCGTCCCTATCATCCCACCAAAAATCATTGCCGTTCCTGGATTATCTAATCCAATTCTTTTTGCTACAATTGGTGTAATGATGGTAACGAAAATTGTCTTTACCACACCGGTAGCAATACTGATGGCAATAACGTCAGACGTAGCTCCAATTGCTGCACCGGTAACCGGCCCAACGATGTAGGTACAAGCCCCAGCGCCAATCGTGGTAAAACTCACTGCATCCTTGTAACCCATAGCATAACCTATCATTCCGCCAATGAAGAACGTCACTGTGACGCCAACAAACAGCGATAGAACACCTGCCCCTCCCGTTTTTCTTAGCTCAGATAGGCTGGCTCCCATCGCGGTTGCCACAATGGTGAAGTCACGAAACATTGATCCACCCAACAACGCCATCCCTGCGAAAACAGGATAATCTGCGATTCCTTTATCGCCCCCAAAGTAAGCGATAACAAGTGCGGCAATAATTGCTAAGGCCACACCGGGAATTCTTCTGTTAAGTACTTTTTTTGAGATCAACTCTGAAACCAGAATCATCAGCCCAACAGTTAGAAAGGCCAGGATCAATCCATTCTTGATCAGGAGGCTGTCTATTACCTCGATACCACTCATTCTCTCGTCTGATTAGCGTGAGAATGTGACCATTTCGCAAGTGCCGGTATAAGCAAATAGCAGCATGATGTAGCTGCAATTCCGGCAATAATAGCTACCCAACCTCCTGACAAGGCAGCTTTGACATTCAAAATCGATGACATTGCAATGACTACTGGGATGTACATGGCACTCCAAAAAAGAATTCCTTTTTCTGTTTCAGGATGGATAGCGGTCTTCTTGTAAAATCGATCGTTTACCAACACAAGTAATAGCATTCCAATACCGACACCCCCAACATTTCCCCCTACACCGAGACCAATTCCGATGTACTTCCCAATAATCTGTCCGAGCAGGTAACATGCAGAAAGGAAGGCAACACCGTATATTTTCATTTCCCAGGATTTAGCATTTTTTTCAATTCGTTTTTCACCACCTTTCCCATCGCATTTCTTGGAAGATCGTCAATTGCTTGTATAATTCTTGGAATCTTATACCCTGGCAATTTGGTTGACATCCACTCTTTGAATTTCAATTGGTCAAAATCCTGATCAACAACCAGACTCGCTGCCACAATTTCACCCCATTCTTCATCTGGGATTCCTACAACACCGCAGTCCTTTACAGATTTATGTTCTCTCAACACCTCTTCGATCTCTAACGCTGAAAGTTTGTATCCTCCTGATTTGATAATATCAATGGAGCTTCTTCCAACGATCTTGAAATTTCCATCATTATCAATAGCTACATCGCCTGTCTTAAACCAGTCATCAGCCGTAAACGCCTTTTTCGTTGCTTCTGCTTTGTTCCAGTACTCGGCAAAAACGCCAGAACCTTTCACTAGAATCTCTCCTTGTTCTCCACGCTCAACATCATTCATCTTTTCGTCCACCAAGCGGACATCCACGCCTGGTAGCGGAGTTCCAATGTGCCCGGGGGTTCGTTCTGCTTCATATGGATTGCTAATGGCCATTCCAATTTCCGTCATTCCATATCTTTCCAGCAGGGTATGCCCGCTGATCTCACGCCATTTTCCCAACACTGAAATTGGTAGAGCCGCAGAACCGGAGACCATCAGACGCATCTTTTCCAACCCCTCAGATATCTGTTTTTGGTCCGTTTTTTCCAGGGATTCCCAAAAGGACACCAATTTGTAGTAGATGGTGGGGACAGCCATGAATAGGCTGACCTGACCAGATGTCAACCGATCTAATAAGCTCCCCTCATCAAATTTTGGCATGAACTCACATGTGGCTCCCGACCAGAGCGCACAGCTCACCACATTTACAATTCCATGGACATGATGAAGCGGGAGTACATTAATAATGTGGTCATTTGATGACCAATGCCACGCTGAGGTCAAGGTGGTGATCTGTGCTTCAATATTGGCATGTGTTGTTACTACTCCTTTTGGCGACCCTGTGGTTCCACTTGTATACAGGATCATTGCCCTTCTGACTGGGTCAATATCAGGCAGTTCACATTGCGCTGTCTCATTTGGTTTTGAAGAGATCACAGGGACACCATTCGCAATTGATTTTATGGAATCGACATGTTCGGGAGAACAAACTATTTGCGAAATGTCAGCGTCACCAAGTGCATATTCATGTGATGATATGGGAGCTTTGGGATTAAGCGGCACGGCAATTCCACCTGCCCTCCAGATTGCCCACTGAGTTTTCACATAATCAAAGCCAGGTTCCACGATGAAACCAATTCTACCTTCTTTCAGATCTTGAGTACCACCCAACAATGTCGATGCGAACTGGCAGGACTCGTCCAGAAGCTGCTGATAGGTGAAAGACTCTCCTTGAGAGATGATCGCAACATTTTGCGCAAAAGTCTGTGCTCTTTGGATCAGCGAAAGCATTGATACGAATATAGTATCAAACGGGTCATTTGCTTTACTTCATTTTCCATAGAGGATTTGCTACGTTAAAGAGCCCTTATTAAGGAATTCAGACTCTTCATAAATATCAACAGCTGGAATGATGTCCGTCATGGTCTATTATCCTGTTATCAGGGATCTTACGGTAACCTTTATTGATATGAAAACTCAAAGTCAACACTCAGGCAGTGCTATCTATGGACTAGGTTTCATAGGTGCAGCCATCTACTTCATTTCAACTTCCGTAGGATTCTGGTCAGGAGTGCTTGGTTTTATCAAAGCAATTGTTTGGCCCGCGTTCCTTGTATATGAGCTAATGAATCATCTGGGGATTTAGATTCTATTTACAACTAGGTACACTAACTTACTAATGCGGTGTTAGTGACCATTCTTACAATAGTTGGCTTTCTACTTTTAATCGGGTTGCTCTTTTGGTGGCTTCTGAAGAAAGATGCGAAACGTACTGCTGCTTTCAAGTTGTTTGCAAACTCCAGAGAGCTAACATTCGTTGAGGCAGTTGATCCTTCAACTATTCAGGAAAAATTTGGTTCTCTCCCTGTTTTTTCCAAAGGAAATAGCCACGCAGTGAGTAATGTACTAAAGGGTCATGTGGGTGATTTTGAAATATGGATATGCGATTACATCTTCTGGGATGAAGTGAAGCAAATTCATGCAGACTCAGAGACACACGTTAGTTCTTCCCAAAAACAGAGGCAAACCTTACTCTGCCTTCTTTTTAATCAAATAAATGTTCCGGCTTTTGATATCTCCCTCAAAGTGGGAATGGGGAATCTTTCGGCTTACAGTAAAAAAGATGTGATTGAATTCGAAGGTAATTCTGTTTTTAGCAAAATATACAATGTCTGTGCTGCACCCACTTCTGACAAATCAATAATCAAGAGTATGATCACGGATGAACTAACTGCCATATTTTCCAGTCATCATCGATTAAAGCTTGAAGTTGGTGGGAGTAAAATGGCCTTGACAAACTATAGCACACATATTAAACCCAGTGAACTGGAAGGCTATATTAAGATCATTTTGCGTATTGGCAATTCCTTGAGATGACCTGAGGCGACGGGACCAGCAGATTTCCTGTAACTACTTGTCCCAGATTGGATTTTCGGCATTTCATCATAACAGTCAACACACTAGTAATCTCAAAGCTCTGCCATTTATATATTATAAGTAGCGAGTAGCAGGCGTTTTGAGTAGATTTGATTGTTACAGTTGTAAAAACACAATTACTCCAACATGACATTGGGAAAACTCATAAGTAGTACATTTTTTTTTCTAGGGGTATTTTTCATCTCCAACGCTCAGTCACAGAAGCTGGCTGGCCTCGGTTCTACCAGTATTTTTACCATTGACGAAAATGGTACTAACCTGAATTTATGGGAAGATTTTCGGCCAATTAGAGGTTCTGAATCCAGTTGTACTCTTATTGAGGAGGGCGGTAAATACTGGGGGTTAACAAAATCCGGAGGATCAAATGGTGAAGGGGTTATTTTCAATATCAATACTGACGGCAGCAACTACCAGGTAGTTCACCATTTCAATAAGACAACCGGATCAGCCCCCCATGGCAGTTTAATTATGAACGGTGGTAAGTTTTGGGGTATGACTCGAACGGGCGGAACCGGAGGAGTAGGGGTGATTTTTTCGCTTGAGGCCGATGGTACTGGGTACACAGTAATTCATACATTTATTTATGAAGATGGTGCCAGACCACTTGGCGATCTCATTGAGTCGGGTGGTAAATTTTGGGGAATTACAGAGAATGGAGGAATTGGAGGTGCGGGTATTATTTTCAATTTAAGTCTTGATGGAACGGGATTTACCAAAGTACATGATTTCTCCGCAGCAACTGGGCATCTTCCAACTGCTTCACTTAGAGAAATAGACAATCACTTATGGGGCACAGTATCTGCCGGAACTTCCAGTGATTTGGGTGCGATTTTCAGAATCAATCTTGATGGAACTAATTACACCCTTATGCATGAATTTGTCTTTAACAATGGGGGGAATCCCCGCGGGAACCTTACTTTCAGCAATGGAAAAGTGTGGGGTACAGCAAGTGTCGGGGGTGGCAATGGATACGGCGTGATTTTTCACATTGACACCGATGGGGCTAATTACACCGTCGCACATAGTTTTCATCAAACTGATGGAAAAGAACCTTGGTCAGACCTTGTGGAGGTAAATTCTAAATTATGGGGGACAACATTAAATGGAGGTGCGAACAATGGAGGTGTGATATATTCCATTAAGAACGATGGTGCTGAATTTAAGGAAGTTCGAAAATTGGCTCAATTTGAGGGAATATCCCCTCAAGGTACCTTTTTGTACAATGGAACTAAATTATTGTCTGTTACAACTGCAGGCGGCAAGACCAATCATGGAACAATATTTAGCGTTAAACCTGATGAGACAGATTTCAAGAAGGAATTTGATTTTGGAGATAATGTCTTTGGGGGTCTTCTTTATGGAGGGTTGGTACCTAGCAACTCGAAACTGTGGGGAATGACCACTTATGGAGGTGACGTTGGGCAAGGTGTAGTTTTCACCATTAATACTGATGGTTCGGAACTGACGGAAGTACATTCATTCGACGGTGAAAATGGTGGAATTGTCCTTGGAAACACTTTAACCCCAGTAGATAAAAGAATTTGGGGAATGACAGCCAATGGAGGTATTAACGATATGGGAACTATTTTTCATATCAATGATGACGGAACTGGATTCACCAAAGTCCATGATTTTGATGGCACGAATGGCGATACCCCGTATGGCCAATTGCTAGAGTTGGACGGGAAATGTTGGGGTATGACAGTTGATGGTGGAGTTAATAATATTGGGGTTATTTTTAATATCAATCTTGACGGCACAGGATTCACCAAGATTTTGGACTTCACGAACGATACAGGACATACTCCTTTTGGAAATTCGCTCTCCTATCATGGCGGTAAAATTTGGGGTACAACACGTAGTGGTGGAATACATAACGGTGGAGTTCTTTTCCAGATGAATCCAGATGGTACAGGATATACGAAAATCAGGGATTTTCAGTCTACCACAGGGAGCAATCTCAGGGGTAAGTTGGTTGAAGAAAATGGAAAAATATGGGGGATGTCTGCAACCGGGGGAGCACACGGTAATGGAGTTATTTACACCATCGATATGGATGGATTAAACTACACGGTTGTCCATGAATTTGAACAGGGCGACATGGATAATGGTTCTACTCCCTTTGGAGGCTTAGTTGTTCACAAAAAACAACTATGGGGTTATACCTTATTTGGAGGCTCGGATGATTTAGGAGTAGTTTTCAGAATAGATAATGACGGCTCCAATTATGAGAAAGTTGCGGATCTAACCTACGCTCTTGGTCAACGTCCTATATATGGGTCATTACTTGTAGTAAAGAATTTCCAGAACGTCACTTTTGAGCCGGTTCCAGATAACCTTACGGAAGACTCTGGAGACTTTAATTTAATTGCATCATCAACCTTTAATCTTCCTGTTTCTTTCTCATCAAGCAATTCTGAAGTAGCCTCAATAACTGGAAGTACTGTCTCAATAAACAATTCGGGTGAAGTTACCATTACTGCGTTGCAGGCTGGAAACGACACTTTGTTTGCAGCACAGACAAGACAAATCTTAACTATAAGTTCAATACTTGGCTTACTTGAAAAGGAAAATTCGGTAGTCTATCCAAATCCGACACACGATTTTTTTAAAATTAACTTTAATGGATCCAGTGAAGCTGTAAGTCTTGTCAATCTGGATGGAAAAACAATAAAAAGTTATCCAAACCAAATTGGTAAAAGCTATTCTCTGAAGGGTGTTCCTTCGGGAATCTACTTGATATTAACTGATAAAAATACACTCGTAGGTAAATTAGTTGTGGAGTAACAAACAGCTAATACTTAATATCATCCCTACCAACAGATTTCCCAATATAACCAACCTTCTCACCCATGGTGTAGAACTCTCCACTTCCAGCAGTCATCCCAAAGAAATCGATGTTGTCAACGATTAGGCGACCGTTTTCGTCGCACACGTTTGGAAGTACGGTCGTAGCAGTAACATCAGCAATGAAAACCGTACGCATAGGTGGAACTCGCAGTTCATGGGAGACCTTGCATTCTACATGAATCGGAGCCTCTTCTACAACTGGAGCATTGATGGATTGCGCCTTTCCTTTTGTCAATCCTGACAGCTCGAACTTGTTGGCAATCTTTGATGAACTCATATCAACTCGGTCAAACTGCTCAATCATCGCTGCAGTAGGAACATTCAATACAAACGACTTATGTTTTTTAATCATATCCATCGCCACATGTTCATCCCCGACACTGATTCCAATTTGCGGAGGCTTCCCATTGACGACAAACGTCCAGACCACTGAAATTTCATCCGGATTTCCATCAAGGCCATTGACTGTCAAAAGGATCGCAGGTACGGGAGGAATCATTGGGCCAGCCTCCTCTAGTTTTTCCCTTTGCCCCTGCACAGGTCCCCTGCTGGATGTTGCTCCATACATACCAATGGGAAAAGAAAGGAGTGGCAATACACTCATTTGCTTGATAAAAACGCGTCGGTTACTCATATGTCTTACTTAAGCCACTTAAGTTATGAGATTTTAAACAAGGTGTTGCGAAATTTCAAAACTTAATCTTTTCATGCTGTAGTTATTGATTTTTCGCAAATGTGAAATGACTAGCCTGCAATCCTCTTTTGGAAAAGCCCAAAGACTTGTGAAATTGGTTCAGAAGAAAAGACGTGAAAAAATCACTGTGAAATATTGTAACCCAATATCTCAGTGTCCTGTTTAATAAAAGGATTGCAGAAATACGTGTCAACCAATGAAACCTACCTTCTTAGCCATTTTATGTCTCCTGGCCACAGCGAGCGCAGCCCAAATCGACTTGTCTCAACTGGATGGGAAAATTACTGAAAGCGAAAAAAAACTATTTCAGCTGCTGGGTGAAAATGGGAATAGCCAACTTTCAATTTCTCAAGAAAATGACCATCTAAAAATCAACGTGATCTCTGATACGATGTATGTGGCAAGTCTTTGCCTCTGTATTGATAAAAAGAAAACCATCGTACTGCATGCATCTGCAGCGCTTGGCAAAGTCAACTACAAATCAGGCGGTAAAGGTCAGTGGAATTCCAGCGATAAGTTCGATTGGCAAATGCGGGAAAGTGACATGAGTGCTGAAACAATCAAACTTCGTGAGACTCATCTTAAAGAATTTGGATGGGTTGCCAACACGTTGGGGATGGGATCGCGACGTGAGGCAGAGTTCATTATCAGCAGATCCCTACTTGAAGGCAAGGACATTTCACTTGCTGCAGGATTAATGCCAAAATCCGATCCTGAGAATATCATTGGTATTCCTGCAGGAACTTCTGGTGATTGTGCTGCATTTACGCTTGTAGCAGGGCCTCCCGAACCCACTTATCAATTTGATCCTGAGAGGTGGTTAAAAATCAGACTATGACAAAAACATTTCCGATCCTCTTCACCTTTCTTCTGTTTGCTTGCAAGAGCAACACACAGGATTTAACAAAAGAGCAAGCCAGTCAGGATCTAGCAGAGTTAAAAAGTGAACTTGAGAACTTCCATGCCGGATATAGCAGATACACTCCTATCGATAGTATGGATTTGCTCTTTTCCCACATTGAAACCAACCTAACTGCTATGTCCGTTATGGATTTTTACAAGGAGATAACACTCATTGCAAGTAAAATTCGATGCGGACACACACGAGCATCACTGCCTGAAAGTTCAGGTGCTAAATTTCAAAGAAACAATCTATTCCTCCCATTTACCATCAGCATTAACAATGGCAGGGTATATGTGAGAAAATCACTGGATTCTGCTCTCAAGCCAGGTGATGAAATTCATTCAATTAACGACATCGAGACTCCAAAAATCCTTGAAGAGATATTCAAGCATCAGTCCTCAGATGGTTTTGTAACGTCAGGTAAAACCCAGATGACATCCTATTTTTTCCACTACTACTTTCAACTTTACCACACAAAGGGATCAACTTCTTACAGGGTCAATCTGGGTAATTCAAGCGTAAGAGTTAGTGGTAAAAACTGGTCAGACCTGGAAACCATTCAGTCATTCTCTCGACCAGGCGCAATAATGGAATTGCAACATGAAAAAGATTACAGCTATTTGAGAATTGGCAGTTTTGGAGAATCATCGCTGAGAAGTAATGGCTATAACTATACGCAATTCCTAGCCGAGACATTCAAAGATCTAAAAGAACGCGGGACGAAAAATCTTATTCTCGATTTAAGAGGAAATGGCGGTGGAAAAGATAGCTTCGGAGCGCTCCTTGTTTCGTATTTAGTTAATGATGACTTTGGGTATTTTGAGAAAATTGAGGTGACCGATCAATACAGTGGCTATGGGGAAGTTGTGCGCTCAGAAAACACAAACTTGATGACCTCACATTCGGGTCTTTCAATTCAATCCAGTCAAAAAGACAACTTTCAAGGCAGTCTCTATCTCTTAGCGGATGGATGGACTTTTTCAACGGCTGCTGATGTGGTGTCAGTTTTGGACAATTTAAATCGTGCTTACATTGTTGGTGAGGAAACTGGCGGTGGCCGCTTTGGAAATACAAGTGGTGCATCAAAAACGGTAACGCTCCCTAATTCTCAAATTCGAGTCAATATCCCCATGTGGAAGTATACGACTGCATTGCGTGACGAGATAGATGCAGGTCGTGGTGTCATTCCCAATGCTCAAATCTCTCCCACAATTCAAGAAGTCCTGCAGGGAGTTGATGTTCAGATCAATTATTGCCTTGACTTGATCTCTGAAAACTGACTGTACCAATTACACGATAAGATTTCATAGATTTGAGATAGCACAGTTTGGCTTCCATATCATGAAAAGAAGATCTTTTGTCAACAAAACAGCGCTTGCTTCTCTGGCTAGTCTCATTGGCGCTCCCATTGTGTTCGGAAGAGCAATGCCAAAAAAGTATCTGCCAATAGTTTTACAGGATTCCGACCCATACAAGCTATTCGGGTTGAACCAGGAAATGGTCGTATTAAATGATCGGCCGTGGAATATTGAGGCAAAAGCGCGTTTGCTCGACGAGAAGGTCACCTCTGCTGAAAACATGTTTATCCGAAACAATGGAATAATTCCAAAAGACATTGACGGTAGTAGCTGGTCTATCACCTTCGACGGAGAATCAGTTGCACAACCAAAGACTTATTCTCTAAAGGATCTAAAAAGCAAGTTTTCACACCACACCTATCAAGTAACACTCGAATGTGGAGGAAATGGACGAAGTGAGTTTGATCCGCCCGCCAAAGGAAATCAGTGGACTGTTGGAGCAGTTTCCTGTGCTAGTTGGACGGGAGTCCGTCTTCGAGATGTATTGGAGGACGTAGGGATTAAAAGCGACGCTGTCTACATTGGATACCATGCTGTAGATACGCATCTAAGTGGTGATTCTGCCAAAGAGCCTATTTCGCGTGGAGTTCCTATGGAAAAAGCGTTGCAGGATGAAACGTTACTAGCTTTTCAAATGAATGGGGAAGATATTCCTCTGGCGCACGGATTCCCATTGCGTTTGATTGCAGGAGGATGGCCTGCTTCAGCATCGGGGAAATGGATAAATAGAATCAGTATCAGAGACAAAGTCCATGATGGAACTAAAATGACAGGGACAGCCTATCGAATTCCCTGTGATCCTGTTTCACCAGGTGAAGCTGTAAAAGATGAAGATATGTGCATCATCGAGTCGATGCCTGTCAAGTCGTTGATTACTTACCCAAAATCTGGAGCTGTTCTTGAGCTTGGCAAACAACTCGAAATCAGAGGACATGCGTGGGCAGGTGAGCTTGAAGTAAAAAGTATGGACTACTCCATTGATTTTGGGTCTAGCTGGAATTCTGCTGAATTGGAAACACCAGCCAATCGATTAGCCTGGCAACATTTCTCTGCAAATATTTCCTTTCCAAAAAAAGGATATTACGAGGTTTGGGCCAGAGCGACTGATTCTGATGGGAACAGTCAGCCAATGGTGTTGCCTGGATGGAATCCCAAGGGATATCTCAACAATGCATGTCATCGAATCGCAATCAAAGTTGAATGATGAGCGAGCAGGAAGAAATAAGAAAAATTGTTCAGGCTATTTCAAAACTCACTTATCTGGTATTGACGGTAACGGGATTGGTCGTGGCACTCCTCCTCTACTATATGATCGACCCAAGGATGTCGGCATTAGCCATCTCAGTTGAAGAGACTACTACGTCTTTACTTGGTGAAAATTCAGATAAAATCGAAGACGGCATTCATTTGCGAACCGGCCTTATTGAAGCCGAGGGGTTAATGGCTGTGGTAAACAATTGCACAAATTGTCATTCAGCCAAACTGGTAATCCAAAACAGAATGAATAAAGAGCGCTGGGTCTCAACCATTCGATGGATGCAAAGGACGCAAAATTTATGGCAACTCGGGGATCAGGAAGACGTCATCATTAATTATCTCACCACAAACTACCCCCCTCAGAAAAAAGGTAGAAGGCAAGCGCTGAACGAAATCGAATGGTATGCATTGGAAGATTAAGTCCTATGGTTTAGTCCTTCTTCTACTAGTGGCATGTACTAAACCGAGAGATGCCACTACTCCAGAAGTTCAGCCTAAGGTTGTCAGTTATTACAGCACTAGACACTTAATTGAAGCGGAAGACCTGATGCGCCTTACTAAAGACACCTCGATCAAGATCATCGACTTTCGAAGAAACAAACATTATCAGGCAGATCACATCGTGGGGGCAATCAATCTTTGGCGCTCTGACATAGAAAGTGAGCAATATCCATTCGGGGGTATGATGGCAAGTAAGCTGGAAATGGAAGACCTTCTGGGGAAAATTGGACTCAATGATAATGACCAGGTGGTGGTATATGATGGCGTAGGATCATGCGATGCAGCCCGGCTTTGGTGGGTGCTTAAAAGCTATGGTTTATCTAATGTCCAAATACTAAATGGCGGTATAGATGCATGGAAGAAGATTAAAGGCTCAACCGATTCTCTACTTCCTATCCCAAATCGGAGCAGTTTCAAATTTTCGTCGTCCCCCCTTTCTTCTTCGATAGAAAGTGAAGAACTTCTATCTTATCTCAATTCCCCAGGAAAAATACTCCTTCTGGATACACGTTCTATCGATGAATTTTCTGGGAAAAGGCAGAAAAAAGGAGCCACCTCAGGGGGACGAATTCCAGGAGCCATTCATATTGATTGGGCGGAAAATGTTAATTCTGACGAGGATGGAAAGTTCAAATCCTATAAGCAACTTGCTGGTCTCTATGATCCATTGGTTCAATCAGCAGATCACCAAATTGTCACGTACTGTCAAACAGGTGTAAGATCCTCACTTACCTATTTCGTTTTGACTGAGCTGTTGGGATATAAGAATGTAAAGAACTACGATGGATCATGGTCAGAATGGAGCTATAAGAACCTTCCCAAACTCCAAGATAGTGTCACAGTTGTGATGGAGTAGAAAAATTGGTAGCCAAACTAACAAGCCCTCCCTGCTCTTTCTCACGTCACTCATAACCTAAAACTCACATTTTTCGTTACTTCATTTTGTATTAGTCTTACATTTACAACACTAATAGAATGAAAGGAACACATCTTGGTGAATTTGAGGAATTGGTCTTGTTGACGACCGCAGTCGTTGATGGCAATGCATACACTGTCTCCATTGTAGAAGAAATTGATAAAAACACCGGACGGAAGCTCACTTTAAGTTCCGTTCATACTGCTTTGGTGAGGCTTGAAAAGAAAGCATTTGTCACTTCTTATATGGGTGGTACTATAAAAGAACGAGGAGGGCGAAGGAGAAGGCTTTACAAGATTACCGCCTCTGGTTATGCAGCCCTAAACAAGGCACGTGAAACACGAATTAAGATGTGGGATATGATTCCCAATCTCAGCTTTGACTTTAGTGGCTAGTTTCAGTTAGAAGTTCAAAAATTTGAAAGAACACAAACATAGCACCCCTCCCAAATGGGCTGATCGTCTACTCGAATGGTACTGCTCCGAGTATTACCTGGAGGAAGTACAAGGTGATTTGCACGAGTGGTTTTATAGTCAAGATGAGTCCTCCACAAAGTTCCTGACTATTCGATACTTCCTTCAAGTCTTTCGCTACTACTCCCTAACCCGTTCAAAATCATTTCAAAAGCTCATTACAAACCCAAACTACTTATCTATGAAAAATATCCTACTAATAACCTACAGAAACCTGAAAAAGGATAAAGTTTCGGGATTTATGCGTCTGGCTAATTTGGCGTTCGGTATCACGGTTTTTTTGCTTGCGTTGGTGTACGCGAAATACGAATTGAGCTATGATCAGTATCATGAAAAAGGTAATGCGATCTATCGTTTGGGTCAGGATCATGGTGGCGACAGAGCATGGGCTGCAGGCCCCATTGGATTAGGACCTTATCTGTTAGAAAATATTTCAGACGTCAAAAGCATGGTTCGATTTGTTCCAGCACGAGATACTTGGGTAAAAGTTGGCGAAAACAAGGTGGTGGAGAAACGAGTATTTTATGCAGATTCGGCAGCACTTAGTTTATTCTCCTACGAGATGGTTCAGGGTAATCCAAAGACCGCACTAACGGATCCAAAGTCAATTGTTTTGACACAAAGTATGGCCAAGAAATATTTCGGCGAGGAAGACCCTATGGGAAAAACGATGGAACTTCAGGCAGATAGAGGTAGAAGTAGAACTGTAACAGGGGTGATAAAAGATGTTCCTGCACAATCACATTTGAGATTTGATTTCCTCTGTTCAATTTATTCTTACGGAGATGAGGACTACCAGCGTAGTTGGAGAAATTACTTCGTGTACACGTTCGTCGAGTCAGAAAAAGATGGTTTAGAGAATATCAAGGAGTTGGCTAAAGCTGAGTTTATTAACCGATACAATGGAAACGAAGAAGATCCATTTAGCATTGTTCTAACTCCCTTGCAAAAAATTCACTTATTCACAAACCAGGAAAAAGACAACGCCGACCATGGAAATGTCTACTACATATACATTCTCTTTTCCATCGGAACCTTCGTCCTGATCATCTCCTGCATCAACTTCATCAACCTCACAGTTATCAAAGGACTTGACAGATCCAAGGAAGTGGGACTTAGAAAAACTGTTGGGGCATTTCGTCATCAGCTCATTGTTCAATTTATGAGTGAGAATTTGGTTCTTTTACTATTTGCAGGAATATGCAGCGCCATAGTTCTTGCTATCGTTGCTCCATTTTTCAGAGAACTGTCTGGTCTCCAACTTCCGCTTAACTTTATAGCAAATCCTGAGATACTTCTTCCACTGCTTTACATTTTGATAGGCTTGGAGTTGATCAGTGGTGTTTATCCGGCTGTTGTTCTTTCAAGATTTAAGCCAGCTGAAATCATAAAATCAGGAAGCTCCACTTCCTCATCCCTCAAGAAAATTGGCTTAACCAGGAAGGCTTTGATCATCACACAGTTTAGCCTTTCGATTATCCTGGTTATCGGATCGGTTATTGTCTACAGTCAATTGAACTATCTAAAGGGAAGAGACTTGGGATTTGCAAAAGATCAGGTTCTGCTGATAGAAATTAACCGATCGATGAGAGGAAACATAGAGGCTTTCAAGGAAAAATTGATTTCGACCACGGGTGTAACTCGTGTAAGCGTTTCAAGTGATGTTCCTGGTTACAGAATTAGCATGGAGACTGTAAGACCTCTAGGAAATTCAGAGGGTCATATGAGTCGTATTCTAGAGACAGACGAGAACTTTCTGGATACGTACAAGATTGAATTAGTGGCTGGACAGAATTTCTCGATCACAAATCCTTATCAGAGAGAGTTTATCATAAACGAAACAATGGCGGCTGTGGCTTTTGGGAATAGTGATCCAATAAATCAACAACTTGCTTGGGCTGACACAGGTGTTGTCGTTGGTGTTGTCAAAGATTTCAATTTTAAATCATTGCATACTGATGTAGAACCCATCACACTCAGCCGAAATCTCCCTATCAACTTTGGATACCTATCAGTACAATTCAACACAAAGTCCACGGAAGCAGTGCTTGCAAGCATCGAACGGATCGGCCGAGAAATCTATCCAGACCTTCCTCGACTGGAACCGGAGTTTCTTGATGACCGATTTGGCCAGTTATATCTTGCCGAAAACAGACTGCAGACCATCGTTTGGTTTTTTTGTCTAATTACAATACTTCTAACAGTTTCGGGAATCTTCGGAGTGGCGAGCTACAATGCACATAAGCGTTCAAAAGAAATTGCAATTCGGAAGGTGTTAGGTGCTGGTTCATCCGAAATGATTTGGCAGTTATTAAAAGGATTTGTAGTACTCCTAGGATCAGCATTGATTTTGGGTCTTCCTGGTGCCTACTTCCTAGCTGACTGGTGGCTACAGGACTTTGCATATCAAGTAACTATAAATCCTTTGATATTTGTTAGTGCCGCAATCGGAATGTTGGTTCTCGTCATCGCTAGTTCCGGAATGGTCATATTTAAAGCGACTCAGATAAATCCTGCTGCTACGCTAAAAAATGAATGATTTTCTTTAGTATGATTCAAAATCATTAACAATTATGGGCTAGATTCGTTAGTTGTACAAATAATCAACATATGCGTCGAGTTCACTTAGTGATATTTCTTTTTAGTCTGCCAGCTCTAACTACAAATAGCACTGCACAGCCAAAGTTATCAGTCACTTCGCAGATTGATTCCTTGATTCAAGCAGAAAAAAGGCTGGATTTTACCGGTTCGGTTCTGGTGGCAAAGGGAAGTACAGTTTTACATAAAAGAAATTATGGATTAGATCTCGATCAGGAGTACTCATACTGGATTGCATCCCTGTCTAAACAGTTTTGTGCTGCTTCAATTCTAAGACTTCGAGACAATGGTCTCCTTTCAACTGATGATACTATCTCAAAGTATCTACAAGATGTTCCACAAAGCAAAAAGAGCATAACCTTTCACCAACTACTCACTCACACTTCTGGACTAGGTGATCATTACTCCGCCGATGGAATCACTGGTAGAAATGAAGCCATCAATGAAATACTGTCCAAAGACTCTCAACCTACAGAGACCTACAGGTACTCCAGCGATGGCTATCAACTTTTAGCTGCCCTTGTTGAGATCATTAGTGGAAAGTCATACGAAGAGTTTTTGCAATCTGAATTTTTCGAACCTTTGAAAATGTCTCATACAGGATTCTCTGGTGATCTGAAGAAATGGAATTCTCTGGCTATCCCTCCTTGGTCAAAGCGCAAAACCGACAATCTTCAGACTTGGCCTACAAACTACGGATACAAAGGAGCAACGGGAATTATCACCTCGGTTCAAGATCTTATGCAGTGGCAATTAGCGTTATTCGATCGTAAGGTGTTGAGCGAAAGTAGCACTGACCTCCTTTTCACCAGGCATGTCGAAAAGCAAGGCGAGTTGTTTTATGGCTATGGATGGAATTTATTTGATTCTTCACGGGGAGAAGTAATCGTCCATAGTGGATCTGATGATTTTGTCAGACACAATTCAACATTACGTCACTTCAAAGACTCCAAAATCACCATTATTGTTTTGGATTTCAATGGCTCATTCAAAGGAACCAGCAAGGCTAGAATACTTGCCGGAAAGCTAATTTCGATAGCTCACAATGCTCAACTTTAGTGGTTCCTAACATTTATCTGCCATTTTTCGTTTTTCCTTACCAAACTCCTAGTTATGCGACAAGTAGTAATTCTTTTCATTCTGATCTCAGTAGTACCAGCATTTGGTTCTGATCTAGAAATAAAAAACGTGCGATCCATGGATCGCAGAGGTATGGATGGATATCCGATAAGTGTGATTTTTGATATAGAATGGAAAAACAGTTGGAACAATAGGAAAAATCGAGATGCAGTCTGGGTGTTCATGAAGTTTAATACTCCGTGGAACAATCATGTAAAGCTGTTGCCAACTGGGCACAAGGTCTTGCAGACTCGGGAAGGTGTGTCTCCTCAAATCGAAGTATCCGAAGATAGTCTTGGCTTTTTTCTCTATGCATCCGAAAGCTATCGCGGTGACATGAATTTTAAACTTCAAATTTTATTAGATACCACAAACCAGCAGATTAGGAGAAATCGTCTTACTGGAATGAACGTGCATGGTCTCGAGATGGTCTACATACCTGAAGGATCATTTTCAGTTGGGAGTCCTGATCGTGATGCCATCCGACGTGCAGCACTTTATCAAAGTGATGGTAATGGTGAACCCAAAGGTTCTTTTACCATCTCAGATGAAAGTGAAATAGCTGTAAGTCCAACCTACAACTCACTGTACTATTGGAGCGAAAATGCCCTGTATAATGGCGATCAAAAAGGGCCTGTACCAGCTAGTTTCCCTAAAGGATATGATCCTTTTTACGTCATGAAATATGAATTAACCCAAGGACAGTATGCTGCTTTTCTAAATTCACTTCCCGCAGGCTGGACGTATGATAGATCACCGATTGGCGGAATTGACTACTATAAAAAACGGGGTGGCATACTATTAGAAAAGGACAGGTATGTAGCTGAATCGCCAAATCGTCCCATGAACTTTGTCAGTTTTACAGACGGACTAGCATTCACAGATTGGGCAGCGCTTCGGCCGATAACAGAGCTTGAGTACGAAAAAGCTGCACGTGGCCCTTCTAAACCAATACCAGCAGAATTTGTGTGGGGAACAAACACTTATGATCGACTGGAACGATACATCACTCCAGACATGGAAATTGTAATTGCAAATGGCTATGACGAGAGTCAGTTGAGCGATGAAACCAGAGCAATTTTCGGAGCCTCATATTATTGGGTAATGGATTTGAGTGGTAGTGTATGGGAAAAGGTGATAACGATCGGAAACCCAATTGGCAGAGCGTTCAAAGGAACTCATGGGGATGGAAATCTCGAATTTGCAAGCGCAACGAACCTGGACTGGCCTACAAGCGACAATGAAATTGGAGGTTTCGGATATCGTGGTGGAGGATATTACGAAATTGGCACTGGGTATTCAGACTTTAATCCTCACTCTCCCATTGGTTACCGATACTACGGCGCTTGGTCTGGCGGACCTAGATCAATCGCTTATGGATATCGAGCGGGTAGATCTGCAGAATGAGTCCTTTTTTGAAAGTGTTTCCCGATGCCTTAAATCGGTCAACCGAAGTTTTTTGTAGTAGAAGTTTGCGAAGCAGCACTCCCCTCGACTAATCTAACTTCAAATTCCTCAGTCGAATACCTACCGACTTTAAAGAATGAATGAATAGAAAAGTCAATCCTAAAGTTGTGGTCAATACTCCTAGTATCATGAATGAATCAAAAACAATCATCTGAGAGAAAAATGCATCGAATAAACCTGCCAGGAGAAAAAGAAGAGAAGCAGCGTAAAAGCTGGCATTTGCAAACCCTAGTCTCTTCAATTGTTTTAGCTTCCGTCTGATAATATCCTCCTTTCTCTTCTCAGCCTTTCCTAGTTCAATAATTTCTGAATTAAGAGAAACAATGAAATTCGAAGTCGACATGACTAATAATCCAATTGCTGGTAAAACTGTTAATGGGCCGTACCATTCCATCGCTACGAGATATTAAGGGTTATTAAAACTCCGTTTATTCCTATAAACAAACACAAAGGAGAATAAAGCCGTGTGTCGCGAGACGCAAAATCCGTACTCGTCAATTTTTTAAAGAATCCAATGTATTTAAAATCTCCCATAGCTCGCAATAGAAACACGATCGGAATTAGCCACCCAACTGCCGACTCAACCAGAGAGGGCAAGTCCATGAAAACGATGTCCGCTTTGACCATATAGAATAGCGAAAAGAACATCAGTCCGATACCGACTATCATACTATCTCTACTTTTTGGATTCAAAACGCGCTCACCCTCCACATTTGTTGGTAGTGATTTGTCGAAGCCCCAACTTCCACCAAATCCCCAGTTCAGATGGATAAGTGACAAGACTGCAAAAATCAAACTTTGAGCCCAAGCCATTGCAATTAGCATCATAAAGGAAACTTTCGCCCAATTTCACAGTATACTACTACAAATCCCAACCTATGATTAAGAATTTTATCCTTTCGTCCTGGAGAAGTCTTGTTAAAAAAATAGGCTTCACTGCAATTAACATTTTAGGACTCGCCATCGGCATGACCACCTGTCTATTGATTTATCTCTACGTCGATTATGAGACGAATTATGACAGTTTCCAAGATGAAAACGTCTATCGGATGTGGATAAACCGGGTGTACCCTGAGCGAGAAGTTAACTATCCCCTGGCACCGCATTCTTTTGGACCACAATTGGTTGAAGATTTTCCAGAAGTAATTGATCAGGGCAGATGTTTTCGACCTTTCAACCCAACTACAGTTAAAGTTGGTGATGATTACTACCTAGAAGATAAAATCGTGTATGCGGATTCAACCTTCTTTTCCGTTGTGAATGTTCCGCTAAAGACTGGAGATCCGGAGACGGCCTTATACGATGCAAATTCTGTAATTCTCTCAGAAACAATTGCTAAAAAACTATTTGGAGATCAAGATCCGATGGGTCAAAATGTAGAATTCAATGGCACAACGCAAAGAGTGACAGGCGTTGCCTATGACTACCCTGAAAATTCCCATTTTGGATTTGACTATCTCACTACGATCCATCAGTTTCCTTTCTTCAACCAGGCCAACTGGGTGAGTTTTACTACAATGACTTATCTAAAGTTGCAGGAAGGCACGAATCCTGATCAGGTCACGGATAAATTTCCCGCTTTTGTCAAAAAATATGCCGAAGGACCAATACAACAGAGAAATGGAATATCCTACGACGAGTATGTCGCAGCAGGAAACGGATACAATTACCAACTTCATCATATCAGAGACATTCACCTCCATTCAAATCTTGAAAATGAGATGAAAGCCAATGGCAATATCAACTATGTCTACATCTTTTCGATAATTGCCGTGTTTATCCTTCTCATTGCATGCATCAATTTTATGAATCTTTCCACCGCCCGTTCCACGGAGCGAGGAAAAGAAGTTGGAATCAGGAAAGTATTGGGTTCTGAGAAGAGTCAGCTCGTTGGCCAGTTTTTGACAGAATCAATCCTGGTAACTTTCATAAGCGCCCTCCTTGCTATTGGCGTTGCCTATTTTGTTTTACCGGCTTTCAACGAAATTGCCGCCAGGCCATTGAGTATTCTTCAAATCGCTGCTCCGCTACCAATCGTCACCATTATTGGGATCGTCATCCTGGTGGGCTTGTTGGCTGGTCTTTACCCCGCATTTTTCATCTCCGCCTTTGCCCCTCTCTCCGTGTTGAAAGGAGCGCTGAAAACAAAAGGTGGAGCCGGTCTGCGAAACGGTCTTGTAGTTGCTCAATTTGCTATCTCAATCACCTTGATCAGTGCGACATTGATTGTCTTTCAACAAATGGACTTCATGCTAAACAAGCCATTAGGGTTTACCAAAGACAATATCGTCGTTATTGAAAATGTTGGTGATATCAATCCCGGTCCCAATGCCGATATAAATAGATTTGAAACATTCAAAAATGAGGTGAACACGCTCCCAAATATTAAGATTAGCGGCTATACCTCAACAATGCCTGGTGATTTTACCGGTGACTTCACAGCTAGTGTGCCTGGATCAGGGCAGAAAGAAAGCATGGTGATGCGACAGATGACCTTTAGTGATGAAATTCCTGAGGCGCTAAACATAGAAATCATTGAAGGTAGATTCTTCTCAAAGAATTTTGACGATACCCTCTCGATGGTCTTGAATCAATCAGCTGTCGAGAAGCTTGGATTGGTAGACCCTGTGGGGAAAAAGATACATCAAATCAATGCAACGGCGGAGCCTATCGAATATACAATTGTAGGGATTGTGAATGATTTTCACTTTCAATCTCTTCATGTAGATCTAAAACCAGCCGCGTTTACCAGTTTTGAGGGACCAGCTCCCTTTTTCTCAAAACTAGTAGTCAAAATAGAAGGTGATGATACTAAGGCAGCGCTGGATCAACTTGAATCCAAATGGATGGAGTTTGTTCCCGGCTCGCCGTTCAAATCGTACTTTCTAGATAATGACATGGAGAAATTCTATGCTGCCGAAAAGGCAACAGGGAGAATTTTCAGCATTTTCACATTTTTGGCAATTGCAATAGCTTGCGTGGGTCTACTTGGCCTTTCAGCATTTATCATCAATCAGCGAGTGAAAGAGATTGGGGTTAGAAAAGTGCTGGGTGCAACAATTCCGCAAATCATACTGTTGCTATCCACTGGCTTCACAAAATTGATCGGAATCTCAGCACTAATTGCCATTCCAGCGTCCTACTATTGGATGAGCGAATGGATGAATGGATTTGCCTACTCGGTCGGAATCAACTGGATGGTCTTTGTATTTGCTGCTCTGGTCGCTCTGATTATTGGTGTTGGTGTCGTAAGCTTTCAAGCAGTTAAGGCTGCGCTAGCCAATCCTGTTGAGAGTTTGAGAGATGAGTGATCGGGTCAAGTTTGCCTATAAAGAATGGAATCGGAGATAAAGAAGTAGATAGTTCGATTAGCTCTTCAGCGTAAAATAAAACGTGGTTCCCACATCCACCTCGGATTCAGGCCAGATTTTCCCGCCATGAAGCTCAACCACCTTCTTGCAAATGGAAAGTCCTATACCCATACCTTCATACTTATCGCGATGGTGAAGCTGAGCAAAGATTTGAAAGACTTTCTCGAAGCTGTTTTCATTGATACCAATGCCATTGTCCTTCACAGTAAAGAGCCATGATTTTGTATCCTGGCGTTTCGCCGAAATGGTAATCTCAGGAGCTACGTCAGGTTTTCTGTACTTCAATGCATTGCTGATTAGGTTTTGAAAAACACGCTTCATATCCTTTGCATTCACATTCAGTGTTGGCAAATTTTCGATATTAATTTTCGCATCAGAGGACTCGATTGAATTGTGCAATTCCTGAATTACAATATTTGCCAGGTTGTCCAGATCCGTCACATCCCGGTATCTATCCCTTCCAATCTTCAGGAAATCCGACAATCCCAGGATTAGCTCTTTCATTCGATCTGCGGCTTGAATAGAATACGTCATAAATCGATTAGCTTTCTCATCCATTTTATCACCATAGTCCTGCTGAAGCATACTTACGCATCCGATCACTGTATTCATCGGTTCTTGCAAGTCGTGCGAAGTAGCATAATTAAATTGCTGAAGCTCTTGGTTCTGAACCTTCATCTCATGAATTTTCTCCTCAAGCCCTTCATTGACCTCTTGCAAATTTTTCAGAGTATTCGATCCTGTGGATACCACAATAAAGACGAAGACCGCACCAAAAAAGAAAATAACACCTGTAAGTAGTGGTAGTATATTTTCATATCCCATAAAGACGATCAACGTTACTGCCACATAGCCAAGGAAGAAGAAGGCCATTAACAGGTACAAATTTCTCCAGTTACTTCGCGTTTTCTTTAGCGTCAGAAATCTGAAGATCTTGTGAGTTCGTGAGATCGCCAACAGTAAAATAAGCGCTCCGCCGAGGATTAGTCCAATTGTTAATATGGTGAAATTTTCCATAGCCTATTAGTAGATTGGCAAAGTTGTGGAAAAGGAATGGGATTGAGGGAGAAAAATTAGTAAACAAGGGAGCAGTCACTTCTTTTGCTAGTACCAGGAATCAGTATCTTCTTTCTCCAAAAAACCACACAATCTGGCTTGAGTTTTACGAAAATCCTTTCAACAGCAGATCAGGTCGGATGAAGTAATTCAAGATTAACATCTTCCTACTTTTTGAATTTGGTTAATCTTTCTTCAAGAGCCTCAAAAAACCTTTGTTTCTCGTCTACATGAAAGGCAATCTTACGGAACGATTTTTTGATTCCATAAAACCCTAAGAGTTCTTGATCCACCGTTAACTCAATTACTACATTATGCCCGTCCATCTCTCCAAGTGGTGATAAAAGCCGATTTGATTTATTGGCCTCAATTGATTTACTAGTAAGCTCTATGGACCTGATTTGCTCAATAGGTATCTCTGTTTCCGATAAAAGTCCATGCCTTAGAATCAATTTTTTTTCGCAAATACATATTGGTCTTCTGCTGACTGATTTGAGAATGGCAAATAGCTGAAACGCTGTGTAAACACTGAGGCCCGTCAGAAACCAAGCGGCAACAACGCTCCACTCTTGAAGCAATATGTGAATCACGGCTGTCTCTACCAGAATAATAAAGATGAATACTCCTAGCAAGATTCGAATAGAACTTTCTTTGTGATAGGTGAATTCGTTTGCAACGAGTTTTCTTCTCTTCCAGACAAAGAAGCTGTAGTAAATAACAGAAATCTCCATGGAAAAAATCGACGCCAACTTTGTAGGAAAGATCTCTGCTGAAGCCTTTCTCAGTGCTGAATAAAAATCTGGTGCGATATCGTTCTCTTTCTTGAACAATGCAGCTGTCTTTCTGATTTTGATCAGCACAAACCCAAGAATAGCCACTTCTACGACTGGTAGCATCCACATTTTAGCGAGATCGAGCAAAAATCTATTGTCTGCAGGTAGGATTAGACTGCAAATAATTATTCCTAAAATGAACACCGGCACCACAGTGATTTTTGGCACTTCCCTTTTTCGTATTAGCAAAAAGTAGATGAATGGCACTGTTAACAGCATATCAAGTGTAATGGCGCTTGACAGTTCGTTCGCATTTGCCTGCAAAAAGAACGTTTTAGCAATCATCACCAGAAAGATGATGAGTATCAGAGGAAGAAGAAATGGGATAGCTCTACCAGTCCATTCAAGTGCTTTAGTCACGGCGCATCAGTATTTTTTTCTATTGGATTAGTATCCAAAAGGTCAACATACTTACATCAATCCCACATAAATTTTCAGGCGTTACTCACGGAAATTTCCGATGTTTCTTGATATTTCTTATCTGAGTCAAATGTCTATCAGTGTGCGCAATTCCTGTCAATAGCAACTGATGCAAATCTCGAACCTCACCAATCTTGACCTCAGATACTTCCTTTTCGTACATCGGGGTTCGAAAAGTGAATTGCTTTCGCAAATCGGCCTCCGTTTTTTCCACGTACTCAATTAATTTGCCCCTGGCAGTGAAAAAAGCAGCTTCAGCCGCTTCCTTAGAGGAAAACTTGCCTTTTGGTTGCAGAAACCAATTGGCTTGTCCTTTGATCGAATCCGTTGCATATTTTGTGAAATGTCCATCTTTGCCTTCAGTGATGGCTCTGTATTCCAAATACCGTGGGCTATTCGCAATTACAGCTATTTCTCTATAGTGTAATTGGTTTTGCATCTCCAAATGTTCAACGATCTCAGCAATGTTCCACCGGTTTGCCTCCTCACGAAAGTACCATTGTGACAGTGAGAGTTCTTCAATTTCACCTTGTAGTTCACTAGTAGTTCTGTTCAGTTCAGAGAGAACTAGCTGGCGGTCCTGTTCTGTCCACCATCGACCGATCTCTACCTCATTCTTCGGCTGAGTCGAACAAGCTGCCAGCAGTGGTAAAAGATATAAATAGAATTTTCTTAATGCTAAATTCCTCATATGTCGTTATAAAGCTACATAGGAGTTTGAACTTAATGGAAGTTTACTCTAATTTCCAACAGCACAACAAGACAGTTATGAAGTATCCCATTATTACCACCATTCTCCTACTTTTCACCTCAATCCTTTGTGCTCAGGAGACCAAAATGACTAACGTGAAAATGTGGACTATTCTTCACGAGGATATCGAGGAAGTACAGGGACAGATGGGTAATTGGCAATTTATGATGAGAGAACGGCCAGTTATGATTGTCACAGACGTAAGTGCCAATCGTATGAGAATAATGAGTCCTATCGTCGAGGAAACTGAACTGAAAGCGGAGCACTACAAAATATTGCTTGAGGCAAATTTTGATCGTGCATTAGATTCGAAATACGCAATTTTCAATGCCATTGTCTGGGCTGTTTTCACTCACCCTCTGGAGGAACTAACTACCCCGCAATTCAAAGACGCACTAGACCAAGTGGTTACACTTTCAGAAAACTTTGGCGGAACTTATACAAGTACCGACATGGTCTTTGGAGGTAATTAATCTTCGCGCAAATTCCCATTTATACCTAACTTTCAGTCCACCCTAGAAGTTAACCGGCAGTAATGAGAAAATGTACCTGGATTCTTAGTTGGCTAGTATGCCAATCTATAGTTGCACAAAATGCATCTTCCAGCGAAATTGACAGCTTACGAGGTATTATTCGGGAGTATAGCGCAAACTTTCAAGACAGTAAAGTAGCATTTGCTACAAACGCACTGGCATATGTGTTTAGAGAAAACGGGGAATTCGATTCTGCGGAGTTCTACTTTAAAGAGTCGCTTCAATTTTCCATTCGCAGCGGTGAAAAAATCCTGACTTCCAGAAACTACTATGAAATTGGCAGAATCAACTACCGTCCAAAAAGTGAGTTTGATAGTGCGGCTCATTATTTTCAACTAGCACTTTCCATTGCAAGGGAGATAAAAGATGAACAGAGAACAGCAGATAGCTACTTCCAACTGGGGGTTCTTGCTAGCACGCAAGGGAATTTATCATTAGCCTTGTCAAACTTTCAATCCGCCCTTCCATCCTACCAAAGCTTAGAGGATAGTCTGGGAATAGCGGATGTCTACAATAGTATCGGGGTCCTGTATTCCAAGCGGGAGGATTTTGATAGATCTCTGG